>CANJBZ010000004.1 GCA_947473475.1 Alphaproteobacteria bacterium
GCGGCCCCCGCGACTGTTCGGGTTCAATGGAACGGCAGGCGGAGAGCCTTGCTCCCCACGGGCTCGAACCCTGGGGGGAATCGGTCTTCCGCCCGCCACCGCATCGGACAGCTTATCCGATGACGACGATTTCAAGTTACAAGGGGGACTCTCCGCGCGCGCTCACTTCGCAAGAAATCCACCGAAGCCGAAAAGAAGCTTTGGGCGAAACTCCGCCGCAAGCAGTTTCATGGCTTACGCTTTCGCCGTCAGTATCCGCTTGGGCCTTACTTCGCTGACTTCGTCTGCCTTCCTGCGCGGTTGATTGTTGAAGTCGACGGCGCCGGACACGCAGAAGCCGAGCAAGTCGAATATGACGAACGTCGGACCGAGTGGCTCGTCAGCCAAAACTTCCGCGTGCTTCGCTTCTGGAATATTGAGATTTTTGAAAACATCGACGGCGTTGTCGCTAGGATAGATGCCGTTATGCGGGAAGGCCCCCTCCCCCCACCCCCTCCCGCGAGGGGAGGGGGAAGAAAAAGCACGGCGAAATCGTTCTCCGATGAAGGCTCCCCAACCAAGCGGTGACGCAGAATGAAAACCCTATCCCACTTTATTGGCGGCGCGCATGTGAACGGCTCGTCCGGCCGCTTTGGCGATGTATTCGATCCGGCAACCGGCGAGGTGCAGGCGCGGGTGCCGTTTGCCAGCGCGGCGGAACTGCGCAGCGCGGTGGAGGCCGCGCAGAAAGTCCTGCCGGAATGGGCGGGGCTGAATCCGCAGCGGCGCGCCCGCGTGATGTTTAATTTCAAGGCGTTGATCGAGAAGAACATGGACGCGCTGGCCAAGCTGCTGTCCAGCGAGCACGGCAAAGTCATCGCCGATTCCAAGGGCGACATTCAGCGCGGACTCGAAGTCATCGAGTTCGCGTGCGGTATTCCGCATCTGACCAAAGGCGAATTTACCGAAGGCGCGGGTCCCGGCATTGACGTTTATTCCATCCGGCAGCCGCTCGGCGTCGTCGCGGGCATCACGCCATTCAACTTCCCCGCCATGATTCCGATGTGGATGTTCGGCGTCGCAATTGCCTGCGGCAATTGTTTCATCCTGAAGCCCAGCGAAAAAGCGCCGGGCGTTCCGCTTCGCCTTGCCGAACTGATGATCGAGGCCGGCGCACCGCCGGGCGTGTTGCAGGTCGTCAACGGCGACAAGGAAGCCGTTGACGCCATTCTGGAAGATGAAGACATCGCGGCGGTGAGTTTCGTCGGCTCGTCGGCCATCGCCGAATATGTCTATGCAAAGGGCGCCGCGACCGGCAAACGCATTCAGGCCATGGGCGGCGCCAAGAACCACGCCATCGTGCTGCCTGACGCGGACCTCGACGCGACGGTAAACGAATTGATGGGCGCGGGTTACGGATCGGCGGGCGAACGCTGCATGGCGATTTCCGTCGTCGTGCCGGTCACCGAGCGCATCGCGGAATCGCTGGCGCACAAACTGAAGAAGCGCGTGCAATCCCTGAAGATTGGATTGCCCACCGATCCGGATGCGGCTTACGGCCCACTGGTGACGGCGGCGCACCGGCAGAAAGTGCTCGATTACATTGCGATGGGCGAAGAGGAAGGCGCGGAGCTTGTCGTGGACGGCCGCGGCTTCTCACTGCAAGGCAATGAGAACGGCTTCTTCCTGGGCGCATCGCTGTTCGACCATGTGAAGCCGTCGATGCAGACCTATCGGGAAGAGATATTCGGTCCCGTGCTGCAAATCGCGCGCGCACGTGACTTCGAAGAAGCCTTGGCGCTCCCGTCCAAACACCAATACGGAAACGGCGTCGCCATCTTCACACACGACGGCGATGCGGCGCGCGAATTCGCTTCGCGCGTCAATGTCGGGATGGTCGGGATCAATGTGCCCATTCCCGTTCCCCTCGCCTATTACAGCTTCGGCGGCTGGAAGCGTTCCGCCTTCGGCGATGCCAACCAGCACGGCAGCGACGGCGTGCGGTTCTTCACGCGGCTGAAAACCGTGACCGCGCGCTGGCCCAAAGGCGCGCGCGATTCGAGCTATGTGATGCCGACGATGCGGTGAACCGTTCATGACGTTGGTCATCGCTCGCGCCGGAATGGAAGCGGTTGCGCAAACCGATGCGCTGATGCACGAGGCTGCCAACTGGCTCGTTGCCAAGGGCGAGGCCCTGTGGGGACCCAATGAACTTTCCTACGAAGAACTGACGAGGGTTGCTGAGGCCGGCGAACTGATTACCGGACGCATCGATGGCGCGCTGGCCGGCTGCATGTACCTGCACAATGAAGACAAACTTTTCTGGCCCCAGGATGAGCCGGGACAAGCCTTTTACGTGCATCGATTGGCGGTAGCGCGCCGGTATGCGGGCCAAGGTTACGCACACGCGATGCTCGCTTGGGCCGAAGGCGAAACGCGGCGGCAGAACCGGCCGTTTCTGCGCCTGGACTGCGCGCCGCGCGCCAAGCTCCTGGCGCTCTACCAAAGCGTGGGATTTGTGCGTGTGGACGCCGATCCCATCGAGGTGATCGGCCATTTCGTTGTCCGGCATGAAAAACGTTTAGGGTTGCCGGCATAGGCGCACGCGCGCTTTGCACCTATATTCCCGGTGAGGACGCGGAGCGGACGTCATGAGCGAACGCCACGACCACGCATGGACGCACGACCACGTGTATCTCGGTGCGGGTCAGGCACGCGCCGAGAGCCGCACCCGTCTGGTGATTTATATCACCGCGGTCTTCATGGTCGTGGAGATCATCGCCGGCCTAGCCTACGGTTCTATGGCGCTTCTGGCCGATGGCGTACACATGGCGACCCATGTCGGCGCGTTGGGTCTTGCGGCCTGGGCTTACTGGATGGCGCGCCGCCACGCCGCCAACCGGCGCTTTTCGTTCGGCTCAGGCAAGTTCGGCGATCTCGCAGGATTTTCCAGCGCGCTCATTCTGGGAATCATCTCGCTTGGCATCGGCTTTGAATCGGTCATGCGCATCTATGCGCCCGTTCCGATTCAATATGGCGAAGCGATGGTGGTGGCGGCCATCGGCCTGCTGGTGAACATCGTCAGCGCCTTCGCCCTGCAGGAAGACGACCAAGACGCGGAAGATGACGCGGAAGACCATGTACACCCGCATGGCCATGGCCATGCCCATGGCCACCACGATCACAATCTGAAAGCCGCCTATGCGCACGTCATCGCGGATGCGGCGACGTCCGTTCTGGCGCTGATCGCATTGGCGGCGGGCGCCTGGTTCGGCGTCAGCACGCTCGATCCTGTGGTTGGCCTGCTCGGCGCGTTCGTCATCGCGCGCTGGTCCATTCAGTTGATGCGTCAGGCTGGGCTGGTGCTGCTCGATGTCGAAGACGACCCGTCCCTGTCGGAGGACATCCGCAGCACGCTGGAAGGCGACCTGAAGGCGCACATTGCCGATATGCATCTGTGGCGCCTTGGACCGGGTCACCGGGGTTTGATCGTCTCCCTGGTCAGCCCGGTGCCGTGCTCGGCGGACGACATTAAGACCGAACTGCGCCGCCGCCACACGGGACTGTCGCATGTGACCGTCGAAGTGGCGGTCTGCCGCGATTGCACGCCCGGCTGAAACGAAAAAGGGCCGCAACAAAGCGGCCCCAAATCATCTATCAGGAGAAAACGCGCTTAGCGCGGCAACAAGCCTTCGCGCTGCATACGCTTGCGCTGCAGCTTGCGGTACCGGCGGATCGCCTCGGCCCGCTCGCGCGCACGCTTCTCAGACGGTTTCTCGTAAGCGCCCCGGAGCTTCATCTCGCGAAAGATGCCTTCTCTCTGCATCTTCTTTTTCAGCGCTTTCAGCGCCTGATCGATGTTGTTGTCGCGAACGATGATCTGCAAGCGGGGCTCCTTGATTTCAAATAGGCGCGGGTTCCTATCAGACCTGCCGTAAACTGTCTACTACCGGCCCTTTCCGAAAATCAGTTTCCGCACGCGCCCAGCCCGTAAATAGCGGCATACCGCCTTTTTCCTTTGTTCGCGTCCCAAACATATTCTTCTTAAGGGCCGTTCTTGCTGATTTCCGGAGCGGTTGACCCGAACCGTGCCATGGGCCAAGCAGAGCAAAGCGAGCCGCTCTCGCCAGAGGAGGAACCATGCGTACCAAAACCGCTCTTACCCTTGAAGACGCTCAGAAAATGATGGCCGCCGCCAAAGCCGAAGCGGTCAAACAGAATTGGGGCGTCACAATCGCCATTGTGGACGATGCCGGCCTGCTTCTGATGCTGGAGCGCATGGACGGCGCCAGGGCGCAGACCGCCGAGGTGGCAACCCTGAAAGCACGCTCGGCCGCGGTGACCCACCGTCCCGGGAAGACCTGGGAGGACACGGTCAAGACCCGGCCCGGCGTGCTGAATTTCCCGGATGCCTTCCATGTCCAGGGTGGGATGCCGATCCTTTATAAGGGTGAGGTTATTGGCGCGGTGGGCGTTTCCGGCGTGCAGAGCTTTGAGGACGAGCAGGTGGCCACGGCCGGCATTGCCGCCCTCGGCCTCTAACCCCATATCGCCCGCATGGCTATTTTGAAGATTGCCCGTATGGGGCATCCGGTCTTGTCCGAGGTGGCAAAGCCGGTTCGCGATCCGACCGCGCCGGAGATCAAACGGCTGGTCGCCGACATGGTTGAAACCATGAAGGACGCCAATGGCGCGGGCCTTGCCGCGCCGCAGGTCCACGTGCCGCTCCGCGTGGTCGTGTTCCAGGCGCCCGCCGCGCGGGCGGAAGCGGACCTGTCCGATTCCGAAGTCTATGACCACACCGCCACCCTCACAGTGCTCGTTAACCCGATCATTGAGGTGGTCGATGCGGCCACCGAGGGTGGCTGGGAAGGCTGCCTTTCGGTGCCCGGCATGCGCGGCTGGGTCGAGCGGCCCCGGCATATCCGTTACGTCGGCTACGATCTCGACGGTAAGCGCATCCTACGGACGGCCAAGGGCTTTCACGCCCGTGTGGTGCAGCATGAGTGCGATCACCTCGACGGCACGCTGTACCCGCAGCGCATGCGCGATCTGAAGAAGTTCATCTTCGAAAGCGAGATTCAGCATTGGCTGAAGCGCGGCGATGAGGAGGAGGACGAATGACCGATACCCTGCGCGAGCGCATTCTGTTGGAAGCCCTTACCGAAATTCCGGTGACCGGCTTTACCGATGCGGCGTTGTCGAACGCCGCCGCGCGGACTGGTCTTTCCAAACGCGAAATCCTGGATGCGTTTCCGCATGGCCCGGCAAGCCTGGTCGAGGCGTTTTCGCACTGGGCGGATGCCCGGATGGCGGAGATGCAGCAAGCCCGCGAGGCCGAGAAGCGAATCCGCGACCGTATCGCGAGCGCGGTGCGCGCGCGGATCGAAGTCCTGGCCCCCCACAAGGAAGCGGCACGCCGGGCGGCGGCCTTTCTGGCCCAACCGCAGAACACCATGATGGCGACCCGTCTGACGCTGCGCACGGTCGATGCGATGTGGCGTGCTTGCGGCGACCGTTCGAGCGATTTTTCCTATTACACCAAGCGCGCCACCTTGGCGGGCGTGTACGCGACGACGCTGGCCTATTGGTTCAGCGACTCCAGCGAAGGCAATCAAGCGACCTGGACGTTCCTCGGACATCGCATCGACAATGTGATGCAATTCGAGAAATTCAAACGGGACGCCCAGGATGCGCTGGCAAAAATCCCCGGCCCGCTGAAATTCTTCGACGCGCTCCGCCGCGGCAATTCGCGCTGATAGCCTGAGACACGGAACTACGCTTATCCTGGGTGTCCCTCAGGAGAGCCTCGTCCATGATCCGTCTGGCTGTTGCCGTCTTTGCCGCCACGCTTGCCGTCCAATCCGCCGCGGCGCAAACGCCGGCCCAATCGGCCGATGCGGTTCGCCGCGTCATGGCGAGCGGCCAATACAAAGACGCCATCGCCTTTCTGGATAAGGATCACGACAGGATTGTCGATGAAACGATCCGGCTGACCGAGATTCCCGCGCCGCCCTTCAAGGAGGCCGCCAAGGCCCGCGCCTATTCCGAGCTGATGCGCCAATACGGACTGGCCGATGTACACATCGATGAAGAAGGCAACGTCATCGGTTTGCGCAAAGGCAGCGGCGGACGGCTGATCGCGGTCAGCGCGCATCTCGACACCGTTTTCCCTGAAGGCACCAACGTCAAAGTCAAACGCGAAGGCGCCAAGCTGCTGGCGCCGGGCGTATCGGACGATACGCGAGGGCTGGCGGCCATGCTTGCGCTCATTCGCGCCCTGGATGCGGCGAAAATTCAAACCGGCAGCGATATTCTTTTTGTCGCTTCGGTTGGCGAAGAGGGCCTGGGCGACCTGCGCGGCATGAAGCACCTGTTTCTCAAAAGCGCCTACAAGGACAAGATCGACACCTTCATCGGCTTGGACGGCGGCACGCCGGCACGGTTGGTGACCACCGCGTTGGGGAGCCGCCGCTACAAGCTCACCTTCAACGGACCCGGCGGCCACAGCTACGCGGCGTTCGGCACGGTCAATCCGATGTTCGCGATGGGGCAATTCCTCAGCGGATTTGGCGAAACCAAAGTGCCGGCGCAGACGAGCTACAGCGCCAGCGTCGCGGGCGGCGGCACGTCGGTAAATGCCATCCCGATGGAATCCTGGATGGAAATCGACATGCGTTCGGCGTCACCTTCCGAATTGACGAAGCTCGAAACCCGCATGAAGGATCTCGCAAACGCAGCTGCCGCTGCCGAAAACAAAGCGCGCTCGACCAAGAACGGCAGCATTAAAGTGAAACTCGAACTCGTGGGCGACCGTCCCGCCGGATCGATGCCGCTGCCGGACGGCGCCTCGGCCAGCGCGGCGGACACGCCGGTAACCGTGAAGCGCCAAACGCCGCTGGTGCTGTTTGCATCGGAAGCCATGAAGGCAAACGGCTTGAAACCGGAATATGTCGCGAGCAGCACCGATGCGAATGTCGCGATGAGCATCGGCATTCCGGCTATCACCATGGCTTCAGGGACCGGCGACCGCGCGCACGCCTTGGACGAATGGCTCGATGTGGAAAAGGCGGGAAGCATGCGCCAGCTCGGCATCATCCTGACGACCGTGCTCGCAACCGCCGGAATGCAGGGCAATTAACGCAAAGGAGACAGCGTCGTGATGTGGCCCATTTTGCGGCCCGGACGCACGACGCGCTTGCCATAGATGTGCAGACCGGCGTGACGGCTCGCCAGGGCCTGCCACGGCTCCACTTCGGCGCCGATGAGGTTTTCCATCACGGCGTTGGAATGGCGTTCGCAAGAGCCAAGCGGCCAGCCGGCAACAGCGCGAATATGCTGCTCGAACTGGCTGACCACGCAGGCGTCCATGGTCCAGTGCCCGGAATTGTGGACGCGCGGTGCGATTTCGTTGACGGCGATTTCGCCACTGTGTCCGATGAACAGCTCCACGCCCAAGACACCCACATAATCCAGCGCCTCGGCAATTTTGCGCGCGATGTCAAAGCATTGCTTTACGCCGCCGGCGGAAAGCGGCGAGGGCACGATCGAGCGGCGCAGGATGTGATGTTCGTGCTCGTTCTTCGGCGGATCGAATGCCGCGAAAGAACCGTCGCGCGCCCGTGCGCCGACGACAGAGGCTTCGAATGCGAAGTCGACGAACTTTTCCAGAATCGCCGGCACACGCCCGAACTCGGCGAACGCGGCGGCGCAATCATCCGCACTGCGGACAATGCGCTGGCCCTTTCCGTCATAGCCGAGCCGGCGCGTTTTCAGCACGGCCGGTCCGCCAAGCGCGGAAAAAGCTTCCTTCGCTTCGGCTTCGCTCAGCACATTTCGGAACGGCGCCGTCGCAATGCCGAGGCCCGACACGAAGGTTTTTTCCAGAAAGCGATCCTGGGCGGTCGCCAGCGATGTGGCGTTCGGCGCTACCGCGACATGCTCGGCAAGAACACGCACGGTTGCGTCGGGCACGTTCTCGAATTCGAAGGTCACCACGTCGCACGCGTCCGCAAATTCGGCCAACGCCGCTGCATCGTCGTAGTGCGCGCGCGTCGCCGCGGTCGCGACGTTGAAGGCGCAGGATTCGCTTTCGTCGGAAAAGATGTGCGTGCGCAAGCCCAGTTTCGCCGCGGACAAAGCCAGCATGCGGCCCAGTTGCCCGCCGCCGAGAATGCCGATCGTCGCCCCTGGCGCCAGCGGGCCGGACAAAAGCTTGGCAGTGCTCACCGGCGTTTGCTTTTCGGTTTGTCGTCGGGATGGAGCACAACCGCGTCCGTCTGCCGGGCGCGCCACGCTTCCAGACGCTTGGAGAGGTTTGCGTCCGCCAGGGCCAGAAGCGATGCCGCAAACAGCCCCGCATTCTTGGCCCCCGCTTCCCCGATAGCGAAGGTGGCCACGGGAATGCCGCCTGGCATCTGCACGATGGACAGCAGACTATCGAGCCCGTTCAAGCTCTTGGAGAGAACCGGGACACCCAAAACCGGTAATACCGTCATGGACGCCGCCATACCCGGAAGATGCGCCGCGCCACCTGCGCCGGCGATAATGACCTTCAGGCCCCGTTCCTTGGCCGTTGTCGCGTAATCGTAGAGCCGCCGCGGCGTGCGGTGCGCCGAGACCACCCGCGCCTCATAGGACACTCCCAGCTCGTCCAATATGAGGGCGGCCGCCTGCATGGTGGGCCAATCGGACTGACTGCCCATAATGATGCCGACGATGGGAGGAGAGGCCTTTTTGCGCTGAGGCATGAAGAGGATTTCAGCTTCCATTCAATCGAAACCGGAGCGGTGCGCCCCAATCGGAAGCGGGCGATTATAGGGGTGTGTTCGCTGGAAGAAAGCGATTTTCGCTGCGCAGCGCCCGGCGGATTTGCTACCAATTCTCGCGCATGGGTGAGTCGCATGCTTCCAAACAGGATTGCATGAAAGTCGGCAAGACGGATCGTACCAGCCGCACGGGCCGGGTGAAGAGCGGCCGGAAGGCCGCTGACGGGCAGGAGCCGGCATCGGCTTTTTCGCCGTTGAACGTCACCACCTCGGTGCTTGGGATTCCCGAAGCGGAATTCACGCCGCGCGTTCGTGACGCCATCATGACGTTGATGCACGAAGTCGAGCGCTTGCGGCACGAGTTGGAGCATACAAACGTCCGGCTTGAGGAACTGGCCAAGGCCGCCGACCAGGATATGCTGCTCCCGATCCTGAACCGCCGCGCCTTCATTCGCGAGGTTTCGCGGTTTACGGCCTTCGCGGAACGCTATGGCACGCCTTCCAGCCTGGTTTATATCGATCTGGACAATTTCAAGACGGTCAATGACGCCCATGGCCATTCGGCCGGCGATGCCGTGCTGCGGCATTTTTCGGATCTGATCGCCGGGCAAATCCGGGAAGGCGACGTGCTCGCCCGCATTGGCGGCGATGAGTTCGCGGTCATCCTCGCCCATTCCACATTGGACCAGGCGATGAAAAAGAGCCTGAGCCTTCTCGAAAGCCTGCGCGACAATCCTCCAACGTGGAATGGGCAGACAGTCAGCCTGACGTTCTCCTGCGGCGTCTGCGAATTGCAGGCGGGGATAGAGCCCGACCAGGCGATATCGCGCGCGGATAAGGCCATGTACGCGGAAAAACGCACAAGCTCGAAAAAGAGTTAGGCGGAGATGTCCGGCAGCAACGCATCCTCGAGCTGCGAAATCTGATCTTTTAATTGCAGTTTGCGCTTCTTGAGGCGCGTCAACTGCAATTGATCGCAATGCGCCGCTACGGAAACGGCGGCGATAGCGACATCGAGATCGCCGTGCTCCCGACGGAGCTGCGCCAGCTTTGCGTGTAAGGCTTGTTCTTCTTCGTCTGTCATGGTGCGCCGAAAACGCTTCTTGACCCGTGTGAGGCCGCTTGTCGAGGCCTGATTTCTTGTGGCGCAATACCGGCTGAGGCCCAGTCTCACGCTCTTTTTGCTCGCGCTGAGGTGAAAAGCCTTAGGTAACCTTCGCGCGATTCAAGGGATGACAACGGCCTTTCAGGGTGATCTAATTTCCGGGCCTTTTAACCATGAGGCTACCGATGGCTGTAGAGTCACACATCAGCGAAATCGCTGACAAACACCATAAACTTCAAGAGCTTATAGAGGACGAACTGGCGCATAGCAGTTGGGACGAGATGCGCGTCGCGGCACTGAAAAAAGAAAAGCTCCTCCTCAAGGACGAACTCGAAAGACTGCGAACGCACAGCCACTAAGGCGCTGCGGATTTCTCCTGACGCCCCTCAATCCGTGGCGTCAGTTGAGCGATTTCGCCTGCTCGCGCAGCCGGAACTTCTGAATTTTGCCCGTGGTTGTTTTCGGCAATTCGCAAAACACCACCGTCTTCGGGCATTTGAAGTGGGCCAGATTTTCGCGGCAGAAGGCGATGAGTGCTGCCTCGCTGACCTGATCGTGCCCCGGCTTTTTCTCGACAAAAGCGCATGGGGTTTCGCCCCATTTCGCGTCCGGCCTGGCGACGACGGCGGCGAACAATATGGCGGGATGCCGGTACAGCACATTCTCCACTTCGATGGAGGAAATGTTCTCACCGCCTGAAATGATGATGTCCTTGGAACGGTCTTTAAGCTGAATATAGCCGTCCGCGTGCTGAACACCGAGATCGCCGGAATGAAACCAGCCGCCGGCGAACGCATCGTTCGTGGCTTTGGGATTTTTCAGATAGCCCTTCATAACGATATTGCCGCGGAACATCACTTCACCAAGCGTATCGCCATCGGCCGGAACCGGCTCCATCGTTTGGGGATCCAGCACCGCCAATTGCTCCAGCGCCGCGTAGGCAACACCTTGGCGGATGCGCTTGGCGCCCTGCTCTTTTAATGGCAAATCGCTCCATTCCGCGTGCCATTCGTTCACCGTCGCGGGGCCATAGGTTTCCGTCAGCCCATAGACGTGGGTGACATCGAAGCCTGACTCCAGCATGGCCAGCAAAATCGCTTCCGGCGGCGGCGCGGCGGCATGCACGAAATTGACGCGATGCGCAAAGCCGCGCTTCTCCTCGGGCCTGGCGTTCAACAGAACCGACATCACCGTCGGCGCACCGCACAGATGCGTGACTTTGTGGTCCGCGATCGCATCGTACATATCGCGCGCCCGTACCCATCTGAGGCACACATGCGTGCCCGCGATCAGCGACAGCGTCCAGGGGAAGCACCAGCCATTGCAGTGGAACATCGGCAGCGTCCACAAATACACGGGATGCTGCGTCATGTGGCAGGCAAGAATGTTGGCGTAACCCATCAACGCCGCGCCGCGATGGTGGCAAACCACGCCTTTGGGATTGCCTGTCGTTCCGGACGTATAATTCAGAGAAATCGCGTCCCATTCGTCCTGCGGCATCTCCCACGCGAAGCCGGGATCGCCGCTCATCAGGAACGCTTCGTAATCGTCCGCATCGGATAATTCGCCGGACTGCGGAAATACCGGATCGTCGTACACGATCACGCGCGGCTTCACCGCCGCAAGCGCCAGCGCGCCATTGGCGCAATCGGCGAATTCCTTATCGACGATGAAAATCTTCGCGTCCGAATGATCCAGCATGAAAGCAATCGCGGCCGAATCCAGGCGCGTATTGAGCGCATTCAGCACGCCGCCGGTCATGGGCACGGCGTGGTGTGCTTCCAGCATGGCCGGCGTGTTCGCGAGCAGCGCGGACACGGTGTCGCCGCGGCCAATGCCTTCGCGCGCCAGCGCGGACGCCAGCCGCCGCGAACGGGCGTAAAACGCCGCGTAGGAATACCGCTGCGAGCCGTGAATGATGGCCGTCGTTTCGGGATAGGCCTGGGCCGCACGCTGCAGAAACGACACCGGCGTCAACGGCTGAAAATTCGCCGGATTGCGGTCTAGATTCATGTCGTAGGGATTGCCGGCGAGCAGCTTGGGACGCGCGGTGGGAACCGCCCGCGGCTGCGGCAGCGCCGGACGGGAACGCGGGCGCCGTCGATTGCCGGGAATGGGCTTGGCAGCGGCCTTGCCAACGGGGGGGCGCTGTTTTGGCACAGCCGCCTTGGTTTTCCCACGCGCGGGCGCTTTTGCCGCCTTTGGCTTTACGAGCTTCGCCTTCGGTTTTTTTGCCGGAGCAGCACGCGAAGACCGCGCATTGGTCTTCGATGTCTTCTTGCGGGAACCGCTCTTGGATCGCGTCGCCATGCTACCCGGACAACAAAGTGGAAAACGGAAGGGAACCTAAAGAAAGCATTCCAAGCGGGCAAGCACGCGCCGGGCCAACCTCATCTTTTGGGTGCGGCTATCGTGCCGAGAATGGCATAATGCTCTTTCCGCGTTTTTCTCGTACAAGAGCGGAAGAAGCCGCCGAAGGCGTTTCCCCGCATTGCGCTCCATGTCCTCGCCGGGTTCGAGCATCGCCGCAATCCTGGTTGCGACTGCGTTTTTCCTGATGGGCAACGGCCTCATCGGAACGCTGACACCGTTGCGCGCGCACGCCGCGGGCTTTTCCGACATTGCCATCGGGGCGCTTGGCGCCTGGTATTATCTGGGTTTCGTCGCCGGCTGCGTCGTGGGGCCGCGCCTCCTTTCCCGTGTGGGACATATCCGCGCCTTTTCGGTAGCCGCGGTGCTGATTGCGGCGGCGACGCTGGTTCAGCCTTTGTCGCCGAATACGACGGTCTGGTTCGCGGCACGCGCCGTCACCGGGCTTTGCATGGCCATCCTCTATATGAGCGTGGAAAGCTGGCTGAACGACCGCGCCAGCAATACCAACCGCGGCCGATTGCTTTCGCTCTATGTCGTCGTGAATTTGAGCGCCTTGCTGCTGGGGCAATGGCTGCTGCTGCTGGGCGACCCGCAGTCGTACGAATTGTTCAGCATTGGCGCGATCGCTTACTGCATTTGTGTTGTGCCGATGGGGCTGACGCGCCTGCCCGCCCCCGCAGCGCGGGAACGGCCGCGCATCGATATTCCCCGGCTCCTCAGCATATCGCCGGTTGGCGCGGCCGGATGCGTGACGGTGGGTCTGGCGAACGGTGCGTTTTGGACGCTGGCGCCGATTTACGGCCAATCGCTGGGCTTCACGACACGGGATATCGCGCTTTTCATGAGCGTCTTCATCGCCGGCGGCGCCCTGGTGCAATGGCCGCTGGGCCGCATATCCGATGGCATGGACCGGCGCTGGATGATTGCCGCGATATGCTCGGCGGCTTCCGTCAGCGGTCTGATCCTTGGCGCTTTGGGCTGGTATCTCTTTCCGACGGGAAATCTCTTTTACGCCGTCGTGTTTGTGCTCGGCGCGACCATGCTGCCGCTCTATTCGCTGTCCATCGCGCACGCCAACGACCGGCTGTCGCGGGCGGAATTCGTCGACGCTTCGGCAGGCCTGTTGATGATAACGGCGGCGGCATCGATCCCAGGACCCCTGCTTGCCTCCTTCGTGATTGCCACGGCAGGGCCATTTTCACTATTCATCTATACAGCCCTTGTACACGCCGCGATGGCCTTTTACGCCTTCACGCGCATGCGGATGAAAGAACCGGCCCCGTTCGACACGCGCGACCTATTTTCGCCGGTGCCTCAGAGCTCCCCCGCGGCGCTGCCGCTTGATCCACGCGGGCCCCAACAGGAAAAGCCTCTATGAACGAACGCACCGCCACGCCCAAGCGCAGCCTCCTTCGCGGCCTCTACGATTGGACGATGGCCAATGCGTCCGGGCGGCACGCCTGGGCGGCGCTGTTCGCGATCTCCTTTGCCGAAAGCTCGTTCTTTCCGATCGCCCCGGACGTGATGCTGATGCCGATGGTCCTTGCTGACCGCAAGCGTGCCTTCCTGCTGGCCGCGTGGTGTACCCTCGCCTCCGTGCTTGGCGGCATGTTCGGCTACGCGATAGGGGCCATCCTTTACGACTCGCTCGGCGTTTGGCTGATCCGGGTCTACGGCTATGGCCAAAGCATGGAAGCGTTCCGGGAGTCCTATGCCCAGTGGGGCGCGTGGATCATCCTGATCAAGGGCCTGACGCCTATCCCGTACAAGCTGGTGACGATCGCTTCGGGCTTTGCCGGCTACAATTTCCCGCTGTTTGTTCTGTTGTCCGTGATCACACGCGGCGCACGGTTCACGATCGTCGCGGGGCTCATCTACTGGTTTGGCGAGCCCATCCGCCACTTCGTCGAAAAGCGATTGGAACTCGTGATGCTGGCCGTTCTCGGGACCATCATCGCGGGCGTGTTGATCGCGAAATATCTATTTTAGAGCGCAATCCAGCGAAGTGCCCAGCGCGCGTTGCGCGCTTTCTTACAATTTCGGACGGCAAGGCCGCATTAGCGGTTCGCCGCTAGATTGCGCGGCAAACCAAGGAAACGAGAGCATGATCTGACGTAATCTGATCATGCTCTCGGCGTTACTCGCCGTCGTTCGCCCCGTCGTCGACGGAAGCCTGACCGCCGGTTGTCTCTTCGATCGACTTCATGCCGTCACCGCCTTTGCGTACCAACCGCGGCTTGCGATGCGCCGCCCGGCCGACCACGAAATCCAGTTCGATCTGAGAACACAGGCCCAGCGTCACGGGATCGACCGCCTTGATGTTCTGCGTGTTCCAATGGCCGCGGTCCCGGATTTTGGCGATGGTCGCTTTCGTCGTGCCGATCAGCTTCATCAGGTCGGCGTCGTTCAGCTCCGGGTGGTTGCGGAGGAGCCAATAGATCGCGTCCGGCTTGTCCTGGCGCTTGGAAACCGGCGTGTAGCGCGGTGTCTTCTTCTGTTTGATGTGAGGCATCTTGTACTTCGGCGGCGCCATCTTCAGGCGCACTTCGGGGTTATTTTCCGCCTGTTCGATCTGCTCATGGGTCAACTGCCCCGCATTGACCGGATCGCTGCCTTTGATTCCCTTCGCGACGTCCTCGTCCGCGATACCTTTGATTTCGAGCGGATGCATGCCGCAGAATTCGGCGATCTGCTCGAAGGAGAGGCGGGTGTTGTCGATCAGCCAAACGGCAGTCGCTTTGGGCATCAACGGCTTGTCGGACATAATATTTCCCTTTTCGTAGCGGGGCTTTTCAGGACCCCACGCCGCTCTCCAGGTACCAGCCTTTCGAGGAAGGCCCTTCTTAACCCCGAAATGCTCCCTACGGAAGGAGATTTACGGGGCCAGCAGGATTTTCCCGATATGGCCGCTTTCCCGCATGATCTGGTGCGCACGATCGGCTTCGGCAAGCGGGAGAACCTGATGGGTAACCGGCTTCAGACGCCCCGTGTCGAACAGCGGCCAGACCTCCCGGGCCAGATGGTCCCGAATGAGCACCTTTTCGGAGTCGGGACGCCCGCGCAGGCCTGTAGCGCCCATGGTCAGCATCCGCGCCTGGACGATCCGGAAGTCGATCTCCACCTTGGCGCCCTTCTGGTAGGCGATGTTCACCAGCCGCCCGCCGCGCGCCAAAGTCTGCAGATTGCGCATGACGTAGTCGCCGCCGACCATGTCCAGAATGACCTCGACGCCTTTGCCGTTGGTTTCCGCCTTCACCAGCGCAACGAAATCCTCGTTGCGGTAATCGATGGCGCGCGTCGCGCCCAGTTTGACGCAAGCTTCGCACTTCTCCTGGCTGCCGGCCGTCGTAAAGACCCGGTGCCCGCGTGCGTGCATGAGCTGGATCGCCGCCGTACCGATGCCGCTCGACCCACCATGCACCAGAAAATCTTCGCCCGGCCGCAGCCGCGCGGTATCGAAGACATTGCTCCAGACCGTGAAGTAAACCTCCGGCAAGCCGCCGGCGTCCGTCAGGCTGACGCTTTTGGGGACAGGCAGCGTGCAAAGAGCCGAGGCCACGGCGTACTCCGCATAACCTCCACCCGACAGCAGGACACAGACTTCATCGCCTTCGCGTATTCCGCTGACGGCCTGATCGACGGCAACGACGGTACCCGACGCTTCCAGCCCCGGCGTGTCGGGCGCGCCCGGCGGCGGCGGATGATGACCTTGCACCTGTAGCAAATCGGCACGGTTCACCCCGGCGGAAGCGACCTTGATCAAAATCTGACCGGGCCCGGGATGCGGGACCAGGATTTCCTTCGCCACCAGTTTCGCGCCCGGCTCCGTGCGCTCCGCTGCAATCGCCATCATTGTCTTGGGCAGTGCCATGACATTCGCCTTTCTTGCTCCGCGCTATCGTTATGCCAAAATTGAGCGAAAGCGCAAAAGGAGTCCCGCCATGGCCAGCGACCTCGACGAATTGATGCCGAGAAAACCAAAAGTGCAAACCGCCATCGGTGAAGATTTGTCCGCGATGTCGGTTCGCGAACTCGAAGCGCGCATCGCAAATCTCGAAGCGGAAATTGTGCGAACAAAAGATGCGTTGCGCGCACGCTCCGCGACCAAATCCGCGGCGGATGCATTCTTCAAACGTTAAGAGCACGCGCGTTAACAATTGCGCGCGCGTTAACCGCGGTAAATTGGTGAATGCGAAATGCTGCGGATTTACCGCAACAAATAACCTTGCTGCGATGTTTCGCGCATTCGCGCTATCGCGCACAAATCGAGCTTGCTAAGGTCGCGTCCTCTTCGGGGTGGGACAAGCGGGACATGAGCACGGATATTTTAGAACAAGAAACTTTCGGCGGTCTTACGCTGAACAGCTTTCGCGCATCGGCAATGTTTGAACGCACCTTCGATGAAGGCATGGCGCTGGTCGAAGAATGCGCGCGCTATCTTGACGGACGCGGCAGCACGGAATCGCGCACACTCTCGCGCAAAGCTGCGCTTGTGTATGCGGGCGAGAGCATGCGCGTCACCACGCGTTTGATGCAGGCGGCAAGCTGGCTTCTGATTCAGCGCGCCGTGCACGAAGGCGACATGACGACGGAAGATGCAGCATCCGATCGGTATCGGCTCGGTGCGCGCGAAATATGCATGGGCAAGCGTGAAGAAGGCATGGATGGTCTGCCGGGCAAATTGCTCGAATTGCTGGAGCGCAGTGAAAGTCTGTATCGCCGCATTGCGCGTCTCGATGACGAGCTGTTTCGCCATGGCGATGCAGCGGCCGGGGTTCAATCGCAAATGGCGCGTCTCAGCGCGGCCTTCAGCACCGGCGACGTGGGCTGACAATTTCGCCGCCGCGGCAGACGATCTTTTCAGATCACAGGAACGGCCTGGCGCGGATCGCTCCGCGCCAGATTTCTATTTGTCCGAGTAAGATAGCTGCGTCTTGTGAGGCAGCGGCAAAGAGAGCCGCTTAGCTCTTCACGAAATCGCCGAAGCGCTTGTTGAAGCGCGAGAGACGTCCGCCGCGATCCATCAGATGCTGCTGGCCGCCCGTCCACGCGGGATGCGTGGTGGGATCGATATCGAGCGTCATTTTGCCTTCGGGCTCGCCCCAGGTCGTACGCGTACGATACGTCGAACCGTCGTTCAACTGAACTGTCACGAAGTGATAGTCCGGATGGATGCCTTTTCTCATATCGCAAGCCCTGCCGCTTTCAGAAGGGTTGGGCTTATAGAAGATGCCGCGCCCCGAAGCAAGGCGGGGCTTGGAACCCAGATCAACCCCCGAAAATTCCATGGTCTTTTGTGAAGCCCGCCACGCTGGACGGGTTAATGCAGCGACACTAGCATTGCGGCGGAGGGGCGGCCGAGGGCAGCGTAACCGAACGTGGCGCCATGCCGGCCGATGGGGCGCAAATGAAACGCCTGCGGAGATTTGGCTCGCTGGGGGCCGTTCTGTGCCTATGCGCCTGTGGCGGCGGCGGAGGTGGTGGGACACCCGCGGCCAGCGTGATAACGCCATCCATCAGCAATCAGCCCTCGAACAGCATTGTGCCCGCGGTTAGCGGCGCCGATGCCTTCCGTACCACGGAATATTCCCGGATGGGGGGATTGGATCAGATCCGGGCGGCCGACGCTTACGCGCTGGGGTACACCGGCAGAGGCGTGATCATCGGCATTGTCGATTTCAATTTCGACTTTGGCACGGGCGAGGTGAATTTCCATCCCGGCAGCGTGGGGCCGGACGATCAGGCAATCGCCTGGTACACGGCCCAGACACGCAGCGCGCCGGGAACGGACAAACACGGCTACGCGGTCGCGGTTACCGCTGCCGCCCTTAAGAACGATGCGGGCAGCCACGGCATTGCCTTCGACGCGACCGTGCTCGGGGTCGATTACTTCTCGCGCGTCAACGAGCAATTGGTCCCACAGAATGGCACGCTGTACCATGTGTCCGATCCATGGACCTACATCACGGCGCGCGGCGGCCGCGTAATCAATATCTCCTACGGTTACGAGGCCGGCGACACGATCTCCAACCCGCCACGGGTAAGCGAAGTCTATGTTACGGCATCGCCGGCAACAGCGATCGCCAACGGCGCGCTGCTGGTCTCGGCGGCGGGAAACGCCGCCGGCGCAAGCCCCTCGCTCTCGAATTTCGACATCGTCGGCGACATGCAGGCATTCGGGGTTACGAGCAACAGTCCTGGGGCCTTCCTTGTTGTCGGCGCTGTCGACGGCGCCAATCTGTTGGCGAATTTCAGCGACAAAGCGGGTGAATTGAAGGACCGCTACATCGTTGCCCCAGGAACGCACCTCCTTCTGCCGTGGGACAATGGCACGGCGTTTCTTTCGGGAACGTCGTTCTCGACACCGCTTGTTTCGGGCGCTGCGGCTTTACTGTTCCAGCGGTGGCCCACTCTGACCGCGCATCAGGTTGCCGACATCCTTTTGAACACGGCGACCGACCTCGGCGCGGCAGGCGTGGACACCACGTACGGACACGGCTTGCTGAATCTGGCGGCGGCGCTGCAGCCCGTGGGGGTGACGACATTTGCAGTCGCCAGCGGCGTATCGCCCGCGGTGTCCGCAAGCGGGATTGTAATCGGGCCGGTGTTCGGCGACGCGCCGGCGCTGCGCGCCGCTCTGTCGTCCATGATGATCCTGGACAGCTATGCCCGCGATTTCCAAATGGACGTTTCGGGTTCGGTCGCCACGCGACCGAATTTGCCCGATCTGTTCGGCGCCATGGAGCAGCGCCTCGGCTGGCATTCGACGGGCTTTTTGGTGGGAGAGCAGACAGCATTCTCCTTCGATATAAGGCGCAAACCCGAGGACGGGATCGTGCCTTTCCAGGCGCTCGCCGGACCGCAGGATGCCTTTACGCACGAAACGGTTTTTCGCCTGACTGGGTCGGGTGAGGGATTTGGCTGGTCGATGGGACGAGGCTTATCGTTGCGAGATGGAATAGCGGGCGAAAGTGCGTTTGCCGGTGCATCTTTAACCGCGCCGTTTTCGCCGGCTGTTGCAGCGGCGCCCAGCGCATTTGCCAGCATGCGCGTGCCGCTTTCGGGTGAAACCGATTTGTCCTTCGGCGCCGCGCACGCCGATAATCAAGGGCTTACCGAAAACTTCCGCACGCCATTCCGTAACACGTCCGACATCACTTCGCTGCGCCTCGATCACAGCACCGGCGGCGCCCACTTCCGTTTTGAAATGGGTGACGTGCTGGAAACCGGCGGTTTCATGGGCTCGCTTGCGGCAGGCGGCTTGAAAATGGCCGAGCACGCCTCCACCATGTGGACCACGGGGTCGGCCGAGACTTCGCTCGATGCCCATTGGTCCATCAAAGGCGCGATGACAGTAACCGCAAGCGCGGCTGCGCATCCGCAAGGAAGTCTGATCAACGCCATCGGGCCGGTTTACGCGACGAGCTTCGCCGCCGGGATTGCCGGGCACGATCTTTTCCGCGTCGGCGATGCGCTGAGCTTTACATTCGCGCAGCCCCTGCGCGCCGAACACGCATCCGCGACGCTGCTCACCGGCATCGGCCGCAATTGGTCGACCGGGGGCGTCATCATGGGCGAGACGCGCACATCGCTGTTGCCGTCTGGCCGCGAGCTGGATTTCGAAGCCGGTTACCGCTTCGCATTTGCCGGCTGGTCCACCGGCGCCAACCTCGCCTATGTCATCGACGCCAATCATTTGCGCGGTCAGGCCGCCGTGGTCGGGCTATTTACGGTACAACGGTCATGGTGAGTGGTGAATAGGGAATGGTGAGTAGTAGCGGCAGCTGAAGCCCGGCCAGGCCTACTCACCACTCACCCTTCTCTCATCCCGCCGCCGGATTATACTCCCCGCCGCCGATGACGATGTTGATGACTTTTTCTTCCGTGTACGACAGAAGCTCGCTGATGCCTTCTTCGCGGCCGATGCCAGAATTCTTGAACCCGCCATAGGGGACGCCACGATAATGCTGTCCGACGCCGTTGATCCAGACATATCCGGCTTGTACCGCCTGCGCGACTTTCAGCGCGCGGTTGATGTCATTGGTCCAGACCGCCGCCGTTAACCCCAGATCGGTCGCGTTGGCCATTTCGACGGCTTCGCTTTCCGTCCTGAATTTCAGGATCGACATAACCGGCCCAAAAACTTCTTCCTTGGCGAGCCGCATGGACATGTTCACATCGCCGAACACCGTCGGCTCCACCCAGAATCCGCGCTTGAAGTCATCGCCCTGCGGGATGCCGCCACCGTGCAGCAGCGTTGCCCCGCCGGTGCGGCCGATGTCGATGTAAGAGAGCACCTTCTGATATTGCTGCTTGTTATTAATCGGCCCCATATTGGTCGCCGGATCGAGCGGGTGTCCGACCCTAATCTTCCGTACACGCTCCAAGATCTTTTCCACCACGCGGTCGTGGATGGATTCGTGCAGCAGAATGCGGCTCATCGAACCGCAGGATTGGCCTTGCCAGCCGAAATTCATGCCGCCGACGGAGCACGCCGCGACCTTTTCCAGATCGGAATCTTCGAACGCGATCAGCGGGTTTTTGCCGCCCAATTCCAGGGTGACATATTTCACCGCCGTTTCGGCCGCCGCCTTCTGAATCGCCATGCCCGATGCGGGCTGCCCGATGAATGCAATGCGCTTAACCTTGGGATGGCGCACCAGCGTTTCGCCGGTTTCACGCCCGCCGGTGACGATGTTCACGACGCCGGCCGGCAAAATCTCTTTCACGATTTCGCCCAGAATAGATGCCGACAATGGGCTTTGCTCGGACGGCTTCACCACCATGGTGTTGCCGGAGATGATCGCCGGTGCGATGCGCGACGCCGCAAAGCCGATGGGGTGATTGAACGGAATGATGCGCCCAATCACGCCATAGGGCTGGCGGATGGTCATGTGAATATTTCCGGGAGTCGCCGGGATCGTCTCGCCCTTGATCTCGTAGGCGAGACCGGCCGCAAAGCGCATGCGCTCGACGGCAGTGCGCACGTCGCGCTTCATGGGGCCGAGCGTGTTGCCGGTATCGAGCGATTCGATGCGCGCGATTTCATCGCCGCGTTTTAAAATGGCATCGCCGAGTTTGTGGATGTATTCCGCGCGCTGCGCCATCGACAGCGCGGCCCATGCCGGTTGCGCTTTGTCCGCTGCCGCTACGGCATCGGCCATATCTTCGGCGCTGCCCATCGGCACGCGGCCGAGCGCGGTTTCATCGGCGGGATTGATGCTTTCGAGCCATTGACCGCTTTTGCTTTCGACCAGCTCGCCGCCGATCAGCATCTTGCCCGTCATATAGGGCATGCTCGTCTCGTGCATTTCATCCCTCCATTTTTCTGTTGGCGCGGACCTTAATGTGAGGTCCCACATGCCGCAACGACCGCTGGCCGGGGCGTTACGCGCAGCCGCACACTGCTCACCGGCATGGGCCGCAATAGGTCGGGCGGTGGCGTGCCCATGGGCGAGACGCGCCCATTGCTGTTGCCGTCAGGCCGCAAGCTCGCTTGCGAAACCGGCTTTCGCAAGCGGGAAGGTCCTGCGAGGCTAGCGCCTGGAATGTTAGGCGGCGGGCTTTGAGGCGTTCGGGGTTAGGACGCAGTTGGTTTCGACGGGGGCGTTGGGGCGGCTGCGCATGACGCGGCGGTCGCGTGCGAGGAGGCGGTAGCCTTCCTTGCTGCAGGTGATGACCACTTTGCTGGCATCGACGCGCTTGGAAAATCCGGGAATGCGGTAGTGGCCGCGGCTGTCGGCTTGCACCACGAACGTGGACCCCGTCGGGGTCTTCGCCGAGATGGTTGCTTCCGGGATGACCTTGCCTTTGGAATCGCGCACGAAGCCGAAATAGGGCACGCCGTCGTCGCTGTTGTCGTGGAAATTGGCCATCATCTCTTCGAAGAAGTCGCCGCCATTGGCAAACGCAGGCGAAGAGACAGCCGCATTGGCCACGAGAGCGCACACCAGTAGGCCCAAGCAGAGCTTTGATGAACCGCTACGCATGATCGTCGACTCCGTGTTTAGCGGGCTTGCGGACCTTACGATCCGCATCCGCTACCCACGGATTATAGACCGAACCAGACGCGTTCCCAATTCCACAAAAACGCGAACGCGGCGATGGGCACGATCCAAATGCTTGATGCCCAAAGCTTTTCGGTTGCCCGCTCCGGTAACAATGACGCGATGATGGCGCAGACGAGCCCAACCAGAGCCGCCGATGCGATCCAGCCGTACCACCACATCGGCGGTCCGATGGTGTCGTTGCCGGCGACGAGACCCCAGCGCCACTCGTTGATTTCCGGGAAGTAGGTGAACAGCGGCCACGTGAATGCCGAGGTCGCGCCGGTGAAGGAATAGGCCGGAGCGTAGTAAGCGGCGAAGCCAATGGCGAAGGCCGGAAAGGCCCGGGATGCGATCTTGTCCATCAGAGCAGTCCTCTGGCGTTATTGACCAAGTGCCCAGCGATCATATCGTACCAGACGGTCGCGAACAGAATCGCCGTCAGGGCGGCGCGCGTCGTCTTGTAATCGGGATAGCGCTTCCAGAAATACCAGTAGGACGGAAGCATCGCGAGCACGATGGCGGCGAAGTTCTCCTTCACCTCAAACAGGCCGATGACATAGGTCAGCTGCAAATCCTGCAGCGGCGGCCGCGCCAGCACGCGATAGGTCGGATACAGGATCGCGCCCAGCACGAATTCGATGACGTAAAGAATGATAATCGCCTGGACATAACCGCCCGGATTGATGCCGCGGGCGCGCGCAACGAAATCGCTTTGCCCCGGTTTGCGCGGCCAGAAGACGCTCAGAAATTGGTGCGTCACCGCGCCGAGCAGAAACACGGAAAAGATTCCGTGCAGGACCAGCAAGAAGGTAATCGGCATTAGCTCCCCCGATGATGCAATCCGATGGCGCCGTTTTCCCCCACGTGCCGCCGGTTACTCACTCTTTTCGTTTGGATTGGGCGCCGCCTGCAGCGGCACCGTGCTTCCTTGAGCGCAACCTAAGCTTCGCGCGATGATGCCCGAAGCCCTTCAACGAATGCAAATGGAATTCTCGTAAAGAAAAAGGCGCGAGAAAAGCTTCCGCGCGCCTTTTCAAACTCTATGGCAGGCCGATCAGCTGACGGGCGTGCTGGCCTGCATCTTACAATCGACTTCGATCGGCGCCTTAGGCATCGTGCGGAGCACGCGGCGGTCCTGCGCCATCGTCCGATAACCGGCTTTGGCGCATTCGATCAGAATGTTCTTCGCGTTGATCTCTTTGCCAAGGCCTGGAATTTTGTAGTGGCCGAGATTGTCGGAGATGATGGTCACGGCCTGACCGTCCACACCGCCGACGACCGTGGCCGTGACGATGGCGCGCGCGATGGGCTTGCCCTTCGTGTCACGTACCCAGCCGAAGAAGGGGGTGCCGGTATCGGCGTTGGAGCCCCAGCTTTCCGAAAGCTCATTGAAGAAGTCGCCGCCATTGGCCAGTGCCGGCGAAACGAATGCCGTTGCCGCCAAGCCCAGAGCTGCAATGCCGCCCATGCCGATCAAGGATTTCATCTTCATATCCGCTCTCCTGCCAGCTTCGCGGGATCGCCCCGCTCTCCCACCTCTGGTGCTCACTATATAAGAAGACGCCTGAAATCGCCAACTGCCCAGACCGGGAACTTGGCCATCCTCTCAGTTTATTGTTGTAAAATCTCTTGCGCCGCCCGCTCACCCGACCAGAGCGCGCCCTCCATCCAGCCGTTGAAGGGGGCGATATGCTCCCCGGCGAAATGCACGCGGCCTTCGGGCAGGCCCATCACGGGCGCCCAGGCGGTCATTTGCCCCGGGCGGAAAACCGTGAAGGCCCCGCGGGCGAAGGGGTTTTCCGACCAGCGCTGGACGTAGGTTTTTTGCAATTCGCTCTCGAGCTCAAGGAACGCCTGTTTGGCGAGCCCCGCTCCGAACTGGGCCCGGCCGGCTTCGGGAAGAGAGCTCAGGCGCTGGTCGATCGCGGTGTTGCCGGTCGTCAGCGAGATCAGGCCGCGGGCAGCCTTCTGGCCGTAGCTCATATCCCAGATGTCGGCCGGACCGTCGGTACGCGCCCCGCCGTTCAGTCCGGCTTTGGTCCAGAAGCGCGTCTTGGTCTGAAGCAGAAAACGGGTCGCCTCGTGATAAATAAGGCTCTGAATGATCTTGGTCTTCTGCGGCGAGAAGGCCGGCTCAATCGCAACCTGCTTCAAGGTGGAAAACGGAATCGCCAGCACGGCGCGGTTCGCGGCGAATATGTCCATGCCCGCCGGCGTGCGGCAGGTGGCGCGGACGCCCGTGGCGGTCCGCTCCAGACGGGTCAGCTCGCAATTGTAGTGGATCGCATCTTTCAGGCGGGCGGCGATGGCGCGCGGCAGGCGGTCCATGCCGCCCTCGATTTTCAAGTAAGAGCGCGAATCGCGGTGCAGCATGATCTGCTGCAAGAGGAAGAGTGCGGAAAAACCGCTCGAATCCCCGCCCAAGGTAATCAGCTGAATGGCGGCCTTGCTGGCCCCGCGCGATGCCAGCCAGGCCGGCCACGTCACCGAATCGAAGGGACGCCAGCGCTGATCGGCAAGATCGATGTCCGGATTGGCAAGGTCGTCCGGGACGCCGCTGAGATATTTGATCATCAGTTGGGACACCGAAAGATTGCGCTCGTCCGGCTTCAGCCCAGGGGCCATGCGTTCGCGCGCCGCCAAATCATCCGTGCGCGCGTGCAAATTCCCGATGGCCTGAACGCCCGCGCCGGACGGCGCAAAGGGGATGAGCGACAGATCGAGTTCGTTCAGCCAGTGGATCACATATTCGTGGGTTTCGGCGACCCGCGCCGCGCCAAGCTCCGCATAAAGACCATCATCGAAATAGCCGCGCAGGGTGCGCACGCGCCCCCCCGGTTCGGCGCGCGCTTCGATCAGCGTCACCCGCAAGCCGGCGTCGCGCAGCCGGTACGCGCAGGCGAGCCCCGACAAACCCGCGCCCACCACGAGCACGGATTCGGGTGCAGGACGCGGCGGAGCGCGGGCGGCAATGGCACGCGACGTACCTGACGTCGCAATGGCCCCTGCGGCGGCCTGCAGGAAGCCCCTGCGGTTCACGTCCGGCAACCTTGGCTTGCGGCGCGGCGGGTGTGCTTGATCCATGACCCATCCTCTCTATCATCGCGGCGCGTTGCCCTCCACCCGCGGAAACGGACCCTTTTGCGCATGCGCGTCACTTTGCCGAGAAGCCTTGCTCTGTTGGCGTCCTTGCTGTGCGTGAGCCTGCTCGTGGCAAGCGCGCATGCGGGTGAACGCCTCGACGCCATAAAGGGCCGCGGATTTCTTATCTGCGGTATCGGCGCCAATGTGCCGGGATTCTCCCAGCGCGACGCGAACGGCGCCTGGCGCGGCTTCGATGTCGATATGTGCAAAGCCATCGCGGCGGGAATTTTCGGCGATTCGAGCAAAATCCGTTTCCAACCGATCGACACCCTCGCCAATTTCATGGCCGGCGGTGACATCGATGTGGTGCTGCGGGGCCTCACCTGGACATCGGGCCGCGAAATTTCGGGCGGCCTGCGGTTCGGACCAATCATTCTTTATGATGGGCAAGGATTTCTAGTCCCCAGGAAGCTGGGCATCGCGAGCCCGGAGCAGCTCTCCGGCAAGTCCATCTGCCTTTCAACGGATGCGGCGTTTCTGACGGGCGTGCGGACCTATTTTCGCAACCGGAATTTGACTCTGAAGGCCATCATCAAGGACCGCCGGGCGCAAGCCGAAGACGCCTTTTTCGCCGGCGAGTGCGATGCCATGTCGGCCGACGCCTCCGAGCTTGCTGAGGCGATCATCGGAAAAGCTCCGAACCCGGCGGATTACGTGATTCTTTCGCAGCAGATCACCAAGGAGCCGTTGGCGCCGCTGCTGCGCAAAGGCGACGACCAATTGCTCGATGCCGTGCGCTGGTCGATCTTTGCACTGATCAACGCGGAGGAGCTTGGTATCCGAGCGGACAATATCGATCGCATGCGGGCGAGCGAGTATCCGGACGTTAAGTTTTTCTTTACTCCTGCCCCCGCAAATACACCGGCACTAAGCCCGAATTGGACGACTGCGATTATTTCGGCTGTCGGCAATTATGGGGAAATCTACGACCGCAATCTCGGCAGTAAATCGAAAGCCAAGCTTCCACGCGGACTGAGCCGCCTTTGGTCCGACGGCGGCGCACTCTATGCGCCGCCCATTCACTAAGCCGTTCCAAAATGCGCCGCTGACAGCGGCTAAGCAATCTTAAGCTGCACCTTATGCAACATTTAAGCATCAAATCTCAGCGTAAACGCTTCTTTAACCATACGCCGCAT
This sequence comes from Alphaproteobacteria bacterium, assembly GCA_947473475.1. Classification (GTDB taxonomy): domain Bacteria; phylum Pseudomonadota; class Alphaproteobacteria; order Micropepsales; family Micropepsaceae; genus CAIYRG01. Next base: position 26,555 of record CANJBZ010000004.1, read on the forward strand.
TACCATCGCCATATCCTTGGTGGCTCATACCGTGCCTCCTCCCGCGAAGCTTTGATTAAACGTTGTGCTTTAGCATCCGAGATGCTGCGGCACTGCAACCTCAAAGCGCGCAGCGGCGAACTCGGTAGACGACGGAGTGTTGTGGCCCGCACATGAAGCGGCTCTTTTCCATCAGCGTGCTCCTGCAGACAGCAACCATTGTCATGACGCTGGCAATCGCGGCTGTTTGCGGTGTGTACGCCCTGAGCGCATTGCGCAATCAGGAACAGGCACGCCGCGTGCCGCAGGTTTTGGAGCTCTCCAACAATCTTTATGCGGCGCTGGGCGCTATTCGTGCCGAGCGCGGGCGTGCATTCCGGCTCGTTGCTTCGTCACGGTTCGCAACCCGCGCCGACAACGCCGAACTCGACCGCATGCGTGCCGCGTCCGATAAAATCCTGACGGCGACGCTTGCGGAACTGGCCGTTCTCGCGTTCGACCAACGCGACAAATCCGTCACCGAAATCCGCGATGCCCGGATTGGTTTTGAGGCGCTCCGGCAGCAACTCGATGCCACGCTTAAGATGCCACTGGAGGATCGGCCTGCCGACCTCACCGAACGTTGGGCGGCAACCTACAATCGACTGGCGGACGCTATAGATCAGGTATCGAACCGGCTTGAGAACGAACTCACCGTTACCGACGCCGTAGTGGCCGGACTGGTTCGCATAAAGCAGGTCGCATGGTCGCTGCGCACGGAAATCGGACGCGACCGCGTCCGTGTTGCCACCGCGATCGCCAAGGGCCAGAGCCCGGATGGAGACTTTCGGCTCGAACTGGCTACGATAGCCGGACGGATCGATGGCCAATGGAAGATCCTCAAAGATCGCGTTGCTTTGTCGGATATCCCGCCGCAATTGAAAGAGTCCGTCGCGAAAGCAGAGAAGCTCTATTTTGGCGAGACCCGCGCTGCGCACGATGCGGCGCTCGCGGACCTTGCAGACGGGCGCACAACCTCACCGCAGATCAAAAAATGGTTGCAGTTGGTCAATCCGGCCCTGGACAGCGTTTTCGCGATCGGACAGGTCGCGCTGGATAGCGCGGGCGTTTATGCGCGCGCGCAATTTTCCATCGCGCAACGCGATTTCTATGCTGCTATCCTGCTGATGAGCTGCTTTTGTATCATCGGTGTTCTGACCTCGGTCTATGTTGTCTTTGGCGTCGTGCGTCCCATGACCAGGGTGACCGAGGCGATGCGCTTAATTACGGACGGAAACCTCACCAGTCACATCCCCTACAAAAATCGCGGCGATGAAATCAGATCGCTGGCGCATGGCTTACGGGTGTTCCGCGATAACGCCCTGGAAAAACAGCGTCTGCGCATAGAAAAGGACGGCGCCGTTGCGGCAAGCCGCGCCAAGTCGGAATTTCTCGCCAATGTCAGCCACGAATTGCGTACACCGCTGAACGCCATTATCGGCTTCTCGGAGGTAATGAAGACCGAGCTGTTCGGCCCCGTCAGCGAACGGTATGGCGGCTATTCGACGGACATCTACAACAGCGGCACGCATTTGCTGGGCCTCATCAACGAGATTCTCGATCTTTCCAAAGCGGAAGCAGGCCAGTTGGAGCTGCGCGAGGAAGTTGTCGATATCGCCGCGACGGTCGAAGCCTGTGTAAATCTAATCCGGGAGCCGGCGCGGAAGGCCGGCGTGCATTTGTCGGTGTATTTGGATTACGACGTGCCGTTCCTGCTGGCTGACGAGCGGCGCATGCGGCAGATCCTTATCAACCTCCTGTCCAATGCGGTGAAGTTCACGCCCGAAGACGGAGAGGTGACGGTCGCGACAGTGCGCGTCCCAGACGGGCTCGCTATCGAAGTGCGCGATACCGGCATCGGGATCGCGCCAGAAGATATTCCCAAGGCGCTAACGCCGTTCGGGCAGGTAGACAGCAAGATCAGCCGAAAATACGAAGGCACAGGTCTTGGCTTGCCGCTGGTGAAGCATCTGGCCGAATTGCATGGCGGCTCGCTGAGTATCGCGAGCGAGGTGAATGTTGGCACCACGGTGACCGTGCTCCTGCCCGGTCTGCGCATTGTGCGGGTGGCGCAGCCGCTGCGGGCCTGAAGCGCGGAACGCAGCGCGCAGGCCGTCTTCAATTACGAAAAACTGAGGCCCGGCAAGAACTCTCCTTGGGGCGGGGTCATATTCATGAAGCGAGCGGAATTTTCCTCGCCTGTCCCAGGGCTTAGCTCAACGGGGCCCCCTCTGCCCCGCTGTGCCGGCTGGACGCCCGGCTTCCTTGGCAAATCTTGTCGTTGACTTTTGCGGGTGGTAAACTCTTTGCGGCTTACCTCGGCCACAGAGGCGATCCACCAAATCCAAGGGACGGGAACCGTGTCGAATAAGACGCCAGAGATGAAACGCCGCCAATTTCTTGCTGGAGCTGTAGCTGCACCGGCTGTCACCTTGGCGGCGAGCGCCACCAGGGCCGTGGCGCAGCCTGCGCCGGCACGGGCGGCTGTCCCCGCCAAGCCGCAGACAGTGGGCGACACCCAGGCTCCTTCCGAGCAGAGGATCGTCACCAGCGGCAAAGTCGGCGGCGACTTTATGGTCGACTGCCTTCGCGCACTGAACATCGATTTTGTCGCCTCCTGCCCAGGCTCGACCTTCCGCGGTCTGCAGGAGTCGCTCATCAACTACGGCATGAACACCAAGCCGGAGTTCATCACCTGTCTGCATGAAGAAGTGTCGGCGGCCATGTGTCATGGCTATGCGAAGATCGCCGGCAAGCCGATGTCGTGCCTGGTGCATGGCGTCGTCGGCACGCAGCATGCCGCGATGCCGATCTACAACGCTTATTGCGACCAGGCCCCGATGCTGGTCATGGCCGGCAATGTCGGCGAAGGCACCTCGAGGCGTCCCGGCGTGGAATGGGCGCACAGCGCGCATGACCAGGCGACCATCGTCCGCGATTACGTGAAGTGGGACGATCAGGCGGCCAACCTGCAGGATTTCGCGGAAGGTGTTGTCCGTGCGTACGACATCGCCACGATCGCGCCCATGGGGCCGGTCTTCGTGGTGGTCGATGCCGATCAGCAGGAAGAAGAAATCGACCCGAAAGAAAAGCTGTTCATTCCCAAGCTGCGCAAACGGTCCCAGCCGATGGGCGATGCGGTCGCCGTTGCGGAAGCCGCCAAGATGCTGGTTGCGGCGGAAAATCCAGTGATCGTAGCGGGCCGTTATCAGCGCACCGCCGCCGGGCCCCAACTGCTGGCGCAACTCGCCGACACGCTGAATGCACCTGTGTTGGACGAGCGTTCGCGCATGAACATGCCGAACCGTCACCCCCTCAATCATACCGAACGCGGCGCGGCGCTGCTGCGTCAGGCCGATGTGATTCTCTGCCTCGAGCCGATGGATCTGTTCGGCACGCTCAACAACGTCACCGACCTGATCGGCCGTCCGTCGACGCCGAAGATTCGCCCCGATGCCAAGGTGATCGTAATCGGCACCACGGATGCGCAAATCAAGGCGAACATCACGGCCTATGAGCGTTACAATCAGGCCGATCTGGGCATCACAGGCGATGCTGAAACGACCACGCCGTCCTTGATCCAGGCGATCGAGAAGGAAATCACGCCAAACCGCCGGTCTGCCCTGGCGACGCGTGGCCAAAAGCTTCGCGAGCAATCGACGGGCTTCATGAAGGCTGTCTATGCGCAGGCGGCCATGGGCTGGACGGCGAACCCGATCTCCACCGCGCGCACCTGCGCCGAAGTGTGGGAGCAGCTCAAGACCAGCGGCGGCGAATACACCATGTCGTCGGAAGCCAATTTCTTGAGCGATTGGCCGTACCGTCTTTGGAACATGGACAAGCCGTGGAATTCGATGGGCCGTTCCGTCGGCGGCGGCGTCGGCTACACCGCACCGGCATCGCTCGGCGCCGCGCTCGCCAACAAGGAGCATGGCCGCATCACGGTTTCGCTCAACGGCGACGGTGACCTGTTGATGCAGCCAGGCACGCTGTGGACCGCCGCGCACCATGAGATTCCTATCCTCTATGTGGTGCACAACAACCGCGCCTACCATCAGGAATACATGCACGTTCAGCGCATGGCGCAGCGCAATCAGCGCGGCATCGATCGCGCCCATATCGGCACCACGATCGACAATCCGAACATCGACTTCGCGACGCTGGCAAAATCCTATGGCGTCTACAGCGAAGGCCCGATCAGCAATCCGGTCGACCTTGGCCCCGCCATTACACGCGCGCTTGCCGTGGTGAAAAAAGGCCAGCCCGCGCTGATCGACGTCGTGTCGCAGCCGCGCTAATCACAGAATATATAGGAAGAAAACGCGTGATCAGACATTTGCAAGTTTACGGGGCCGGCATGCTTGCCGGCCTCCTCGTTGCGGGCAGCGCCTTTGCGCAAGGCGCACCGAACGGCAACACCGCCAATGGCAAGAAATTGTTCGAGACGGTCGGCTGCTTCCAATGCCACGGTTATGTGGGGCAGGGCGGCGGCGCCGGTCCGAAGTTGATCGATCCGCCGGTGTGGGAGGCGTTTATCGTGCAGTTGCGGACGCCGCGTCAGCAGATGCCGCCGTTCACGGCGAAGGTTCTGACGGACCAGCAAGCGGCGGACATTTATTCCTACGTGCAGACGTTCCCGAAACCGGCCGACCCGGCAACGATTCCGATGCTGCGGAATTAAGGCTGCACTGAAGCGTACAAAAGCCACCCTTCGGAAACGGAGGGTGGCTTTTTATTATTCTCGCGGAGCCGCGGGGAAATAAAAAGGGGAACCACAAAGGATACTAACAGACACCAAGAACACAAAGATTAAATCGTGCGCTTTGCGCGCCAAAACTTTTCTTCGTGATCTTCGTGTCTTCTTTGTGTCCTTTGTGGTTCCCCTTTTTTTGCGATTCCAAGCGACTCTAAAGCTTGCGTCCCGCGATCCAGACGGAATCGATTTCCCGCGTGTTGCGGATGTTGGTCAGCGGATTGGCGTTCAGCACCAGCAAGTCGGCCGCCTTGCCCGGCGCGATGGCGCCGACATCGTTCAGCTTCATGATGCGCGCGGCATCGCCGGTGGCAGATTTAATCACCTGCATCGGCGTCAAACCGGCCTGCGCCATCATCTCCATTTCGACGTGCTCGAAATAACCGGGCCAGCGGCCAAGATCGTTGGGGGAGGATGTATCCGTCCCCATGCCGATCAGAACACCCGCGTCGGCCAGCGCCTTCAGGTTCTTGTTGGCTTGCAGCAGCGCCTTTTTGATGTTTTGCACCGCCGGACTGTTGCGCGTTTCTTCCTGCAGTTTCGGATTCTTCAAGATGTCGACTTCGGTTTGGTAGCGATACAGCCCCTTCCTAAAAAACGGCTCCTGCCAGAAGGCCGGCTCGGTTTCATAGACGAAGACGGACAGATCGCGCGTCAGTGTCGGCACATAGCCGATGTTGTTGCGCTTCATCATGTCGATGAGCTGCGTATCGACATCCTGGTCGCGCACGCTGTGCACGAGCGCGTTAGTGCCCTTCTCGATCGCGAGCTTGGCATCCTTCAAATAGAAGATATGCACCGCCGTCATTAGCCCGCGCTTTTTGGCTTCATCGACCAGCGCGCCATAGATTTCGGGCGTCATGTCATCGGCGCGGCCATTGATGTGATATTTGATCAAGTCGGCCTTGACGCTCTGAAGCCGGGCGACACTGGCGCGTGCTTCCTCCGGCGTTTTGCCGATGGCGTTCATGCCGGCAGTAACCAGACGCGTGCGATCGGGAACGCCTGTGCGTTGCGCCTCACGGATGCGGAAGCCTTCGGCCTCGTCGGCGAGGGTGGAGGACCCGAGGCTGACGACGGTTGTAACGCCGTAATCCGAATAGGCCTTCAATACCTGTTGCAGGTGCGCGGGCATCGGCAGCTTGGTGTTGTCATCGACCGTGACATGGCCGTGCGTGTTGATAAGGCCGGGCACGATCGTCTTACCCGTCATGCTCACACGGGTCGCATTGGCCGGGATCGTTACCGAAGCAGACGGCCCAACCGCGGTGATACGGCCGTTCGCCATCAGGATGGTCGCGTTCTCGATCGCCGCGGCGCCCGTCCCGTCGATGACCCGCGCGCCCGTCAGGGCAACCGGTCCATTTTGCTGCGCCTGCGAGGGTCCCCAGGCAAGAGCGGTGGCGGCCAGAAATGCAGCGGCGCATATGGCGCGGCGCGACAGGTGGGTTTGAATCACGTTCTCCTCCTATTGGCTTTTCGCGCAGTCTAAGGCGGTTACGTGGAGTTCACCAGCGAGAAAGGCCAGGGACATATCTGCGCGCTGTGTTAACATTCGCGAAGCAGCAAGCCGAGGGAGGAACAACGGGCTATGGCGAGGAATTCAGGCAAGTGGACGGTGTTGGCACTGATGGGCGGCGCCGCGATGGCGCTGGCGGGGGCGGCATCCGCTCAGCCGCAGCCGACGGCCCAATCGGTATTGGCGGCGGTGTCCAAAAACATGGGCGCCGACAATCTGAAGTGCATCACCTTCTCCGGCACCAGCGGCTATATCGGAATGGTCGGCCAGGCGCACGACATCAGGGATGATTGGCCGCGCGTGGAAATTTCCAATTACACGCGCACGATCAATTACGACGCGAAATCCTCCTATGAGGACCGCACCATTCGCCAGGGCAATTATCCGCGCATCGGCGGCGGCGGCATTCCCCTTCAGGGCGAGCAGCGGGCGCAGAACTATCTTGTCGATAAGGCGGCGTGGACCATGCAGGGCGGCAACGCCGTGGCGCAGCCGGACGCGGCCGATGTGCGCGCTATCGACATCTGGATGAGCCCGCACGGTTTCATCAAGGGCGCGATGGCGCCGGGCGCCAATCCGGTGTTGATCACGCGCTATGAGAACGGCGCGGTCGGTACGCCGGCCGGGCTGCGTTATCGCAAGCTCAACATCATTTCCTTCTCGTTCGGCAAATACCGGATCAACGGCACCATCAACGAGGACAATCTGCTGGAGCGCGTGGAAACACGCATTGCCAATCCGGTACGCGGCGACTTGAACTACGAAGCTGAATACAGCCAGTGGAAAGAGGTCAACGGCGTCAAATTCCCCGGCAATTTCCACAATCACACCGACTGGGATAACGAGACGCAGCCGCCGAACTACAATGGCGGACACAATTCGTTCGGTCTGACCGTCGCGGATATCAAGCCCAACGATTGCGGACAGGCGCTTACCGTTCCGGGGGGCGTCGCCAACGCGCAAATCCCCGCGCCGGTCGTGACCACGCAAACGCTGGCGCCGGGCGTCACCTATTTGACCGGCGGTACGCATCACAGCGTAGCGGTGGAATTCCGCGATTACATCGCGTTGGTGGAAGCGCCGGTCGATCAAGCGCGGACGCTGGCGGTGTTCGATGCGGTGCGCCGCATGTATCCGAACAAGCCCATCAAATATGTGGTGAATTCGCACAATCACTTCGATCATCTGGGCGGTCTGCGCACCGCCTTCCATGAAGGCGCGGTGATCATCACCCATTCCAGCAACAAGGATTTCTACAAGAACGAAGTCCTCAGCCACGATGTGTGGACACTCAATCCCGACCGCCTCTCGCTGTATCCGCCGACGGAATGGGACGAGGGCTATCAATTCGAGCCCGTCGATACGACCTACACGCTGAGCGACGGTCAGCGGCAGTTGCAGGTGTTCTACATGCAGGGCAGCCCGCACGCCGAAGGCATGGTGTTCGCCTATTTGCCGGCGGATAAGATTCTGATCGAGGCCGATGTCTACACGCCACCGGCCGCGGGCGCACCGTTGCCCGCACAGGCTCCTGCCGCCGCAGTGAATCTGTACGACAACATCAAGGGCTATAAGCTCGACGTGACCACCGTCGTCGGTCTGCACGGCCGCGCGGTCCCATGGGCGGAATTCCTCCGCTTCGTGCAAAAGCCGAACTAATTCACACCCTCCCCTTGAGGGAGGATCGAATTTTCGGCGAAGCGAAAATTCGGGGAGGGGATAATGTCTCCTCCCCTTTTTTCTATCCAGACATCCCCTGTTCGCTTGCTTCACGCCATCTTCGAGCGCCGCGCTTGGATTTGCGCGGTGCCAGTGGCACATTCTCCGTAAAACGCCCGGGAGGAGCGCGAGTGTCCAAACAGCCCAAACTAAAGCGCCGCCAATTTTTGGCGGGTGCGCTGGCCGCCGGCCCGGTCGCCAGTATCGCGGCGGCGACCAAGGCCAATGCGCAAGCTGCTCCGGCGCGGGTGACGAGCGTGCCACCGGTGCCGCCGAACGAGAACGTGCTGCCCGATGGGACGCCGCTGACGGAAGCGCGCAGCGGCTCGGATTACATTGTCGATGTCATCAAGACGCTGAACATCGAATATGTGGCCTCGCTGCCGGCGGCGACGTTCCGGGGCTTGCAGGAATCGCTGCTGAATTACGGAAACAACACCAAGCCGGAATTCATCATGTGCCTGCATGAGGAAATCGCCGTTGCGATGGCGCATGGCTATGCCAAGGTGGCGCGCAAGCCGATGGCCGCCATGGTGCATGGCACCGTCGGCCTGCAGCATGCGTCCATGGCGATGTACAACGCCTATGCCGACCGGGCGCCGATTCTGGTCATCTCCGGCAATATCCAAAATTCGTCGGCCCGGCGTCCGAACGTCGAATGGAATCACGCCGCCGTCGATCAAAACGCCATGGTTCGCGATTTCACCAAATGGGATGCGCAGCCGACTTCGCTGCAGGCGAGCGCGGAAGCCTTGGTGCAGGCTTACGATCTTGCCGTCACCGCCCCGATGGCGCCAGTGCTGGTGACGCTCGACGCGGATATTCAGGAAGACCCGCTGCATAAGGAGGAAGAGGCTAAGCTCGTCCTTCCCAAATTGCGCAGAAGCCGTCATCCGCAAGGCGACGCCGAATCGCTACACGAAGCGGCCAAGATGCTAGTCGCCGCCGAAAACCCGGTGATCTATGCGAACCGTTATGGCCGCACGGAGAAAGCGCCCGCGCTGCTGGTGCAGCTTGCGGAGCTTTTGCATGCGCCGGTGATCGACGGCCGTTCGCGGATGAATTTCCCGAGCCGCCACAAATACAATCACAACGGCCGCCGCGAGCAGGCGCTGGCGCAGGCCGATCTGCTTCTGGCGCTGGAGCCCGTGGACCTGTGGGGCCTCACCAACGATGTGCAGGATCTGATCGGCCGTCCGAACCGGCGTCTGAACCGGCAGGCCAATCTGAAGATCGTCCATATCGGCACGGAAGGCCTGCTGCTGAAGGCCAATTACGGCGACGTGCAGCGTTATGCGCCGTCCGATCTGACGATTGCGGGCGATGCGGAAGCAACAATGCCCGTGCTGATCGAAGCGGTGAAGCGCGAGCTGACGCCGTCGCGCGCGGCCGCCTTGGCGCAACGCGGCGAAAAGCTGAGCGCCATGGCGCCGCGCTTTCTCGAACAAGCGCGTACCGAAGCGACATATGGCTGGGATGCCTCGCCGATTTCGGTCGCGCGCACCTGCATGGAATTGTGGGACGCGCTGAAAGGCGAAGAGTGGACAATGCCGACGGAGACGGTGTTTCTATCGGACTATCCGCACCGTCTCTGGGACATCAACAAGCCGCACAATTGGATCGGCGGCTCAGGCGCGCAAGGCGTCGGCTACAACGCACCAGCGGCGCTAGGCGCGGCGCTCGCCAACAAAGGGACGGGCCGCATCACGGCAGCGATTATCGGCGACGGCGAGATGATGATGACCAATCAGTCCCTATGGACGGCGGCGCATCACCAGATACCCATCCTGTACATCGTGCATAACAACCGCGCCTACCACATGGAGGTCATGCACACTCTGCGCATGGCTGACCGCCGCTCGCGCGACACGCAGCGTATCCATATCGGCACGGATATCAGCAAGCCGAACATCGACTTCGCGACGCTGGCGAAATCCATGGGCGTGTACGGGCAAGGTCCAATCGACAGTCCCAACGATCTCGGCCCCGCCATCAAGCGCGCCATCGATGTGGTGAAACGCGGCGAACCCGCGCTGATCGACGTTGTCTCGCAGCCAAGGTGATTGATGCGTTCTTCAGGTCGCCCCCAAAAATCGCCTCCCCCTTGCGGGGAGGCCGAAATTGCGAAGCAATTTCGGGTGGGGGGAGCCATCCGGAACAATCCCCCCACCCGAAATACGTCGCGGCTGTCGCCGCTTCGGCATTTCGACCTCCCCGCGAGGGGGAGGTGATATTGAGAGTTGTCCGTATGAAGATTAACCTATTACTTGGCGCCGCGCTCGTGTTGTTCAGCGCCGCTGCGTTTGCGCAAGATTCGCTCAAAGGCAACGCGCAGACAGGTAAGGACCTGTTCGTCGCAAAGGGCTGTTATTCCTGCCACGGCTTTGTCGGGCAGGGCAGCCGCGAAGGGCCGCGCCTGATGCCCGCGCTTCCCTATCCGGCGTTTGTCGCGCAGCTTCGCACGCCGCGCACCATCATGCCGCCCTACACGGCAACTCTGGTGAACGACCAGCAAGCCGCTGACATCCACGCCTATCTGGAAAGCCAGCCCAAGCCGCCCGATCCGAAATCCATCAAGCTGCTGCAATAGGTATAAGCGGCCCTTCCCGCGAGGAGAACCTCATGCGCGTCACAGTGTATGGCACGTTGATCGTTGCGACCGCGCTTGCGCTTGCCGCGTGCGGGCAACCCGCGCAGCAGACGGCGGCGCCCGCTCCCGTAGAGACGAAGGCAGCAAGCGCCACCGAAACAAAGCCGGGCGCCGCGCAGAAGCCGCTCGCCATTCCGGATCGCTTCGACGAGGCGGGAGTCTTTTCCGATGGCCTCGCCAGCGTCCGCGTCGGCGCGAAGTTCGGCTACATCGATACAAAAGGCGAGGTCGTCATCAAGCCGCAATTCGATTTCGCCGGCCCGTTTGCCGAAGGCGTCGCGCATGCCGGCATCGGCGGCAAGGTCGGTTTCATCGACAAAACCGGCAATTTCGTCATCACGCCCAAGCTGGAAATCGTCGATCTGTCCGCGTTTTCAGAAGGGCTGGCGGCGGTTCGCATCGGCGAATATCTCCAGGGCAAATGGGGCTTTGTCGACAAGCAAGGCAAGCTCGTCATTCCTGCCCAATACGATGTGGCGGGTTCGTTTTCCGATGGGCTGGCGGTTGTCCGCGTCGATGGAAAATGGGGCTATATCGACAAGCAGGGAAAAACGGTTATCAAACCGCAATTCGCCTCGGCCGGTTCGTTCTCGGATGGCCTCGCCTCCGTACGCACCGGCGATTTCGTCACCGGCAAGGACGGCTATATCGGCAAAGACGGCAAGATGGTCATCCCGGCGCAATTCGATGGCGCTTTTCCGTTTCGCGACGGTCTGGCCGATGTGCGCGTCGGTGACAAATACGGCTTCATCGACAAACAAGGGAAATTCGTCATCGAGCCGAAATTCGAATTTGCGGATTCGTTCTCCGGCGGTTTGGCGGCCATTCGCACGGGCGGCGAAGCAACTGGTAAATACGGATTCATCGATCGCGACGGCAAAACGGTCATCGCGCCGCAGTTCGATTTCGCCGATCTTTTTTCGCCGTCGAATGGATTGGCCGCCGTGCGTATCGGCGCCCAGGATACCGGCAAATATGGCTACATCGCGCGCTAGAGCATGATCCGATCAAAATGAATCGGAACATGCTCTAGATTCTTTGGTTTTGCGCGCAATCTTGCGGCGAACCGGCGTCCACTTCGCCGGATTGCGCTCTGGTTTCCGCAAGGTAAACAGAATTACGCAACGTATTTGCGGGCAAATAAATCCCCCACTTTCGTGAGCTGGAATCAACTCCCGTTAAGGAATGAAGCGTAGCCTTTTCACCAGCGAATTACTTTCGATGGTGGAACGCAGCTTTACAGACTGACGGAAAGGTCCCGGTCATGGCGAAAAGCAAGCTCTCGATTCTTCTCTGCGCGTTGATGTTGTCTGTTGGAAGCGGAATGACGGCTTCCCGCGCCGATGACCAAGGCGAAGAGTGCAAGGGCACGCCGATGGAGGCCGTGATGCAGCTTCCGGCGCCATTGCGCAAATGGGGCCAAATCAATTGCACGCCCTACGGCCATTCGCTGGTAAGCCGCGGCGGTTGGGTCTGGGCTTCGCTGGATGACGGGGCCAAGGTGCGCATCCCCTCGCAGATCTCACGCGGCAAGCTGGCCGAGATCGGCAATTCTTCCTACTTCACGTCTATCCGCGAAACCCAAGTCAGCGGCGATGATCGGACCCACGCAGCCGCGGTCTTCGATATCGGGCTCGATATGAAGGACGAGGCATCGAATGTTTACCGCGTAGAACTTACGGCGGTATCGGGTTACGTGATGGTCGTCTATTTCTTCGACTTCGGAAACTTTGCGGGCGGCATGTGGTGCCCTGAAGATGGCTGCGTCCCGGAATCGCGCTTCCTCATCATGGAACAAGACGAAGACCACAAACCGCACTCGCCATCGGTGTGAGGTAGGCGGAAGGCCCTCGCCCCCTTCGTCGCGCTGCGCGCGCCACTTCCCCCGTAAAAACGGGGGAAGAAATACGATACGCTGCGCGGGGGGTATCCGATCCCGCGTGACCGGCTTGGAATTGGGCGTTCCGGGTGGCAAACTCCCGCGCTGAATTCGGACCCCTAAGGGGCCGATGCCGCTCGCCTGGGAGGGCCTTCATGTCGAAGAAAATTAAGCGCCGTCAATTTCTTGCCGGCCTCGCAGCGGCGCCGGCCGTAAGTGTTGCGGCAAGCGCCACCAAAGCGATGGCGCAACCGGCAGCGCAGCCCGCCTCCAGCGTTCCGCCGATCCCGATGACGGACCGGCCGACCAACGACATGCCGCCGCAGACCATCGGCAAAACCGGCTCGGACTTCATGGTGGACATCCTGAAGTCGCTCGACATCCAGTATATCGCCTCGTGCCCGGGCTCGACCTTCCGCGGCCTCCATGAGTCGATCATCAATTACGGCGATAACAAATCGCCGGAATTCATCACCACGCTGCACGAAGATACAGCGGCCGCGATGTGCCACGGCTATTACAAAGTGGCGAAGAAGCCGATGGCCTGCATGGTCCACGGCACGGTCGGTCTGCAGCACGCATCGATGGCGATCTACAACGCGTTTGCCGACCGCGTGCCGATGCTGGTGCTGTCGGGCAATATCGGCAATCCGGCGACGCGTCAGGTTTACATCGAATGGAACCACTCGGCGCAGGATCAGGCCGCCACGGTTCGCGACATTACGAAATGGGACGACCAGCCGGCATCACTGCAGGGCTTCGCCGAGTCGATGGTGCGGGCCTACGATCTGATGACGACCGCGCCGATGGCGCCGGTGCTCATTACCGCCGACGGGGATCTGCAGGAAGACCCCATTCCGCCGGACATCGAAAAGAAGCTGCACATTCCCAAGCTGAAAATGCGTTCACAGCCGTCGGGCGATGTGATGGCGGTGCGGGAAGCCGCGAAGATGCTGCTCGCCGCGGAAAATCCGGTGATCTACACCAACCGCTATGCGCGCACCGAAAACGGACCGGCGCTGCTGCTTCAAGTGGCGGAAATGATCGGCGCGCCGGTGGTCGACGGCCATATGCGCATGAACATTTCCAACCGCCATCCGCTCAACCATTCGCAACGCAGCGAAGCCACGTTGCAGCAGGCCGACTGCATTCTGGCACTGGAGCCGATTTTCCTCTGGGGCCTGAACAATTACGTGCCCGATCTGGTGACGCGTCCGAACGATCCGCGGCGGCGCAATCCCAATCTGAAGCTGATTCACATCGGCACCGAAAGCATGATGACGAAGGCCAATTATCAGGACTTCCAGCGTTATGCCGAAGCCGATCTTTCTATCCCCGGCGATGCGGAAGCAACGATGCCGCTTCTGATCGAGGCGCTGAAAACGCAGATGTCGGCGGCTGACAAAGCCCGCTGCGATGGGCGCTGCGCCAAGGTGAAGGAACTGACCGCCAAGCAGCTCGAACAATTCCGCGAACGCGTGGCCTTCGAATGGGATGCCAAGCCGATTTCGTCGGGGCGTCTCGTTATGGAATTGTGGGACCAGATCAAAAACGAAGACTGGATGATGCCCACGGAAACCCAGTTTCTAAGCGACTGGCCGTATCGTCTGTGGGACATCGATAAGCCCTACCGGACGATGGGCGGCTCGGGCGCGCAGGGTATCGGCTACAATACGCCGGCGGCGTTGGGCGCGGCGCTCGCCAACAAGGACAAGGGCCGCCTGACGGTGGCGATGGTCGGCGACGGCGATTTCAACATGGCGCCGGGCGTGCTGTGGACCGCCGCGCACCACAAGATCCCGATCCTCTACATCGTGCACAACAACCGCGCCTATCATCAGGAAGTCATGATGATCCTGCGCATGGCCTCGCGCCGGCAGCGGGTCAATCACAAGAACGTCTATGTCGGCACGCTCATCGACAATCCGGCGCCCGATTACGCCAAGATCGCGCAAGGCTACGGGCTGTTTGCCGAAGGGCCGATTACCGACCCCAAAGATCTGGCAGGCGCTATGCGGCGCGCCATGGATGTGGTGAAGCGCGGTGAACCCGCGCTTCTCGATGTGGTTTCGGACGGACGCTGATACCGATGACAAACATTCGTAATTTTTGGCTTGGTGCGGCGCTGGCCGTGTTCGCGATCAGCGGCGCCGCCGCGCAGGACGCGCCGAAAGGCGACGCCAAAGCGGGCCTCGCCAATTTCCAGAAATATGGCTGCTACACGTGCCACGGCATTCTCGGCCAGGGCACGCTGCGCGATGGGCCGAAGCTTAACCCGACCGCGCTTGGCTATCCGGCGGTGCTGCAGCAATTGCGCACGCCGCGCTACGAGATGCCTGCCTACACAGCGGTGCAGATTTCCGATCAGCAGGTGGCGGACATTTTCACCTATCTCGCCACCCTGCCCAAAGGCCCCGATCCGAAGAGTCTGAAGCAGTTGCAGTAAGACAGGGTTTTGTTGCTGGGACGTCAACGTCTACCACATGTCTATCATATTCAAAGCCGTGCGACTGGCCGTTCTGGACGCGCATGAAACTGAGATATGTCACGCGAGTGGTTTCTTCATTCATAGGGGGGAAGAGTGCAGATTATGCACATGTTGGCACGTCGTTACGGGACTCGATTTCTTCCAACCGAGTGTAACTGCATCTTATTGGCCGCCGCACAGGCGGAAACTTCGGATTGAATTTAACGGCAACCCCGCTCCGACCTCCGTTCCACCGGGTCTGCATCAAACACTTTCATTATACGACGACTCTTCAGGCAGCTTCCGCCCGATGTGGCGGCAAGAGCAGCAGCAACGGCCCCATAAGGACCTCGATGAGGTGGGAATAAAAATTCCCCGTAGTTGCGACGTCGTTTCAATGTCGGTCAGCATTGCGCCAGAGGTTCTGGCAGGCCTATCAACTTCAATTGAGGAGGTTGAATTTCGCTCGCCAGTTATTGGCAGCCGGGTGATTATTGTCGGATTTCCGTATGGTTACACTATTGGCGTCGCCACGCTTAATCTGCCTATAGCTCTGACACGTTTTACCGCGAGCTATGAGATTCCACGGTCACCTGAGAGCCTACTTGCCGGTGCTTACTTGTTAGATGGTAAGGCGGCTCCCGCTATGTCTGGCGCACCAGTTTTTATGGACTTGGGCAATTTCAACATGAAATTAATTGGTATCTATACCGGCTGCATATTTCCCGACGAGCCATTGCTATCTAAGAGTTCCGTCTCAGGTCGCCAAGTAAACGATAGAAACGCTGCACTTGGCGTGGTTTGCTGTACTGGTGTCATTCGAGATGACAATCTGTAAGAGATAATCAAACTGACTCATAACCCGATCTGGTTTCCTGCCGTGTCCAGGCGGTCGTAGCCTTTGAAGCGGTAGAACAGCACCGACACCATCCAGCTCACGACGAACATGGCGATGATCACATAGCCGAGTATGCCGAAATCGTCGTTCAGCATACTGACCCATTCCCAGAAGCCGCCGTGGAGATCGAGCTTGTTGGCAATGAGGCCCAGCGCTTCCACCGATCCGACCAGCAGCGCCACCAGCACTGAAACGGCCGTGATGGTGAGATTGTAGTAGAGCTTGCGGATCGGCTTCACGAACGCCCAGCCATAGGCGCGCGTCATCAG
This sequence comes from Alphaproteobacteria bacterium, assembly GCA_947473475.1. Classification (GTDB taxonomy): domain Bacteria; phylum Pseudomonadota; class Alphaproteobacteria; order Micropepsales; family Micropepsaceae; genus CAIYRG01. The sequence goes on from CANJBZ010000004.1 coordinate 42,727, forward strand.
CGCGGAATCGGCCGTATCCACCAGCGCCATTCCCACCGTGAAAAGCGTCGGGAAAATCAGCAAGGGCAGAAGGGACAAGCCTTTCGCCGCCTGTGCCGCGGAAATCCCAAGCACGCCAATTTCCGTCGCCGTATCGAAGCCCAGACCGAAAAGAAGTCCCAACGGATACATCTGCCACCCCGCACGGATGAAACCGAACAGCGGCTTGAACAGACGCCCCAGAAAACCGGACAGCAGCATGTCCAAATCGTCTTCCACCAGCCGTCCACCGCTTTTGACCCGCTGGAACGTGCGGTAGACGCCGGCGAGAATGAACAGATTGGCGATGGCGATGGCGTAAAGGAAAAGCGCCGACACCGATGTGCCGATCAGTCCACCGACGTCTCTAACCGCGGCGAATCGGGTGTTCAGCGCGCCCGCGCCCAGCGCGATCAACAGCGAGGCGACCACCACCACCGTCGAATGCCCAAGCGAAAAATACAGACCCACCGTCGCCGGCCGCTTCCCGCTCTGCATCAGCTTGCGTGTGACATTGTCGATGGCCGCGATGTGGTCGGCATCCACGGCATGGCGCAGGCCGAAGCTATAGGCGAGCAGCGCCGTTCCGAGCAGAACCGGATAATCGTGAAAGGCCGCAATCGCCCACGCCCATGCGCCCGCATTGGCGGCAATCAGCGCGGCGAAAAGCGCGCAGGTTCTTGGCGGGACAAGGCTACGCAACGACATCGCGCTGTTTATCCCGCCTTCCGCACATGCAGATGCGTGTGTTTGTGACTCGGCTCGCCGGGATGCGCGTGCTTTTCAGCTTCTTCTTCCACCGGCACCATGACGAGCCGGCCGTGGCGGACACCGCGTTCGGCAATGACGTGATCGGCCAGATGGCGCACCTGCTTGGCGTCGCCCTTCAGAACGGTGATTTCCATGCAACTGCCATGATCCAGATGCACATGCATCGCCGACAGCGCCAGGTCGTGGTGGTCGTGGAAGGTGTGCGTGAGCCGTTTGGCGAGCTCGCGCGCCTCATGGTCGTACACATAGACCAGGGCGGCCACGCAAGTGCCGGTTTCGCCGGTCGCTTCCGTCGCTTGGCGCATTCCTGAGCGGGCGAGATCGCGGATGGCTTCGGAGCGGTTTTGATAGCCGCGTTGCGCCATCATCCGGTCGAGTTCGTCAACGAACTCGTCGTCAAGGGTGATGGTAACGCGCTGCATGAACCCACTCGGTATGATTTTTCGAGCCAACAATCATACTTTGCGGAGGGTCGCAAGCCTATTCCCCTAAGGATCGCGCACATGCTTGTCGCGGGCTGTCGGAGAGGTGCAAATTGCACCCGCGCTAGGGGAGAATAGGTCATGGAACGGCGGAAAATCGGCAACAGCGGGCTGGAAACGGCCCCCATCATCTTTGGCGGCAATGTCCTGGGCTGGACCGTGGATCAGGCGAGCGCCTTCCGGCTGCTCGATGCTTTCGTTGACGCCGGGTTCAACGCCATCGACACGGCGGACACCTATTCGCGCTGGGTGCCCGGCAACAAAGGCGGCGAGTCGGAGACCATCATCGGCAACTGGCTGAAGCAGGGCGGACGGCGCGAGCGGGTTTTGATCTTTACCAAAGTCGGTCACGAAATGGCGCCGGACAAAAAGGGCCTGTCGCCGCGCTACATTAGGGCGGAAGTGGAAGACAGTCTGAAGCGGCTGCGGATCGACACGATCGATCTCTATCAATCGCACCGCGACGATTCATCGACGCCAATGCTGGAAACGCTGGAGGCTTATGCCGGCCTCATCAAAGAAGGAAAGGTGCGGGCCATCGGCGCGTCCAATTTCTCGGCAGAACGTCTGAAGGAGGCGCTGGATGTTTCGAAGGCGCATGGGTTGCCGCGCTACGAATGCTTGCAGCCGGAATTCAATCTGTACGAGCGCGGCGCGTTTGAAGGGCCGCTGGAACAGCTTTGCAGGAAAGAGAATGTCGGCGTTATTCCCTATTACCCGCTGGCGAGCGGGTTTCTGACGGGCAAGTACAGAAGCCCCGCGGATTTTGGCAAGAGCCAACGCGGTGGCCGCATGAGCGCCTATCTGAACGCGAAAGGAAAAAAGATTCTCGCCGCGTTGGATGAAGTGGCAGCTTCCCATAACGTAAATCCCGCCGCCGTCGCCCTGGCATGGCTGATCGCGCGCCCGTCCATCACCGCGCCAATCGCGAGCGCGACGAAGGAAGAGCAGTTGAAAGACTTCGCCTCCGCAGCAAACCTCAAGCTGAGCAAGAACGAGATTGCGAAGCTCGACGCCGCAGGCATGTAATTATTTCGTCGCGGAGACTCTCGGGAGTCATGCCCGCTCATCTCTGAAAACAAAACAGCCCCCGCGCAATATTGCGCGGAGGCTGTTCCGTAAGCGGATGAACCGTTCGGCTATTCCAGCGGCTCGATGTGCATCACTGTCGCCTGGTGCTGCGCGCCGACCCACAGCGCCGGCTTGCTGCCGCGATCGTCGACGGAAATGCGGCGCAGGTTGGTTTCGATCGGCATCAGATACTGCACGAACTGGCCATTGGTCGGATTTAACCGCGTGATGCGGTCGTCCATCATATTGCCGGTCCAGACTTGGCCAGCCTTGTCGGACTGCGCGTCATAGGGCGACGAATATTTGAACGGCACTGACCATTCCATGAACTCGCCGGACTTGGTGTCGAACATTGCGATCTTGTCGCCCCACCATTCCGCGAACCACAGCCGGTCCTGTGCGTCCATACGCCCACGGCGCGGACGGGATTCTTTCGTGGGCACCATGTAAGCGGTGGACTTGCCGGTCTTCGCGTCGATCTTCCAGATGTACTGGCTCGGGAAGTCGGCGAGGTAAGCGTTGTTCTGCGAGTCGGTATAGACGCCATAGGCGGAATGGGTGCCACCCATGCCGTTCCATGGCACCTTCCAGCCCTCGAATTTGCCGGTCTTCAGATCGAGGCGCGAAACGCGTGGTTTCTCGGCCGAGTTGATCCAGACCTTGCCGTCGACATGCGAATAGACAGGCGCGACCATGGCGGTCTGCGTTTCCTCGTCCAGCATCTCTTTGGGGATCGGATAGAAGGTGAACTTCTCGGTCTTGCGGTCGAACTTGGCGGCGCCCGTCTGGTTCATCATGCCCAGCCAGACATTGCCGTCCTTGTCGAATTCCAGATCGAGATTGCCGTTGGCATAAGCGCCGGGGCGGGTCTGCTCATATTTATATTCCGTGACCTTGCCGGTCTTCGGGTCGAGCTTGGACAGCGAGTTCTCGCCGAAATTGGACAGCCACACATAGCCGTCATCGCCCATGACCGAATCGTGCGGCTGCATGGTTTTGCGCGGCAGGTCATAGGAGGTGATGATGACCTTCGTCGCTTTGCCCTTCGGACGGGGAAGGCCTTTCAGCTCGAACTTGTGCTCTTGCGAGCTGGAGAGGTTCACGCTCGCCAGATAATTCGCGAGCCGATCCAAACCGCCGAAGGTGCGGGCCTGATCGCGCTGCACGAGACGCTTCTGCACAAGGCCGGGCATCGCCTGGCTGGCCATGTCGGCCATGCGCGGGAAGAGGTCTCCTTTGAGCTGTTCCTTGGTGTAGTTCGAGAACATCGGCCGCATCAGCGTGTGGCAGGTAGCGCAGCCGACCAGGTCGCGCTTTTCCGCATCCGAACCCGGCATGCTGTTCAGCCATTCGACGTTCGTCATCTGCGGCGCGATGTTCGGCGTCGTGTTCAGCTTGATGTCGGCAGTCGTCGCGGCGGCGCCGACATCAACCGCGCGCGGACCGTCGAGGACATAGCCGATCGCGCGGACCTTCAGATTGTAATGGCCCGGAGACAGGCGGCCGTCGGGGAAGGAGTAGCGGCCCTTATCGTCGGAAACGACGGTCACCGACATGGTCGAGCCGTCTTTCTTGGCGGTGACCAGAACGCCCTCCATGTTGCCTTCCTTGGCGGAGGTCACGGTGCCCGTCAGCGTCGCGGCAAAGGACGGCGCGCCTGCGGCGAAAACAAACGCCCCACCCAGCAACAGCGCCATTTTGAATTTCTGCATAAGTTTCCTCCTCAGGTCACCAAAGCGGCCACAACCCTCCGCCGGCGCGGATAGATAGGCCCAGTGGGAATAGTTGGGCAAACCGGGGGTACAGTCAACGGGATGGATGGTAGCGGTTCCGTTCTGAATTACGGAAGTGGTAACCCATCTGCTCCGTTATCATGCGCCGGACATTTGCGCTGCCAAATGTCGGTGCCGTTGGCCCCATATTCGTGGCCGCAATCTAGGCATTTCAACCGATACTTGATCGCGTTGTGATCGTTTCCTGGTAGCCCAGTATTCTCAAGTACGCGTTGCCGATTGGTGTTTTCATAACCTGGCTTTGTAGTACCTTTTCCCATCTCGCCGCTCCAAGAAATATTCGAAGACTTCGCGCTCAAGGAACCAGCGCACCAAATGCTTGTGACTAACGGCGCATCTTGCCACAAGCCCCCTCCCCCAACGCGGGGGGCGTCGCTGGGACGGCGTCAGCCGACCGGGCGGGGGGGGGGCCTCTCCGCTTGACGCCTTTCGCCGCGATTTGCCGATCCCGGCCAGTTCAGGCAAATTTTCCACATAATGCGCGCGACCGGGAACCTTAAGCCACGGTTACGGTTCATTGGTAAATGACGTGTCAAAATCCCATATGACGCATGTCAATGTGGGCCACTTCAGGCCCGCTATCCTGCGCCACCGTTAGGAGGGCCATGATGACTGCATCCCTGAGCTGGCGAGCCCGTACGATCACCAAGCCAATCCTTTCCTGGTACCGCAAAGTGCTGCCGCCGATTTCGCCGACCGAACGCGACGCCATCGCCGCCGGGACGGTGTGGTGGGACGCGGACCTGTTCTCCGGCAAACCCCGTTGGGAAAAGCTGCGCGGCTTCGCCCCGCCACGTCTGACCGCGGAAGAACAAGCCTTCCTGGACGGCCCCGTCGAAAAACTCTGCGCCATGTTGGACGACTGGGAAATCCGGCGTGCCGGCGACCTGCCCGAGCATGTGTGGTCGTTCATCCGCGACAACGGCTTCATGGGCATGATCATCCCCAAGGAGCGCGGCGGCCTGGGCTTTTCGGCGCTGATGCATTCCTACGTGGTGATGAAAGTCGCCTCGCGCAGCCCGGCCGCGGCGGTCACCGTGATGGTGCCCAATTCACTGGGGCCCGCCGAGCTGCTGATGCGATACGGCACTGACGCGCAGCGCGATTACTATCTGCCGCGTCTGGCGAAGGGTGTGGAAATTCCCTGCTTCGCACTGACCGCGCCGGAAGCCGGTTCCGACGCAGCCTCCATCCCGGATCGCGGCATCGTTTGTTACGGCGACTACAAGGGCCAGCGCGTGCTCGGCATGCGCGTGACCTGGAACAAGCGCTACATCACGCTGGCGCCTGTCGCGACCATTCTGGGCCTCGCCTTTCGCCTCTACGATCCCGAACATTTGCTGGGTGACCATGAGGACATCGGCATCACGCTGGCGCTGGTCCCGACCAACACGCCGGGCGTGCAAATCGGCCGCCGTCATTTCCCCGCCGACCAATCCTTCCAGAACGGCCCGACGCGCGGCATCGATGTGTTCATCCCCTTGGATTACATCATTGGCGGTCGCGAGCGCGCCGGCCAAGGCTGGCGCATGCTGATGGATTGCCTCGCCGCCGGGCGGGCCATTTCTCTGCCCGCGCTTGGAACAGGTGCGGCTATGTTTTCCGCGCGTCTCGCCGGCGCCTATGCCCGCGTGCGCCGCCAATTCGGTCTACCCATCGGAAAATTCGAAGGCATCGAAGCGCCGCTCGCGCGCATTGCCGGTTACGCCTATGTCCTCGACGCCGCGCGCCGTTTGACGGCCTCGTCCCTGGACCATGGCGAGCAGCCGTCCGTGCTTTCAGCCATCCTGAAATATCACGCCACCGAGCGCATGCGCACTGCGCTGAATGACGCCATGGATATTCATGGCGGCCGCGCCATTTGCGACGGCCCGCGCAATTATCTGTTCGGCACCTATATGAGCGTGCCCGTGGCGATCACGGTCGAAGGCGCGAACATCCTCACACGTTGTCTGATGATTTTTGGCCAGGGCGCAATCCGCTGCCATCCCTATCTTCTGAAGGAAATGGAAGCGGCCAATCTTCCGGACAAGGACGAATCGCTCAGCGCCTTCGACCGCGTGCTGTGGAATCACGTGGGAAGCGCCACGTCCAACGTTACGCGTGCGTTGCTGCACAATCTGACCTTTGGCGCTTTCGCGCGCGTTCCCGACGTTCCGCACATCAAACCGTTCTATCGCGGTCTGCATGTCGCGGCCGTCACCTTCGCAGCCGTCGCCGATCTGGTGATGGGCACGCTGGGCGGCGAGATGAAGCGGCGCGAATCCTTGTCCGCCCGGCTCGGCGATTGTCTGAGCGAGCTGTACCTGATGTCGTGCGTGCTCAAACGATTCGAAGACGAAGGCTGCAAGCGCGAAGACCTGCCGCTGGTCGAATGGAATTACCTGAACACACTGCACACCATTCAGTCGCGGCTGGATGAAGTGCTGCAGAACCTGCCGAACCGTTTCGCCGCTGCGTTCCTGCGGCTTGTCGCATTCCCGTTGGGCCGTTTCCGCCGTCTGCCGTCGGACCGTCTGGCGCACCGCTGTGCGGCGCTGATTATGTCGCCCACCGAAACCCGCGAACGGCTGACCAGCGGCATCTATATCAGCCGCCTTCCGACCGACCCCGTTGGCCGCATGGAAGCGGCATTTGCCGCGGCCATCGAGCGCGACGCGATCGAAGACAAGATCAAAGCCGCAGGACTCGCGGGGCGCAAAGCGCTTTCCGATATTCCGCGACTGGTGCGCGAGAACGTCATCACGCCGGCAGAAGCCGATGCGCTGGCGCGCGCCAATGCGATTATCCGCGATGCCATCGACGTGGACGATTTCGCGCCGTCCGAATTGACGGGGCGGGAAAGCTCGACAATTCACTCCGCCGCCGCAGCCGCGGAGTAGTTTCGAGAGCCGCTCCCAACCTGGCCTTACGGCGCCGCTTGGGGTTATCGTCCAAGCATTGTTCTCGGCGCCGTCCGAGTGGTGCTGCTGATTTGGGTTCCAATTGGGCGGGTTTAGAAGGCGATTGTTCCGCGATGGCCGGACGGGACACCTACCTGCCCGCCGTAATTTCAAGATCACCGCGGAGCCCCGTGGGCAGGTCGCGCGCAGCAAGGCGAAGGCTTCGCGCTTCGGGTTTGGGCGCCGCGGCCTTTGGCGCCTGGGCCTTGGAGTCTCTTTTCCCGCTCTTCTTTGCAGCCGCCAAGTCCGTCACCTTCCCCCTACGCCTTACCTTGCGAGATACCGCTTTGCCATTTCACCGGCCAGCCCACCCCATCGGCTTCGGAACGTTGAGGCAAGGCCGCGCGTTCCCATGGCCGGTAGCCCCAAGTCTGATCCTATATGAAAAATGCCAACTTTGTTCAGGACGCGAAGCTCGATCCGTCCCGTTATTATCGTAACCCTTCCGATGTCGTGAGAGACCGGCGCCTGACCAATCAGGACCGCCTCGAAATTTTGTCGGCCTGGGAACGCGAAGCGCGCGAACGTCAGCGGAACGAAGGTTCCGCCGAGTCAGACGACGAGACATTCCAGCACCTTCTACGCGTGCGTTCGGAATTGGAGCGCATCGTGGAAGGTACACGCGCGACCCATCCGATCGCGGAAGCGCAACAGTAATGGCTGAAACGTCAGTCATCTTGGCGAGAACAACAGGACCCGTGTGGGCGTTACCGGCTTCAAGGCGAGTATTCGTGCAACGCCTTCCCGCCAGGGGGCGTTCTCTTCTTCGGAACATCACAACGGAGAAGGCAGATGCCTCAAATCAATCAATGGAACCGGGCGGTACACACACCAGCCCCTGAGAATGCCACACACGGAGCCATCCTGACTTCGGTAGAAGCGCGCGGGGGCGTCGTTTCCGGACGGATTATACTCTTGCTCGCCGCGAGCCTGACGCTGGTCGTTGTGGCTTTTGTGATTGTGTATGCGGTGCAGGTTTAGGGTTGCGCTTGCGGCGCCGCGTTAGGGTGTCGTTTTCCGCCGCAAGCAGAAGCGCGATCGGGCGCAAACCGGGCATGTGCTGCGCAACCGTGTGAAAGGAAATCAGGATCGGCACCGCCGTGATGGCGGCGGGCGCTCCCCACATCCACACGAGCGTAATGATCGTCAAGAATATCGCCACGGGCGAAATAACTATTCGCCGGGAAAGCAGCCATGGCTGGACGAGATTGGCTTCGATGGTGTTCAGGCCAACCAGGATGAGGGCGGGAATAAGCCCCAATGCGATCGTATCGGCCGTTGCGATGCCGATGATAAGGGCGAACACGATGACCGAGGTGGGCCCGATAATCGGAATGTAGTTCAACACCCCGAACGCAATACCCCACAGATAGGCGTTCTCGATGCCGGCGAGCGAAAAGCACAGCGTCGTTATCGCAGCCAATCCGATATTGATGAGCGACAAAATAAACAGATAGCCAGAGACGCGGCTTCGCACATCGCGGCAGATTCGCGCCATGCGCAGCCGATTCTGAAAGCTGCGCGGCATAAGGATCAGCTGAACGGTGTAATGACGCCGGTAAGCCAGCAGGAAAATCGTCAGTATCGTGACATAGACCGTGGTTTCCACGACGCTCGGCGCAGAGCGCGCCGCGCTCATCAGGAACCCGTCGGACGTGCTGACGCTGCGCACCGTTGCCTCGGTGCTGACCGCGGTCGCCAGCTGATCTGAGAAATGCTCCAGCGCAGCGATCTGGCTGGTGATGGGCTTGAGCTTCTGTTGGATGGATTGGGCGATTTGCGGCGCCTCCATCATCCAACTCGTCACTTCCGGTGTGAGCGCAAAAACCGCCGCCGCAATAAGCGATACCGCGGCCACCACCGTGAGTACGGCGGCGGCCCCTGCGGGCACTCTCAGCTTTTCCAGCGCGTGCGCCGCCGGTGCGAGCACCAGGGCAAGCGTGGTGGCAATCGCTACCGGCGCTAGAATCTCCGCACCCGCGATGCTGGCCGCGATGATTGCGAGTACCAGCAGGAAAACCGCAGCGTTGCGAATGACCTTCAGGTCGCGCGCGACCCGTGTCAGACGCCTGGGATTGCGCTGATCCGGAGGCGCCCCGCGGTGTGGAAAACTGATGTTCAAGGCCGACTCGTCTGAATGGCTTTTGCCAGCCTAGAGCATGATCCGATCAAAATGAATCGGATCATGCTCTAGATTCCTTGGTTTGGCGCGCAATCTAACGACGAACCGGCGTCCACTTCGTCGGATTGCGCTCTAGAATCATCCAGAGCCGAAAACCATGTGGCGTTGTAGGAGAACGAGCGGACCGCCGAAACCGACTGTCGAGGGGGGCAAATTGACGTAGCCTGGGTTCAGGGCCCGCTCGCCTATCATAATGCCCGGCAAACCATCCGGTTCCCCTTACCCGCGCATCTTAACGATATTTATCGCTTTTTCCTCTGGGCAAGGAGAAAGGTCTGTCAGATGCAGGCTTGAGCCGTCTTGCCCTGACGGAGGATTGCGTGGACCGCAAGCGGTCTGGCCCGCAGCAAACGCTTGGCTATGTGCGGCGGAGGAAGGTGAGCCATCGTTGATGCTGACGGTCAGGGCCAACAGCAACGCAGCTGCGAATATACTCTGGACTGGATGCACCATATGCCCCTTCTGAATGTCTCAGACGGGCGGCTCGCGCTGGACCAAACTTAAAACGCCGCTTACCGCCAACAGCACCAGAAATACGGCCAGCAAAAGCTTGACGATGACTGCTGCCAAGCCGCTCAGGCCGAAGAAGCCGAGATAGGCGGCGACGATGGACAAGACCAAAAATGTTACAGCCCAGCCGAACATCGACGATCACCGCTCCATAGGAGAAAACGCGGGAGCGATGTTTCTGTTCCCGGTGTGTCAGCGTTCGTGTTTCCGGCGCGTGATGGCGTCCGCCACGCCCAGGATTCCGGCAAACATCACCGCCAACAGAGGCTTTTCCTCGGCGACTTTTGCGAGAAGCCGCAGTGTAGTGTCCTCGGCGCTTGGCGATCTTATGTGCTCCGCTGGGATCTGGAAGGGTTTGCGTGTCCGCTGCGGCGGTCCGAACAGCACGATGACGGCAGCCCCTAAGGGGCCGGCAATAAGAATGGCCGAAGCGATCGCCGCCGCCATCGGCGCGCCGGATTGCGGCAGGAATGCGAGATAAAGCGCATAACCGGCAAATGCCACGGCGACCCAGATCAGCGCCGACGCGAAGATCAGTACGATAGCTCCCATCGGCGCGTTGGCGCCGAGCCGCTGCCATAGCCCCGTTAGCATACCTTTCAGCGCAGCAGCAGCGCGCCGATAATCGCGCCCGCACTCATGGAAAGGACGCATGCCGCCAAGGGCTGCGTCCGCACCGCGTGACGCACGCCTTCTATATTGCGTTCGACGGTCTGGGAGGCGGTATCGGCGGCGCTGCTGATAGCTGTCTGCACCTGATCGGCAGCTACATCGCCGGCATCGCTCATCAAGCCGCGCATATCCTGCTGCAGCGTGTCGAAGTCTTCACGCAACGAGGCAAGCCGTCCTTGCAGATCGGCGCCATTACGGGTGCTTTTGCGTTTGCCTGCCGTGGGCATCGTTCCCTCCGCTGATAGAGTCAATTGCGCGGAGGGAACGTGCGATATGCGGCGACGGTTCCGTTTAAGCCGCCGCGTCGCGGCGCAGCGAATGGAAGAACAACGCCTGCCCGATGGTGGCCTGGATCGTTTCCGGGAGGAACGGCTTGGTGATCAGATAGGTCGGTTCGGGACGTTCGCCCGTGAGCAGGCGCTCTGGATATGCGGTTACGAAGATGATCGGTATGTCGAAGCTGCGCAGAATTTCCGTCACCGCATCGATGCCCGACCCGCCTTCGCCCAAATTGATGTCCGCAAGGACAAGGCCGGGTTGCTGCATGCGTGCTTTGTTCACGGCTTCGTCTTTCGACGCAGCCGTGCCGACAACCTTGTGGCCGAGTTCGGTCACCAGAGTTTCCAAATCCAAGGCAATGATCGATTCATCCTCAATGATAAGGACGCGTGAAGCGAGCTGCCGTTCGATAGCATGCTGGGCTTCCACGATGGACTGCTCAACGTCTTCCGGCGACTCGCTCAGAATCTTACCGGCTTCGCTGAGCGAAAACCCTTCGACCGCAGTGAGCAGCAAAGCAGCACGATCCGTCGATGGCAGCGAACGCAGCCGCTCCTCCGGCGTCAATTGGCGAACATCGGCCGAGACGTCTTGGCCGAGTTGGCTGGCGCTGCTGCTCGCCCAAATAGCGTGGAACAGCTGATACAATGCCACGCGCGGCGGCAAGTCGTTGGAAAGGTCGGTTTTCCCGGCCAAAAGGGCGGTCAGCGCCGCGCGCACATAAGCGTCTCCGCTTTGCTGTGAGCCGGTAAGCGCCCGGGCATAGCGGCGCAGATAAGGCAGGTGAGGAGCTAGTGATTCCGTGATTGTCATGGGGTTTCCCTCGATCGCCACCTTAAAACGGATAAGGCCGAAGAATGTTCCGTCCGTTCGGGAACTAGTTTTGAGGTTGCCCGTTTCTGGAACTCAAGGAAACCCTTCGCTCAGAAGGGGGCTCTGAAACAACTTGGTTTAGGGTGCATCGGCTATGGACAGACGCTTTGCTGACGGGCCTGCTGCAGGACGTGAGGGCGGGAATTCACACATGAAGAGAGAAGAACCTGACAGAGAGGAAGTGATCGCCGCGCGCGCCAGGCAGCGGGCGATCGGGCGTGAATTGCGGCGGCTGTACGACGAAGTCGTTCAAGAGCCGGTGCCTGACGATTTTCTGGACCTGCTTAAGAAGATCGATGAGACCAAAGGCAAGAAGGACGGAACGTCGTGATATCCCACAATTTTGACGAGCCATCCTTGAGTGCGAGCGGGGAAGCTGCGGCTGTGCCCGGACGCGACGAGGACTTCCGGCGGGATCTGTTGGGCCTGATCCCGTTCCTGCGCGCATTTTCGCGCTCGCTTTGCGGCGACCGGGAATTGGCGGACGATTTGGCGCAAGAGGCGCTGGCAAAGGCGTGGCAGTCCCGCGAATCATTCCGCGCGGGCTCTAACTTGAAGGCCTGGCTGTTCACCATCTTGCGCAATCAGTTTTATTCGGATCGCCGCCGCGCATGGCGGCAAGCGCCATGGGATGAGAGCGCCGCCGAGCGGGTGCCGGTTGCCCGAGGCGAACAGACATGGGCCATGCATCTTTCCGACACGGCGCGAGCCCTCAGAGGCCTTCCCGCCGAACAGCGCGAGGCGCTCATTCTGGTTGGCGCCGGCGGCTTTTCTTACGAGGACGCCGCGCGAATCAGCAATTGCGCCGTCGGCACGGTGAAGAGCCGCGTGGCACGCGCCCGCAAGGCGCTGTCCGCCGCATTGGAAGGAACTGGACCGCTTTCGGCTGAGCCCCGTCCGGCAGGGGGAAATGCTACCAATGAAATCATGGCGCAGCTTAATCGATTGGCTCCGCAAGGATTCAGCGAAGCCGGGTCCGGACCCGTTGAAGGCAAAGATTCCGCTTGAGGCAGGGGGGCGGCCTCTTCGCCTTCGGCTTTTATTCTGGATCATCATTTGGTTGCTGCCGGCGGCGTTGGTCAGCCTTGTGCAGGGTTTCGACCGTGTACAACGCGACGTCGCCGATGTGCGCGAGCGCCTGATCCAAACAGCGGAAGCGGCGGCCTCCGATGAGGCCACGCTGCTCACTTCGGGAAGCCAGATGCTGAGAGCGTTGGCGAACCAGCCTGACGTTCGCAGCGGCACAGCAGCTTGCGTTCCAGCCCTCCAGAATGCGCTCAAGGGGCTGACTTACATCACAAATATCTTGCGTTTCGATGCGGCCGGGCAGGCGCTGTGTCTGGCCAGGCACGCACCCGAGACCCCGACCGATGCCTCAAAGCGCATATGGTGGCCGGAAGCACAAAAGCGCACGGATTTCTTCATTACACCGCTGGCCTACAGCAATGTTTCACGCACCAATGTTATCGGCGGCGTCCTGCCGCTGCAGACTGCAACGGGACAATTCGACGGCGTAATTGCGCTGGCGCTCGATGTGTCCTGGCTGGACGTGCCATTGCACACGCGTCGTATCCCCGCGGGCGCCGTGCTGGCCGTTTTCGACCCTGCCGGAAAAATGATCGTGGCAAACGATTTCCCGATCGCGGCGAAAGTCTTCGCCAACCGTCCGGCCGGCGTGCAACGCGATGCATTGCTTTCCGCCTCGATCGACGGCCGGAGCTGGAGTTACGTTTTCGTCCCGCTGCTGAACAATCCGAGCTCGATCGGATTTGCGATGCGCAACCGCACACTTTTTGCTTCCACCTATCTTCATGTCGCGACCGATTTGCTGCTTCCTGTGCTGATGCTGGGGCTTGCTTCCGCGGCGATCTGGATCGCGACCGACCGGCAAGTCACGCGCTGGATTGTATATCTGCGCCGTATCGCGACGGCTTACGCCCACGGACATTACGCCATACGCCCCGTTGCGCTGGAACAAGCGCCCGCCGAATTCCGCATGTTGGGAGAAACCCTTTCCACGATGGCGGCAGCCGTGCAGGACCGCGACCGGCGTCTGCGCGAGGCGCTGGCCCAGAAGACCCTGCTGATCAAAGAGACCCATCACCGCGTAAAGAACAATCTTCAGATCGTCATGAGTTTGCTGTCGCTGCAGGCCGGGCAGTTGCGCGACCCGCAAGCGCAAAGTGCTCTCCGGCAGGCGCAGAACCGCGTGAATGCGCTCGCGCTGGTCCATCGAATTCTGCACGAAATTGAAGATTTTGGCGCGGTCGATCTCAAGCGCCTGCTCGAAGATCTGGCCCACCAGCTTCATGAAGGAGCCGGCGCCGGCCGGCGCGATCTCGAGTTGCAACTCGACATTGCCGCGCGGCACGCACCGAGCGATCTGGCCGTTCCGCTGACGCTTTTCACCGCCGAGGCGCTGACCAACGCCTTCAAGCACGCCTACCCGTCCGCCGCACGCGGGGGTTTTATCCGCGTAAGCCTGCTTCCGATCGAGGACGGAAAGTTGCGGCTGGCCATCGAGGACGATGGCGTTGGCGTTCCCGATGCCCCGCGCGGCAACGGCATTGGCTCTCGTCTTATTAAGGCATTCGCGCAGCAGGTAGGCGGCGCCGCAACGGTGAGCGGACGCGACACCGGCGGGACGATTGTGGAATTGGTCTTTGCGGATCCGCTATGCGATCCGGATGGGATGAATTTCGACGAAGTGGAAAAAAATGAGGAGCGGCAGAGCGCTCTTCTTTGAGTGCTCCCCATCGCTGCCGATGCCGGCGGAGGCGGTAGGATTACAGCGCCGGCGGGCGGCCACGCGCCATCGCCACCAAGAGACTGACGATAAATAGCGCAAGAAACACAACGAACAAAATTTGCGCCACACTGCTTGCGGCCGCGGCCACGCCGCCGAACCCGAAAACGGCCGCGATGATCGCGATCACCAGAAAAGTCAGAGCCCAACCCAGCATGATTACACCTGCTTGCGGCTTGCCGTTTCACCGTTGTCACGGCTTTCCGGGATGGCAACGGAAGAGTGCCCGCGAAAGTTCCATGAGCGCCCCGTATCGCCCACCTGTCCGTAGGGAAGGCGGGCAGCTCTTTTCGCGTTGCCCCTGGCGATTTGGAGGCCGGGCGCAAACATGCAGGTTTCAAGCCCGCCTGCGATGAGTTGAACGCCGGTGCCGCCGCGTAGCCGCAAAGGCTCTCCATCGAGCAATATCCAGGCGCCGTACTGCGTGTGCAGATCGACCTCACTGCAGACGAAATGCTCCTCACGCCCGCCTTGCCATTCGCCGCCGGTACATCCGCGCGCAACGCCGAGAAGATAGCCAAGTGGCCCATAGTTGAAGGCAGTGGCGCTAAGCACAGGAAAATGCGAATCGGATACACTCCCGGTTTGCACGTTCCCGCTCGCACGAAGAACCAAGGCCGATGCGCGCCTTGATTGATCACCTTGTGGGGTAAATTCGACACCCCGCCGCAGGAGACAGTAGCCAGCATCGACGGCCCGGCGGACGGCGTGCCAGCCCTCGGAGAAGCCCTCGGAATCGGAGATGTCACGCCGAAGTTCCGGCACAAACGGTAAAAGGCCGCACCGCGCATCGTTTAGAAAAACGTGGGCGCCCGCGAGGCCGACCGTCAAACGCACCCGCTTGATCTCACTTCGTGCCAGCGCGGCAATCGCCTCGTCCAGGTTCAGAGAACCCCAGAGCCCAGCAGCCCAATCAGACGCATTCAGTCCCGGCAGAAAAATGACCGGCGCCTTCTGTTCATATGCGAGTTGGCCGGCGCGGCGCGCAGAACGCGCGCAGCCTGCAACGACGAGGACGTCGGGCTTTTCCGCCAAAGCCGAGGCATAGGCGACATCGAATAGCCTAGGCGCAGCCAGCCGGATCGAGTCCAACCGTGTGCCGAGACGCTCCAGCAGAAGCAGTTGCGTGCTCACCGCCTGCTTCAGGGTTTCGGGGCCGTGTCCTACATCGATGACGGCTGCGAATTTCATAAAACGCGCTGTCTACGCCCAACCGGCGCAGACTTCCCAAGGTTCCAAGAGAGAACGTCGCATCGGGAACACAAGTTCCTAAACTGTTGCTGGACAGCACCTTTTCGGCCGGACAGCGCGCATCCAGAAACACTGCGGAAATCCGAACCGCAGCCGCATTTTGCCGGGCAAGCGGAGCCTTTGCGTCACACACAATTGTACAGCTCGCGTGCCACGATCAGGCTCACGCCTCATCTTCGCGTGTTCAGAGCTTCAGGCGAACGGTCACGCCATAGGTACGCGGGTCGCCGAGAAGACCAACCACAGCGCCGGAATTGCCGGTCTGTGCTTGCAGGTACTGGAAGTAGTGCGTGTCGATGTCGAAGACGTTCTTTGCCCAGACGACGCACTCCCAATTGCCCGAGGTAAATAAGACCCGCGCGCAGATTGATGAGCGTGTAGCTTTCAATTTTCAGATATTTGGAGTCGGACGCATCCAAATAAGCCGTCGAGCGATAACTCGCGTCGGTGCCGGCTTATGTATGCCCGAAAACCCTCATGTCCTGCTCCGGACCCGCTCGCGGAGGTGCCGTCGCAAGCCCCTCCACCTCTACTGCATCCCTAGACATTCTGATAAAATGCTTAATTCGCGACGGCGCGCTTTTGGGCGGAAACACTGATAAAAGAGGGAAGAAACCGGGGGTACCCCGGCTGGGGAGGGATTATGAAAAGCAAAGTTCTTGGAGCGGCCGTCGCGGCTCTGCTCGTGGTGTCGCAGATTTCAATGGCGGACGCCGCTGAGCTGAAAGTCTTCGTCGGCGGCGCGATGACCGAGACGGTCAAGAAAATCGGCGCCGATTTCGCCAAGGCCAGCGGCAATACGCTGACCTATGTCTCTGACACCACGGGCGCTCTGCAGAAACGGCTGCAAAGCGGCGAGAAAGCGGACGTGCTGGTGGTGACAGCCGCGGGTCTGGACTCGCTGGAGAAGGAAAACCGCGTCGCCGCCGGCACGCGCACCACATTGGTGCGCGCATTGATCGGCGTGGCGATGCAGCCGGGCGGCACGGCGCCCGATCTCTCCTCGCAGGACAGCTTCAAGCAATCGCTGCTGAAGGCGCGCACGGTCTCTTACGTTAATCCGGCCGCGGGCGGCACGTCAGGCACCTATTTCGAAGGCCTGATGAAGAAGATGGGCATTTACGACCAGATGAAAAGCAAGATCGTCTATCGCAACCAGGGTTCGGAAGTCGCCGACGCGGTGGCCAAACACGATGCCGAACTGGGCATCAGCTTCATCGCGGAATTGGCCCCGAACAAAGGCGTGAAGGTGGCCGGTCCCTTGCCGGACGCGATCCAAGCCCCGACGGATTATGTCGCGGGCGTCGCTGCGGGCAGCGCCAATGCAGCGGCTGCGCGCGCCTTTATCAATGCGATGACAAGTCCATCTGGCGGTGCAGTGTTTAAGGCCGCCGGCCTCACCGTTTTACCCGCGAGCCATTGAGGGTCATCATGCGCAAAGGCGTTTTTCTTTCGTTGGTTCTCGCCACAGCTTTCGCGATCTCTCCCGCGGCTGCTGTGGAACTCACCATATTCGCTACCGGCTCAATGGCCGATCCTCTCAAAGAGTTGGGCGAAGACTTCACGCACCAGACCGGTCACACGCTGAAATTCTCGCTCGGCACGACGGGCGGCGTGATGAACAAGCTGAAGGCGGGCGAAAAAGGCGATGTCATCGTCATCTCCGACGAAGCCGCGGACACCCTGGAGAAGCAGGGCACATTCGCGCCCGGCACGCGCAAGGACGTCGCCAGTTCGCTGTTCGGCGTCGTGGTGAAACGGAATGCGCCGGCGCCCGATGTCTCCACGCCCGATGCGCTGAAGAAGGCGGTGCAATCCGCGCGGCATATTTCTTATCCCGACCCCGTCGCGGCGGCAGCATCGGGCGGTTATGTGGAATCGGTACTGAAGAATTTCGGCATCCTCGATGACAGCCGCAAAAAAGCGTCGCTGAAACCGATGGGCTATCTGGTCGGTGAAGCGGTGGAGAAAGGGGAAGCCGATCTCGGCCTTTCCTTCATGAGCGAATTCGTCGCCGACAAGGATCTCAAGGTCGTGCCCTTCCCGGCCGCACTTCAAAAGCCGCAGCTTTATGTGGCGGGCGTCTTTGCGGGCGCACCGAATGCCGAGGCGGCGCGCGCCTTCATTGCATTTGTGACCAAGCCGGAAAATCGCGCGAAATTGAAAGCCGCCGGCGTCGAACCGGCGGTCCATTAAGCCGATTCGAAAAGGAAGAACGTCATGCGCAACGTCTTGATCGCTTCCGCGGTGTTGCTGTTTGCGGCGAACGCAGCCGACGCCGCGCAGATGAAGTTGCTTGTCGCCGGCTCTATGCAGGAGCCGTTCAAGGAAGTGGGCGCCGGCTTCGGCAAGAAGAACGGCCACACGATCGAGTACATCGCCGACACAACCGGCGCGCTGCAAAAGCGTATGCGCGCCGGCGAGAAGGTGGACATTATCCTGTTGTCGTCGGCCGGAATGGATGCGATGGAAAAAGAACATCTGGTCGTGCCGGGCACGCGTGTCGATCTAGCCATCGCCGCCATCGGCGTTTCGGTCAAGGCAGGTGCGCCATCGCCCGATCTTTCGTCGGCCGATGCTTTCAAGAAAATGCTGCTGTCCGCGCGCTCAGTTGCCGTGGTTGATCCCAAAGCCGGCGGCACATCGGCCATTTATTTTGAAGGCCTGTTTCAGCGCATGGGTATCGCCGGCGAGATCGAGAAAAAGGTCGTGTACGGACAACAGGGATCGCAGGTTGCGAGCGCCGTCGCGGACGGACGTGCGGAGATCGGCATGACGTTCATCAGCGAGATGCTGCCCAACAAAGGCGTGAAGATCGCCGGGCCGTTGCCGCCTGCCGTTCAGAACGCGACCAATTATACGGTCGCCATTCCTGCAAACGCGCCCAATCCCGATGCGTCCCGCGCCTTCATCGCCGCCATGCGCACGCCCGAAGCCCGCGCCGCCATTGTGCATGCGGGCCTGGAGCCGCTACCGAAGTAATCGGTTCTCGCGGAACCGCGGATAAAAAGAAGGGGAACCGCTTACTCCGCAGGGGCCGGTTGGCGCGTGCGTTTGGGTTGGGGAACCGTGCCGGTTTCATCAAGCCCTTCGGCCAGCGTCCGGCTTTCCAGGATGTGCGCCGTCGTGTCGCGTACCGCGAGCAGCACTTTGCGCAATACGCAGGTCGCCTCATCGACGCAGTCGTCGCAGCGGCGATAGGCTGTCACGCTAACGCAGGGGCTCAGCGCCAACGGCCCGTCGATGGTGCGAATAACTTCGGCAAAGGAGATCTTGTCCGGCGAACGCCCAAGCGTGTAGCCGCCGAACTTGCCGCGTACGCTGTGCAGGATGCCGCGCTTTTTCAGTTCGAGAAGTATCTGCTCAAGGAACTTCCGTGGAATGCGAGCTTCCGCGGCAATTTCCGCAATCGTCACGGGCTGACCGATGGGCCGCTTGGCCAAAAGAAACAGCGCGCGGAGAGCGTAACGGGCCTTTTGAGATAGCATGATTAAGTCCACGTAATATATAGAGTATGAGGATCTTTCAGCTCCCGTTCAAGTGAGGCGGCTAAACAGGCGGGTAAGTGGCATCATTCCTGCGAATGTGGACAATTGGGCGTTTAGATAGGGATCGTTGTTTCCGACAGTCTGATTGCACCAAATTGAGCTTGGCAGGATCGCCGATATGAATGTTCAAAGTCCGATACGGAATATCCAGGCCACCGCCCCCCGGGTAAAAGCGCCACCCAAAAAGCGTGGCCGTGGCTGGCTGGTCCTTGCTTTCATCCTCTGTGTGCTGCTCGGCGCAGGCGCGTACTGGTATTACGGCGGCAGCAGCACCAGCACGCCCGAGCCGGTTATCGTCACCGCAACGCGCGGCGATGTGGAAGACGTGGTCACCGCCGTCGGCAGTCTAACACCCCTGAACAGCGTGGATGTCGGCGCGCAGGTCTCCGGTCAGCTTGAAAAGCTGTATGTGAAAATTGGCGACGAGGTTGAGCAAGGCAAGCTCCTCGCCGAGATCGATTCGTCGGTGATGGCGGCGAAGGTCGATGCCGGCAAAGCGCAATTGCAGAATTTGCAGGCGCAGCTCGCCGAGAAGCAGTCGCAAGCGACCCTCGCGCATGTTCAAGCGGAGCGGCAAGACAAGCTGTTTGCCATCGGCGGCACCAGCAAGGACTTGCTCGATCAGGCGCAGGCGGGGGCAAAAGTCGCCGATGCGCAGATAAAATCCGTGCAGGCGCAGATCATGCAGGCGGAATCTTCGTTGAAGGCGGATAGCGCGACACTCAGCTACAGCAAGATCTTTGCGCCGATGACGGGAACGGTGACGGCCATCCCCGCGAAACAGGGCCAGACACTCAACGCCAATCAATCGGCGCCGCTTATCCTCACCATTTCCGATCTGTCGACCATGACTGTATCGACACAAGTGTCCGAAGCGGACGTCTCGAAGCTGCGCGTCGGCGTGGAGGCTTATTTTACGACGCTCGGAAATCCCAACCGGCGCTTTCGCGGCACGCTGCGGCAGATACTTCCGACGCCGACGGTCACCAACAATGTCGTGCTCTACACGGCGCTGTTCGATGTGGCCAACACCGACAAGCAGCTTCTGCCGCAAATGACGGCGCAGGTGTTCTTCGTCAGGGCATCCGCGCAAGATGCCGTTCTGGTTCCGGTGGCGGCATTGCAGTTCGGTGGCGCGCGTGCCGGTGGGACGCCGCAAGGCGCCGCGAATGACGGCGCCCGCGCGGGCCGCAATGGCGCGGGACGCGCGGGGCGTGGCGGACGAGGCGGCGCGGGCTTCGACCCGACAGCGGGATTGCGCCCGAGGGCCGCGACACTCACCGTCGTGAAGGATGACGGTTCGCAGGAAACGCGCAGCGTCATGGCGGGCGTCACCGATCGCGTGAATGCGCAAATCATTTCAGGCTTGAACGAAGGCGAAAGCATTATCGCCGGTGTTCAGACCGCGGATGCAGGAAACGGAGCGCAACGGCGCCAGCAACAGCGGCCGGGCGGCGCCGGCGGCCCGGCGGGACTTGGAGGCTTCCGGTGAACGAACTCGCCCTTCGCACGGTTCAGCTCGCAGCCGAGACAACACCGCTTGTCGAGCTGCAAGACATCGGCAAAACGTTTTTCACCGGCGAAGACATTCAGGTCGAAGCGCTGCGCGGCGTGACGCTGTCGATCTATCCGGGCGAGTTTGTCGCCATCATGGGCACGTCGGGCTCCGGCAAATCGACGCTGATGAACATCCTAGGCTGTCTCGACAAGCCCACCAGCGGCGCCTACCGCTTCGCCGGCTACGATGTTGCCGAGATGGATTCCGATGCGCTCGCCTGGCTGCGGCGCGAAGCATTCGGCTTTGTGTTTCAAAGCTACAATCTATTGCCCGGCGCAACGGCAGAAGAGAACGTCGAAATTCCGGCTATCTATGCCGGGCTCTCGCCGGTGGCCCGGCGCGAGCGGGCCGAACAACTCCTGACCGCACTGGGCCTTTCGGAACGGCTGACCCATCGTCCCAGCCAGCTCTCGGGCGGCCAGCAGCAGCGCGTCTCCATTGCGCGCGCATTGATGAATGGCGGACAGGTTATCCTTGCCGACGAGCCCACAGGCGCACTCGACAGCAAGAGCGGCGCCGAGGTGATGGCGCTGCTGAAAGATTTGGCGGCGCAGGGTCACACCGTCATCCTGATCACGCACGACGCCAATGTCGCCGCCCATGCCAACCGCGTCATCGAAATCCGGGACGGCCGGATCGTGCGCGACAGCGGCGCAGGAAAGCCGCCGGCGGTTACTGCGCTTGCCCTGCCGCCTGACGTTTCACAATTGGGCGGCAAAACCAGCCGCTCCGCCATGTATGCGGGGTTCCAGGAATCGTTGCGCATGGCCATGCGTTCGCTGCGAGCCAACATCTTCCGCACGATCCTCACCTTGCTCGGCATCGTGATCGGCGTCGGATCGGTTGTCGCCATGCTTGCCATCGGCGAAGGCGCCAAGCGGCAAGTGATCGCGCAAATCGGACAGATGGGCACCAACCTGCTGACGGTGCGCCCCCAAAACCGCAATGGGCGTGGCTATAACGGGCCCATTGCGACTCTGACGCCTGCCGATGCGGATGCCATCGCGCAGATACCGAACGTCGTTTCGGTCATGCCCGACATTCAGGGCAACAACACCGTGCGCTATGGCGATGTCGACTATCAGACCACCGTGGCGGCAACCACGCCCGTGCTGCCCACGGTCAGAAGCTGGGGGGTTGGGCGCGGGGTTTTCTTCAGCGACGAGGACGAGGTCAGTTACTCCACCGTGGCGGTTCTCGGCGACACCGTGCGTGAATCCCTGTTCCCGAACGAAGACCCGATCGGCAAATACATCCTGATCAAGAACGTGCCCTTCCAGGTCATCGGTGTGATGGCGCCGAAGGGCTCGACCGCCGGCGGCAACGACACCGACGATGTCGTCTTCGTGCCGCTGACCACCGGCATGCTGCGCGTCTTTGGACAGCGTTTCGTGCGGACGATAACCGTCGCCGTGAACGATCTTACGAAAATGGACGCCGTGCAGGAGCAGGCGACCACGCTGCTGAAACAGCGTCATCTCGGGGCTCAGGATTTCCGCATCCGCAATATGGCGGACATCGTGGAGACGGCCACGCAGGCGCAGAACACGATGACCATCCTGCTGGGCTCGGTGGCGGCGATTTCGCTGCTCGTCGGCGGCATCGGCATCATGAACATCATGCTCGTGTCGGTGACGGAACGCACGCGCGAGATCGGCATCCGCATGGCGACCGGCGCACGTCAGCGCGATATCCTGCAGCAGTTTCTATCCGAGGCTGTCGTGGTTTCCGGCATCGGCGGATTGGTCGGTGTGATTGGGGGCGTCGCAACCGGCTACGTCATTCAAGCGACGGGAACGCCGGTCGCCTTCACAGCGCCTCCGATGATTTTGGCGTTCTGCTGCGCAGCCGCGACCGGTCTGATCTTCGGCTTTGCTCCGGCCCGCAAGGCCGCGCGTCTCGATCCGGTGGTCGCCCTCTCCAACGAATAGAGTGAGGCTTCGGCAGAAAAGCAAAAAGGGCGCGAAGACGATTCGCGCCCTTTGACTTTGCTGGCGCCGGAAAGCCCGGCTGGCCGATCAACGGCCCGGCGTTGCTGCCGGACGAGCCGCTGCTGCGCCGCGGCCGGCAGCCGGACGAGCCGGCGGTGCGGCCGGCGCAGAGGCTGCCGGAGGTGCGTTGCCCACGCCCGCTGCGGGCGCTGTCGACAATGCCTGCTGATTGGCAGGCAACGCGATCGCACGTTCCTTGGCATAGCCCTTCATGCGGTCCATGGCTTCGGGAAATCCGGTCAGCGAAACGGGGAGCGGAATTTCTTTGCCCAGCGGTCCGTAGCTGGAAACCTTGATGGTGGTAGACTTGCCCGATGCGGCGAGCGAATTCACCGCGTTGTTGTCCATCAGCATTTCGACATAGCAGCCGTCACGCTCACAACGGTTGAACTTCGCGCCGTTGAGCGAGGCGCCGAGCTGCAAGCCCTTGGACAGAGCCACGCCCGTCGGCACAACCACCTGCATGGCAAACGCATCCCGGCTGGGCACGTAAGCGATGGAGAAGCTGGAAATCCGCTGCTTGGAATCCTTGTTCACCGTGGTCTGCATGACCTCGCACGGCGCGGGGCTTTTGATCTGGGTCTGAACGCAGCGCACGACCCAATCGCCGACGCTTTGGTTGACCGAGAATTGCTGCGCCTGCGGGGCAGCCTGCGCCGGAGGAGCAGCAGCTTCAGGGGCGGCGGGCGCGGGCTGCGCCAACACGGCTCCTGGAACGATAAAACCGGCGATCGCGAGGGTTGCTGCGAGTTTACGAAGCATGGCGGCCATCCTGTCTCTTTTATCCACGGCTCAGAAAGCTGAAGAATCCGGTGCGCCGGGCCTTGGCGCGCTGCAACGCAGTCAAGCCATCGTTGAACCCGCGCAACGAGAACGGAATGACCACCGGCTGCGGATTGTTCGGCGCGGCGACCGCGATGCGGCCGCCCATATTGGAGGTTAGCGATTTCACGGTGTCGCCATCCATCGTCACGACCGCGATACAGCCCTGGTTGGTGCACGTCTCATAGGGACGCACGCGCGTCGGCTCGTTGCCGACGGTGAACCCGAGACCCGGATCGAGCAGCACGCCATGCGGGACGGTCAGCGAAAGCTGGCTTCCCGGCGCCGGATCGACAACCGACAAGGTAAGTAGCACCCCGCCGGTATCGCGCAGCACATCGGATGTCAGCGCGCAGTTTGGCGTATTGGGCGTAACCGGCGGGCAAATGACGCGCCAATCCTGGAAGGTGGTGATGCGAACCTCGTTCGCAGCAGCGCCGCCACCAACAGTGCGTTCGACCAATAAAGCGATCACACCGCCTGCCACGAGCAGGAGAATAGCGATGCCGCCTTTCAGCGCCATTTTGCTCCAATTACTGCCGCCCATAGCGCGCGTATCGACCCTAAAGCGTTGATTGCTGGCTTCCGTCATTAAACTCCACCCGAAACAGATTTCGCTTTCCCGTGCGGCGCCGGGAGGACCGGGGTCCTCGCTGTCGGCGCGAGCCGCGCCCGCAAGACTGGCTTTGGGCACCGCCTACCCGGCCCTGGGGTTTCGCGAGCCCGCGACACCCTTCGGGAACAGGTCACCGTTAACGCGCCGCGTCGAGCAAGGCAAGAGTCATGGTGCCCCTGCCGGACAAGCCCTCTGAAATTCCTGTGTGTCTCACCAGAGACGGACCCGGACCTCCGGCGCAAGATAGAGCTTGTTCTCAGGTTTGATGTCAAAGGCCTGATACCAGGCATCCACGTTGCGGACGGGCCCATCCACCCGGAATTCCGGCGGGCTGTGCGGATCGGACAGCAACCGCTGCCGCGCCGTTTCCTCATGCGCTTTGTACCGCCACACCTGGGCATACCCCAGGAAAAGGCGCTGATCGCCCGTGAACCCATCCAGGACCGGCGCAGGCTTGCCCTTTAGCGACAGATGGTAGGCGGCCTGCGCCACGGTCAGTCCCGCGAGGTCGGCGATATTTTCCCCTAGCGTAAGCTGGCCGTTGACGTGCAAACCCTGGACGGAGGTGTAGCTGTTGTACTGGTTGGACAGGGAGGTCGTGCGGCCGTCGAAATTCTTGCGGTCGTCTTCGGTCCACCAATTCTGCAGCACGCCCTTGGCGTCGTATTTGCTGCCCTGATCGTCGAAGCCGTGGCTGATCTCGTGGCCAATGACCGCGCCGATGCCGCCGTAATTGACCGCATCGTCCGCGTTCGGATCGAAGAAGGGTGGCTGTAGAATCGCCGCCGGAAAGACGATCTCGTTCAGCGATGAATTGTAATAGGCGTTTACCGTTTGCGGCGACATGCCCCACTCGGCCCGGTCGACCGCACCGTCCAGCCGCACCAGCTTGCGATTCCACTCGAACACGCTGGCACGTTTGGCATTGCCCAAAAGATCGCTGGAATCGGTTTGCAGCTTTGAATAGTCGCGCCATTTATCGGGGTAGCCGATCTTCACAATGAAGCTGTCGACCTTCTCCAGCCCTTTCTGGCGCGTCGCCGGTGACATCCAATCGGCCGTCTGAATGCGCTGGCGGTAGACGCTGAGCAGATTGCGCACGAGTTCTTGCGCCTTGGCTCTGGCGACGGGCGAAAAATACTTCGCGACGTAAAGCTTGCCGACGCCCTCGCCGATTACGCCGCCGATAAAGCGCACAGCCCGCTTGTCGCGCGCCAGTTGTTCGGCTTGGCCGCCCAGGACTTTGCCGAAGAAGGCGAACCGCGCATCGTCGAAACGCTGCGGCAGATAGGCCGCGTGACCCGACAGATAATGAAACGTCAGATAATCGCGCCACACCTCGACAGGCGTTTTCGCGAACACCGCCGCGAGTTGCGGAAAGGCGGTGTTTTCGGCGACGACAACACGGCGCGTGCCTTCTTTGGCGCCGGGGATTCCAAGCTCGCTCAAATAGGTCCGCCAGGGGAATTGCGGCGAGGACTTTTCCATCTCCGCGACGGTCGTCGGGTTGTAGACCTTGTCGGCATTGCGCCGCTCGGCGCGCGACCAGTGCAGCTTGGCGATTTCCGTTTCCAGATCGAAAATGCTTTGCGCTTTCTTGTCCGCGTCCGAAATGCCGCCAAGGCTCAGGATTTGGGCGATATAGGCGCGATAAGCGGTGCGCGCCGCGACAATGCCTTTCTCGTCGAGCAGGTAATAATCGCGGTCCGGCAGACCCAGGCCCGATTGATTGAGGAACACCGTGTAAGCGGCGGGATTCTTATCGTCGATGCCAATGCCGGAGCGGAAAAGACTCTGCGTTCCCATGGGCACCGAGGCCATGGCACGGGCGACATCATCCAGCGATTTCAGATCCGCGATCCTTTGCAGATCCGGCTCGACGGCCTTCAAGCCTAGCTGCTCCACGCGGGCCGCATCGGCATAGCTGTGATAGAGGTCGTAGACGCGCTTTTCCTCGGCCGAGAGGCTGGCTTTGCGCGCTTCCAGCTCCACCATGAGACCGCGCACGCGATCTTCGCTTTGGATGTCGAGATCGAGAAAGGAGCCGGTGCTCGTGCGGTCCGAAGGTATGACAGCCTTGTCGTACCAGGCGCCGTTGACGTAGCGGAAGAAATCATCGCCGGGCTTAACCGAACGGTCCATCGCGGCCAGGTCGATGCCCCAGCGGCCGAATTGCGGCGCCTTAGCCGCAGCAGCGCGCGCGGACCCCGGCATCGTTTCCACCGCGGCAATGCCCAAAGCGGATGTCGCGAGCAGCAAGCCGAAAATCGCCACACCTGTTTTCATCGAGACGTCCCTTCCTTCACGGGCCGAGCTTCAAGGGAAAGACGGCTGAAATTTCCCGCCGCCGCCAATCAAGATCGTGTCAGCCAAAACCATACTAAGCCAAATCTCAGGACCGGGAACGCAGTCTAATCCTTGGGAAAAGGTCCCAATGGAAAGGGCTTTTCATCCCGCGCCCCCGTGATGAAACCGAGCAACTCTTTCAGATAATGAATCGCGCGCAGGCTCATCATCTGAAGCTCTTCGTTCGGACGGCCGGTAATCGCCAGCGTGATGTAGTGGAGCGGCGCGAGCAAAACCACAATCAGCCAAAAGACGGCCCACGCCACAAAGCTGAAGCCAATCGCGTAGAGCAAGCGGGTCCAGGGATAAGGCGGTCTGAGTGGTGGTGGTGGTGGCCCGCCGCCGCCAGGTTCCGCCGGACCGCCGGGCGGCGCCGCTTCGCCGCCAATCGGCGGAGGCACTCCATTGTCTGGTCCCGATACCGGATCGCTCATTTTAGCCCCCGCTGCTCGCGATATTTTTTCCCACCAATGGTGGTGCGAATGCTCCAATGAACAACAAACCGGCGAAATAGCCGCCAAGGTGAGCAACCCAGGCGATCAAGGTCAGGTCATCGCTCACGCCAATCCGCAGAACACCGGAAATGACGTTGGCCACGATCCAGACGGCGGAGAATGCCACAATCGGCCGCGACATCACCGGGGCTAATGCCCCCGGCCCATACATCCTGCCGTAAAGAACGCGCATCCCGGCGCCCATCAGCCCGGAAACACCTCCGCTCGCGCCGATCACCGCCATTGGGGCACCCCAATAAAATCCAAGGTGAACAAGAGCGGCCACGACGCCGCACATCACGAAAAACAGCAGGAACCGCCACCTACCCAGCCGGACGGCGACGATCGGGCCGAAAACCAGCAGCCACAAACTGTTAAGCCCCACATGGGTGAAATCGCCATGCAGAAGCATGTAGCTGACGAGTGGTACGGCCAAGCCGATTATGCCTTGCGCGGTAAGGCCTTGGCCGACGGCTTCGGCGTAGCGGGATGGAATTAACGCATAGGCTTCAAGCAAATCGTCAGACAGCATGCCCGGCAGCAGGATACGCAGCCCGTGCAACCCAACCAGCAGCGCGATCAGCCAAAGAACCTCCGCCGGCGCATTAAGAAATGGCCTCTGAGCAGCGCGGGGATCGTGAAAAAACGCCATGGTGCCGTCTTGCGGGTCGCTGAGTAGAAGTTGTGATGCCCGGCCGGAAATGAAATGGGCGAATCATCTTATTCCGCTGGGCGAGCCCGAGCGAGCAGGCATTCTTCGTGATCTTCCGCCGCCTCGCCCCGTAGGAGCCCGTTCAAGGACGAGCCCCATCCGCTCGCTTGCCGGCATCCCCAAGGTTCCACCACCCGGATCGTAGCTTGAGCTTCTGTGACACGTGAAAGGGCGGTTCTGTCAGACTCGGCAGAAACGCAAATACGCCTTCTACGTAACATTGCTGATGCGTCGGAGCCTCGCCACGTCGAACAAACTTGTGCAATGCTCGCGGCGCTGTGGATCGTGTATTGGTTTTCATCCAAATCTCGTTTTACAGTGAAGTTACTCAGGGGGATTTGGGGAGTGAATACGGATGACCATCCGGGACTGGTGGCAGAAGCGGCGTACTAAAATCCTTGAGCGCAAGGATGAGAAGCCTTCCGCCCGGATTTTAGACGAGACGGGCATCACGGCGCGAGTCGATATGGTCCGGCTCGAAGCGTTGGCTGAGGCTGCCTATGACGCGATGTATGAGGCGCGTCTTCACGGCGCAAAGAATCGATATGAAGAGGCCCGTTATCATTTCGATCGTGCGATCGAAGCGGCTCACAGGGCGCGTCTTTATGATGAAGCGGCCCGCCTGAAGCGGCGCCGCGATCATGTCGGGCGGGTGTACAACAGCCAATTCCGCTATTCCGGCGGCGGCTAACGTTCCAGCCACATAGTAGAGTGCGAGCGCAGGTTTCCTACCTTTTGAACGGTTTAGGCTGTGCCGATTTTTGCTGCTCGGGGTTGTCTTGCTTCCCGAAAGCTGGTCATTGGCGATTCTGCGCACGCGGCTTGCGGTTTTCGCTCTGCACTGAAATCGCGAAGCGCCTTCAGTGCTCAGGCCATGACCATGTGTCAAATGAAGACAGCGTGCGAACGTCTCTTTCCGGAGGGTGGCCGCGCAGCCAGGGCATGATTCCCATTTCAGACGAAAACCCGGCGCGGTTAACGCCGCTGGTGACGTGGGGAACGATTGCCGCGTGCATTGTCGTGTTTTTCTGGCAGCTTAGCTTGAGCGAGGGCACCCAAGAGGCTGTCCTTACCTACGCGTTCGTGCCGCGGAACTTCTTCGTCGCTGATGTGACCGCCACGCTCTATGGCGTTCCCTGGTCTTGGTTCACCCTGGTCACGTCCATGTTCCTGCACGGAGGCTTTCTGCATCTCGGCGGCAACATGCTTTACCTTTGGATTTTCGGGAACAACGTCGAAGACGCGATGGGACATGCCCGCTTCGTTGTATTTTATCTGGTGTGCGGCATAGCCGCCGCCCTGTCGGAAGGCCTTATCAATCCGCTGTCCGACCTGCCGATGCTGGGCGCCTCTGGGGCAATCTCCGGGGTTCTCGCGGCCTATGTGCTGATCTACCCGCGTGCCCGCGTCACCGTCATCATCCCATTGGGAATCCTACTCTATCCGACAAAGATCTCCGCTTTCTACGTGGTTGGCTTCTGGTTCGCGCTGCAGCTTTTGAACCTGGTGGGCACGACACCGGGCGGTCCGGGGACCGCATGGTGGGCACATGTCGGAGGCTTCGCTGCCGGCCTGGCGTTCACGCCGCTGCTGTCCAGCTTTCCCCTGTTTGGACGCCACCGCCGCGGTCCGTGGAGCTGATTGCTTTCGTTGTCGCTGCGCAAGCTGTGGGTGTTAACCACGCACGGTTGGCACAGTTTTCGCTGTTGGATCATACGAGACCGCGTCGGCTTCCCGTTTTGGTTCAGGTCGGTATCGCGGCGGTTTATGAAGAATTCGGGCGTTTATCCATGAAACACCGCAACAGTCATTTTGCCGTCGGGTATTGGAGCCGCATTCGCAACGGGCGCGATACGCCCGACCAAGCCGATATCGATCCAAAAGCCCTGAAACGTCTGCTGCCGTTCGTCTTCCTTCTCGACGGCCGCGGCGGCAGCTTCACCTACCGGCTTGCAGGCACAACGCTGTGCGAACGCTATGGCGGCGAGTTGCGTGGCCGCGACTTCTTGCAGCCATGGGACCCAGACAGCCGCAAACATCTCAATGAACTGATGCGCCGGGCGCTGAAAATGCGGCTTCCACTGTGCCTCACATCCATCGGGGCCACCGATGACTGCCGCGTTGTCGAGATAGAAACCGTACTGCTGCCGATCACCTTCGGCTCGGACCGGCCGG
Source organism: Alphaproteobacteria bacterium (assembly GCA_947473475.1). Classification (GTDB taxonomy): domain Bacteria; phylum Pseudomonadota; class Alphaproteobacteria; order Micropepsales; family Micropepsaceae; genus CAIYRG01. The sequence goes on from CANJBZ010000004.1 coordinate 72,639, forward strand.
AGCGCTTCCTTGGCGTCGCCCAAGTGCTGAGCGATGTCTCACCGCTGGGCGGAAAACCCATCAATTTCGAGCGTCTCGTCGGTTCCAAGCTGGTCCACGAAGACGAGCCGTTCAGCCACACGCCGCGCCCGCCCTCTTCTCCCGACGGCTGGCGTGCTCATCCCAAAGCGCCGCATTTGCGGCTGGTCCCGTCTCACAGCGGCAAAGAAAGCGATCCTGTTAAGATGGACGGCGATCCGTTGGGGACGTTTCTCGGATTCTCGATTGCAGAAGGTGTGCTGGAGCGGGTTTAATCCCGCTCCAGCCTACGGTAGCCCATCCTGCCTACCCGAAACGGTCTGGCTAGGATCGCGATTGATCCGTGCACGAACGTCCTGATCGCGGCCGGCCTGCTTGAGATATTCCAGTTCGTACCGTTCGATCGCCGCGCGATAGTCTGCAAAGGCTTTCAGGTCCTCGGGGCGGCGCGCGGCGCAGCGGTCCATCGCATAACGCTGGGTCTGCTGGCACCAGAGATCGAAATCCAAATTGCGGACATTGAATGTCGTCGCCGGGGCGGGGCTTCGTTCACCGGCCGCAGGCGCTTGCGCCCAGCTCATACCCGGCACAAGCGCGAAACTCAGGCTGGCAACGGCAACGGCAACGAGCGGTGTTCGCATAAAGGCCTCCGGGTTCAGAACCATACGCCGCTTCGAAGGTTCCAGGAAGCCGCTGCGGTCTAGAGCGCAATCCGACGAAGTGGACCCCGGTTCGTCGTTAGATTGCGCGCCAAACTAAGGAATCTAGAGCATGATCCGATTCCTTTTGATCGGATCATGCTCTAGGCAATTGCTTAACCCCGATGGGACTGGGACCTCTGCTGTAAACGGTTTGTTGAGCCTTTCGGCCATAGTTTCGTGGCTGGATTTGCAAAACCGGACCGCCAGCCGATGAACAATTCCGACGAAAGCCGGACGAACGAAGCTGGGCAGAAGGTCATCGCGCGGGCGCTGAAAGAGCGCCGCCGCTTCCGCCGGGTCACTGTGGCCATTCCGGGCCGGCTCTATATCCCCGCGACTCAGGAAGAGACGATTTGCACGGTCGAAGACATTTCGCCGGGCGATGCGTTCATCCTTTGCGAACTGCGCGAGGAGCCGAAGGGCCGCGCCGTCATCTATTTGGAAACGCTTGGCCGCTTCGAAGGGCCGATTGTCCGCGCCCGCCGCGGCGGCTTTGTGATGACGTTTTCATGCTCGCTGCAAAAGCGCGAGAAACTGGCCGACCAATTGATGCTGGAAATGAACCGGCATCTCCTCAGCGAAACCGATCTGCGCCGTTACGACCGCGTCGACGCGGCGGGCGGCAGCTTCACGCATTACACGCGTTCGACGGGCGAGCAGATTCGCTGCGAAGTTCTCGATCTCTCCATCATAGGCGTTTCGGTTCGCACCGAAATGAAACCGCCCGTGGGCGAGCATATCCTGATCGGCCACCGCGCCGGACGGGTTGTGCGGCATCACGGGGATGGTATCGCCGTTGAGTTCTTGGGCATTGCCGTGGCTGCCAATGCCGCCGAAACGGCTCCCGCGGCAGCGCCTTTACGCTCTGCCGTCAAATCCGCCGAACGCCCCGTGCTGCCATCGGCCATGGCGCAGGCCGCCCGCCGCTAAGAACGCTTCAAAGCCGAACGGGGAGGCCAGCTCCGGCCAGGCGCATTTTCGCATCGCGCACAGTGGTCTCGCCGAAATGAAAGATCGACGCCGCGAGTACCGCGTTGGCGTGGCCTTCCTTCACCCCGGCAACCAGATCGTCCAGCGAACCGACGCCGCCTGAGGCAATGACCGGAACCGTGACGGCGTCGGAAACCGCGCGTGTGAGCTCCAGATCGTAGCCGCTTTTCGTGCCGTCTTTGTCCATCGACGTCAGCAGAATCTCGCCCGCGCCAAATTGCGTGAGCTTGACGGCATGTTCGACCGCATCGATGCCGGTCGCGTTGCGCCCGCCATGGGTGAATATCTCGAAGCGGCTTCCAACGCGCTTGGCATCGATGGCCGCAACGATGCACTGGCTGCCGAATTTCTCGGCGCCCTCGCGGATGAAATCAGGACGCCGCACGGCCTCGGTATTGACCGACACCTTGTCGGCGCCGGCCAGCAGCAATGCGCGAATATCGTCCACCGTGCGGACACCGCCGCCAACTGTCAGCGGCATGAAACAGACCGACGCGGTACGCTTCACGACATCCAGTAGAATGCCCCGCTTCTCATGGCTCGCGGTAATGTCGAGGAAGCACAATTCGTCCGCGCCCGCCGCGTCATAGACGACGGCTTGCTCCACCGGATCGCCGGCGTCACGCAACGAAACGAAATTGACGCCTTTGACGACGCGGCCGTCTTTCACATCCAGACAGGGTATAACTCGAACCTTCAGCATCATTTCCGTCCGGCAAGTGCGGCGGCGCTCAACAGCGCGCGGCCGGTTGCTGCTTCCGCAGGGACCGCGGTCGTTTTCGCCAGGGCTTCCGCTTCATAAAGATAGGTGAGCGCTTCTTCCAGCTTCGGCGAGGTCCAGCGCCCGACTTGCGCGCGGAAGGCGTTGACCCTGGCAAAATGCACGGGTGGGCGAAGCTTTCGCATCGCGCCTTCCGCATTGCCACCCTCGTCCATTTCGGCGCGCACCAGTAGCAGCCGCTGAAAATGCGTCATGGCCTGCCGAAGGACCCCTACCGGCGATGTCCCCGCCGCCCACAGGCGCGACAGCGATTGATCGAGAGCGCCGAAATCGCCTTCGCCGGCGGCATCGAAGGTTTCGTCCATCCGCAATTCGGATTCATCGCCCATGACCGCTTTGACATGCGCCATCGTCACGGTCTTGTCGCCCATGGCATATAGCGCCAGCTTTTCCAGCTCTGACCGGGTAACGCCGCGGTCCGACCCCAGATGCGAGACGGCGTAATCGAGCGCGTCAGGTTCGATCGACAGGCCAAAGGCCTTCAGCGCGTTGCGCACGACCTCTTCGAGGCCGCGTTCGTTGTCGGGATAACAGGCGATGGCAGCTGCGTTCTCGGCCTCCTCGAAAACACGGCGCAAGGCGGCCGTCTTCGCAAGCTCTCCGGCTTCGACGACGATCAGCGCGTCGCCTTTCGGATCGGCAAGAAACTGCTCGAACCCTTTGGCGAGCGCATTGCCGGCCCCGCGCACGCGCACGACGCGCCGCCCGCCTATCATGGACAACGCCGCAGCTTCATCCCAAATGCGCGCGGGGTCGGAATCGATGGATGATTCATCCAGCTCCGCCACGCGGAAGGGATCGTTCAGATCGGGCGCTATTGTCTTGGCCAGCGCCGTGGCCCGCTCGCGCACCATGCCCTGATCCGGGCCATAGATAAGCGCGGCAATTAAGGAAGACGGCGGCTTCGCCACGAAGCGGTCGGCAAGATGCGATTTAATTTCCATCGAGGGTCAGCGCGGGGCTGCGTTGGCGGTGCGCAAATAAACCGCGATCAGCGTGCGAATGCGTTCGGCGATATCGTTCGCGGCGCGATTCTTTGCGTCCCGCTCCGCGGTCACCGTCGCATACAGGAACGGCGCGGCGGCGACGTTGTACGCCGAGAGCGCCGTCACATCGCCCGATTTCACCGGCGTTGTGCTGTCGCGCGGGATCAGATCGTAATGCGCGGCCAGTGTGTAATTGTAGCGGGTGATCGCCGTGTTGGTCTGCAGAATCACCGCTTCTTCGGTTTCGTTGACCGACAATCTGAGCTTATAGGCCGCATCGCTCGATCCGCCGCCAGCATTGAACAAATCGAGCAATTCATTGCGCAGCTCATAGCCGACACGTTCCGGAATCGGCTCGACATACACATTCGCGAGCGTCGAACCGACACCCGCATTCAGTCCCGCGTTTCCATAAAGCGGATGAAACCCACAACCCGAGAGCGCGACGGCCATTGTACACGCGATCATGGCTCCTCCCCCGTTTACGGGGGAGGAGGACCCCGAAGCGGTGGAGGGGGCCGCCGCCAGCTCAATTTCAGCCGCCCTGCCCATAAACCCTGAATTGTATGCGTACTTGAACAGCAGGATCAGCGCTCGCATTGGCCCCCTCCACCATGCTTCGCATGGTCCCCCTCCCCCGCTTCGCAGGGGAGGATCACTGGCTTCGAAGAGCGATCCCGCATCACGCCACCACGTTGACGATGCGGCCCGGCACCACGATCACGCGGCGCGGCGGTTTGCCTTCCAGCGCACGCTGAACCGATTCGATGGCCAGCGCGGCGGCTTTGACCGTTTCCTCGTCCGCCTCCCGCGCAATTTCGATTTCGCCGCGGCGCTTACCGTTCACCTGCACGGCAATGGTGACGGTGTCGCTTCTGACGAGTTGCTTATTGGCGACCGGCCAATGGGCATCGGCAATCAAGGTGGAATGGCCCAGCGATTCCCAGCACGATTCCGCCAGATGCGGCATCATCGGGCCGATCAGCAGGACAAGCGTTTCCAAAGCCTCGCGCTTCACCGCGCCATCTACAGTTCCGGCGGATGAAAGCGCGTTGCAGAGTGTATAGAGCTGGGCCACCGCGCGATTGAAGCGCAGGGCGCTGAGATCGTCGCTCACTGCGGCGATGGCGCGATGCGTGGCGCGCCGTAATTCCAGATCGGCACCGTTACATTCGGCGGACGGTTTGGTCCCCGGCGGCGGCAAGGCGCCCGCTTCCGTAACCTGCCGGTGAATGCGCTGAACGAAGCGCCAGCAGCCCTCCGCGCCTTCCTGCGTCCATTCGATATCGCGTTCCGGCGGCGAGTCGGAGAGCATGAACCAGCGGATCGTATCGGCGCCGAACGTGTCGATGATCGCTTCGGGCGCGATCACGTTTTTCTTCGACTTCGACATCTTCTCGGACGATCCGACCGCCACGGGAATGTCCGTGCCGCGGCGATAGGCTTTGCCGTCGCGCTTTTCGATATCGACGGGCTCCACCCAGGAGCCGTCCTCGTTGCGATATGTCTCGTGGCAGACCATGCCTTGCGTGAACAGCCCGGCGAACGGTTCCTGCACCGTCACGTGACCCGCTTTCGCCAAGGCGCGCGTGAAAAAGCGCGCGTAGAGCAGGTGCAACACCGCATGCTCGACGCCGCCGATATATTGATCGACCGGCATCCAATATTTCGCGGCGGCTTTATTGATGGGTTCTTCGGCGTGCGCATCGGTGAAGCGCACGAAGTACCAGGACGAATCCACAAATGTGTCGAACGTGTCGGTCTCACGCTGCGAAGGCTTGCCGCACACCGGGCAGTTGACGTGCTTCCAGGTCGGATGCAGCGCCAGCGGATTTCCCGGCACATCGAACCGAACGTCGTCCGGTAATTTCACCGGCAACTCTTCCGGCGGCACCGGCACCATGCCGCACGTGTCGCAATGAACGATCGGGATCGGACAACCCCAATAACGCTGACGCGAAACCAGCCAGTCGCGGAGGCGATAATTTACCTCACGGCGGCCTTGCCCCGCCGCTTCGAGTCGTCCCGCTACATCGGATTTCGCGGCCTCTACTTCCATGCCGTCGAGAAAGCGCGAATTGGCGAGCCGCCCAGGTCCCGTATAGGCCTCATCATCGACCGCGAAGCTTTTCGCGTCGGCGCCTTCGGGCACCACCACCGGCGTCACGGGCAGGCGATATTTGCGCGCGAATTCCAGGTCGCGCTGATCGTGCGCCGGGCAGCCGAAAATCGCGCCGGTGCCGTAGCCCATCAGCACGAAATTGGCGACATAAACCGGCAGCTCCCAATTCGGATCGAAGGGATGCACCGCGCGCATGCCGGTGTCGTAACCCATCTTCTCCTGGGTCTCGATCGTCTCTTCGGCGGTGCCGCCTCGGTGGCACTCCGCGACAAAGGCCGCGAGCTTTTCGTCTTTCGCCGCCAATTGCTGCGTCAACGGATGATCGGGCGAGAGCGCCACGAAGCTTGCGCCGAACAGCGTGTCGGGCCGCGTGGAGAACACCTCCACCGAATCCGCCGGCGCATTCTTCAGCGCGAACGAAAACCGCATGCCTTCCGAACGGCCGATCCAGTTCCGCTGCATGATGCGGACCTTCTCCGGCCAACGCTCCAGCGTATCGAGGCCCGCCAGAAGATCGTCGGCAAACTGCGTGATCCTGAAGAACCATTGCGACAGCTTGCGCCGCTCCACCAGCGCGCCCGAGCGCCAGCCGCGGCCTTCAATCACCTGTTCGTTCGCCAGCACCGTGTGATCGACCGGATCCCAGTTCACATCGGCTTCCGCGCGATAGACCAGGCCCATGCGGAAGAAATCGGTGAACAGCTGTTGCTGCCGCGCGTAATATTCGGGATCGCAGGTGGCGAATTCGCGCGACCAGTCGATAGACAAGCCCATGCTCTTGAGCTGCTCGCGCATCGCCGCAATGTTGGCGTAGGTCCATTCGCGCGGATGCACGCCCTTTTCGCGGGCCGCGTTTTCCGCCGGCAAACCGAACGCATCCCAGCCCATGGGATGCAGCACGTTGAAGCCTTGCGCCCGCTTGAAGCGCGCGATCACGTCGCCCATCGTGTAGTTGCGCACGTGACCCATGTGGATGCGCCCCGACGGATAGGGGAACATCTCCAGAATATAGCATTTGGGAAGCGCCGATTGGTTGACGGCGGCGAAAACGCCACGCCGGCTCCACGCATCCTGCCAGCGCGTTTCGGATTCTTTTGCGTTATAGCGCGCCACGTCGTTCCCCAGCCTGCAGCAAATTACCGGCCACGCCTTGTTCCGCCAAGGCGGCCTGCGGGTTTAAGGCGACCTGGCGTATTGTTCTTACGGGTTGCCGGCGAGCCGAAGCTCGCGGGCACGCGCAAGGATCGCGTTTTCCAGCTTGATGCCTGTGTCCGGATTGACCGCGGCGTCCGTCCAGCCATTGGCGTTCCGCGTCTGGCGGAAAACGCTGACTTTCACGGCATCGGCCCGCAGACGGCGGTCCAGGATATAGACGGTCACCTTCATATGCTCGTCGGGCTTGTCCGGCGCGGCATACCAATCGCTGATGACAACGCCGCCCACCGGATCGGCCGAAGCCAGAGGCATGAAGTTGATGGTGTCGAGGGTCGCCCGCCAGAGATAGGCGTTGACCCCGAGCTGCGGCATATCGACCGCCGTCTCGCCATCATCACCGCCAAACGGCCAGAACCACGACCCGGTGCTGGTACTTGTGGTCGCTGTGCTGGCGGCCACCATGTCGCTGGAACCGTCGGAGCTGCAAGCCGCAAGAACACAAGCGCAGGCAGCGAGGATAAGAATCCGCATCTAATCGATCCTATGAACTCTTTAAACCAGCGGCGCCCGACGGCTGCCGCCATGGTCACAAGCCCCGAAGCCAATTGGCTTCGGCTTATAAAGAGGCGTCACGGACGGCGCAACGCCCCAAGCCCAAGCGCCGATTGGCTTTGGGCCCAGCCTTCAAACGTATGTGTTACTTAGGGTCAGGGCCAGCTTTGCCGGCGGCGCTGGCGCAATCGCCCGCTTCCTTCACAAACGGCCAGAACCAGCTCTTGCTGCAGGACACAGCCTGCGGCGCCGGCGCCGTTTGCGGCGCGGCCTCCTGCGAAGCAGCCCCCGATGGGGCTGGGGCTCCGGGGCCCGCAACATTTGCGCTGGCTTGCGTGATGGCGGCGACGCCACCGTAATAACCCGTCTGACCCGAACGCTTCTCAGCGGCCGTCAGACAGTCGCCAGGCTCACGCTGGAACGGCCAAAGGATACCCCTATGGCATTCGACGACGGCTTTCGTAGGAGCCACGGCTCCGAATACAGACGTCTCAATCAGCGCTCCGTCGCTACGGCTGACGCTTCCCACCGGCGCGGGGGCGCCGCTTTGCGAGGGCGCCTGAGCAGGCTTGATGGCGCTCACATCGACATTTGTGTTGGTCGGGCCGCTGTAAGCGCCCTTTTGCCCGGCAGCAATTTCGGCATCCGTCAGGCAATCACCGGCAGCCCGCACATAGGGCCACAACATGCCCCGGGTGCAATCGGCCGCCATGGCCGAACCGCTCATGGTTACAAAGCTGACACAAGCGAGGAGAAAAACTTTACGCATTTCACACTTCCCCATCTCTTGATGGCCCACGCCTCGCCCCATTTGAGGTTTTTTATACTGCCTTGGCCTCAGTTCGCAATGTGCGGGAGGTCTGAGGCGTGAGCAAGCGAAGCCAGGCAACATGACATTTAGAGCGAAACATATTTGGGCCGGTCGCCTGCACGCGGCCTTCTTGGCGACAGCGGCGGCCATTCTCGTGGCCAATCGCGGCGCAAGTGCGGCGGAAGAATCGCCGGGATTGCTCGATTCGCTGTCGCTGGACCCGCCCGAATGGAGCATCGGCGACGTCTCGTTCAAGCTGGGCGGCTTTGGCGGGTTTGCAGCCGGCACTCTATTCGACGTTCACCAATCCGGCGGACCGGCCTATCCCGCCTACAATCATAAAAACAGCAGCGCCGAAGCGCGCACCAATGTCCGCGCGCAACGCATCTTCGATACCGGCTTGATCGTCGGCGCGGGTGCGGACTTCCTTCTTTACCACGACAAATTCTCGGGTGACCAATACGACAGCGATTTCGTCGAGAAGCTTTTCTTCTTTTTTCAAACCGGATTTGGACGGATTGAAATCGGCGAGCAGGATGGCGCCGGTTACACGCTGGGGCTCTCAGGCCCGATCACGAATGAAGAGGTGACGCTCGAAAACCGGAACATTTCGCTCTTTCGCGATCCCACGACGGGCGAGGATTTCGGACAGGTTTTTCAATCCGTCACCGCCGTCCAAAGCACATCGAATTTTGCGAAGGCGGTTTATATTTCGCCGCGGCTGTTCGGCCTGCAAGCCGGCGTATCCTTCACGCCGAACATGGTGCGCTCCCCGCTGCCTTTCACAGGCAATCCCACCAACGATCCCGGCCAGCAACAGAACATCTGGGAAATCGCCGCCAATTATACGACCTATGTTTCCGATGTCGCCGTCGGCTTTTCGGCGGCGCTGGCGGAAGGCTCCCTCAAGAACGGGACCAACGGCGGCGACGATCTGTACGATTGGTCGGCCGGTGCGCAGGCCGCCTACACGCTGGGAGAGGTGAAACTGTCCGCAGGGGCGGGCTATCGCGAGACCAACGCGTATGGCTTCGATCCGGCGCAGGCGTTTGGGCATGGCGGAACACATTCGACGCACGTTTCCACCACAGCGGAATGGGGATCGTGGATTGCCGGACTGGAATATTCATGGAGCGAAGCGAGAGGGACGCCAAATCTCGACGTGACGGGATTCCAGGCTTCCGGCGGATACCGGCTCAACCAGAACCTTCAATTGACCGGCGGCTGGCAGTGGTACGATTACCGGCGCAATTCAGGCGTGTTCTACAACGGCTCACCAAAAATCGACATGAACGCCGCGTTCCTCGTCCTCACCTACGAACTCTGATCCGGTGTCAGCGCCTCGATAGCGGCAATGCCGGCCAAACGCGTGCCGGCAAGGGCGTTCACGTTCCGCGCGCGAATTCCGCCCAGAGCGTAAACCGGGGCCGCCGCCGATTGCGCGATCAGCCGGAAACGCGCCGCGCCGAGCGCGGGCCGTTCCATATGACTCTGTGTTGCAAAGGGGGCGGAGAGCAGCACCGCATCGACCCCGCAGGCAGCCGCGCGAGCCACCGCGCGTGCCGAATGCGCGGCCGCGGTGATAAGCCACGAGGGACGGCGCACTTTCCAATGCGCCGCTTCCGGCACGCGGCTTTCCGAAAAATGAATACCATCACACCTCATGCGCGCCGCCAGCACGGCATCGTTCGCGATCAGCAGAACAAGGCCACGGGATTGTGCGATGGGCACAATACGCGCGGCCAGATTCGCGCGCGTGCCGGCATCCGTGTGGCGCAGAATAACAGCCGCACCCCTGGGCAGAGCACAAATAGCTGCAATGGGATCGGGCAGCCGCCGTTCATCGGTCATCAGAATGATCGGCGGCAAGCGCGGATAGGTCACGTTGAGCATGCGCGCTGCTCTTGCTAGTTTCGCGCGGCTCAACACCGATGCCATCACATGATCTCCGACCTCGACACCATATCCGCCGATCCGGCTCAGAATCTCAAGGCCGTTCTGGCCCGCATCGCAGCTGCGCGCGAAGCCTCGGTTTCACCGGCGTCCGATGTCCAGCTGATCGCGGTGAGCAAAGGTCACGACACCGAACGCATCCTGCCCGTCTTGCAAGCGGGTCACCGCTGTTTCGGCGAAAATCGCGTGCAGGAAGCCAAGACGAAATGGACGCCGTTGCGCGAACAGTTCCCGGACGTTGCGCTGCATTTGATCGGGCCGCTGCAAACCAACAAGGTGCGCGACGCGCTGGCGCTGTTCGATTGCATTCAGACGCTCGATCGTCTCCGTCTGGCCGAAGCGTTACGCGCCGAAATGGACAAGAGCGGCCGGCGCATTCCCCTGTTCGTCGAGGTCAACACCGGCGAAGAAGAACAGAAGGCCGGGATCGCGCCGAAAGACGCTGCTTCCTTTGTTGCGCATTGCCGTGACGAACTGCGCCTGCCGGTGATTGGGCTGATGTGCATTCCGCCCGCCGGAGAAGAACCCGCGCTGCATTTCGCGCTGCTGCGCGAATTGGCCCGCGAAGCCGCCCTGACGTCGCTCAGCATGGGCATGAGCAACGATTACGAGATGGCGATCCGGTTCGGCGCAACGCATGTGCGCGTGGGTGCCGCGATATTCAGCACGCGCGTCCTGGCCGCGGCTTAATCAACCAGCGGCCGCTGGCGCGGGGCGTAACGGTGCAGCATGGCGCCATGATCCGAGAGCCACGCCTGGCTTCTTTCAATGTCGGGCACCAGCAATTCAACCAGGCGCCAGAAGCGCGGCTTGTGATTGAGTTCGCGCAAATGCGCAACTTCGTGGGCAACGACGTAATCGAGCACAGCGGGCGGTGCGAGCACGAGCCGCCACGAGAACGACAGACTCCGCGCTGAAGAGCACGAGCCCCAGCGGCTGGACGTATCGCGGATCGTGATTCGTTTGGGGCGTACACCGAGCTGAGATGCGTATTCCTCGACGCGCTCGTCGATCCGGCGTCGCGCCTCACGCTTCAGCCAATCGATCAGACGGCGGGATGCATGTTCCGGGCGCCCGCCGACGCGGATCGTTGGACGTGCCGCATCCCGGTCGATCCACACCGGAGCGCCTTTGCCTTCGCCCATGCGGATGACGTATTCTACGCCCCTGAACATAACGACCGATCCGACTTCGAGCTGTACCGGCTCGGGCACATCGGCGAGACGTCCGGCGATCCAGTCTTTTTCTTTCCGGGCGAAATCCAACGCACGATCGAACGAGCGTGACGAGGGTGAGACCACCGACACTTCGCCCGACGCCGGATCGACCTTCACGATGAAGCGGCGCGCACGGGGATTGGTGCGAAGAATGATCTCAACGGACTTGCCGTCGATCTTCAGCAATTCGCGTTTGACCCGCCGCGCAGGTTTTGCGGATGACTCTTCGCGATTCTTTTTCTGCGCGTTCATGGTCAAAGTCCCCGGCGAAACGCGAGCCGATCTCGCGTACGATCGCATCCAAGTTGTTGCGTGGCTTTGGCGGCTACCGCTTGCTAAAACCCGGTCGCGACCGCCTCAGCCCTCGCATTTAAGCGTGTGCCCTGCGGCGCTAACAAGGGATAAAGTGGGATTTGAGCCAAGTTTCTTAGAAAGTTGAAAACACTGGGAAATTTGCTTGTTCTCTGCAGGTTCTCCGTTCGCCGTTCGGTTTTTTATTCGCTGTTCGTAAATTCACCAAATTTGTTCCCTCCGCGAGGCTCTTGGCTAGGGCCTTGAGAAAGGCCAATATTCTTCGATGACTCTTTCCGTCAGCAAAGATGAGGCGCTCACTGCCCCTGCCGCGGTTAAGCCTGCTATGTTTGTGGGCGCCGTCAGTTTGGCGTTGCTCCTGGGGGCATGGGGCTCACAATACCTGGGCGGACTCGTCCCTTGCGAGATGTGCATCTGGCAACGATGGCCCCATGGAGCGGCGATCATCGTCGGGCTGATCGGCGGCTGGATGCTCTCTACGCGCGTACTGCCCGCAGGGACCGCCCGGACGATAACCCTCCTCGCTATCGCGGCCATCGCTGTATCGGGCGCTATCGGCATCTTCCACGCCGGCGTGGAATGGAAGTTCTGGCCCGGCCCCGACGCCTGCACCGGGGTCGGCTATGTGCCGGGGCGCGATGATGACTTTAAGGTCGTTCGTTGCGACGAAGCGCAGTGGCGGCTGTTGGGGATTTCGCTCGCCGGTTACAACGCGGTGTTCTCCCTGGCTGCGGCGGCGTTCGCTCTGGCGATGTTGCGCCGCGCCAAGGCCTGAACCCCATGAACGCTCCCGCACGCAACATCGCACGAGGACCGCGTCCTGCTCTTCCCGGAACGCAGCCGCTGGCCGCGCCGGATGTGGAAGCCATGATCCGCGTCGACCACGCCGGCGAGTTCGGCGCTCTGCGCATTTACGAAGGCCAGCTTGCGGTCTTGTCGCGCACGCACAGCGGTAGCGCCGGCGTGCAAGCGATCCGGCACATGGCCGCGCAAGAACAAGAGCACTTCGACGCCTTCGATCGCATGATTAAGGACCGTGGCGTACGGCCGACCGCTCTCGAACCGCTCTGGCGTGTTGCGGGCTTTGCGCTGGGCGCGGCCTCGGCCCTCATGGGTGAAAAGGCGGCCATGGCCTGTACGGTCGCGGTCGAAGACGTGATCGACGAACATTATTCCAGGCAGATCGAGCGCCTGGGCAACAGCGAGCCGGAGCTGAAATCGGCAATCCAGGATTTTCACGCCGACGAATGCGCGCACCGTGACGCGGCGATTGAGCGCGGCGCACAGGATGCGGCCGGCTATCCGCTGCTATCGGCGGCGATCCGCATGTCGTGCCGCGTCGCCATTGCGCTGTCGGAGCGCATATGAACGCTGCCGCGCAGTTGCCGATCCGGCGCGCGACACAAGCCGACGTCCCGCGTATCGCACGCCTCTTCACAGCCGCGTTTGCACGCGATCCCGTATTCGACTGGCTGGCGCGCACCGGCAGCAAGCGGTACGCCGCGCTTGAGCGGTTCTTCGCTTGGATTCTGGAGCACCGCACCGTTCCGCATGGCGAGACCTGGATCAGCGGCGACAGCGCCGCAGCCGCCGCCTGGATTCCACCCTATGCAGCGCCCGGCCCATCGCGGCTGGCCGAAGATTTGCGTTTGCTCCCGGTCATGTTGCGATTGACGGGCGTGTCGCGGCTTCCGCGCGGCGCTTCGATGGCGGCAGCGATGGAGAACGCGCACCCGAACGTGCCGTATTTCTACCTGGCGTTCATTGCCGTTGCACCCAGGATGCAAGGCGCGGGACGCGGCTCCAATTTGTTGCGGCAGACGCTTGCTCGAGCGGACGCGGCAGGCGCGGGCGCCTATCTGGAAAATTCCAATCCGCGAAATCTCGGCCTTTATCAACGCGCCGGTTTCGCTGTGACGCGCGAAATCAAAGCGCGCCCCGATGCGCCGCCGGTTTACGCCATGTGGCGCAATGCCGAAGAGAGAGCGACCGGAACTTGGACGCGCGATTACGGCTCCAAGACGATGTCCCAATAGAGATAGTCCGTCCACGAATCGTGCAGATAGTTGGGCGGAAACATCCGTCCATGATTCTGAAGGGCCGCGACCGAGGGCTTATGCGGCGGAATGCGCGGATGCATGCCGGCGCGGTGCGGAAGCATGCTGCCTTTCATCAAATTGCAGCCCGCGCACGCGGTCACGACATTGTCCCAGGTCGTGCGTCCGCCGCGCGACCGCGGAATGACATGATCGAAGGTGAGATCGTCTTTCGATCCGCAATACTGGCACTGGAAGCGATCGCGCAGGAAAACATTGAATCGCGTGAAGGCCGGATTTCGCGTCGGCTTCACATAGGTCTTCAGCGAGACGACCGACGGTAGCCGCATTTGGAAGTTGGCCGCGTGAACCGTGCGTTCGTATTCCGCGACGATATTCACGCGGTCCAGGAATACGGCTTTGATGGTGTCCTGCCAGGACCACAGCGATAGCGGAAAATAGCTCAGCGGGCGGTAATCCGCGTTGAGCACGAGAGCCGGGCAATTGCCGGGAAGACGAGCGCCCGCTAGCACGACAGTGTTTCCGTACTGAAGGTCCTATCTCCCGTCAAAACGAAGAAATACGCCATCTGCATGAAACATAACCGGAAGCCGGCGCATCCGCCAACCCCCGAAGCAGCATAAGTGATTCGTCATGACGGCGGGATGACAGCGGTCGCCGTCAGGCGTTCTTTCGCAGCCACTCCGCGAATTGCGCTTCCGTGAGTTCTCCTGAGGCCAGATCGAGAACGACAAGTACCGCTTCGGCCTTATCCGCCTTCAGCGCGATCCCGTTGATGCGCAGGAACACACCCGCGGCGATAAAGGCGGCGCGTTTGTTGCCATCGGCAAAGGGATGGTTTCTCGCAATGCCGAATGCGTAGTCTGCCACCAGCCGAAAAGGATCGGTCACGTTCTCATAAGCATGGAGATTGCGCGCCCGGCTCATAGCGGAAGCGAGCAAGCCCGCGTCGCGCAACCCTTCCATCCCGCCGTGCTCGGCGAGACTTTCTTGATGGAGCAACTCGATGACGCGGCGCGAAACCCAGATGGGTTCGCTCATTTGGCCAACGCACGCAACGTATCGCGATATTCCTTCATGAATTCGCGCCCGGCATCCAGTTGCTTGGACACCTCAGGATCATAGGGCGAAAGCTCGTATCCATTCTGAGTTTCCGAGCATATCAGCGTGTCGCCCTTGCTTACCTTGAGCGCCGCCAACATCTCCTTAGGCAGGATCACGCCCAGGGAATTGCCGATTTGCGTGATTTTCAAAGGAATAGTCATAGGCCGCACCTATTCTAACTTTTATTATAACAGGAGGAACATTATTGGGGAAGCTTGGCCTGCAACGTCCCTGGAGCGTTACCGCCCTAAAGGAGGCAATCGCATGCGGTGGGGAGAGGGCAACCGGTACGGCGGGGTCTGGGACCGGCGCGGCATGGGCGGCGTTGGTCTTGCCGGCGGAGGGATCGGCGCGGCGGCGCTGGGGCTGATCGGCTACTTCTTTTTCGGGATCGACCCGCTCGTCATCATGGATGCCGTCAGATGGGCATGACGTACCAGCCGCCCAATCCACTGGTGCTCTACGAACAGGCAACCGGCACGCAATGCGGAACGGGGGAGTCGGCGATGGGCCCGTTCTACTGCCCCAGGGATTCGCGTGTGTATCTGGACCTTACGTTCTTCCAGGAACTGTCTTCGCGGTTCAATGCCCCGGGCGATTTCGCGCAAGCCTATGTCATCGCGCACGAAATCGGCCATCACGTGCAGAACCTGCTCGGCGCCAGCGAACAGGTTCTGCAGGCCGAAGCCCGCGCCGGAAGCCGCCGCAGCGCCAACCGGTATTCCGTCGCGCTCGAACTTCAGGCCGATTGCTTTGCGGGGGTTTGGGCCGCGCATGCGGGCGAAGTTTCAGGTGGCAAAGTGGCGCTCGAACCTGGCGATCTGGACGAAGGCTTGCGCGCCGCTGCATCCGTCGGCGACGACACGCTGCAAAAGCAGACGCGCGGACGTGTCGTGCCGGACTCGTTCACGCACGGCTCGGCAGCGCAGCGCCAGCATTGGCTCCAGCAGGGCTATTCTACCGGCGATCCGAAGGCTTGCGACACCTTCACCGAAATCCGCTGACTATTCCGGGGCGAGGGTGACCTTGATGCCGTCGGTGTTCGCGTTGATCTGAATTTGGCAGGCCAGGCGCGAATTCGGCTCCACGGCCAGCGCCATGTCCAGCATGTCCAGCTCTTCGGGTGAGGCAGGGTTCAGCTTCTCGAACCAGCCTTCCTCGACATAGACATGGCAGGTCGCGCAGGCGCAGGCGCCGCCGCATTCCGCGGTAATGGGAAGGCCCGCATCGCGCAGCGCCTCCATGACGGTCCAGCCGTCATTGCCTTCGAGGGTGTGTTCGACGCCTTTACGGTCGCGTGCAAAGATTTTCATGAGCAGACGCCTTACGCCACGCCCAGCTTCTTCTGCAAGGCAGAAGATGATGTCGTGTATTGAAAACGGAGCTTTTCGTTCGGCCGGCAAATGCGGAACGCCGCCTGCGCCATCAGCGCCGCTTCATGGAAGCCTGACAGGATCAGCTTCAGCTTGCCCGCATAGGTGTTGATGTCGCCGATGGCGAAAATGCCCGGTGTGGAGCTTTCAAAGCGCGCGGTGTCCACCGGGATAAGGTTCTCGTGCAAATTCAGGCCGAAATCCGCAATCGGTCCAAGTTTGATGGTCAGCCCGAAGAACGGCAGGAAGGCGTTTGCCTCCTGACGCCATTCTTTCTTGTCAGCGCCGGCAAGCGTTACGCCTTCCAGAGTCCCATCCTCGCCGTGCAGCGCCTTCACGCTGGCGATTTGGAATTCGATTTTTCCTTCGCTCACCAGCTCGCGCATGCGGTTGACGCTGTGCTGCGCCGCGCGAAATCCGTCGCGGTGATGCACTAGCGTCAGCCGCTTGGCGATTGGCGCGAGATTCAACGTCCAATCGAGCGCGGAATCGCCGCCGCCAGCGATCAGCACATCGCGGCCGCGAAACTGCTCCATCTTTCGCACGGCATAAAAGACGGACTTGCCTTCATATCCTTCAATGCCCGGAATAGGCGGCCGTTTCGGAACGAAGCTTCCGCCGCCGGCCGCAATGACCAGCACCGGCGCACGCAAAACGGTTCCGGCATCGGTCGTGAGCTGCCAGCGCCCATCGGGAAGCTTTTCCAGCGCGTTCGCCATTTCGCTGAAATGATACTGCGCATTGAACGGCTTGATCTGTTCGAGAAGGCGCTCTGTCAGTTCCTGCCCCGTGACGATGGGAATACCTGGAATGTCGTAGATCGGTTTCTCGGGATACAACTCGGTGCATTGGCCGCCGGGCCGATCCAGGATGTCGACCAAATGGCATTTAAGGTCCAGCAGGCCGAGCTCGAAAACGGCAAATAGCCCCACCGGCCCTGCGCCGATAATCACCACATCGGTATCGATAATCGCGTCGTTCGCCGCGGGATTTGCGCTTACATCGGTCATTTCACATACTTTTTGTGTGTGAATAATAAATCTAGCGCCGTTATATGTAAAAACTTCCGGGCTCGCAATTCCCCCTTTTGTCCCGCCCCTGGAGCTAAAACGTCACACGCTGTGTTTCAGCAGCTCTTCGATGAAGACATGCACGGCGGCACTGTCACGCTTTAGCCGTTCGAGGATTTGATAGGCTGCGCCCGCGCTGGTTTTTTCCGCATCGGCCGCCGCTTCTCCCAGGTCGAACGCCCCGATCCCGCGCGCCGCGCCCTTGAGCTGGTGACTGATCTCCTGCCACGCCTTGTTATTGGCGTCGGAACCGGCGAGTTCCTCCAACTCGGCAAGAATGGTGCGGCACTGCCCATCGAAGAGCTGCAGGATTTCCGAATTGATGCGGCTGTCGCCGCCGGTGTAGCGATCGAGGTGGGCAAGGTCGACGGGCTTGGCGCCGGGCATGCGAGCGGCTCCTATTAGGTGACCTCCCATGATTCCGCCCAGAGCCGTTCAAACCCCGTTAATCCGACAGAGCCAGCCGTCCCTTTTCCGTCAGCTTGCAAATCAGCCAATCGGGTTTCATCGGATTGCCGAACCAGGGTTCCGCCCAGCCATGGGTTATGCAGGCACGAACGAGCGCAGGATGCATGTGTTGCCCATGCTCGTCGAAAAGCGGGAGCTTGCCTCCAGGCTGTGCAAGCCCGCGCACCAGATAGCCGCGTTGCGCCGCATTGGGTGTGCCACCCGGCGCTTCCGTCAGCGGCTCATCGCCGTTTGCCGATGGTTCAGCTCCAGCCATGGCGACCCCTTTTGTGTTGCGTAAGGTAATAGAACGGCTTTCCAATGTGGTCGAGCGGACGATACAAACCAACAGCGCCTTCTGGTTAACCCTTTAGGCGCCCATTTCCATTCCACTATACCGGCGTAAGCGCAAAGGTCAGGTCATGGCGAGTTTACGGACCCAGATCTCTGGTGAAGGCGGCGAGCCGACGCTCGACATTCCAACGCCCGACACCGGCGGCAAGGGCGAAATTCTGCATCTGCAACCCTCAGCCGAGGGGCCTGCCATAGCGGTTCGCGATGAGGCGCCGCGCAAGGGCGCCGGCACCATCGTTTTCGCCATTGTGCTGGGGTCCTTCTGGGTCGGGGCGGCTATCGCCTATCTCTCGGGATATTTCGGCGCGCAGGATTTCGCGCGCCTCGATCCGCAACTGCTGGGTTTTGCCGCGGCGCTGACCTTCCTGCCGCCGCTTCTGTTTATCGCTGCCGGCCTCGCTCTGGCGCGGGCACGCACGCTGGGCGATACCGCGCGGCGGCTCGCTTACGTCTCGGAACTGCTGATAACAGCCGATGACAGCGCGGTGCAAAGCACGCAGCGCGTCGGGCGCGCCGTGCGCCGCGAACTCGATGCGTTATCGGCCGGACTCGATGGAGCGTTGCAGCGGTTCCGGGCGCTGGAAACGGTGCTGGAAGAGCGCGTTGGTCAATTGGAAGAAGCAAGCGCCCGCGCCGGCGTCAAAGCTGAAACCATCGCGCAGCGCCTTCAGTCCGAGCGTGAAGGAATCGACGAGCTGGCCTCCCGTCTCGATGAGACTGCGTCCCGCGCGGCCGAAATGCTGGCCGGGCGCACTGCACAGTTGAAAGCGATCATCGAAAGCGCCGGCGGGGAATTGAAGGCGGCGGGCCAGACACTCGATACGCAAGTGACGCAATTTCGCGATGCCGCCGAGCGCGCCGCACGCGCCCCCCAAGCTGTGGCACTGGAACTGGACCGGCATGCCAAAGATATCGAAAGCGCAGGCGAAGCGGCTGCCCAGCGGGCGGAGTTCGTGCTCGCACGGCAGGAGCGCCAGCGCGTCGCCATGGGCGAGTTGCTGGCGCGGCTGAAAGACGAGGCCGAACAGTTCGAAGCGCAAATGCTCGCCCAACGCGAGATGGTCGAGAAAGCCGCCGACGGCCTCGCAAGCCAGGCCAAGCGTCTGGACGAAATCGCCGATGCAGGTACGCAACGGATGGACGCGGCCATGGTCACTGGCGGCGCAACATTGAGCGCCCAGGTGCAGAAGCTCAACGCGATCACCGAAGAGGGCCTGCAGCGCATCGATGCCGCCATGGCGCAAACGGCACAGCGATCCAGTCAGTTGATCTCAGGCTTCGGCGCCGATGCGGACCGCATCGCCGATATGTCGGATGCAGCCTCTGCCGCGATCGGGCGCATGGTGGAGTCGCTGCGCGAAGCGGCCGCGAACGCAAAGGCGTTGTTCGCCGAAAGCACGGACACAGGACAGCGGCGCGCCATCGAATATGTGGGCGAGACGATGGCGCAATGCCAATTGCTGCTGACAGCGGCGGGCAATCTGGCGGAGGAAGCGGAGAAGGCGCGTTCCATGCTGGCCCGCGCCGGAGAGGAAGCGCACCGCCATATCATTGCGCTCCCCGGCGTCGCGCAGCAGGAGGCGCAGCGCATACGCGAGACGTTGCGGGCCGAAACAGACCAGGTGCTGGACGTGTCGGCGCGCGCCATTACGACGCTGCAATCCCGGAGCGGCATACGGAGAGGCGCAGAGCCGCGCATCGGCGCGCCGGAGGCCCAACCCGAAGAGCCGGAAACGGCAGGGGAAGGTTTGCGCGGCTTGGCGCGCTTCATCACCGGGCCCAAGCGGCGGCAGCAAGAGCGTGCGGCTGCGAAGGCGAAAGGCAATTACGATTTGTCGGCGGTGCTGGCCGCAGCGGATGCCGGTACGAAAACAACCTTGCGGCCTGGCGCGGCGGCGGCGCTTTCCGCGCTGCAGACGGCGCTCGCCGATCTGGCGGGCGATCTGGAGGAGCTGGCGGGCGAGACGTCGGATCCCGCGTTGTGGCGGCGCTATCTCGATGGCGACCGCGGCGTATTCGCCCGGCGCTTAGCCGCTTCGATCGGACCGGAATCCATCAACCGCATTACCGATCTCTACCGCGAAAATCCGCGCTTCCACGAAGCGGCGGACAGCTACATGACCGAGTTCGAATCGCTGCTGACGCGGGCCCGCGAAGGGGACCGCGACGGCTTTCTGGCCTCTACGCTGCTGACCGCCGATACCGGCAAAATCTATCTGGCGATTGCTTATGCGCTTGGGCGGCTGGAGTGACGTATCAGGCGCGCGGCATAGAACCCGTCCATCCCGCCTTTCTCGGCCCAGAAGCAAGGTAGCGTCGTCAGATCGCCTTTGGCTGACACAAAGGCAGGATCGAAAACCTCGGTCGCTGTGACCGGATTACGCGCGAAATCCGCGTTGCGGCGAAGGAAAGCATCAACCTGCTGCTCGCCTTCTTCGGGTTCGAGCGAACATACGGCGTACACGAGCGTCCCCGATGGAGCGGTCATTTCGGCCGCCGCGTCCAGCAATTCGGCTTGCAGCGTTTCGGTAATCTGAAGGTCGGCGGCGCTTTTCAACCACGGAAGGTCGGGATGCCGCCGGATCGTGCCCGTCGCCATGCAGGGCGCATCCAACAGAACAAACGGAGCAGGCTCAGTGGGACGCCAATCGCGCGCATCGCCGGTGACAAGTTCGGCTGACAGATTCAGGCGCTGAAGGTTTTCGCGCACCGTCGCCAGCCTTTCGAACGCGACATCGACCGCCGTAACAAACGCGCCCTGCGCCGCAAGTTGCGCGGACTTTCCGCCGGGCGCGGCGCACAGATCGATCACACGTTTTCCCGCGACATCGCCGAACAGGCGCACGGGCAAGGTCGCGGCGAAATCCTGAATCCACCATTCGCCTTCATTATATCCGGACAGTTCCTCGATACGGCCGGCCTGGGTCAGGCGAAGCCGTCCGGGGGCAAGGCTCATCATGCCTTCAATATCCGTGGACGGATTATTTTCCGCTTTCAGCATTAAATCGAGCGGCGGAATTTGCAGATGCGCGGTGGCAATGGCGCGAGCTGTCTCTTGGCCATAATGTTCTACCCAGCGCGGCCACAGCCAATCGGGCGTGTTCAGCACGGCTTCGTCTTGTGACGCAATAACTGCCGCGCCCTCGCGCGTAACCCGGCGAAGCACGGCGTTGATCAGCGCCTTGAAGTGGACAGATTTGGAGTCGGTCTGCGCCAGCCGGTTGGCGGCATCGACCGCAGCGTGGGGCGCAACATTCAAGAACAAAAGCTCGCAAGCCCCAGCGATCAATATCTCAAGCGTTGGGCCTGCTTTATGCGGTTGCGGCGCTTTGGGCACGAAGACGCGGATGAGCGCCTCCAATTGCCCGAAGCGGCGCAGCGAGGTGGCTGCGATGAGGCGGGCAAAACCCGCATCGCGCGGCGCCAAATTGCTTTTGCTCAGCGCGTCGGCAATCGCAGCGTCCAGCGGCCGCTTCTTGCGAAGCACGTCGGAGAGAATTTGAAGAGCCGCCTTGCGCGCCGGCAGCCCCGGCTGAGCGTTCCCGGCGGCGCTCAACTCCACGGGCCGCGTTCGGGGGCCTGGCCCATTTCAGCAGCCATCGCTTCCAACCGCGCGACGCGCTCTTCCGTGGAAGGATGCGTCGCGAACAGATGCATCAGATTGCCTCCATGCAGCGGGTTGATGATGAACATATGCGCCGTCGCCGGATTGGCCTGGGCGTCGAGATTTTCCACCTGATGCGCCGCCGAGGAAATGCGTTTCAGGGCAGATGCCAGCCACAATGGACGGCCTGAGATTATTGCGCCCATGCGGTCGGCTTCGTATTCGCGCGTGCGGCTGATCGCCATCTGCACCAGCGCGGCAGCCATCGGCGCCAGGATCATGATCAGAATGCCTCCCACCGCGCCCATCTGATTGTTGCGGCGGTCGCCACCGAACCAGAACGCCATATTGGCGAGCATCGAAATGGCCCCGGCGATTGTCGCGGTGATGGTCATAATGAGCGTGTCGCGGTTTTTCACATGCGAGAGCTCGTGCGCCAACACGCCCGCAAGTTCTTCCTGGCTCAGCCGTTCCAAAATCCCCGTCGTCACGCAAACCGCGGCGTGCTCGGGATCACGCCCCGTAGCAAAGGCGTTCGGCTGCGGATTTTCCGCGATGAATACTTTGGGCATCGGCAACTGCGCGTTTTGCGAAAGCATCCGCACCAGATGCACAAGGTCCGGCGCGGACGCATCATCGACCTCGCGCGCGCCATACATGGAAAGGACCATCTTGTCCGAATTCCAGTAGGCGAACAGATTGGTGCCGGCCGCGAACAGAAACGCCATCATCATCCCGGCCTGACCACCGATCAGAAAGCCGATGGCGAGAAACAGGCCGGTCATCGCGGCCATCAAAATTCCGGTACGGAAATAGTTCATCGAACTCCCTCGAACACGCCGCCCTTCCGTGGGCGGCGGACGCCCTCTATGTAGGGATCGGACGTGACGTGGAAAAGGTGATTGTGATGGTTAAGGATAAGCCGGACGACTTGGAGCAGACGCCCCCGGAATCCGCAGCTCGCAAAGACCTGCCCCCAGCGGCGTTGCGGGCGCTTGCCGAAGCCGAGGAGCGGCGCCGGTTGGCTGCGGAAGCGGAGAAGAACGCACCGCCTAAGCCGAAGGAAATCAGCGGTCCCTCCGGCCTCGAACCGACGCGCTATGGCGATTGGGAGCGCAAAGGCATCGCCTCCGACTTTTAGCCGTACCAGTTTTGTTCTATAGAACGATTGGGGAACTTGGCCGTTCTGAGCATGGTTAATAGTCGAATCTGGAGCGTGCCGTCTCTTTCCGCACTTTTGCTGCTCGCGGGCTGCGACGAGCCGGGCACCCCCGCGCCAATCCGCCCTTTTCGCACCGATACGCTCGAAGGCCCCGTCGCGGCCAAAGTCGAACGGGTGATCGACGGCGATACGATCCAGGTCGAGGCGGCCATTTGGCTGGGCCAAACCATAAACGTCCGCGTCCGCATTGACGGCATCGACGCGGCAGAGCCCGAAGGTCCTTGCGCGGAAGAACGCAGGCTTGCCGAGCTGGCCCGCGACTATCTGGTTCGCCGGCTGAACCACGGGCCCATCACACTGACGCATGTGGGCTATGACAAATATGGAGGCCGTGTTCGGGCCACGGTGGCCGACTCCAAGGGCAATGTCGGCGCAGATCTGATCGCTGCCGGACTGGCCCGGCCGTATCACGGCGAACGGCGCGGGCCATGGTGCCCGAAAGGCGCGAGCTGATTTATAGCGCAATCCGACGAAGTGGACGCCGGTTCGTCGTTAGATTGCGCGCCAAACTAAGGAATCTAGAGCATGACCCGATTCATTTTGATCGGATCACGCTCTAGCGTTGCGTCACGCCTGCCGTGGTGTCGCCGCGGCGGGCCGTGGATGCGGCCGTATAGGCGTTTGCCCCCGTGCCCAGAACTTTGACCGGGGTACTGGATGTGCCGGCTTTGTCGAATTTGAGCGTGATCAGGAAGCTATCGCCTTCCTTCAACGGCGCTTTCAGTCCAACCAGATTAAACGAACGGCCACCCGGCGCGAAGTTCAGCGTGCCGCCGGCTGGAACGTCGATGGGTTGAAGGGCGGCGGAACGGCCCATTTCGTCCTTGACCTCGACCTTGTCCGCCATGCGGACTTCAATTCCGGTCAGACGGTCCGGCTCTTTGACGCTGACAATGTGGAAATAAACCGACGCGGTGGTGGCGTTTCCGCTGGCGCGCGCCCAAGCCTCGGTGACGTCGATATTGGTTTTGGCGGCCAGCGCCGCCGCACGGGCTCGCGCCGCAGTGTCGCCACCTCCGGCGGGAGCGGCGGGGGCAGCCGGGGCCGCCGGGGCTGCGCCTTGTGCCGGAGCGGGCAATGCGCCCTGCGCCAACGCATAGCTTGCCGCGAACACCAGAGCGGGCAGCGTCAAACCCAGGAGAGGCAGCAAACGGAGCCGATTCAAAGGGGTTAAATCGGTCTTGGGCATGGCATCCTCCCTGTGAGCGCCTTAACACTCTAGCGTGCGATCAGCGCTTTGGTTGCATGAGCAATTGAGGCATTCCTGGGACTGCTCCCTGGAAAATCACTGGACCCTTATAGTCCAGGCGCCGTTTGGGCTTAAGGAGAAGATTGCGGGCATGACGGGTAAATTTCTCGTGGGGGTGGCCGTCGTCGTCGTGGCGCTGATCCTCGTGGCAGGACTCTACACCCTTTGGGTCGGAGGCGAGACGTCGCGCAATTGGTCCAACCGGCTGATGCGCATCCGTGTTCTGGCGCAGTTTGTCGCCATCATTATCATCATGGCCGTGCTGTATTTTTCCGGCCATTAGAAGGGCGGAGAGCGGAAGGGGCTTGAGCCCAGGCCGCTTTCCATGTTCATACCGCCCATTCTGCATCTTTTCAGGAAAAAGCCATGAGCAGCGGCGCGCCAAGGACTCTGTACGACAAACTCTGGGACAGCCATCTGGTGCATGAAGCACCGGGCGAGTCGAGCGTGATCTATATCGACCGCCACCTTGTGCACGAAGTCACCAGCGCCCAGGCCTTCGAGGGTTTGCGCGAAACCGGACGCAAAGCCCGTCGCCCAGAACTGGCGCTAGCGGTCGCCGACCACAACGTGCCGACCAAGGACCGCAACAAGGGCATTACCGACCCGGAATCGGCCAACAGCATCGCGACGCTGGAAAGCAACGCGCGGCAATTCGGGATCGAATATTTCGGCATGAACGATATCCGCCAGGGCATCGTTCACATCATCGGACCCGAGCAGGGCTGGACCTTGCCGGGCCTGACCATCGTCTGCGGCGACTCGCATACGGCCACGCACGGCGCGTTCGGCTCGCTCGCCTTCGGCATCGGCACCTCGGAAGTCGAGCACGTGCTGGCGACGCAGACCTTGCCGGCGACGCGTTCCAAGAACATGCGGATCAGCGTCAACGGCAAGCTGCCCATCGGGGTGACGGCGAAGGACATCATCCTTGCGATCATCGGCAAAATCGGTACGGCCGGCGGTACGGGCTATGTCATCGAATATGCGGGCGACGCGATACGTTCGCTGTCGATGGAAGGCCGCATGACCGTCTGCAACATGTCGATCGAAGGCGGCGCCCGCGCCGGCTTGATCGCCGCGGACGAGACCACCTTCGAATATGTCAAAGGCCGCGCGCGCGCTCCGAAAGCCGGTGCGTGGGAAATGGCCGTGAATTATTGGCGCACGCTGAAATCGGATGAGGGCGCGAAGTTCGACACCGAAATCAATATCGACGCGAGCGAGATCGTTCCGATGGTGACCTGGGGTACAAGCCCGGAGCAATCGCTGCCCATCACCGGCCGCGTGCCCGATCCGGCCGCCGAAAGCGATGCCGGCAAACGCGAAGGCATGTTGCGCGCGCTGGCCTATATGGATTTGAAGCCCGGCACGCCGCTGCGCGAAGTCAAAATCGACCGCGCCTTCATCGGTTCGTGCACCAATGGCCGCATCGAGGATCTGCGCGAAGCCGCAAAGATCGTGCAGCACGAGCTTGCGCAAGGACGCCGCGTGGCCGCGCATGTCGGCGCCATGGTGGTCCCCGGCTCTGGCCTGGTGAAAGAACAGGCGGAGCAGGAAGGTCTGGATGAAATCTTCCTGAAGGCCGGATTTGAATGGCGCGAAGCGGGATGCTCCATGTGCCTTGCTATGAACGCCGACCGTCTGGAGCCCGGCGAACGCTGCGCCTCGACCTCGAACCGCAACTTCGAGGGCCGTCAGGGCCGCGGCGGCCGCACCCATCTGATGAGCCCCGCCATGGCCGCCGCCGCCGCCATCGCCGGCCACCTCACCGACGTCCGGGATTTTCAGTAAAACCTAGCCCGCTTGGGCGATCTACCTTCCTGTGGTAGAAGTCTACCAAGGAAGGTAGAAATGGGCCTGAACATCAAAAAGCCGTCCACCGAGGCGGCTATTCGTGAGTTGGCAGCCCTTACTGGGCAAAGCCTGACCGACGCGGTCGAATCCGCCGTGCTGCAGAAGCTGAATCAGCTCATTTCGGCTAAGCGTCCAAAAACATTCGAGGAGCACCTTGCAGCTCTTCATGAGCTGCAAGGAAGGTTGCAAGCTCAAAAACTTGATCCGAATGACAAGCGCACTGGGCAAGAGCTTCTTGATGAGCTCTACGACGACTATGGGCTCCCCAAGTGATGGTTCTCGATGCCTCGGTCGTAGTGGCCATGCTGGCGAAAGAACCCGGTTACGAATTGCTGCTCAGGCGTGTGGTTGAACAAGACGATATTCGCATTTCGCCGATGTCGTACGTCGAAACCGTCATGGCCTTGGCGAGAAGCTTTGCGGATCCGACCTCACTTCTTGAAGACTTCATTGAACAACATGCGGTAAGCGTGGAGAACACCGACGTCGCGCAGGCGCAATGGGCGGTGAAGGCATTCCTGCGTTTCGGCAAAGGAAGACACGCGGCCCGGCTCAACCTAGGTGACTGCTTTTCATATGCAGCCGCCAAGTCGCTCGATGCGCCACTCCTCTATATCGGGGACGATTTCGTAAAGACGGATGTCCGTCAGGCTTAAAAAAAGCTGATCGGGTCGATGTCGATGGCTAGGCGGACGGAGGACGGGATTTTTGCGTCTGCCAGCCAGGTGCGCACGTAGGATTGGATGTCGACTGTTTTTTCCGCCTGCACCAACAACCGTTCGCGCGTGCGGCCACGCAGCATCTGATAGAACGCCGGCGCCGGACCCCACACAGCGACCCCGCGTGCTTTGGGCGCCAGGATCGCCAACTCCCGTCCCACCGCGCGCACACGGTCTGCGTCCGTGCCCGACAAGATCAACGATGCCAACCGCCCGAAGGGGGGAATGCCGCTGCGTTCGCGCTGGCGGATTTCTTCTTCCAGAAAATCGTCGCGCGCATTGCTGGCGAGCGCCTGCATGACAGGGTCTTCCGGGTTGCGCGTTTGAATCAGCACAAGGCCGGGCTTTTCGGCGCGGCCCGCACGGCCCGACACCTGATGCAGCAATTGAAAGCTCCGCTCGCCCGCGCGCGGATCGCCCGCGCCGCCACCCAGATCGGCATCGACGATTCCGGCAAGCGTCAGCCGGGGGAAATGGTGCCCCTTGGCAACAATCTGTGTACCGATTATCACGTCGATTTCGCCCGCCGCGAATGCACGGATGACCGCTTGCGTTTGCGCCGGCCCGAGCAGCGTATCGCTGGACGCTATTGCCACGCGCGCGTCCGGAAACGCGGCGCGGAATTCTTCCTCCACACGCTCCACACCCGGCCCGCAGGCGATATAGGAATGCATCGCGGCGCATTGCGGACATTTTTCCGGCACCGGAGTTTCGTATCCGCAATGATGGCACACCAGCCGTTTGCGGTAGCGATGCTCCACCATCCAGGCGGAGCAATTGCGGCACGTCTCCTTGCGTCCGCACTGCGTACACAGGGTCAGCGGCGCGTAACCGCGGCGATTGAGAAACAGCAGTGCCTGTTCGCCGGCCTGCAACGTGGTCTCCAAGGCGCTGCGCAACGCTGGCGACAAGAACTGCCCCGGCTCGCCATGTTCGCTGCGCATATCGACCAGCCGCACTTGCGGCATTTCCGCGACGCCATAACGGCGCGCCAGCTTCAGCCAGTCATAGCGGCCACTCTTTGCGTTGACATAGGTTTCCAGCGATGGCGTTGCGGAGGCCAGAACGATGGGACAATTTTCCAGCCGCGCCCGCACCACCGCCATATCGCGGGCGTGATAGATGACCCCTTCTTCCTGCTTGTAGGCGTGCTCGTGCTCTTCATCGACGATGATCAGCCCGAGCTTCGCGAACGGCAGAAACAGCGCCGAGCGCGCCCCGACGACAACACGCGCTTCGCCGCTCATCACCGCGCGATAGCTGCGCTTGCGCTCGCGCATGGATAGATCGGAGTGCCATTCGACGGGGCGGCAGCCGAACCGCGCCGCAAAGCGATCGAGGAATTGCACCGTCAGCGCAATTTCGGGGAGCAGGATCAGCGCCTGCCTGCCTTCGGCCAATGCTTCCGCGGCGGCTTCGAAATAGGCTTCCGTTTTCCCCGAGCCCGTCACGCCATCCAGTAGCGCCACGGAGAATTCCCGCTTCTTCACGGCATCGCGCAAATGCTCGGCGGCGCGCAACTGGTCCGGGCTGAGCTTCACCGCATCGAAGGCGTAATCGGGTTCGGGACAGGGGGCGAATTCCGGCAGCATCGTCCATCGCAGCGCGCCCGCGTCGACCAGCGCCCGCACCACGCTTGGGGTGACTCCCGATTCCCGCGCGGCGTCCGACGGCAACCGCGCCAAACCGTCGGCCATCAGCTTCAGCACCCGTTCGCGCGTGGGCGTCACCCGCTCCGGCGCGGCATCGCCGATCATCAGTGCCCGGCGGCCCAGTTCCGGTTCA
This sequence comes from Alphaproteobacteria bacterium, assembly GCA_947473475.1. Lineage (GTDB taxonomy): Bacteria > Pseudomonadota > Alphaproteobacteria > Micropepsales > Micropepsaceae > CAIYRG01. Next base: position 101,078 of record CANJBZ010000004.1, read on the forward strand.
AACGCCGCCGGCACGCGCAAAGCCTGGGCCAGAACGGCGCCTGGTGAGGAGATCGTGTAACGCGCAACCCAATCGATGAAGTCGCACAGGGGCGCGGGCAGCCGAAAATCGGCAAGCGGCTCGGCCTGTTTCAGCTTTTCCGCGGGAATCGAGGCATCCGCCTTGCCCCAGACAACGCCGGTCACCTGGCGTGGCCCCAACGGCGCGCGAACCAGCATCCCGCGTTTGGGCGCCACGCCTTCGGGCAGGGCGTAGTCATAGGCCTGCGGCAAGGGCAGCGGCAGCAACACGGCCGCCCGCGGCGGGGACTCGGACGCCGGGAGTGATGTTGCTTCAAGCGGCACGCCGATTGCCTTCATGCAGAGAAGAGGTTTACGGGTTAGTTTCGCGCGCGGAGACATGGCCGGGTGCGACCATGAGGCTTAGCGCCCGATCCCTGTAATGAGCAATGACAGATAGTGTTTCGGACCTGACGCGGGAATGGCTGGCGCATTTGGCGCATGAACGCCGCGTCAGCCCGCACACGCTGCGCGCCTATGGCGATGACGTTTATCGCTTTCTGGGCTTTCTCACCTTTCACGTCGGCGGCACGATTTCGCTGCGTGTGCTGCGCGACCTTCGACCAGCCGACATTCGGGCGCATCTGACCGCCCGCCGCGCGGAGGGCCTCGGCGCGCGCGGCATTCAGCGGGCACTGGCGGCGGTGCGTTCCTTTTACCGCTATCTCGAACGGGAAAACCTTGCCGACGGCGCGGCCTTGCGGGCGGTACACAGCCCCAAATTGCCGCGCACCTTGCCGCGGCCTCTCAGCGAAATCGATGCGGCCCGCGCCATCGTGGATGCCGGTGAAGATGACGAACCCTGGATCGCCGCCCGCAATGCGGCGCTGATTACGCTTCTGTACGGCACCGGCTTGCGTATCTCTGAAGCCCTAAGCCTGAAGCGGGGCGATGCACCGCTCGGGGAGACGCTGACGATCCTGGGCAAAGGCAGCAAGGAACGATCCGTGCCGGTAATTGCCGCCGTGCGCGAAGCCGTCGACACCTATGCGGGAATCTGCCCGTTTGCCGGCGAACGCAGCTCCCCGCTGTTCCTTTCCCGCCGCGGCAAACCGATGAGCCCGCGGGAGGCGCAAGCGCTGATGCAGCGTATGCGCGGCCGCCTGGGACTTTCGCCGACGGCGACACCGCACGCGCTGCGCCATTCCTTCGCCACGCATCTGCTCAAAAACGGCGGCGATTTGCGTGCCGTCCAAGAGCTTCTCGGCCATGCGTCCCTGTCGACCACGCAAAAGTATACCGAGGTGGAAGGGGCGCATTTGCTCGCGGTCTATGAGGCGGCCCATCCCCGCGGCGCGAAATGAGCGACGCCATGCGCCCTATCGATGCCGAAGCGGTTGCGGCTGCTCCGGCGATACGCAAATCCGATTCGGTGGGCTATCTGCTGGCGGCGACCGGGGCCATTTTGTTTTCCATCAAAGCCATCATCGTAAAGCTGGCTTACGGATTGTCGGTCGATCCCGAAACGCTGCTGGCACTGCGCATGGGATTCTCGCTGCCATTCTATCTGGGCATCGGTTTTCATGCGGTCGCGGGACGGCGGTACAAGCTGGCGGCACTGCCATCTGCGCGCGCAACCGTGCGCGCCATGCTCATCGGCGCGCTCGGCATGTGGGTGGCGAGCTACACCGATTTTCTGGGCCTGCAATACATAACGGCACAATTCGAGCGGCTGATATTGCTGACCTACCCGATGTTCGTCGTTATTTTCGGCGCGCTGTTTTTCCGGCAGCCGGTGACTAAGCGCGCCCTAATCGCGCTGGCTATCAGCTATGCCGGGTTGACGCTGATTTTCGGTGAGAATTTCACACTGGAAGGCCACAACGTCGCTATCGGGGCAGGCTGGGTTCTGATCGCGGCGATCACCTTTGCGCTCTATCAATTGCTGGCGAAAACGGCGATCGATGACATGGGCCCGAAGATGTTTACCTGCATCGGCATGACGGGTGCTTCGATCGCCGCGTTTATCGAATTTTTTCTGTCCGGGCATAGCGCCAGTCAGCTTCTCGTCACCGGACAGCTGTTGTTCTATTCCGTCCTGGTCGCGGTCGGAGCGACCGTGCTGCCGACGTTTTTCATGAGCGCCGCACTGCACCGCATCTCTGCGTCGGCCAATGCGACGATCGGCGTTCTCAGTCCCGTTTCGACGATCATTCTTGCCGCGATAATCCTGGGCGAACGCATGTCCGTCATGGAAGTGACGGGCACGCTGCTGGTGATCGGCGGCGTCGGCTGGTTCACATTTGCCGGACGAAGCAAATCCCTCGCCCGTTAGATCTCCGGGCTAAAGAAGAAGGGGAACCACAAAGGACACGAAGGAGACACAAAGTTCACGAAGGAAGAATCGCGCGCTTTGCGCGCCAAAACGTCAACTTGGTGTCCTTCGTGTCTCCTTCGTGATCTTTGTGGTTCCCCTTTTTCCTGAATCTATCCCGCAGTCGCTTCTGTCAGGCGGCCGCCGTGCCAGCGGGCGGCGAGCGCGAAGGACAGCAGACCCGCAACCACCGCCATTCCGGTCATGAGGAAAAAGATGTTGCTGCCCCATGCCGCGTATAGGCGTCCCGCCGGAAGCAAGGCGACGCTCGACGCCAAGCCGATGGAGACGGAGTAAAGGCTCTGCGCTGTCGCCGACAGACGCGGCGGCGTGGCGCGCAGGATAAAGTACATCGCGCCGAGATGCGGCACGGCAAAGGTAAGTCCATGCAGCAATTGCGCGAACAGCAGCAGCGGCAGCGTTGGCGCGAACGCCATCAGCGTCCAGCGGACGGCACAGGCCACAGCGCCGGCGAGCATTAATGTCACCGGATCGATGCGCCGCACCACGCGCCCGGAAAACACGAACAGCAGGATTTCGGCGAGCACACCGATGGGCCAGATCAAGCCAATCAGCGCCGGACTCATTCCCGCGGTGCGCCACAGCAATCCCGCATAGGTGTAGTAGACGACATGCGAGCCCTGAATCAGGCTGCATACCGTTAGGAATGCCAGAAAGACCGGATGACCCAGAAGCTCGCGTGCTTCGGCAATTGTGGAACGAAAATGTAATCCGGACGAACCCGCCTTCCGTTTCGATTCTTCGGGAAGAAACAGGGTGGCGGCAAGTTGCCCCCCTGCGGCGATGGTGAGCCAGAGCCCGATCACACCCAAGCCGAACTGCGCGGCCGCGAGCCCGGAACAAACATTGCCGGCAACGAACGCGATGGACAACCACACGCGCATCCGCCCGTAGGGTGTTCCCGATTGTTCGGCCGCGCGCAACGTTGCGCTTTCCAGCAGCGGAGACGTCGCGGCCCACAGAACCAGCGCGGCAATGGCAGCAGCAACAACGGCGGTGGCGTCGTGCACGAAGGCAAGAATGGCAAATGCGGCAAAGGCGGGAGCGAGAAAAGCGAGCATGACGGAGCGCCGGTCGCCGCGGGCATCGGCAACAATCCCCGCTATCGGCGCAATCATGATTCGCAGAAACGTCGATGACGCCAGCAGCAGCCCGATGGTCGCGGCGCTAAGTCCGCGGCTTGCCAGGAACGGCGAGAAGAACGGCAGATAGGCCCCGCCGAGAAGCCCCGATGCGGCTTGGATAGCGGCAAGGCGTGTTGCAAGAACGCGCATTCAGGCCGCCCTGCGCCCGGCTATCGCGAACATCCGGTGGCGTTAACTGGTGCGGCCGAATTTGGTAACAAATCGCCGGTCGATATGCGCTACCGGGAAATAAATCAGCACGTCGGTTGTGCCGAATTGCCGATCCACCACCGCGCCATCGCCGATGAAACATCCCGCGCGCAAATAACCTTTTATCAGGGGCGGCAGCTTGCGCACCGCCTCCTTGGGATCGATCTCATCCTTCGCCATGAGATTCATCGGGACGTACAGCTCGGGGCGCGCGCAAACGTGCAGACCCTCGGGCGCCTGATGAAAATGGTGCAGATAGGAGAGCGGCAATTTCAGCGCTTCGGGATCGGTACCCGGCAGCGAACCGCAGCCGAACATCACATCGATAGCGTAGCGGTTCAGGTAAACGACGATGCCCTTCCACAAAAGCTGCATCGTCGTGGACTTCGCGCGATAGCTTTTCAGCACGCAAGAGCGGCCAAGCTCCAAATAGCGCGTGCCGGGCGGATTGCCTTTGAGCATCGGCGTCAAATCATATTCGGACGACGTGTAGTACCCACCATGGCAGGCCGCCACTTCACCACGCAGCAAGCGATAGGTGCCCACCACCGCGGGCTCTCCATTGGCGTCTTGCACGCTGCGATCGACCACCAGCATATGATCGCAGAATTCGTCGTAGCGATCGAAGTCGCGCCGCTCGTCGCGCATTTGCGGCGTCGGAATCGCCGACATCTCTTCATAGAAGACGCGATAACGCAGCCGCTGGGCCGCTTCGATTTCAGCTTCTGTTTCGGCAATGCGAACTTCGAGGGATCCGAATGCAGAAAGAACCGGCCATGTGTGTTCGGCTGGAGCGGGAGCCGCCTGCTCGTGCGTCGTCACAAGCGCCTGCACGGTTTCCTGCGGCAGCGCCGCGGCGGCAACCGGTCGGCGTCCGAATTGCGGGCGGCGGCGCGCAAATCCCCACCTGCGGCCAACCATGCCAAAGCGAAATCTCACCCGACGTGCGGGACCCATCGCAATCTCCAACAGGGTGAGGAAAATCGAAAGCTTGCCGCGCGGCTCGCGTGCAAATCGCCTTCGGAGTGTTTTCTTGTTTCCCCTACCACCCCTGACGAATGGTACTTTACCACGACGGCAAAAGACCAGCCCAGTCACTTTCCTGGTACGGCCTTAAAACCTTTTAACGTTGTTCCTTAGGTGAGCCGGGCAGCCCGGTCGCGTCTCCTATGGACCTGCGCAAGAAACAGGCAAAGGACCAACGCCGGCAAGCCGATAGCCGCCGAACCCACGAAGAAAAGAGCGTAGGCATCCATCAGGTTGCGCCCGGAACTCAGGGCATCCACGGTCTGGCCGGAAAAGCCTTTGAGTATTTTTCCGAGGTAGGAATAGGCCGAAGAGAGCAGGGCGTATTGAGTCGCGGTGTAGCCAAGGCTGGTGAGACTCGACATATAGGTCATCAGCGCCACCCCCGCGAAACTCAGGCCGAAACTGTCCACCGCCATCATGGCGGCAAAGATCGTCAGGTCCCCATGGGAATAGGCGATGGGGATGTAGGCCAGCACGGCAATCGCTTCGAGCAGAATGCCGGCGATAAGAGTGCGCATGTAGCCGAAGCGCGCGGCGCTGATGCCGCCCGCCGCAATGCCCAGAAGCGAGGCGCCCAAGCCGACGGAAGCGCGAATGCCGCCAACCGCATCCTTCGATAGGCCGGCATCGACATAGAAGGTGTTCGCCATGGGACCCGAAACATAGTTCGGGATTTGATACAGGCTGATGACGGCCAGCATCAGCAGCGCGAGCCATTTGTGGGTCTGGAAGAATGTTACGAACGGCCCGATGACGGCATCGCCGAAGCCGCGCACGGTCCACAGCGGCAGCTGCTTGTCCTTGGCGTGCATCGCCGCATCGGTCTGTTTAGGCTCTTCCGCGCTGAAGGTCGCGAATACGCCCACGCCCATCAGCGCGGCCATGATGCCGTACGAAACACCCCACCCCAGATGGTTGGCGGAAACAAGAATAAGCGCGTCGGCCACAAGAAGGGCGGCGCGATAGCCGAGCGTGGCGACGGACGACAATAGACCCAGCTCATTGCCGTCGCGGGCGATTTCGATCCGCCAGGCGTCGATGACAATGTCCTGCGTCGAGGAGGCAAAGGCGGCAAGCAGCGCGCAGGCGGCAAGCGCCACAAGCCCGCCCTCCGGCCCGATCACCGCCATCCCCAAAAGGCCCAAGCCCACCGCGAATTGCGCCGCCATGATCCAGCCGCGCCGCCGGCCCAGCCGCCCGAACAAAGGTGCATCCACGCGGTCGACAATCGGCGCCCAAAAGGGCTTGAGCGAATAGGCAAGCCCGACCCAGGAGAGAAAGCCGATGGTGGTCAGGCTAATGCCCGCATCGCGCAGCCAGTACGACAGCGTGTTGCCCACCAGCATGAACGGTAGCCCGGAGGAAAAGCCGAGCAACAGCATGGTCACGACTTTGGGCCGGAAATAAATTCGCCACGCGTCGAAGCGGCTGCCGGATGGAAGACTTGCAGAAATGCTCATGGCCGAATCTTAGACCGCCGAGGGCCCCTAATACAGAGCGGCGCTCCGCCCACTTAAACGTGCCATGGCCCTGCTCGACAGGGCCATCCAGCTCGCGCGCGTCAGCGCGCGGATGAATCTACCCTTCGCGGCTCGACCGAATCTCCTTCCCACCTGGATGGCCCGCTGTGGCGGGCCATGACACCACGGGGTCGGGGCTGAGACCGATCACTCTTTCAGAATCTGCTTGAGCGCATACACGAGTTCGAGTGCGGACTTCGGCGTCAGCGAATCCGGGTCGGCATCGCGGAGGGCTTTTTCCAGAGCGCTCTCTTTGGGCAGCGCCGCTTTGGGTTCGCGCAGGCGGTCGGCGAAGAGGGGTAGGTCGTCGATGCGCGCCAGCGGCTTGTGGCCTTCGCGGCCTTCTTCCAGTGCCCGCAGGATTTCACCTGCACGGCCGATCACCGCTGAGGGCAGACCGGCCAGTTTCGCGACTTGGATTCCATAAGAACGGTCCGCCGCGCCGGGCGCGACTTCGTGCAGGAAGACGACGTTGTCCTTCCATTCCTTCACCCGCATGGTCGCGCAGGCGACGTCGTCCAGCCTTTCGCAGAGCGAAACCAGCTCGTGGTAGTGCGTCGCGAACAAAGCGCGCGATTTGTTGACGCCGTTCAGGTGTTCGACAACCGCCCAGGCGATGGCAAGGCCATCAAACGTCGCTGTGCCGCGTCCGATTTCATCCAGAATGACGAAAGAGCGCTCGCCCGCTTGATTGATGATGGCTGCGGTTTCCACCATCTCCACCATGAAGGTCGAACGGCCGCGCGCCAAATCGTCGGCGGCGCCGACACGGCTGAATAAACGATCGACGACGCCGATATGCGCGGACTCCGCCGGCACGTAGGAGCCCATCTGGGCAAGAATGGCGATGAGCGCGTTCTGGCGCAGAAAGGTCGATTTACCGGCCATGTTCGGTCCGGTGACCAGCCACAGCCGTCCAGGACCGCCATCGGCGCTCGCCGACGACAGGTCGCAGCCATTGGCGGTGAACGGCCCTTTGGCTTCTGCGAGCAGCGCCGCCTCGACGACCGGGTGACGGCCGCGCACAATGCGAAACGTCAAAGAGGTGTCGATCTCAGGCTTGGCAAAGCGCTTCGTCTGCGCCAGCTCCGCCAGGGCACACGCGACGTCGATCAGCGCCAGCGAGTCCGCAATCCGCGCCAAAGCCGTTGCCGACGCGCGCACCGCTTCGCATAGCGATTCGAACAGCTCCAATTCGATGGCGAGCGCGGTTTCACCAGCCTGCGCGATCTTCATCGCCAGCCCGGCCAATTCGTCGGAGGAAAACCGCACCGCGGACGCAACGGTCTGCCGATGGCGGAACTGCCCGCCATTGCCCGTCACCATTTTATCCGCATGCGTGGCGGTGACTTCGATGAAATAGCCGAGCACCGCATTGTGCTTGATCTTCAGCGAGGCGATGCCGGTTTCACCGCGATAGCGCGATTCCAGTGCCGCGATCACGCGCCGCGATTCATCGCGCAGACTGCGCGCTTCTTCGAGCGCCGCATGGGCGCCCGCCAGAACGAAACCGCCATCGCGAGCGAAGAAGGGGGGCTCGGCAATCAGCACTTGTTCGAGCCGGTCCGACAGTGGCGTTACTTCCCCGAGCGCCTCGGCCAAATCGTTTTGCGCGGTCAGCAGCTCGCCGGGCGCGGGCTGCATCAACTCATCCAGCTCACCCACCAAGCGGCGCAAAGCGCGCGCGGCCTTCAGCCCGTCGCGAATCGCGCCAAGATCGCGCGGACCGCCGCGTTGCACACCGATGCGGGCTGCCGCGCGGGCGATATCGGGCGCAGCCTTTAACGCCGCTCGCATCGCCTCGCGCAATTGCGGCTTCACCAGGAAAAAGCCGACGGCATCGAGCCGTTGCGCGATCAGCCGCGGATCGGTCAGCGGCGCGGTCAGCCGCTGATGCAGCAGCCGCGCCCCGGCCGCCGTGACGGTTTGATCGATGACAGAAAGCAGACTTCCACGCCGCTCGCCGGACAGCGTCTCGGTCAGCTCGAGATTACGCCGGGTCGCCGCGTCGATGGCCATGCGCCCCGTCTCGGCATCGCGGGCGAGCGGCTTGAGACTGACGCGCTTGCCCTTTTGCGTCAGGTCGAGATAGCCGACCAGTGCGCCCGCCGCCGACAATTCCGCGCGCGAGAACGATCCGAACCCGTCCAGCACGGATACGCCGTACAGGTTCTTCAGCAGCCTTTCGCCGGTCGCCGAATCGAACGTGCCGGACGGCCTGGGCGTCAGCCGGGGCCCAAATTCCTTCAACACCTGGGCAACGCTCTCATCGGCAAGCAACCCGTCGGGGACCAGAAGTTCGCGCGGCGACAGACGGGCCAGAGCCTGGGCCAATTCGCCCGCCGTCAGCGGCTCGACGGCAAAGTCCCCCGTCGAAATGTCGGCGGAGGCCAGCGCCAACTCGCCGCCCGCGCGGCCAAGCGCCGCCAACAGGGAAGGCGCCCGCGCATCGAGCAGCGAATCCTCGGTCAATGTGCCGGGCGTGACCAGCCGGATGACTTCGCGCCGCACGGGCGCCTTGGGCCCGCGCTTCCTGGCCAGTGCCGGATCTTCCATCTGCTCGCAGACGGCAACCCGAAACCCCTTGCGTATCAGCTTTTCCAGATAGGCTTCCGCCGCATGCACCGGCACGCCGCACATGGGGATGTCTTCGCCCAGATGCTTGCCGCGCTTGGTCAGCGCGATGTCGAGGGCGGCCGCCGCCTTGGCCGCGTCCTCGAAGAACAGCTCGTAGAAATCCCCCATCCGGTAGAACAGGAGGTAATCCTGGTGGGACGCCTTGATCTCCAGAAACTGCGCCATCATGGGCGTCGCGGAGTCGAGCCCGAGAATTTCGCGCCCGTCAGGGGCGCGGTCTACATCGTCTCGTTCGGGCGCAAAGGTTTCGGCCATGGAGCGACCCTACCAGATCGGCTTGAAGCAGGGGCAGATGAGGGGGTATGCGTTCCTTGACTTGTCCCCATCTTCGCCTTGCCACATTGAACCCGATGGCCATCCGGCCCAATTTAAAAAAACATAGGGAGAATCATGGCTGACCGTCCGTCCTTCACAGCCCAGGAAGCCCTCGATTTCCACGCGGGTGACAAACCGGGGAAACTTGAGATCCGCGCCACCAAGCCAATGGCGACACAACGGGACCTGTCGCTGGCCTATTCTCCGGGCGTCGCGGTGCCCTGCCTGGCAATCGCCGCAAACCCCGATGATGCCTATCTCTATACGACCCGCGCGAACCGGGTGGCGGTGATCTCCAACGGGACGGCCGTCCTGGGCCTCGGCGACCTTGGCGCGCTGGCCTCCAAGCCGGTGATGGAAGGCAAGGCGGTGCTGTTCAAGCGCTTTGCCGATATCGACGCCATCGATCTGGAAGTCGACACGACCGATGTCGAAGCCTTCATCGGCGCGGTCCGCTATCTCGGGCCTACCTTTGGCGGGATCAATCTGGAAGACATCAAAGCCCCCGACTGCTTCATCATCGAGCAGCGGTTGCGCGCATTGATGGACATTCCGGTCTTCCACGACGACCAGCACGGCACGGCCATCATCACCGCGGCCGGTTTCATCAACGCGCTGCAGCTCACGGGGCGGAAGATCGAGACCACGAAAGTGGTGGTCAACGGCGCGGGCGCGGCTGGCATCGCCTGTCTGGACTTGCTGGTCGGCATGGGACTGATGCGGAGCAATGTCATTCTTTGCGACACCAAGGGCGTCATCCATGCCGGTCGCACGGAGGGCATGAATCAATGGAAAATGCCTTACGCCGCCGAGACGAACGCCCGCTCGCTGGCCGATGCATTGCAAGGCGCCGACGTGTTTATCGGGCTTTCCGCCAAGGGCGCGGTGACCCAGGAAATGGTCAAAGCGATGGCCAAAGATCCCATCATTTTCGCCATGGCCAATCCCGACCCGGAAATCACGCCCGAAGAAGTACACGCTGTTCGCGACGATGCGATCATCGCAACGGGGCGGTCGGACTATCCGAACCAGATCAACAATGTGCTGGGCTTTCCCTACATTTTCCGCGGCGCGCTCGATGTCGCGGCAACGACCATCAACGAAGAGATGAAGATCGCCGCGGCGCACGCGCTGGCCGAGCTCGCGCGCGAAGCCGTGCCCGATGAGGTCGCCGCCGCCTATCGCGGCGCGCGCTATGTGTATGGGCGCGATTATCTCATTCCCGTGCCGTTCGATCCCCGGCTGATCTCGCGTGTGTCATCCGCCGTTGCCGAAGCGGCCATGCACAGCGGGGTCGCCCGCCGCCCGATTGCAGACATGGATGCGTACCGCAAACGTCTGGACGCACGGCTGGGATAGGCCGCAATGCGAGCGCTGCACCTCCTGTCCCTCGCCTGCAGCGCCGCAATTTTGTGCGGACCCGCCTGGGCACAGCCCGCTGCGCCCGATCCCGTGGCGGCGCTGGTCAAGCGGCTCGACCTGACGCGGTATATGGCGACGATCAAAAGCCTGACGCTGTTTGGCGACCGGCGTCAGGGGACGGATCGTAACCGCGCCGCGCTCGATTGGATCGAGGGCCAACTGAAGAGTTACGGCTGCGCGGCGGAGCGGTTCCCGTACCAATATCCCCCGCCAGCGGGAGCGCCGGTTCCGGTACGCGCCACCGCGCCAACTTCCGAGATTTCCGTGGGCGGCGGACGGCGGCGCGGCGTGCGCGTGGCGACCGGCGTGAACGACGATCCCGAGGCACAACCCGATCTGACGCTCCGGCGCTTGAACAACCAGCCCTCCGCACCGGGGCCGCGCGAAGAAATCTACTGCACCAAAATCGGCGCTGAGCGTCCCGGCGAGATGTACATCGTCAGCGCCCATATGGACGGCATCGGTTGGGGCGAAGCGGCCAATGACGATGGCTCCGGCACTGCGCTGGTGATGGAGCTGGCGCGCATTCTCAGCAGCCCCGATGTGCGCACCATCAGGTCCATTCGCTTTATTCTCTGGAACAATGAAGAGACGGGCCTGAACGGCGCCCGCGCCTATGTTCAGGCCCGCAGCGCCCTCCAAGGCAAAGAAACCCCGGCAGGGTCAGGCAGATTTCCCGAACCGAAATGGCTCGGCATGATCCAGCACGACATGCTGCTGTTCGACCACGGCATGCCGCGCCCCGACGGGACGCTGGCCAAGGAGCAGCGGCCGGAAGCCGATATCAATGTCGAGTATCAGGAGAGCTCCAAACTTGCCGGACCATCTCAGGCGCTGGCCTGGGAATTGGAGCGGGCCAACGAAGCCTACGCGGTCACCTATCCCGTGACGGTCGGTTCGCACATGACCAACACGGACTCGACGCCATTTCAGGATTTTGCCCCTTCGATCAGCGTGCGCGAGAACGAGCGCGGCACACAGGTCGGCAATGGCTGGGACCCGCATTGGCACCAGCCGACCGACATCTACGCCAACTTCACCGACAAGGATTTCCAGCTCGGCCTGAACGCCGCCCAAACCACCTTGGCCGCCGTCGCGCGCCTTTCCGGCGCCACGCTGGCGGGCAAATAAAGAACGCCATCGGCGAAAAATACAGCCGCCGATTTAGCCTCTTCTTAGGTTGTGCTATAGAAACTGCGGGTGCGGCAATGGTCGCCAGTGGGAGAACTTCATGAGCAAAATCGTCATTCTTGCGTCCGCGGCTTTGGCCCTTTGCGCCTGCGCGACGAGCGAACAAACCCGCCAAGTCGCCTCGGCCAATTGTCAGGCGGTCGGCATCACGCAGAGGGACCCACAGTTCGAGACCTGCATGAAGTCGTTTTCGTATCAGCACATCGAGGCGGATCTGAGCCAGAACTATCACAACTCCATCCGGGCCGTTCAGGACCGCAAGCTCGGACACAACGATCTTTATTAAATCATTTCTAAACTGGCGTGCCTGCCGCCGCGTTTGGCCGCAGGCGATGGGGCGATTGGCCGGCAAGACGCTGTTTTCGTGACCAAAGCGGCGAAAAAACCGCATCTGGAACCTTGTTCACGCGGTTGCGGCCTTCTACCCCCCTTCCTATATACGCCCTGAACGCCTTTCGTTTTGGCTTTGCATCGAAGGGGGTGGATCAGCGGCCGCTTCCGTTTGAAGGGCCCACATATCCATCCGCCGTCAGGAGGTTTTTATGGCAAAAGTTATTGGCATCGATCTGGGCACCACCAATTCCTGCGTGGCTGTGATGGAGGGATCGGCGCCCAAGGTTATTGAGAATGCCGAAGGGGCGCGCACGACGCCCTCGATTGTCGCCTTCACCAGCGATGGGGAAAGGCTGATTGGCCAGCCCGCCAAGCGGCAGGGCGTCACCAATCCCGAATATACGTTCTTTGCACTCAAGCGCCTGATTGGCCGCCGTTTCGAAGACCCGATGACCCAGAAGGACATCGGCATGGTCCCTTATAAGATCGTCAAAGCCGGCAATGGCGATGCCTGGACGCAAGGACGTGACAACAAGCAATTCGCTCCGTCCGAAATTTCCGCCTTCATCCTGCAGAAAATGAAGGAAACAGCCGAATCCTATCTCGGCGAGAAGGTCAGCCAAGCCGTCATCACGGTTCCGGCCTACTTCAACGACGCCCAGCGGCAAGCGACCAAGGATGCCGGCAAGATCGCCGGCCTTGAAGTCCTGCGCATCATCAACGAGCCGACCGCTGCCGCCCTTGCCTATGGCATGGACAAGAAGAACGCCGGCACGATCGCGGTCTACGACCTTGGCGGCGGCACATTCGATATCTCCGTTCTTGAAATCGGCGATGGCGTCTTCGAGGTGAAGTCCACCAATGGCGACACGTTCCTCGGCGGTGAGGACTTCGACCTGCGTCTGGTCAATTACCTCGCCGACGAATTCAAGAAAGAAACCGGCATCAATCTGCGCTCGGACCGCTTGGCCCTGCAGCGCCTGAAGGAAGCCGCCGAAAAGGCGAAAATCGAGCTTTCCTCGGCGATGCAGACGGAAGTGAACCTGCCCTTCATTACCGCGGATGCGTCGGGCCCGAAGCACCTGACCATGAAGATCACCCGCGCCAAGCTTGAAGCCTTGGTCGACGATCTGATCCAAAAGACCATTCAGCCAGTGAAGCAGGCGCTGAAGGACGCGGGCGTTTCAGCCAACCAGATCGACGAAGTGATCCTGGTCGGCGGCATGACCCGCATGCCCAAGGTGCAGGAAGTCGTCAAACAGCTCTTCGGCAAAGAACCCCATAAGGGCGTCAATCCCGATGAAGTCGTCGCTATCGGCGCGGCCATTCAGGGCGGCGTGCTGAAGGGCGAGGTTAAGGACGTCCTGTTGCTCGACGTCACGCCGTTGTCCCTCGGCATCGAAACGCTGGGCGGCGTGTTCACCCGCTTGATCGACCGCAACACGACGATCCCGGCGAAGAAGAGCCAGGTCTTCTCGACAGCCGATGACAATCAGACCGCCGTGACCATCCGCGTATTCCAGGGTGAGCGCGAGATGGCGGCGAACAACAAGCTGCTTGGACAGTTCGATCTGCTCGGTCTTCCGCCCGCACCGCGCGGCGTGCCGCAGGTGGAAGTGACCTTCGACATCGACGCGAACGGCATCGTCTCGGTCGGCGCGAAGGACAAGGCCACCGGCAAGGAGCAGACCATCCGCATCCAGGCGTCCGGCGGTTTGTCGGAAGCCGACATACAAAAGATGGTCAAGGAAGCCGAAGAGCATGCGGCCGACGACAAGAAAACCAAGGAGCTGGCGGAAGCCAAGAACCATGGCGACGCGCTGATCCATTCAACGGAAAAAGCCGTGGCCGAGCATGGCTCCAAAGTGTCGGATGCCGAGCGTGCCGCCATCGAAGACGGCATCGCTGCCCTGAAAGCGGCGATCAAGACCGAAGATCCCGAAGACATCAAAGCCAAGACCAACACCTTGGCGCAGGCGTCCATGAAGCTGGGCGAGGCCATGTACAAAGCCCAGGCCGGAAGCGGTGAGGGCGGCGAAGGCCCGGGTATGGACGGCGGCGCCGGTGCTCCGAAAGACGACAACGTCGTCGATGCGGAATTCTCGGAAGTCGATGACCAGAAAAAGGGCGCGGCGTAGGTCTGCTCAATAGCGATAGCAACGTTGGAAGCCGGGTGATGCGATCATGAAGTGTTTTCTGATTTGCAGAATCCGGCTTTCGGCTTTTAAGGTCAGCGATACCGCTGGGGGGCGGAGCGTATGAAGCGGTGTTATTACGAGGTGCTCGGCGCCCAGAAGACCGCTTCGGCGGCGGAGTTGAAGGCGGGCTATCGCAAGCTGGCGATGGAATTGCATCCCGACCGGAATCCCGGTGACGCGACGGCCGAGGTCAAATTCAAAGAACTCAACGAAGCCTATGAAGTCCTGAAGGACGACCAGAAGCGCGGCGCCTATGACCGCTTCGGCCACGCCGCGTTCGAGAATGGCGGCATGGGCCGCGGCGCACCCAGTTCCGGTTTCGGCGCTTCGTTCACCGATGTGTTCGACGATTTGTTCGGCGAATTCATGGGCGGCAAAGGCGGCCGGGGCCAGCGGTCAAACCGCGGCAACGATCTGCGCTACGATATGGAAATCGCGCTCGAAGACGCCTATCGCGGCAAGCCGGCGCAAATCCGCGTTCCCACGGCTGTGGCCTGCGAAGAATGCGAAGGCTCCGGCGCGCAAGCCGGTACAAAGCCTGAGACCTGCGGCACCTGCAACGGCCACGGCAAAGTGCGCGCGACCCAAGGCTTCTTCACCATCGAACGCACCTGCCCCAAATGCCGGGGACAGGGACGCGTCGTGCGCAATCCGTGCAAGGCGTGCAGCGGCGCCGGACAAACTCAGAAAGAACGCACGCTGTCGGTCGACATTCCGCCAGGCGTCGAAGAGGGCACGCGCATCCGTTTGTCGGGCGAAGGCCAGGCCGGATTGAATGGCGGTCCGCCGGGCGATTTGTATATTTTCCTGTCCGTCAAACAGCACCCGATGTTTCAGCGCGACAGCAACGATCTCTATTGCCGCGTGCCGATTTCGTTCACGACGGCGGCGCTCGGCGGCGAAATCGAAGTGCCGACGCTGGCCGGAAACGGCACGCGCATCAGCATCCCCGAAGGCACACAGGCCGGGCATCAATTCCGTCTGCGCGGCAAAGGCATGCCGGGACTGAAGTCACGCAATTTCGGCGATCTGTTCGTCGAAGTGCGCGTGGAGACGCCGGTGCGTTTGACCAAAAAGCAAAAAGAATTGCTGCGCGCCTTCGAAGCCGAAGCCCCCGCAGGCAGCAATCCGGATTCGGAAAGCTTCTTCGCCAAAATGAAAGATTTCCTGGCCGGCGCCGCGGAGTAACGCTGGCGCTATTTTGGCGGCAGAGCCAAACAATATTGCACAGCGTTACGCATCACCTCGCCCGGTGCGCCCTGCGGATGACGCAGGCCGAACGCCATGGCGTGATGCCCGTTGGCCGAGTACGTGCCAAATCGAAATCCGTGCTTTTCGAAACCTGGGAGCGGTTGAGTATCCCCGCCGGCGTTTTCTTCATCCGTATTGGGAAATGTCTGCCAGCCTTTTCCAGAGCTGTTTGTGAATGCAAACAGCTTCTGGGGTTTGCATTCCGCAACAATTTGCAGGAGCCGTGCCTTCGCCCGCTTTACCTGGTCTTTCGAGCCCAGTGCGTAACGATCCGACGGCGATCCCACCGACTCCGGCAGGTAGTTGAAGAACAGCACTCTGTTCCAGAACAACTGAGGCGAGTCGTATCCAAAGTATTCCATTATCTGGGTAAAGAACGGACTGGCCGTGTCACCGTTGACAACGCGGTGAAGTATTTCGCGTGTTAACTGATCATGATCCGATTCATCGGTCGTGTAATGCGAATTACCCACAATTGCGATGCGCTGACCGCTCAGACCCTCATCATACAGCGTGCCCTTCCAGGGTTTATGTTCAATCATCGATGAGCGACCCACGGGCAAACTATGACGTCAATATTTAGAGCGAATTCTTGGAAAGCTGAAGGTACCCGCGCGATTGCATCGATACCCATATTCCCATAAATATGGGTTTCCTGATTGCAGGTATGAGCCACATGAAAACGACGGTTGAAATTCCTGATGACCTTTACCGCAAGGCTAAGGCGGAGGCTGCCCTGCGAGGCAGAAAAGTCAAAGATCTGGTTGAGGAGGGGCTTCGTTCTGTTCTCGGCACACAGCCGAAGGAGAAGCGACCCAGCTTGGCTGGTCTCATGAAGGATGCGTGTGGCGTCGTCAATTCGGGAATTCCCGATCTCGGGTCAAACGGGAAGCATCTTGCTGACTTTGGCAAAAAATGACCGCCGCGATCGTTGATACCGGTCCGCTCGTCGCGTTCTTCGATCGGGCGGAGAGGCATCATCGCTGGACGGTCAGCCGAATGAAGGAGCTCGACGCACCGCTTCTTGTGTGCGAGCCGGTTCTGGCGGAAACGATGTATCTCCTGAGCCGATTTTCGAAGGCCCAGCAAGCGTTGTTCGGCTTGCTTCAAAACGGCGCGCTGAAGCTGGCATTTCATGTTGAAGATCATGTGGCGGAGTTGCGCGCGCTGCATGCAAAGTATCGCGACCAGCCAATGTCTTTAGCCGACGCATGCGTCGTGCGGATGGCCGAACTTCAAGAAGACCATAAGGTTTTCACGCTCGATTCCGATTTCCTGGTTTATCGGAAACGCGGCCGCCAAGCGATTGAACTCATCTATCCTGGCTGACGCAATGCGCCCCCTTACACGCAAAAGGCCCGGAGCGATCCGGGCCTTTTGCTTTGCTCAAGGACATCCCCGATTTTTCCTCCCCCGTTGTTACGGGGGAGGAAAACTGTTTACCCCGCGCTCCAGACCGGGGGCGCGGCCTTCAGTGTGCGGATCAAATCCTGGCGCTTGGCTTCGAGTTCAGCCGGTAGACGGCCGCCGAACTGTTCGAAATGCGCGGCTTGGTCTTCGGCCTCTTCAAGCGCTTCGGCGCGGTCGATGTCGCTGATGCGCTGATATTTGTGCTGGTCGAAATCCAGTCCCTGCCAGGGAATATCCTGATAGCGCGGCTGGAAGCCGAACGGGCCTTCCGGCGCATACGTGGCGCGGCCGTTGACGCGGTCCACGATCCACTTGAGTACGCGCATGTTGTCGCCGAAGCCCGGCCACACGAATTTGCCGTTCTCGTCCTTGCGGAACCAGTTCACGCGATAGATGCGCGGCAGCTTCGTGACGCTGTTCTTGATGCCGAGCCAGTGCTTCCAATAATCGCCCATGTTGTAGCCGCAGAACGGCAGCATCGCGAACGGATCACGACGGATCGCCGCCTGATTGTCGGCCGCCGCCGTAGCTTCCGAGCCCATGACGGACGCCCAATAGACGCCCGATTCCCAATCCTTGGCTTCATAGACGAGCGGGAAAATACGCGACAAACGCCCGCCGAAAATGAACGCTGAAATCGGCACGCCTTCCGGATCGTCACCGGCCGGATCGTAGCTCGGGCACTGACGCGCCGAGACCGTGAAGCGCGAATTGGGATGCGCCGCCTTGCGCCCGGATTCCGGCGTCCAGTCCTTGCCCTGCCAATCGATCAGATGCGCAGGCGCCTTATCCGTCAGGCCTTCCCACCACACATCGCCATCGTCGGTCAGCGCGACATTGGTGAAGACGCAATCGTGGTCGAGCATCTTCACGGCATTCGGGTTGGACTTCATGCCGGTGCCGGGCGCCACGCCGAAGAATCCCGCTTCCGGATTGATGGCGCGGAACGTGCCATCGGGACGCGGCTTGATCCAGGCGATATCATCGCCAATGGTTGTCACCTTCCAGCCGTCAAAACCTTCCGGCGGCACGATCATCGCGAAATTGGTCTTGCCGCACGCCGACGGGAACGCCGCGGCGACATAGGTCTTTTCGCCTGTCGGGCTCTCGACGCCCAGAATGAGCATGTGCTCGGCGAGCCAGCCCTGATCGCGGCCCAGCATCGAAGCGATGCGCAAAGAGAAACACTTCTTGCCGAGCAGCGCGTTGCCGCCATAGCCCGAGCCGAACGAGACGATCGAGTAATCGTCCGGGAAATGGACGATGTATTTGTGCTCGGCGTTGCACGGCCACGGCACATCCTTTGCGCCCGGCGCCAGCGGGGCCCCGACCGAATGCAGGCAGTGGACGAATTCGCCGTCGCCAAGCTGGTCGAGCGCCTTCTGTCCCATGCGCGTCATCACGCGCATGCTGATCGCCACGTAGGGGGAATCGGTAAGCTGCACGCCGATATGCGAGATGGGCGAGCCGATCGGTCCCATGCTGAAGGGGATGACGTACATGGTGCGTCCGCGCATCGCGCCGGCGAACAAGCCGTCTAGCTTGGCGCGCATTTCCGCTGGAGCAATCCAGTTGTTGTTCGGGCCGGCATCGATCTGCTTCTCGGAACAGATGAAGGTACGGTCTTCGACGCGCGCCACGTCCGCGGGATCGGAACGGCAAAGATAGGAGTTCGCGCGCTTGGCGGGATTGAGTTTGATCAGCGTCCCGGCGCTGACCATTTCGGCGCAGAGCCGGTTATATTCGTCTTCCGATCCGTCGCACCAATAGATCCGGTCCGGTTTGCATTTCGCGGCCACCTCATCGACCCAGGCGAGAAGCTTCTTGTTTCTCGTCGGGGTAGCCGGAACGCTTATTGGTGCAGTCATCGTCAAACCTCTTTCAAATGCCGATCATGGCTCGCGCGACGCGAGTGGCTCTGTAATCCGCAGGGCGCGCGCCTCTAACCGTAGGACGGCTGCGCGGCCTTGGTGGTGTGATACACCTCTAACTTGCAGGCGCTACGCGCCCCATTTCTCGCCGTCTTGCGCTTGAATCCGCAAAGCTGCCGGCGCGACCGCCTTCTTGCCCCTCCCGGTGAACCCTTATCCTAAGCCGCGGGCAAAGGCGGCATAGAGGGCTTGGCCGGGGTGTTTATGGGCAGAACCCGGCTCGCGGGCAAGATAGATTGGCGGGCAAAGCGTCGCAATCCCGGCGTGCGGGAACAGTTAATCGGCTGGACCTCAAGGGATTTCTGGCCATTTAAAGGGCATGCTAAGAAACGCGTCATGATCGATGTGCTGCGCCGCGCAAGACCTTCGCTGACCGACGAGCAGCTGGACCGTTATTCCCGGCATATCGTCCTTCGGGAGGTGGGAGGCGTCGGTCAGGCGAAGCTTCTGGCCGCCCGCGTGCTGGTTATTGGGGCAGGCGGGCTGGGCAGCCCCTTGATCCTCTATCTCGCAGCAGCTGGGGTCGGCACCATCGGAGTGGCCGATTTTGACGAAGTGAGCCTCTCCAACCTCCAGCGCCAGATCGCCCACCGGACGGGGGACGTCGGCCGGCTGAAGACCGACTCGGCCCGAGACACGGTACGGGGCATAAATCCGGATGTGAACGTCATTGCCCATGCCGAACGGCTAACAGCCGCCAACGCCGCAAGCCTCATCGCCGATTACGACATCGTGGCGGACGGATCGGACAATTTCGCCACCCGGTTCCTGATCAACGACGCCTGCTATTTCGGAGGGCGCACCCTGGTATCGGCGGCGGTGACCGAGTTCGATGGGCAACTCGCCACCTACAAGCCCTATCAAGCAAACCTGCCCTGCTATCGCTGTCTTTTTCCGGAGCCTCCGCCCCCGGAAACCGCCCCAAATTGCAGTGAGACGGGGGTGCTTGGCGCCGTCGCGGGCGTGATGGGCACGCTGCAAGCGGTGGAAGTGCTGAAGGAAATCCTGGCGGCCGGCGATACGATGGCCGGGCGGCTGCTGATTTACGATGCCCTATCGGCCGAATTCCGCACCGTGAAGGTGCCGCGCGATCCTGCCTGCCGCCTGTGTGGAGAAAAGCCCACAATTTTGGACCTTTCCACCCATGAGTCCGCTGCCGGGCCCGTCTGCTTAACTGGGGCTTAAGCGGCCAGCTCCTACGTTCATGTCACGTGGGGAGTAGGACGCTATGGCCGAAGTTCATTTCGAGATTTTCCGTCAGCAGGGCAAAGGCGGGGGTTGGGCCCTCATCGAGGCGATGGAGAACCGTGAGGACGCCATCAAAGCCGCCAAACTGTTGATGCAGGAAGGCCGCGCCGGCGGCGTGCGTGTGGTTAAGGAAACCTATCACCAAGCCACCGGCGATTACGTCAGCCTGACGATTTTTGAAGATGGCAAGACCGACGTCAAAAAGAAGAACGGGAAAGTCGACGATCTCGACAATCCCTCTCCCTGCTTCAAGCCTGACGATCTCTATTCCTATCACGCACGCACCACGATGGTGCGCATTCTCGGCGACTGGCTGGCGCGCCAGAAGCTGACGGTGACGGAGCTTCTGCACAGTGCGCCGGCATTGGAATTGTTTGAGGCGACGGGCACCACCTATCAGCATGCCATCCAGAAGATCGCCGTCGCGCAGGCGACCGACTCCGATTACACGGTCGCTCAGATCGTCAAGCAACTCGACGAACTTTGCACCACGGCCATTCATCGGGTTTACAAGGACGAGAGGCGCAAGGCCTTCCCGGAGCTGAAGACCGGGGAGTTCGGAGCGTTTGCCGTCAAAATCGGCACAAGCCTGGACGGGCGCTATCTGCTGAACGGCGCCATCACCAAATACCTTGCCTCCACCAAACAATGGGACGCAAAGCTGCAGCGCATGCTGCAGCTGATGGGAGAAGTTCCGGCGGAAGGGCCGGGGCGCGCCTTGTTGCTGAGCGCGATCGATACGCTGATCGCCGAAATGCTCAACGGATCGGCCGCTCTCGCCGATTTGCTGGGCCACAGCGCCGATCTCGGTCAAGCCCTGCTGAAATTAATTGAACTCTTCCTCGGTGGTATCCCCACCGAAGGCAGTCAGGGGGTTATCGAACTGGCCCGCCTGTTTGCGAAGGACGAACTCCCGGAAGCGCGCATGGCGGTTGCCAGCCGCATTTTGGCGGAACTGAAGGGAATGAAACGCCTCTGCCCCAGTGCGCTGGAAAACGAATTTAAAATGCAGCGCCGGCTCGGCAACAAGCTGGTCCTGGGCCAAGGCAAATATCTGGCGCACAAAGACATCATTACGGCATTCACCGAGCGCTCCCGCCGGCTGGTGACCAACGAACCGCTGCAGCAGTTCATGGAGGCTGCGAAGACCTCCGATGAAAAACTGGAACGGCTTATGGTGGTCGAAGAAAATATCGTCGGTCCCGAGAACAGGCGCAGTCTGTCGGCCTTCATGATGCCGATCATCACCTCGAACAGTTTCGAGGATCAGGTTCTCCCCGGCGCGCCATTGCCGCAGCGCCTGCGCCGCCTCGCGGAGATTCAGGAACGCGTGTTGCGTTCGGGTTTCCAGGACGTCCAGAAAAATCAGCTCGCGGTTGCTCTCGATGAAGTCGCACAGAGGCTGGAAACGCGCGCGCGATTTTTCGCCTCGTTGGAAGCAAAGATTGCCAATCCGGTGGAGCGGGCGCAGACGCTCATCAAGCTCTGCACGGCCGGTGTGTTCACCCAAGGCGATTTGATGATGAAGGCCAAGCGGCTGCTTATAGCGTCCCTGTCAAAGCCGGGATTCTTGAATACCTATTTCGCACAGCTCGAAAAGGAGCGTCCTGGGGCCGACCGCGGCAAGGCGCTCGGCGAATGGACAGCCCAATTGGAGAGCGTAGGCATCCCACCGGAAGACACCCGCCGCGCATTGGCGGCGTAGTCACATCAATCAATGGGCCTCGCCCCAGTTCTTGCCGGAACGGGCGTCGACGACAAGGGGCACGCGGAGCTGAAGAACCGGCAGCGCCGCTTTTTCCATGATGCTGCGCGCGACATCGCAGACCTCCTTGGCCTGTGAATCGGCGACTTCCAGCACCAATTCGTCATGCACCTGTAAGAGCAGCTGCGCGTCGAGATCGTTTTCCGCAAGCGCGCCGGGAAGCCGCACCATCGCACGGCGGATGACGTCGGCGGCCGAGCCCTGAATGGGTGCGTTAATGGCCTGGCGTTCGCCGAACGCGCGAACGGCGGCACTTTGTGCTTTCACATCGCGGACATAAATGCGGCGGCCGAAAATGGTTTCGACATAGCCGTGTTCGCGCACGAACGCCTTGGTGGATTCCATGTAGTCACGGATGCCGGGAAAGCGTTCGAAGTATTTTTTGATATAGGCGTCGGCTTCGCCGCGCGGAATGCCAAGCTGGTTGGCGAGACCGAATGCGGAAATGCCGTAGATGATGCCGAAATTGATGGCCTTGGCGCGGCGGCGAATTTCCACCGGCATTTCCTTCACCGGCACGCCAAACATTTCCGAAGCCGTCATGGCGTGAATATCGAGCCCATCCGCAAACGCCTGCCGCAGATTGGGAACATCCGCGATATGCGCGAGCAACCGCAGCTCAATCTGGGAATAATCCGCCGATACCAGACAGCGCCCCTCCGGCGCCACAAAGGCCCGCCGGATACGGCGGCCCTCCTCGGTACGGATGGGGATGTTCTGCAGATTGGGCTCGTTGGACGACAGCCGCCCGGTCGTCGTGTAGCCGAGTGCGTATGACGTATGCACGCGCCCCGTGCGCGGGTTCACATAGGTGGGCAGCGCATCGGTGTAAGTCGATTTCAATTTGGAGAGTTGGCGCCAATCGAGAATCGCGCGCGGCAAATCGTGCCCCTGCGCCGCCAATTCTTCGAGAATGTCGGCATCGGTCGACCACGCGCCTGTCTTGGTGCGCTTGCCGCCCGGCAGCGAGAACTTGCCGAACAGAATATCGCCCAATTGCTTCGGCGATCCGAGGTTGAATTTCTCGCCGGCATGGTTGCAGCACTCCTCTTCCAGCCGCGCCATGCCGGTGGCGAAGTCATTGGAAAGCTTGGCGAGGAACGCAGGCGCAATTGCGATGCCGGTGCGTTCCATCTCGCCGAGCACGGGGATCAGCGGCCGCTCCAGCGTTTCGTAGACGGTCATGCGCCGTTCCGCGACAAGGCGCGGCTTCAGCAGCGCGTGCAGCCGGAGCGCAATGTCGGCGCGCTCGGCGGCAAAGCGCGTAGCCTCTTTCAAACCCCCTTGTTCATAGGGAAGCTTGTCGCGGCCTTTGCCGACGAGGTCCAGGAGCGCGATGGTTTTGTGCTGCAGATGAATTTCGGAAAGTTCCTCCAACCCATGTCCGTGCAGACCAAGATCGAGCACGTAAGACATCAGCAGCGTATCGTCGAAGGCGCGTATCCGAATGCCGCGCTGCGCAAGAACGATCCAGGCAAATTTTAGATCATGGCCAATGGCTAGCGTGCTCGCGTCGTGCAGCAGCGGCGACAATTTCGCGAGGACTGCCGCTTCCTGAAGTTGCACAGGCGCGGCGCCCGCCAGCTCCAGACCGCCGCCGGTCGTGTGATTCAGGGGAATATATGCGCCCTTACCCGGCACAGCCGCGAGAGCTATGCCGATAATGCGCGCCAGCATCGGATCGGTGGAATCGGTATGCACCGACAGCGCGATCTGACCCGATTCGATAACCGCCGCGATCAGCCGGTCCAGCGCCGCGGCGTCCGTAATCGTTTCATACTGTCCGTAATCGATCGGGCGCAGAAGCGCCGCGCGATCCATGACGGCGCCGGGAGTTGCGGCAGCTTGCATAGCGGGAGGTGCGGCAGGCTTTTCCGCAGGCGAGGACGCCTTGGTGGCGGACGCGCTTGCGGCAAGGTCTGGCGATTCGGCATCGACGCCCAATGTTGCCGCGGCGCGCCGCATGAGATTGAGGAATTCCATGTCCCGCAAAAAAGGAATCAGCGTGCCGGGATCGGGATCGCGCACCGCAAATGTCTCGACCTGCTCGTCGAGAGGAACGGCGTCGTCCAGTTTGACGAGGCGCGCGGACATGCGTGCCTGCCCGGCGTGCTCGATCAGGGATTCGCGGCACTTGTTCTGCTTAACCTCGCCTGCGCGGGCCAGCAGCGATTCCAAATCGCCGAATTCGCCAATGAGTTTCGCCGCCGTCTTCACGCCGATGCCGGGAACGCCCGGCACATTGTCGATGGTGTCGCCGATCAGCGCCTGCACATCGATAACCTTGTCCGGCGGCACTCCGAATCGCTCCACGACTTCGGCGGCGCCAATCCGCTTGTTCTTCATGGTGTCGAACATTTCCACGACGCCATCGTGGATAAGCTGCATCAGGTCTTTGTCGGACGAAACGATGGTCACTTTGGCCCCGGCTTCGCGGGCAATTCGCGCATAGGTAGCGATCAGATCGTCGGCTTCAAAGCCCGGCTTCTCCACGCAGGACACGCCGAATGCGCGCACGGCATCACGGGTCAAAGGAAATTGCGGCTTGAGATCGTCTGGCGGTTCGGAGCGGTTGGCTTTGTATTCCGTATACATATCGTTACGGAAGGTGTGCTTACCGGCGTCGAAGATGACCGCCAGATGACTTGGCTTGTCGCCCGCCTTGGTGTCCTCAAGCAGCTTCCACAGCATGTTGCAGAAGCCGGACACCGCGCCGGTGGGCAATCCGTCGGATTTTCGCGTTAAAGGGGGAAGGGCGTGATAGGCGCGAAAGATAAAACCGGAACCGTCAATCAGGTAAACATGATCGCCCGGCTGAAGCGCGTGCGTCCCCGGCGGTTCGGTAACGCTCACGTTCAATGCGCGGCCACCTCGCCCTTTTCACGGGCTTCAATGGCTTCCGGTGTAAGCGCGAAACGGCGGTCGCAATAACCGCATTCGACGAAATTCTCGGCGCCCATTTCAAGATAGACCTTGGGATGGCCAAGGGCGCCGCCACCGCCGTCACAGGCGACGCGCGTGTGATTGACGAGAACGACTTCAGGCGAATTGAAGGGCATAGCGGGTCCATTGCTGCGCAGCGCGCAGGATCATAGCGGGCAAGTCAATTGCTGCAACGTCTATCCTTCACGCGACCGCCCGGCATAGCTGAGCACAAGGCCGAGCCCCGCGAACACGCCCCATCCCGGCAGAGCCAGCACCCAAAATACGCCTCCTCGCACGGACGGCGAAAGTGTCGCCGCCCAGAGCTTCGGGTCAAGCTGGTAGAGCGTGAGGATGTAATCGAGTGAACGGATCATGCGCACGCCGCCCGCTTCGATGGTGCTGATTTCGTCGGCGCCGATCAGCATAAGCCCATGCACGACCATCACGATGCCGGCGATCCGGACGGCTGACAGCAGATACTTCATATGGCTCCCTCTGGCCTCGGCGTTCCAACGGCGGCGGAGGTAACGGCCGTCTTTCGTGCATGCCAAAGGCTAGAGCGCAATCCGACGAAGTGGACGCCGGTTCGTCGTTAGATTGCGCGCCAAACTAAGGAATCTAGAGCATGATCCGATTCCTATTGATCGGATCATGCTCTAGGCGCCCGCGCAAGGATCCCGGCCGCACCGGCGTCGCCAATCTCTGCATCATGGTTACAAGCCACGCCCCACGCGAAAGCCGTTCCGATTGACGCGAAAGCCGGTGGCGTCCCAATCGCGGTTGGCGGCACGGAGATTGGCTGGGCCGCTGTTCCAGGCGCCACCTCTAATAGCGCGCAAATCGCAATCCCCCGTCAGCCATGCTTTGCCATCGGCAGGCGCACCGCCATACGAGTTGTTCACGCAGTCCATGGCCCATTCATTGACGTTGCCCAACATGTCGTAAAGCCCGAACGAGTTGGGCACGTAGCTCCCGGCCGGCGCCGTTCCGCTGGAATCGAATTTCGCGAAGTTTGCCGTGGCGCGGGCGCCCCAATAGAACGCCGAAACCGTCTGCCCGCGCGCGGCATATTCCCATTCCGCTTCCGACAGCAACCGGTAAGGCTTCCTGGTCTTGTTCCGCAGCCAGGCAACATAGGCTTGTGCGTCGTTCCAACTGATATTGACCACCGGATGCGTGCCCCTGCCCCATCCTTCATCCGCGGGACGGTAATTGTTGCAGCCGCCGCCGGCGACACAGGCATCCCACTCGGCGAAGGTCACCTCATACTTTCCCACAGCAAAGGACCTATCGAAGGTGATGCGATGCTGCGGGCTCTCGTCGCGGCCGCGTCCGGGCTCCGAGGTGGCCGACCCCATGGTGAAGCCGCCCGCCGGTACGCTGATCATGGCGGGACACTCGGCACAGTCCTTAAATTCCGTTCCCGGATTTTGCGCGGCTTGTTCCGCCCCGCTGCGCGCAGGCTCGGCGGTGCGAGCGGACGGAACGTTCAAAGAGGCTGCGGTTCGGGGCGGCGGCGGCGGCGTAGGGGCAGCTCTCAACTTTGCGAAGGTGGCGTCATCGGCTGTGCCGGTGGCGGGCAAATTTGCGCTTTTCTGGAAGGCTAGAATGGCGGCTCGCGTTCCCGCGCCGAGATTTCCGTCAAGGGCGCCAGCGTAAAAGCCTTTCTCGCGAAGCAGAGATTGTATCGCGCTAACGAAATTCGCGCCTGCCTCCCGCTGGCGGGCCGCTTCGGCGTCACGCTCCTTAACCGCATCCGCTTCACGCTGTCTTGCGGCTTCCGCCTCGCCGGCCAGGCGTTTGGCGGTTTCGACTCGCGCGGAATCGGTGCGCGCCAGAATGTCGGTCCATTGCTTGATCGATGCGGGCGATGCGTCGTCGTTCAAGACCCAATTCTCCAGCACGAAACGGGCGACCAACCCCTCGGTCAGGCGCAGCGTCGCGGGATCGACACCCTGCACGTGATTGCGAACGGCCAGAGCACGCGCCGCGAGATTGGGCTCCATTTCTCTGGCGATGCGAAGCGCCTCTTCCGGCGTGAGTGCCAGGATGCGCGCACGCAATTCGGCACGAAGACGTTCGACCGCCGCATTTGCAGGTGCGGCGTTTACCGTTTCGCTTGTTACCGCCGCCGGGTCCCTTGCGAAGAACGCGTAGGATGCCCCGAGGACGGCCAACACGACAGCCGCGGCCACAGCCAGCCATTTGGGATCACGCCAACGAGGCTCTTTCTCTTCCGCATCTTTAGGCTTCTCGATTTGCACCGGGACCGATGATCCCGCCGGCTTCACGTCCGGTGGCTGGCTGCCGGTGCGGCGAAGCAATTTCAGCATCGCGTCGCGAACTTCGACGTCGCGCTCGGCGCTCAAGCGATCCGCGATGGCCTGCTCGACAGCCTCTCTGAGATGCGCCTGATCGATTTTGCCCAGCTGCAGGACGGCATCGCGCCTGGCCTGCCATTCTTTTGCGTCAAGTTGAGCCAGCAATGCATCCGGCAATTTCTCCGGAGCGGCATTGGGATTGCGCGCAATGACCATTTCGCCGGAGTTGCGTTTGACGAAACGCCGGGGTGTCATTCCCGCGGCCTCTATTCGCGCGCGACGGCTCAAATAATCGAAGACGGCATCGAGCGTAATGCGCTCGTTCCGCGGATCGGCTTCGCCCTTGCCGATGGCGTCGACCAGCCAGCCGGTGAACCGCGACAGAGCCTGCTGCGGCGCGCTGTCTTTGGCGGCGCCCGTTGCGTCATAGGCAAATTGCAGCGCATCGGTCGCGGTCAGTACGTATTGGCCTTCGGCGCTGTCGCAGGCGAAGGTGTCGTCCGTCACCGTTTGCACGACGCCCTTGGCGCCGTCCACGAAGACGCCGCTGTGGCAGCAATCCAGGATCACAACCTGCTTGCCGGCGCGGGATTGCTCCAGCATGTCGCGCATTTCGAGCGCCGAAAGACTGCGCGCCTGCGGGCGGTCGAAATTGGTTTGTCCGGTTGCCAGAAACAGCCGCTGGCCTTTGGTGACGATGCCGTGCCCGGAATAATATAGGAGAACCATGTCGTCGGGCGCGCGCTGATCCAGCAGCGCCACGAGCTGATCGCGGATCGCCTGCACGTCCTGATCGATGCAGGTGATAACGCTGTCGAATGCCCCGCGCTCAGGATCTTTCAAAACACCAGCGAGCGCTTCGACGTCACCTTTTGGCGCGTTGAGTTTTGCGAGGCGTGGATCGGTGAACTCGCTGATGCCGAGGAGGAGCGCATAGGCACCCATCCCTTACCTCCCGTCCTCTCGCCAATGCGGCGCCAAGGCGCCCGAGCCCCTTGGGGTAACCATACTGTATTTGCGATCTACGGGAAAAGAAGCGCTTCATCGCTGACAAGCAAACGCCCGGGAGAGGGTTCTCTCCCAGGCGTCGCGTATTCAACCGGCGTGACTTCAGTCGGCTGGCTGTTCCGTGCCCTCGGCGCCCTGCTTCTTCGACAGGTCTTCGCCGGTGGCTTGATCGACGACTTTCATCGACAGACGTACTTTGCCGCGATCGTCCACGCCAATCAGTTTCACCTTCACGGTGTCGCCTTCCTTGACGACATCGTTGACCTTGGCGACGCGCTTCGAGGCCAGCTCGGAAATATGCACGAGACCATCGCGCGCTCCGAAGAAGTTCACGAAGGCGCCAAAGTCCATGATCTTGACCACTTTGCCTTCGTAGACTTCGCCGACTTCCGGCTCGGCCACGATGGATTTGATCCACTTCAGCGCCGCCTTGATGGATTCGCCGCTGGCGCTTGCCACCTTCACCGTGCCGTCATCCTGGATGTCGATCTTGGCGCCGGTCTTCTCGACGATTTCGCGAATGACCTTACCACCTGAACCGATCACTTCGCGGATCTTGTCGGTCGGAATCTTGATGGTCTCGATACGCGGAGCATGCTCGCCGAGTTCGGCGCGCGCCGACGTAAGGGCCTTGGCCATTTCGCCGAGGATGTGCAGACGCCCACCCTTGGCTTGGTCCAAGGCCACGCGCATGATTTCCTCGGTGATGCCGGTGATCTTGATGTCCATCTGCAGCGAGGTGACACCGGTTTCGGTGCCGGCCACTTTGAAGTCCATATCGCCGAGATGATCTTCATCGCCCAGAATGTCGGACAGCACCGCGAAACGGTCGCCTTCCTTGATGAGACCCATGGCGATACCGGCAACCGGCCGTGTCAGCGGCACGCCTGCATCCATCAGCGCCAGCGATGAACCGCAAACCGTGGCCATCGAGGACGAGCCATTGGATTCGGTGATCTCCGACACCACGCGGATGGTGTAGGGGAACACGGACTTCTCGGGCAGGAGCGGATTGACCGCGCGCCACGCGAGCTTGCCGTGACCGATTTCACGCCGTCCGGCGCCGCCCATACGACCGACTTCGCCCACCGAGTACGGAGGGAAGTTATAGTGCAGCATGAAGTGCTGCTTGTAGGTGCCTTCCAGCGAGTCGATGAATTGCTCGTCTTCGCCGGTGCCAAGGGTGGCGACGACAAGCGCCTGCGTCTCGCCGCGCGTGAACAACGCGCTGCCATGAGCGCGCGGCAGAATGCCCACTTCGGCCACGATCGGCCGTACCGTCTTCAGATCGCGCCCGTCGATGCGAATACCTGTTTCGATGACGGCTCCGCGCATGACTCGGCTTTCCAGCTCCTTAAAGAGCTTGCCGAAAAGACCCTGCGGAATCTTGCCATCCTCTTCGCCGGTCAGGGACGCCGCGGCTTCCGCCTTGATGGCGGAGATGCGGTCGTGACGGGCCGACTTGGCGGCAACCTGATAAGCGTCTTTCAGATCGCTTTCCGCATGCCGTGAAAGCAGTGCGAGCTCGGCTTCGTAAACGTCCGTCTTCACGTCGCGCGGCTCTTTGGCAGCCTTTTCCGCGAGCCGAATGATCGCGTCGATGACTTTTTGCATTTCGCGATGGCCGAACATGACCGCGCCCAGCATCACATCTTCGGAAAGCTGCTTGGCTTCGGATTCCACCATCAGCACCGCGTCGGCGGTTCCCGCGACGACGAGTTCGAGTTGGGATTCCGTCATTTCGTCGATCAGCGGATTGAGCTTGTATTCGCCGTTGATGAAACCAACGCGCGCCGCGCCAATCGGCCCCATGAAGGGGATGCCGGAGAGCGTCAACGCCGCGGACGCCGCCACCATGGCGACGACGTCAGGCTCATTTTCCAGATCGTGGCTGAGCACCGTGATGACGACCTGCGTCTCGTTGCGATAGCCCGGTACAAACAGCGGACGTATCGGCCGGTCGATCAGACGCGAAATCAGCGTCTCGCGCTCGGTGGGGCGGCCTTCACGCTTGAAATAGCCGCCCGGAATCTTGCCGGCGGCGTAGAATTTTTCCTGGTAGTTGACGGTGAGGGGGAAGAAGTCGATGCCCGCCTTGGGCTCGGTCATTCCCACCGCCGTCGCAAGGACAACGGTCTCGCCATACGTGGCCACAACGGCGCCGTCGGCTTGGCGTGCGACTTTACCGGTTTCCAGAACGAGCGTGCGCCCGCCCCATTCGATCTCCTCGCGAGATACTTTGAACATTTGTTTTGTCCTTACTTTCCCGCAGCCGGATTGCCGCGGGCCTTCCTGATTTGTGTCAAGAAATTTGGTGCCCGGAAAAGCCGGGCGTCGCCCGGCGCGTTCGCGCGCGAGCGTAGAACAGTATTGTACCCCAGCCGCGGGTTAGAGGCGGCTGGGGCGATAGCAGTGTGTGGTCGAGGTTCAGCGGCGCAGGCCCAGGCGCTGAATAAGCGCCTGATAACGCGCTTGGTCCGTTGCCTTCACATAGTCCAGCAAGCGGCGGCGCTGTGAAACCATTTTGATCAAGCCGCGGCGCGAATGGTTGTCCTTCGCGTGCGTCTTGAAATGCTCCGTCAGATTGACAATGCGCTCAGAGAGCACAGCAACCTGGACTTCCGGCGAGCCTGTGTCGTTCTCGCTCGTCGCATATTGCGTGATTACTTCTTTCTTGCGTTCTGCCGTCACCGACATCGTACATCTTTCCTTTTAGGGGACAGGCTAGACGCCGGGCCCGAACGTGAACACGCGAAACGGCCTAAGCTCTCCTTGCGCCACTTCGGCGAGCGCAACCGGCTCGCCTCTGGCGGTGGAAAGAAAGACCGTCTGACCTTGAAAATTCACATCCCCAGCGCTGTCCCTATCTTGCTGCTCCACGAGCCGTGCAAATTGTGGCGCGCGGATCAGGATAGGGTTACCGCTACGGAGGCGAACTGAATCGGGGTCCGTCACGGCCAGCGCCGGGATGCCGTCCAGCGCGGTCGCGATGGGCCTCAAATGCTCCAAAGCGGCCGGACTATGGCCCAAAGCCTCCAGCGTTTCCAGCGAAATCGCGGATTCTATCTCAAACGGCCCGCACCGCAGCCGCCGCAATTCGCTGACATGTCCAACCGTCCCGAGCGCCAGCGCCAAGTCCCTGACCCAGGCGCGGACATAGGAACCCTTGCCGCATTCCACCTCAAACACGGCGTGGTCGTCGTCCGGCATGTCCATGACCCGGGCCTCATGGATCAGGATGGGGCGCGCCTCAAGCGTCACGGTCTCGCCTTCGCGGGCGAGGTCGTAGGCGCGTTCGCCATCCACTTTGATCGCCGAATAGACGGGTGGGACTTGCTGGATTTCGCCGATAAACTTCGGAAGTTGCTCAAGAATTTCCGTCCGGGAAGGCCGCTTGTCGCTTGTGGCCGTAACCTTGCCTTCCGAGTCGTCGGTGTCTCTGGCCTCGCCCCATCGAGCCGTAAACCGGTAGAGCTTTTCGCCGTCCATCACGTAGGGCACCGTTTTGGTGGCCTCGCCCAGCGCGACCGCCAGAATTCCCGTGGCCAGCGGGTCCAACGTCCCGGCATGGCCCGCCTTGGCCGCATCGAACAGACGGCGTACGCGCGTGACGGCTTGGGTAGAGGTCACGCCCTTGGGCTTGTCGAGCACGATCCAGCCGTGGACCGGGGAGCCTTTACGCTTACGAGCCATAGGTGCTGTCCTGAGAGGCTGCCGCCCCCTCCGTCTCGCCGCAAAAGCGGCGAGCCACCCCCCCCGTGAACACAGGGGAGGAAAACCGGGGCATTCTTGGCCTCATTTGTCGTCTTCCACGTCGTCCTGGGCTTTCAGGTCGCGCGCGACGCGTTCGGAATGGAGGATTTTATCGATGCGCTGGGCTTCGGCAAACGACGTGTCCTCGACGAAGCGAAGCTCGGGCGTGAATTTCAGTTCAATCATCCGGCCAAGTTCGCCGCGCAGGAAACCACGGTGCCGGTTGAGCGCGGGAATGATGATCTGCACATCGCGCCCGCCCAACGGCTCCACGAAGACGTTCGCGTGGCGCATATCCGGCGAGGGTTTCACCTCCGTCACGGTTACGGAAACGCCGATGAGATCGGGGTCGCGAATTTCCGTCTCACGCATGATTTCAGAAAGCGCGTGGCGCAGCAGTTCGCCGACGCGCAACTGACGCTGCGATGGACCCTTGTGCGAGGCGGATTGATTGCGATTTCGGGGCATAGTTTTAACGACCGTCCTTACGTTCGAAAACACCTTGCACTTGCGCGCCCCTGCCGTCGCTTAGCGAGGCAGGAGGCGCAAGCCTCAGGCGTTATAGCGAGCGCTTGATGGTTTCGACGTCGTAACACTCGATGACGTCGCCCTTTTGCATGTCCTGGTAATTGGTGAACGCCATGCCGCATTCCTGACCGGACTGGACTTCGCGCACCTCATCCTTGAACCGCTTGAGGGTCGAGAGATCGCCTTCGTGAATGACCACGTCCTGGCGGATAAGGCGCACCTTGGCGCCACGCCGCACCATGCCTTCTGTGACACGGCAACCCGCGACTTTGCCAACCTTGGAAATGTTGAACACGTCGAGGATCAGGGCATTGCCAAGGAACTTCTCGCGCGTCTCCGGCGCCAGCATGCCCGACAACACCGCCTTCACGTCATCGATGACGTTGTAGATGATGTTGTAGTAGCGGATTTCCACGCCGTCGCGGCGGGCCCGTTCGCGCGCCTGGTTGTTGGCGCGCACGTTGAAGCCGATGATGGCCGCGCCCGACGCTTGGGCGAGAATGACATCGGATTCGGTGATGCCGCCGACACCGCCATGCAAAATCTGCGCGGCGACTTCGCCGGTGCCGAGCTTATCCAGCGAACCTTCGATGGCTTCGAGCGAGCCTTGCACGTCGGTCTTGATGACCAGCGGCAGCAGACGCTTCTCGCCGTCTTTGCGGTTCTTGAGCAATTGATCCAGGGTTTGGCGCGAAGTTGTGGCCTGGCGGGATTCGCGGCGCTTGCGTCCGCGATATTCCGTAACTTCGCGGGCGCGGGCTTCCGATTCCACAACGACGAATTCATCGCCCGCTTCCGGCGTTCCCGATAGTCCCAACACTTCGACGGGCTCGGAAGGTCCCGCATGCTGCACGGATTCGCCGCGATCGTTGACCAGGGCGCGAACGCGGCCCCATTCGGCGCCGGCGACGAGAATGTCGCCTTGCCTCAGCGTTCCGCGCTGTACGAGAACGGTCGCCACGGGACCGCGGCCCTTGTCGAGCTTGGCCTCGATAACCGCGCCGTCGGCGGTGCGCTTGGCATTGGCCCGCATATCCAGCACTTCGGACTGCAGCAGAATAGCTTCTTCGAGCTTGTCGAGCCCGATTCCCTTGGTGGCCGACACTTCGACGGCGAGCACGTCGCCGCCCAAATCTTCAACCTGAATTTCATATTGCAGCAACTCGCTTTTCACGCGTTGCGGACTGGAATCGGCTTTGTCGATCTTGTTGATCGCGACGATGATCGGAACGCCCGCCGCTTTGGCATGCGCAATGGCTTCCGCCGTTTGCGGCATGACGCCATCATCGGCGGCGACCACCAGCACGACGATATCGGTCACCTTGGCGCCGCGGGCGCGCATCGCCGTAAAGGCGGCGTGGCCGGGCGTATCGAGGAAGGTGATCTTGGCGCCGGAGCGCAGTTGCACCTGATAGGCGCCGATATGCTGTGTGATGCCGCCTGCTTCGCCCGCGACAACGTCGGTCTTGCGCAAGGCGTCGAGCAGCGAGGTCTTGCCATGGTCGACATGGCCCATAACCGTCACAATCGGAGGACGCGCTTGCAAATCGTCGGGGTTGTCGCCCTGACCGCGCAGTCCCTCAAGCACGTCGGATTCGGCAACGCGCTTGACGGAATGCCCAAGTTCGGTGGCGACCAGTTCGGCAGTATCGGCGTCAATAGTGTCGTTGGTCGTCGCCATCATGCCGCTTTTCATCAGGACCTTGATGACGTCCACGCCGCGGCGGGCCATGCGGTTGGCGAGTTCGGCAACGGTGATAGTTTCCGGAATCACCACTTCACGCGGACCCGCAACGGCAGGAGGCTGCTGCTGACGATGCGCGCGGTTCAACTGGCGGCGGAATGACGCCACCGAACGCATGCGCTCTTCATCTTCCGACAGCGCGCGCGTGATGGTGAGTTTGCCGGCACGACGGCCACCGGGCGTGGTTTTGCGGGGAGCAACGGGCGCCTTGGCAGGCGCCTTGCCCTTCTTCGGCGAGGTGTCTTCTTCCTCTTCGGTCAGCTCTCGGGCGCGCTTCACGGCCGCAGCTGGGGCAGCAGCCGAGGCGGCCGGGGCGGGAGCGCCAGCGGCCGCAGTAGCGGCAGCAGCGGTTGCCGGCGTATCGCCTTCTTTTTCCCTCAAACGGCGCGCAGCTTCCTGTTCGGCACGGCGCCGCACGTCATCTTCGGCCGCTTTGCGCGCTTCTTCTTCGGCTTTACGCTTTTCGGCGGCTTCCCGTTCGCGGCGCAAGCGCTCGTCTTCTATGGCGCGGCGGGCGGAATCTTCTTCGGCGCGTTTACGCGCTTCTTCTTCCGCATATTTTGCGCCGGTAAGAGCTCTGAGCCGGGCTTCTTTCTCGTCTTCCGTCAGTTCGCGCAAGACCACGCCGCCACGGGTGGCGGCAGCACGGCGCTGATCCTCCGCGGGATGATGCCTGACTTCCTCGCTCCCGGCCTGCTTGGCGGGAGCTTTTTCCGGCTCGGGACCTTTGCCCGTACCCGGCAAGACGCGCGCGCGTTTTTTCTCCACCACGACCGCTTTGGTGCGGCCATGGCTGAAGCTTTGACGAACCGTCGAGGTTTCCGGGCGCTTCAGCGACAGCGTCTTGCCGCCACCTGTCCCGCCACTACCCCCACGCGTCCGCGCACCGCTGTCATCCGTCTCGCTCATTCGAACCTTTCATGCATTCCAAAACTTAAACGACGGCCGCCGGTTTTCAGACGCCCGCTTCACTCGCAGAAAAACCGTCCCAGACCCAGGCTCTCAGCGGCCGAAAGCCTTCGAGACGACCCGCCTCGAAGATAAGCCGCTCTGCAATACGCCCCGGTTTGAGAGCTGCATGTACCACATTCTCCCGCTTGAGAGCCAAGCTCAATTCGGCCGACGAGAGATTGCCGATCACAAATGGCACGTGCGACTTGGATGTTGCCGCGGCTTGCAATTTCCGCCGCCCATCGGGCGCCGCTTCCGCCGCCTCTACGATAAGTGGGGGCGGTTTTGGGGCGCGCAAGGCCTTCTCCACCTGATCGAAGCCCAGAACCAGCTCCCCGGCGCGGCGGGCAAGCCCCACTAGGGCCAGCATCCGTTCCACAATCCGGCCTTCGGCTGTTTCGGCCAGGTCCGCTGCCGCTCGCGCCGGTCCTTTTGCGGCCTTGGCGAACAGGCTCTTGGCGGCCGCTTTGGCGATTGCAGCACGTTGGGCGGACACCCAGATGCCCCGGCCTGGAAGCTTCGCCTCCACATCGGGAACAACCATTCCGTCCGGAGATACCACGAAACGCAGCAGCCGTGCCTCGGGAAGCACCTGACCCGTCACAATGCAGCGGCGCTCCCGCCCGCCTGGGTCCGGCGCGGTTTCTGCATCGCTATGGTCGGCTTCGGCCAGTGTCACGCTTCTGTGGGCTCCTCAGTCTCAGGTTCCGGCTTCACCAGATCCTCTTCCTTGATCCAGCCGGCCTTAACGCGCGATTTCATGATGAGGTCGTTGACTTCGGCCGCGGCGAGATCGAACCCATCGAGCGCACCGGGCACGCGCACGCGCTCATTGCCCTTGTTCTCGACGTAACCCAAAAGATCGTCGCTGGCGCATCCCGCGAAATCCTCAAGCGTCTTGATCCCGTTTTCGCCAAGCTTCACGAGCATGGCCGGGGTAAGCCCCTCGATCACGGCCACTTCATCTTCGACGCCGAGCTCACGCCGCTTGGCGTCCAACTCGGCATTTTTCTGGTCGAGGAACCCGATAGCGCGGTTTTGCAGCTCTTCGGCGGTTTCCTCGTCGAAACCCTCGATATCCGCCAGCTCGTGCAATTCGACAAAAGCGACGTCTTCGACCGTGGCGAAGCCTTCGGAAGCGAGCAATTGGGCGATGGTCTCGTCCACGTCGAGCGCTTCCATGAACAATTGCGTGCGCTCGGCAAATTCTTTCTGCCGGCGTTCGGATTCTTCCTGCTCCGTCAGAATATCAATCTGCCAACTGGTAAGCTGAGAGGCGAGCCGCACATTCTGTCCGCGGCGGCCGATGGCGAGCGACAGCTGATCGTCGGGCACCACAACTTCGACGCGGCGCGTGTCTTCGTCCAGAACAACTTTGGAGACTTCCGCCGGCGCCAGCGCGTTGACGATAAAGGTGGCCGGATCGCCATTCCACGGAATGATGTCAATGCGTTCGCCCTGCAGTTCCTGCACCACGGCCTGAACCCGTACGCCGCGCATACCCACGCAAGCGCCCACGGGATCGATGGAGGAATCCTTCGAGATCACCGCGATTTTCGCGCGGCTGCCGGGATCGCGCGCGACAGCGCGAATTTCGATGATGCCGTCATAGATTTCCGGCACTTCCTGCGCGAACAGGCGCGCCATGAATTGCGGATGCGTCCGGGAGAGGAAAATCTGCGGCCCGCGGGTTTCGCGGCGCACGTCGTAAATGTAAGCGCGAATGCGATCGCCGTTGCGGAAGGATTCACGCGGGATCATTTCATCGCGGCGCACCACACCTTCGGCGCGTCCGAAATCCACCACCACGGAGCCGAATTCGACGCGCTTGACCGTGCCGTGCACGATTTCGCCGATCCGATCCTTGTATTCGTCATATTGACGTTCGCGTTCGGCGTCGCGGACCTTCTGAACGATCACCTGTTTCGCCGCCTGGGTGGCGATGCGCGAAAATTCGATCGGCGGCAGCGTTTCGGCGATGATGTCGCCCACTTGCGCGGCAGGATTGCGGCGGCGTGCGTCGTTCATCGAAATCTCGATCTTGTCGTTCTCGACCTTCTCGACCACGTGCAGGTAGCGCGAAATATGTGTCTCGCCGGTCTTGGGATCGATTTCGACCCGGATCTCGTTCTCCGCGCCATAACGCGACTTCGCGGCGCGCTGCATCGCTTCTTCCATGGCTTGGATGACCACGATTTTGTCGATGGATTTCTCGCGTGCAACCGCGTCTGCGATCTGCAGCAGTTCAAGCCGGTTGGCGGCGACCCCAATTACCATGTCTTCACTCCTTCGTTCCCGCACCTGTTCGGGCGGCCGTAGCTTGTATCAGTGCGAAGCCGTGGTATCGCGGGCTTCTCGCGCTTTCAAACTTTCCTGAACCAGTTTGTCCGTCAAAATCAGCTTTGCGTCGGCGACGTCGGAGAACGGCAAACGCACCCGCTCCGTGCCACGCTGGCTGTTTACGTCCACCACCACATCGCGCCCTTCGAGGCCGATAATCAGCCCCTTGAAGCGGCGGCGGCCATCCACGCCTTGCGTCAATTCGATACGCGCTTCATGTCCGGCAAAGCGGGTGAAATCGGCCTCACTCGTCAGAGGGCGGTCGATGCCGGGAGACGACACTTCCAGCGTATATTCCTCGGCGATCGGATCGGCGGCTTCCAGCACATCGGAGATCGCGCGCGATAGAGCGGCGCAGTCCTCGACATCCATTTGACCGTCGGGACGTTCGGCCATCACCTGCAGTGTCTTGGACTTGCTGCCCGTCAGCCGCAGACGCACGAGTCTGTAGCCTGCCGCTTCCACGGCGGGGGCGATCAGCGCATCCAGAGAATTGTGACCCGTCACGTCAATTCCTGCACCAACTGGCCGGGCCAACCCGGCTATTACATAAGCTTTCCCGCCGCGGCGGTCTTACAACCGCCACACAACAGTTTTCTGTTGTCAGGAATGGCGCGTGTCTACGCGCTGCGGCTTGCGATTACAAGGGCTGGCCTGCAGATAGAGGCCGTTAACGCATGCGCGGCTTTTCCATCATGCGACGGCACGATCTGCCGTTAAGCTGGCGCGATACACGGAAATTCTGATGGATTCAGTGCCCCTTACTCCCGCGCCGGAAACAGTGGCGAGCGCCAACAATGCAGCCTCACGATGGGGCTTCTGGGCCACCATCGGCTGGAGCGTGCCGCTTGCCGGAGTGATGATCCTTTCCCAGACTCTTGGCGCGTTCGGCTTTTTGAAGCTGTGGCCGTTGCTGTATCCAGGTGCGCCTATCCGGGTGGCGGACATTGGCTCCAACGGCGCGGTTCTGGCCTTCTCGCTCGCCGTTTCCGCGCCGATTGTGCTGGCGGCGGTGGCGCTGGTCGTCCGGTTTTCGGGCGTCCCGCTTCGCGATTATCTGGCATTGAAATGGCCAAGCTGGGGACAATTGGGGTTTGGGCTGGGCGTGCTGGCCGTGACGCTTTTCCTCTCCGGAATTGCGGCCGGGCTGACCGGCCAAGAGACCCCGGACTTCATCGGCGACACGTTCAGCAGCGCACGCGAGGCAGGCTTGCTTCCCCTGCTCGTATTCTCGTTTGTGTTTCTAGCGCCTCTGCAAGAAGAGGTGCTGTTTCGCGGGTTTCTGTATCGCGGATTTGCACAGGCCTTAGGGGCGGGACCTGCGATTGCCCTGCTTTCGGCGCTGTGGGCCATAATCCATCTGCAATATCAGTGGTTCTTCATCGTGGAGATTTTCGCGCTGGGCCTGGCGTTCGGCTGGCTTCGCGCCAAGACCGGCTCGCTGCTTCTGACGCTCATTCTCCACGCCACGGTAAACGGCATGGCGATTTTGGAAGCGTTCCTGGTCAGCGCCGGATAAACCGCAAATAGGTGCAGGGACGGCCAACGGCGATGGCCTTGCCCTCATAGCGCGTGGGCGGCCAATCCGCCGGGCGCGTATTCCAATCGTTTGCGGATCGGGCGAGCCACGAAAAGCTCGCATGCGCCGAGAGCCGCTCCAGCGTCCAGAGCAGATAGCTGTGGTCGTCCGTGCCGAAGCGAAATTCCGCCCCCTGGCGCATCACACGCGCCAATTGATCGAGCATCTCCATCTGCACAAAGCGCCGTTTGTGGTGGCGGGTTTTCGGCCAGGGATCCGGAAACAACAGGAAGACGCGCGAAAGGCAGGCGTCGGGAAGGGCGGCGATCACATCGCGGGCGTCTTCTGCGTAGAGGCGGATGTTCTGGAGCGGTGGATAGACCGCCCCCTCACCCTCACCCTCACCCCCTGGGGGGGAGAGGGTGTCTAGGTGGGAGAGGAGTTTGGCCATACCTGACACATAGGGTTCGACGCCGATCATTCCGATGTGGGGATAGTTTTGTGCCTGCCAGAGCAGGTGCTCCCCTGCGCCAAATCCGATCTCAAGCCACGCCTCGGTGACGTTCTCGAAATACGCCGTTGGCGCCCGGCCCGCCTGCGGCAGCAGCGCCAATTCGGGCAGGAGCGTCTGCATCAACTCCTTTTGACGCGCGCTTAAGGGCTGCCCTTTACGGCGCCCGAACAATTTCTTGGCCTGGACTGGGTGATTCATGGCGCGTGAGGCATAGACGCTATGCCCAGGAGGTCAACCCTGCAGCTGCCCTTTTTGCCGGGCCGCCGCGCTTTGTCCGGGGAGGATAACAGCTTGGCCATAGGCATTTGAATGAGGCCAAGCATGTACCTACCCGCAGCCAGCTGACCGCAGGTAGGTGTTTTTGCGCTTGCCCTATCGACGTACAGGGCTGGCGGCCGTGCGGTTAGAACGCGGCCTTGAGCTGATCGGCGAGATCGGTCTTTTCCCAGGAAAATCCGCCCTCCGCGTCCGGGATCCGGCCAAAATGGCCATAGGCCGAGGTGCGCGCGTAGATCGGGCGGTTCAGGCCGAGGCGCTCGCGGATACCGCGGGGCTTCAGACTGACCAGCTCGGGGAGGATCTTTTCGAGTTTGTCCGGGCTGACCTTGCCGGTGTCGTGCAGATCGACATAGAGCGACAAGGGATCGGATACGCCGATGGCGTAAGCGATCTGAATGGTGCAGCGGTCGGCAAGACCAGCCGCGACGACATTCTTCGCCAGATAGCGCGCCGCATAAGCCGCCGAGCGGTCCACCTTCGTGGGGTCCTTGCCGGAGAACGCGCCGCCGCCATGCGGGGCCGCGCCGCCGTATGTATCGACGATGATCTTGCGCCCGGTCAGGCCGCAGTCGCCGTCGGGACCACCGACCACAAAAGCGCCCGTCGGATTGACGTGCCAGACGGTGTTCGCCGTGATCCAGCCTTGCGGAAGCGCCTGCCGGACATACGGCTCGATGATGTCGCGTACTTGCGCGGAATCCAGACCCTCATCCAAATGCTGGGTCGAAACCACGATCTGCGGAACTTCGACGGGCTTGCCGTTTTCGTAGCGAACCGTGACCTGGGATTTGGCATCCGGTCCAAGCTGCGGCGCCCGGCCCGATTTGCGGGCATCGGCCATCAGCTTGAGAATCGCGTGGCTGTAATGTAGCGGCGCCGGCATCAGGCTGTCGGTTTCGCGGCAGGCATAGCCGAACATGATGCCCTGGTCGCCCGCGCCTTCGTCCTTGTTGTCCTTGGCATCGACGCCCTGGGCGATGTGCGGTGACTGCGCGTGCAGCAGCACTTCGATGTTGGCGTGCTTCCAATGGAAACCGTCCTGCTCATAGCCGATGTCGCGGATCGCCTGGCGAGCCTTCTCAATCAGCATGTCCGGGGTAATCTCTTTGGGGCCGCGCGTCTCACCAGCAATGATGACGCGATTGGTTGTGGCCAGCGTTTCGCAGGCGACTCGCAGATCGCTCGGGTTCCAGCCGTGCTTCGGACCCAGGCCGAAATAGGTATCGACGACCTCATCCGAAATCCGGTCACAAACCTTGTCCGGGTGACCTTCCGAAACCGATTCGCTGGTGAACAAATAGCTGGAACGCTGCATTGCCGACCCTCATTGCACGTAAGGCGGGGTTTCTTACAGGGAATCCCGCAAGGGTCAATGTATTCTCCTGTAAGGGTAAATATCAAAATTGGAGCACACCCGGCAGACGAATGGCGCGGAACCTCGTACAACCACTCCTCGCATTCCTTAACCCGCAAGTCCCATGAGCAAGCGTGTCTTCCTGCCGGGCGATCCGGTCCCCTGGTTTGTGTGCCGGTCGACGAACAATCCGGCGTTCCATTTCGACACGGCGGCGGGGCGCTATCTGGTGCTCAGCTTTTTCGGCTCGGCCGCGATTCCAAAGAATGCGGGAATTCTCGCCAACGTCTGCACCAAGCTGCGGGCGTTCTTCAACGATGAGAACATCGCGTTCTTCGGGATCAGCATCGACCCGGCCGACGAGAGCGAGGTCCGGTTGCGGCAAATGGAGCCGGGCATCCGGTACTTCTGGGATTTCGACGGGGCCGTCAGCGCGCTGTACGGGGCGGTCGATGCCGAAGGGGTGACGCCCGGCGGCGAGACCTCCTACCGCTCCTTTACGTTGGTGGTCGATCCACTGATGCGGGTGGTCGCCAATATTCCAATGACCGATGCCGCCAAGCACGACGAGATTCTTGCCGCCGTACTGGCCGCCATCCCGGCGGTAGCAGACCTGCCCTCGCACGCGCCGATTCTGATTCTGCCCAATGTGTTCGAACGCAGCTTCTGCCGCCGGTTGATGGAGCTGTACAACAACCAAGGCGGGTCCGAATCCGGCTTCATGCGCGAACAGGCCGGGAACACGGTTGGCGTGATGGATTACGGGTTTAAGCGCCGCAAGGATTTCCGCTTCGACGATGCTGCTGAATATGACGAGCTCCGTGCTCAGGTGCGGGCGCGCATCAACCGTCGGCTGATCCCGGAGGTGCAGAAGGCCTTTCAGTTCAAAGCCACGCGGATCGAGCGTTATGTCGTGTCCTGTTACGAAGGCGAGCTGGGCGGCTTCTTTCGGGCGCATCGCGACAACACAACCAAAGGCACGGCGCACCGCATGTTCGCCTGCACGTTCAATTTGAACGAAGAAGAGTTTGAAGGCGGCGATCTGCGTTTCCCGGAATTCGGCCGCAAGACCTATCGCGCCCCAACGGGGGGCGTGGTGGTCTTTTCCTGCTCTGCGCTGCATGAGGCGCTGCCGGTGACCAAGGGCCGGCGCTATGCGTTCCTGCCGTTTCTATACGACGACGCCGCCGCGCAAATCCGCGCGGAGAACCAGAAATTTCTGACCGGCGAAGTTATCGATAAGACGGCGGGGTAAGACCGATCATTCCTAAATTTGCGTGACGGTTCGCCCCCTCCCCCGCTGCGCAGCGCTCCGCAGGGGATGAAAATTCACAGAATGAAACGGGAGAGGTCTTGGTCTTTGGCCAGGTCTTCGACGCGGGCGCGAACGTAAGCGCCATCGACAACCAGCTTTTCCTCGGGGCGATCCGTCGCGGTGAAGCTGATGTCGTCGAGCACACGCTCCATGATCGTTTGCAATCGTCTCGCGCCGATATTTTCGACGCGCGCGTTCACGTCGGCCGCGATTTGCGCGATCGCATCGATGCCGTCTTCGGTGAAATCCAGCGTGACGCTTTCGGTGCCCATCACCTGCCCGCCCTTGCGGACAGACAGAATCGTGGTGCCGTGCCAAATGGTTCGCTCATGAACGCTCCGAGCCCTCGCACAAGACAGTGCATGTAGGAACCGGCATCGCAAAAGGCAATCGCGGGCCGCAAAGGCCCCCGTTAACCGGCCCCGCCATAGGCTTGTTCCACCCTGGGAAAAGCTTCGACGGCCCCCCTGGGCTAGGATATAGCTGCGGAATCAT
Source organism: Alphaproteobacteria bacterium (assembly GCA_947473475.1). Classification (GTDB taxonomy): domain Bacteria; phylum Pseudomonadota; class Alphaproteobacteria; order Micropepsales; family Micropepsaceae; genus CAIYRG01. The sequence goes on from CANJBZ010000004.1 coordinate 144,102, forward strand.
TCTTAGAAGATCGAGCCGATGCGCACTGCCACAATCGAACGCAAAACCCGCGAAACGGAGATTCTCGCATCCGTCGATCTCGACGGAGCGGGCCTCTACGATATCGATACGGGGATCGGTTTTCTCGATCACATGCTCGAAAGCTTTTCGCGGCATTCGTCGATCGATCTGAAAGTGCGCGCGCAAGGCGATCTGCACGTCGATTATCACCATACGACGGAAGACACGGCCATCGTCATCGGGCAGGCGATCAAACGCGCGCTCGGCGATCTGGCGGGCATCCGCCGCTTCGGTTCTATTCTGATGCCGATGGATGAGACGCTGACGCGGGTCGCCATCGACGTTTCCAACCGGCCCTATCTGATCTGGAAGGTGCAGTTCTCACGCCCGAAGATCGGCGAGATGGACACCGAATTGTTCCGCGAATGGTTTCAGGCGCTGGCGCAGAATGCGGGCATCTGCCTGCATGTGGAAAATCTCTACGGCGAGAACAACCACCACATCATCGAGACCTGCTTCAAAGGAACGGCGCGCGCCTTACGTCAGGCCATCGAGATGGACGAACGCATGGAAGGCGTCATTCCCTCGACCAAGGACAGCCTATCCGAGGGCCAATAGGCGGCGGTTTGAGCTCTGCTGACGGACGAGGAAAGAAAGCGGCTGCAATCCCGATCGGCCCCGTTCTACAGTGGCGGCTGAAGGTCTTGGCTGCCGCCCGATGAATCTGTTCCGCAAGAAATTGCCGCAAGCAGACGAGGGCGGGGGGCTCAAGCGATGCCTCTCGGCCGCCGACCTGACCTTCCTTGGCATCGGCAATATGATCGGCACCGGCATTTTCGTGCTGACCGGCGTCGCAGCGGCGACTCAGGCCGGACCGGCGGTCATTCTTTCTTTCATAATTGCGGGCATTGCCTGCGCGTTCGTGGCCTTCGCCTATGCCGAACTCGCCGCGAGTGTCGGCGGCTGCGGCGGCGCTTACGGCTATGCCTATGCGGCGTTCGGCGAATTGCCCGCCTGGATCATCGGCTGGAATTTGGCTTTCGGGCTGGGCACCGCCTGCGCGGCGGTGGCCAATGGCTGGTCCGGTTATTTCACCAATGCGTTGACCGCCATGGGTGTCTCGCTGCCCGAGGCGTTCACCAAGGGCCCCGCAGCGGGCGGCGTCATCAACGTACCGGCGATGGCGGTGATCCTTCTCATTATGCTGGCGCTTTTTGCCGGTGTGAAACAGAGCGCGAAACTCAACCGGTTCATCGTTTTCGCCAAACTCGGCGCCATCGGTATTTTCGTCGCGGTCGCGCTGTTCCACGTGAACACCGCGTTGCTGCATCCGTTCATGCCCTATGGCTGGTTTCGCTATCAGCCCGACGGCAAGACCGCCGGCGTGCTGGCGGCCGCCTCCCTCGTCTTTTTTGCCTATCGCGGATTTCAGAACGTCTCAATTGCGGTGGAAGAAGCGAGCAATCCGCAACGCGACATGCCCATCGGCATCATCGGTTCCTTGGCCGTGTGCACCGTGGTTTACCTGACGGTTGCCGGATTGCTGACCGCGATCGCGCCCTATGATGTGCTGAACGTCCCCTCCCCGGTCGCATTCGCGCTGTTGCGGCTTGGCTACAATTGGGGATCGGTGCTGGTGGCGGCAGGCGTCATCGTCGGGCTGACCTCGACGATGCTGGTGCTCTACTACGCGCTCACGCGGCTGCTGTTTGCCATTGCCCGCGATGGCTTGCTGCCGCCGTTTTTCGGTACCCTCGATCCCCGCACGCATACCCCGGCGAACGCGATCGTCCTGGCTGGCATCATCATGGCGCTGGCTGCGGGCCTGGCGCCGCTGGGGGCGCTGGCGGAGCTGGTCAATGCGGGAACGCTCGCCGAATTCATGATGGTCTCAACCGGCGTAATCGTGTTGCGTATCATGCGGCCCGGTCTGCACCGCCCCTTCAAAGCGCCCGGCGGTGTGACCATCCCGGTGCTTGCCGTGCTGTCCTGCGGGGCGCTGTTGAGCTTCCTGCCGCTGGCGGCGCTTGGACGCTTTGCGATGTATCTGACGGCCGGTCTGGCGGTTTATTTTCTTTATGCGGTCCGCCACAGCCGGACGCCCTCGGACGTCCCCGGCAACATCGCGGCCAAATAATCAGCGCGGCGAGCGCTTGGCCAAAATGCGCTGCAGCGTGCGGCGATGCATGTTCAGCCGCCGCGCTGTTTCCGACACATTGTGGCCGCACAATTCATAGACCCGCTGAATATGCTCCCAGCGCACGCGGTCGGCGGACATCGGGTTTTCCGGCGGATTGGGCTTGGCGCCCGGGGCGGCCAGGAGAGCCCCAAGAATATCGTCGGCGTCAGCGGGCTTGGACAGATAATCGATGGCCCCGAACTTCACCGCCGCCACCGCCGTGGCGATATTTCCGTAGCCGGTCAAAATCACCACACGGGCCGATGGGCGCGCCTCATGCAGGGCTTCGACGACATCGAGGCCGTTTCCGTCGTCCAGCTTGAGATCGATCACCGCAAAGGCAGGCGCCGCCTCTCTTACCATCGCGACGCCTTCACGCACCGTCTCCGCGATTCGTACGTCGAAACCGCGCGTCTGCATGGCGCGGGCCAGCCGCTCCCGGAAGGGGCGGTCGTCATCGAGGATGAGAAGCGACTTGTCCTCGGGCAAGAGAAGATCACTCATTTTCGTCAAGCTCGTGTCGGTCATGGGGGGCGGTATACAGCGGCAGGGGCGCTTTAACCAATTGCTGAATCGCCCTATTCCGCTGAAGAGGTTAAAAACGGAGTTCTTGCCGGGGCGGATTTGGGCCATCGATGGCGCCCCGAGGCCAGGTTGCGGTCACAATCGCCCCGCCGCGGACCTTGTTGCGCGCCGTAACGGATCCCCCGGTCTGTTCGACCAGGGTTTTGGCGATGAAAAAGCCCAGCCCCATCCCTTCCTGCTTGCCGTAAGACAGGGCGGCCGTCTTGCCGATATCCTTGCGGCGATGAGGCCGGGAGGTGACATAGGGCTCGCCAATCTGTTCGAAGATTTCCGCGGCGAACCCCGGGCCATCGTCGATCACCTCGATGGTGAGGACGCGTTCGTCCCAGCGCGCGCGCAAGCGCACCTCACTGGTGGCAAAATCGGCCGCATTTTCGATCAGGTTGCCCAGGCCGTGGAGGATTTCCGGGACGCGCCAGATCTTCGGCGGGGGGCCCGGCTGTATGTCCAGCACGATGCCGACATCGACGCCGCGATGGGGCGCGGCAATGTCGTCCAGCAGCGCGCCAACGGACAACCGCTCCATCTGCCCCAGCACCGATTCTTCGGGCTGTGCCAGACGCGCCAGGATCCCGCGGCAGCGGTCGGCCTCCGAACGCAGCAGGCGGAAGTCGTCGGCATGAGGGTTGCCGGCGAGTTCGCGTTCGAGCTCATGGGCGACGACCGCAATCGTGCCCAGCGGGGTCCCCAGCTCATGCGCGGCGGCAGCAGCCAACGCGCCCAACGACGCGAGGCGATGCTCCCGCGCCAAGGCCAACTGGGTAGCGGATAAGGCCGCCGACATGCGGGTGGCCTCGCCGGCGATGCGCCAAGCATAGATGGACGTAAAGCCGATTCCCAAGAGCAACGAGACCCAGATGCCAACCTGATACAGCTGCGGCAGGCTGAATCCATTGACCGGCGACCAAGGCAACGGCAGATGTGTCTGCCACAGGAAGATGATGGCGATGAACGACAGGCCGCCCAGGAAAAGCGTGCCGAACACATCGAGCGTCGCGGCCGAAATCACCACCGGCGCCACGAACAGCAGCGCGAACGGATTTTCGATTCCGCCGGTGAAATACAGCAGCGCCGCAAGCTGCAGGATGTCGTAGGCGAGGAACGCTGTTGCTTCGCGCGGACGCAGGCGCCGGGCAGACGGGTAAGCGATGGCCAGGACGATATTCATCACGGCGCTGGCCGCCACCGGCGCCACGGCAAGCAACAGTGGGAAATCGAAGTTCAGCACCAGCCGCACGACCAGCAAGGCAATTGTCTGGCCGACCACCGCAAGCCAGCGCAGGTTGTTCAGCGTGCCTAAGCGAACCTGTCCACGGGCAGGCATCAGCGCCTGGAACCGAATCAGTTCGTTGACGCCGGTAAGCGGCAGCGATTCGCCGATGGATGTCATGACGGATTGCCTGAGCGAAACATCGGTAGCTTATAGCAGTATTGCCCAGGCGAAATGAAAACGCCCCCGGACAGTAGATCCGGGGGCGTTTCGCAGGCCAGGCACGTCTCACCTGGGAGGGCACGGTCATCGGCGCCCGGCCTGTGCCTTCGTTAGCGCGTGGCGGTCTTATTGGTTCCGTTGGCGCGCATGTTTGCGCCTCTATCGTTGCACCCGGAATGCCGTTGCAAGGGAACATGTTCCGAAGTGGATCGGTTGCGGCTACGCTTGAAAGTGCACAAATCGCATACGCCGCATTCGGAACATCGTAATATTGAGCATGGACATGGACGTTTCTCTTTCATCCGCGGTACGGCCCGTTGCTCAAGCAACCGGCAGCGGTCCAGCTATCGCCGTGGAAGGGCTCGTCAAACGCTATGGCGAGGTTCTCGCGGTGGATGGCATCAGCTTTGCGGTGCCGCGGGGTTCTTTGACGGCGCTTCTCGGCGGCAACGGTGCGGGCAAGACGACGACGATTGCGATTTTGCTGGGTCTTATCCGCCCAACGGCGGGGCGCATCCACATTCTCGGCCAGGATTTTTCCCAGCACGCCAAGACCGTCCTTGCACGGATGAACTTTCAAAGCCCCTATGCGGATCTGCCGCGCCGCTTGACGGTCCGGCAGAATCTGACGGTCTACGCAAAGCTCTACGGCGTCGCAAAGCCGCGCGATCAGATTGCCTATCTGGCGCGCGAACTCGATCTCGAATCCCTTTTAGACCGGCCGCTTGGCGAACTCTCCGCCGGACAGCGCACGCGCGCCGGTTTGGCCAAAGCCTTCATCAATCGCCCCGAACTGGTTCTGCTTGACGAACCGACCGCCTCGCTCGATCCCGACACCGCCGATTGGGTGCGCGGGTTTTTGTCCCGCTATGCCGAAGAAGCGGGCGCCACGTTCTTCATCGCCTCCCACAACATGCTTGAGGTTGAGCGGCTGTGCGATCAGGTGCTGATGATGAAAGGCGGCAGCATTGTCGATTCCGGCGCGCCGCGCGAACTGATCGAACGATACGGCCGCCAATCGCTTGAGGATGTCTTTCTCGAAATCGCCCGCCACGGCGCGCGCCAGGGAGCGGCGCCATGAGCATCATGGACAGCGGAACGCCCCAGCGCATCGTCGCGGTGCTGCTGCGGCACTGGTATCTGATCGCCGGGTCCTGGCCGCGCTTTCTGGACCTTTGCTACTGGCCCATCGTGCAGATGATCCTGTGGGGCTTCATTCAGACCTTCCTCACCATGCAGTCCGATTATTTCGCGCAAGCGGGCGGCATTCTTCTTGGCGGCGTCATGCTGTGGGACGTGCTGTTCCGCGGCCAGATCGGATTGGCGATTTCGTTCTTCGAGGAAGTCTATTCGCGCAATCTCGGCCACTTGCTCGCAACGCCGCTGAAAATCGGCGAGTACATCGCCGCGCTCATGCTGGTCAGTCTGATGCGGACGGTGGTGGGGTTGTTTCCCGCAACACTGCTGGCGATCTGGTTTTTCGGCTTTTCTCTCTACTCGCTTGGAATTTCGCTTGCGGCATTTTTCTTCAGCCTGATCGCGTTTGGCTGGGCCATCGGGCTTTTTGTCGCGGGCCTCGTCCTACGCTATGGCCTTGGAGCGGAGAGTTTTGCCTGGGCGCTGATTTTCGCGCTCGCGCCCCTGTGCGGCGTTTACTATCCGACGTCTATCCTGCCGGCATGGGTGCAGGTTTTAAGCGGCTTGTTGCCGGCTTCCTATATTTTCAACGGCATGCGGGCGGTGCTGATCGATCATGTCGTGCGCGTCGATTATCTGCTGGCGGCAACCGGCCTCAACATCGTTTGGCTCGCGGCCGGTATTGCCGGATTTTTGATCTTTCATAGCCAGGCGCGCGACCGGGGCATGTTGCTGCAATTGGGCGAATGACGGATAAAGCCTCCCATGAACCGGCCACTTGCGCTCATCCCCTATATGCTTCTGCTCGCTGCCGTCGCGGCGGGCACACTTTGGCATTTGGGCGATTTGCAGTCGGGCCAGGGCGTCCAGACGGTGTCCACCGGGGAGCATGTCGATATCGGCGGGCCTTTCCGGCTCACGGATCAAAACCAGACCGTCCGTACCGAGAAGGACTTCCGGGGCAAGTTCATGCTCGTGTTCTTCGGTTACACCTATTGCCCGGACGTGTGCCCCACGACGCTCGCGGTTATGGCCGATGCGCTGGAGAAAATCGGCCCGCTGGCGGACAAGGTGACGCCGCTGTTCATTACGGTCGATCCCAAACGCGATACGCCGGAGAAAATCAAAACCTATCTCTCCTCGTTCGGAACGCGCTTTGTGGGACTGACGGGAGGCGCTGGCGACATCGCATCCGTCGCCAGGGAATATAAGGTCTATTACCGCGAGCACCCGCCCGAGAACGGCGCCGAGTACACGGTCGATCATTCGGGCGTTGTGTATCTTATGGACCCGAACGGAATGTTCGTAGCGAATTACTCGCTCGATACCGCGCCGGACAAACTGGCCGCCGATCTGACGAAGCGGCTGCGGTAACAAAAAGGGAAACCACAAAGGACTCCAAGAGACACGAAGATCACGAAGAGATCTGGCGCGCAGAGCGCCGCCACTCACGCTTCGTGCCCTTCGTGTCTCTTGGAGTCCTTTGTGGTTTCCCTTTTTATATCGCTGGCTGCGGCAGGCCCGCCTGCAACGCGGCCGCGATCAGCGTGTTGCGCATCAGGCAGGCAATCGTCATCGGTCCCACGCCACCGGGAACCGGCGTAATGGCGCCCGCGACTTGAGCGGCTTCCGCGAATGCCACATCGCCGACCAGCTTGGTTTTGCCTTCCGGCATGGTGATTCGATTGATGCCGACATCAATGACCACCGCGCCCGGCTTGATCCAATCGCCGCGCACCATCTCGGGCCGTCCGATCGAGGCAACCACGATATCGGCGCGGCGGCAAAGGGCCGGCAGGTCACGGGTTTTGGAATGCGCGACGGTGACAGTGCAGTTCTCCTGCAGAAGCAATTGCGCCATCGGCTTGCCAACCTGATTGGAACGCCCAATCACCAGCGCATCCTTGCCGGCGAGATTGCCTGCAGCCTCTTTAATCAGCATCAGCCCGCCCAAAGGCGTGCACGCAACCAGGCCGCGGCTGGCGTCATACTCGCCAATCGCAAGCCGCCCGATGTTCATGGGCGTCAGACCGTCAACGTCCTTGCGCGGATCGATGGCCGCGATGATGCGCGCCGGATCAATGTTCCCCGGCAGCGGCATCTGCACCAATATACCGTGTACGGAGGGATTGGCGTTGAGGGCCTGCACTTCCGCCAGCAGCTCCGCCTCGCTTAGCGTTTCGGCGCGGCGCGTATCGAAGGGGCGAAACCCCGCTTCATTGGCGGCGCTGTTCTTGCTGGCGACATAGATGGCGCTTGCCGCATCGTTGCCGACCAGAACCGTGGCGAGGCCGGGCACGATGCCATAGACCGCTTTCAAGCGCGCGGCTTCTTCCGCCACCCGGGCTCGCAGGGTAAGGGCAATGGCCTTGCCGTCGATGATACGCGCGCTCACTGAAGTGTCCCGAGGACTGAGAGTTCTGAAGGGCTGCATTCGGCTTCGACGATCTTTATCCGCGATGTTGCACCGGACACGATCCGCACCTTCGACGCGCCGAGCCTTAAGGTCTTGGCCAGAAGCCGGATCAGCGCCTCGTTGGCCTTGCCGTCCTCGGGCGGGGCGGAAACCCGCGCCTTCAGGTAACGCTTGCCACCCGAATCGACCGCCCAGCCGTCGACGCCATCGCGCCCGCCCTTCGGCGTAAGCCGGACGGCGAAGCGGATATTCGAACCGCCGGAGTTAATATTGCCTTTCAAAAGAAGGAGCCGATGGCCAGCCAATTCCGCAAAAATTGTAGCAGCAGCAGAACGATAAGGGGCGAGAGATCGAGCCCACCGAGGGCCGGGATAATTCGCCGCACCGGGCCGAAGACCGGTTCGGTCAACGCATCCAGCGTCCGCACGATGGTCTGCACAATGCGATTGTAGCGGTCGAGAATGCCGAACCCGACAAGCCAGCTTGCGATGACCGAGGCGAGAATGACGTAAAAATACAAATCGAGAACACTGATCAACAAAATTCTAAGTGCCGAAATCATACCCGCCCTCGTGTCATGCACGACGCGCTTTTAGCGGTCGGCTGGAGTTGAAGGAAGCAAAGAAGATGCGAGCGACCCCGTCTTTGCGCTGACACACGACACCACACCACTCTTGCCCAGGGCAGGAGTGGTGGAGCTGAGCGGGATCGAACCGCTGACCTCCTCATTGCGAACGAGGCGCTCTCCCAACTGAGCTACAGCCCCAAAGGGTTTTCGTGGCCCAAGGGCCAACCGAAAGGGTGCGGTATCTAGGGAACGGCCTTGTGTCCTGTCAATGGCAAGAGCGCACGCACCCGCCCAAAAGGAAACGGCGCCCGGGAGACGACCGGGCGCCGTTTTCACGCTATCCGCAAAACTTACTTGCTGTAGGAAACCCGCCAGATGGCGTTGCCGACGTCATCCGACACCAGCAGGCTGCCGTCCTTGGTCTGCGCCAAGCCGACGGGGCGGCCCATGACGCCCGCCGGGGCCTTGCCGGCCGTCCAGAAACCGAGGGCGAAATTGTCGTAGCCGCCCTTGGGCCGGCCGTTTTCAAACGGCACATAGACGATCTTGTAGCCGCGGGGGTTGGACGCATTCCACGACCCGTGGTGCGCCACGAAGGCGCCGCCGCGATACTGCGCCGGGAATTGCGTGCCGGTGTAGAACATGAGGCCCAGCGGGGCCGAATGCGACCGGAACAACACATCGGGGACTTTCGCCTTGGCCACCAGATCGGGCCGCTTGCCCTTCAGCGAGGGTTCCTCGTGCTGGCCGAGATAGGCATAGGGCCAGCCATAGAAGGCGCCCTCCTGCACCTGGGTGAGATAATCGGGAACCAGTTCGTCACCCTCGCCATCGCGTTCGTTGACGACGACGTAGAGATTGTCCGTGCCCGGATAGAAGGTGATTCCGACCGGGTTCCGCAAACCCGTTCCGTACTGCACCAGCTTCTTGTTGACGACCTTGGACACGGCGGCGCGCCAGGGGTCGTCCATGTCGTTGATGTTGCCGTTGCTGCCGATGGCGACGAAGATTTCGCCCTTGCCGTTGACCGCAAGATTGCGCGTCCAGTGGCCGCCGAGCTTGCCGAAAGCGCCCGGCTCCGTCTCTGCCGTTTTCGCACCGGAGGCTTTCAGATCGCCGTCCTTATACGGAAAGCTGTAAATGCCCAGCGCGTCGGCGACGTAGAATTTGCCGTTCGCGAACGTCATCCCGTGCGGCCGCTGGAAGCCGTCAGCGAAGGTCTCCTTCACGTCGGCCCGCCCATCGCCATTGGTGTCGCGCAGGACGGTAATCCTGCCGTTTTGACCCTGAACTTCCGATTCGGCCAGGAACACATCGCCATTGGGCGCCATTTGCAGCCAGCGCGCATTCGCCAGACCGTCGGCGAAGAGATTGGCTTTGAACCCTGCCGGCAATTGCAGCTTGCCGAGATTCGGGTCTTCAGCCTTGGTCGAGCGCGCCGCGGTCGCGGGCGTCGCATAAGGCGCCGGAAGATTGCTCGCCAGGAATTGGAAGTGCTGCCCGACCGTTTCCTCATTCATGTTGCCTTGCGCGATCGCCGCACCGGCCCAGGCGGCGCCGCTCAGAGCCACTGCGCCCACATATCCGTAGAATTTTTTCATCGCCATCTCCTTCGTTTCCAGCACGGGCCGCTGCGGCCCAGATCCCACCGTAACCGCCTCTTTACCACGGGCTGCTAGACAGAGGGGAGAGGAACCAGACCCGATGCGCCTGCGTCACGCTCTATTGTGCCTGACCGCTGCGATACCCCTGTTCGCGGGTAGCCTCCCTGCGCTCGCGGCGGAAGGCGGTTCCGGGGCGCGCAAAGCAACCCAGTCCGAAAGCTACGTGGTCATCGAACCGATGTATGCGTCCATCATCGACGGGGTTACGCCGCGCGGGCTCCTGCTGGTGGAGCTTGGATTGGACATCCCGGATTCGACGCTTCGGGAACGTGTGGCGCAGAACCTTCCGGCGATGCGGGACGCCTATTTGCGGGCCTTGCTGAGCTATGCGGCCACGTCGGTTCGGGTATGGCGCCAGCCCAATGTCGAGGACATCGCAAACCGGATGCAGGCCATCACCAACAAGATCGTCGGCCGCGAAGGCGCGAAGGTACTGATGTCCCAGACGGCGATCCGTATCACCCGGTAGACCCGCGCCCCGCTGCCTGTCCGGGACTGAGAATTTCCTCAGATGTAGTAGGTCGCGGTCCTATGCCTGCAGTTCCGCCTACGCTAAGAAGGTTAATGGAGGGGCTGCGTCACGGGGTGTGGCGCAGCAGAGGGCATTGGAATGCGCGTTGCCGCCGGGGCTCGAAACCGGAGGAACGTTTTCATCGAACGGCGAGCGGCCCGCGAGGGTGACACCCGCGCGCCGGCCGATGTGGTGTTCTTTGATTGCCGCATCCGCGATTTCGACTCGCTCGCCGACACGTTCGGCCATGATCCCGAGATGCTTGGCCGCTGGGTGCGGTGCGTGATGACTGCGCTCATCGGCCCCGTGGAAGCGGCCGGCGGCATTGTCGGAACGCTTGTTCCTGGCGGGTTTTCTGCGTTTTTCCCCGCGCCTCAGTCTATGGAAGGCGCTTGCCGGGCGGCGCTCGACCTCATGGAGGCAACGGACAGGCTCAATCTGACGAGCGAACCTCAGGTCTCCGTCAGTTTAGGCATCGCAGCGGGTATCGGGGTCGAGGGCGATTTCGGCACGGAGGAGCGCCCCCTTTGGACTGCTATAGGACTGGGCTCGCAAATCGCCTCGGCGCTCGCTCGAAGTGCGGCTCGATATGGCGTTACGGCGCTTGCCGGCCCCGTCACAGCCGAGGCTGTCGAATCCCATTTCGCCCTGCTGCAAGTGGACTGGCTGCGCCTTTTGGATGGCAGCACGACACCGCTTTACGCGCTGCTGGCACCGCCGCTGACGCGGGGTCATCCGAAGTTTCTCGCGTTGCGGGCCTTCCACACCCATATTCTGGATGCCTGCCAAGCGCGCGACTGGCAGCAGGCCAGGGAAAAGATTGCGATGGCGCGGGCGCTTTCGGGAGCCAACACCGTGCTGTGCGATTTGTACCTGGAGCGCATCGCCAGCTATGAGCTTTATCCGCCCCCGGAGGATTGGCCTGGCGTGATTTTTGAAGTGCAAATCTGAAATGTCCCGCCGCCTTAAGGTCGATATTCAGTCCTGGCCGATCCGGGGCGCATTCCGCATTTCGCGGGGCGCTAAAACCGAAGCGTTGGTCGTGGTAGCCCAAATCACCCAGGACGGCGCATCGGGATATGGCGAATGCGTTCCCTATCCGCGCTATGGCGAGACCGTCGAGGGTGTCGCGGCAGAGATCGAATCGCTGCGCAGCGATATCGAAAACGGTCTGACTCGGGATGACCTCCAGGCGCGGCTTCATGCCGGCGCCGCCCGCAATGCGCTCGACTGCGCGCTCATCGATCTTGAGTCAAAACAAACGGGACGGCGGGCTTATGACCTGTTGGGGCTGCCCGAACCGGGTCCGGTGCAAACCGCCTTCACGCTCAGTCTCGACACACCGGAAGCGACGGGCGCTGCGGCGAGGGATGCTGCCGGACGCGGCTACGGCTTGCTCAAATTGAAGGTTGCCGGGGCCGGCGATCTGGCGCGAATCGAAGCGGTGCGCCGGAGCGCACCCGCCGCCCGTCTGATCGTGGACGCCAATGAAGGATGGTCCGCTGACGATCTCGCGGAATTGGGGCCGAGGCTCGCAACGCTTGGCGTTGCACTGATTGAGCAGCCTTTGCGCGCCGGCGCAGACGAAGGACTGCTGGGGTTCAACAGTCCAGTTCCGCTGTGCGCCGACGAAAGCTGCCATAGCCGGGCCGACCTTCCCGGCCTCATCGGGCGCTACAGCCACATCAATATAAAGTTGGACAAGGCCGGCGGGCTGACGGAAGCCGTCGCTCTCGCCCGGGAAGCGGTAGCGTTGGGCTTCGGACTCATGGTCGGCTGCATGGTTTCGACTTCGCTCTCCATGGCCCCCGCCAGTTTGCTCGCGGCGATGGCGGAATTCATCGACTTGGACGGACCGCTTCTGCTCGCGGGTGATCGCAGCCCGTCACTGCGCTATGACGCGGACCGGCTTTACCCGCCCGAAGCGGCCCTTTGGGGCTGAAATCGTGTTCACGAAAATGTGTGCTGGGTGCCGGCAGGATCTCCGGCGTGGCCCTAGGCAGGCCCACCCCCATAGGCGGGTAACCATGGCCTATGCTAATGAGCGTGGCATCGGCTGAAGAAAAGGCCGGATCGCAGGGGCGAAGCGACATATTCGACGGCAATAACAAGCGAGGAGGCGAGATTATGAATAAGAAAATTCTTGTGGCGGCAATGGGACTGACTCTGCTCGGTTCGGCTGCGGTTCTGGCGCAGGGCCAGCCGGCGGCTCCGCAGAAGCCGATGACGTTCTTTATCGCCAGCACGGTGCCGGGCACCGGCAATCTCGGCGGTATCGCGGGCGCGGACCGCATCTGCCAGAACCTGGCGATGGGCGCCGGCGCGGGCAATCACACGTGGCACGCATACATGTCCCAGCAGGCGCAGGGTAACGAGCCCGCCGTCAATGCGCGTGGCCGCATCGGCCAAGGCCCCTGGTACAATGCCAAGGGCGTTCTGGTGGCCAGCAATGTCGGCGATCTGCACGGCGACAATCTGCGCGACCGCAACAACATCCAGAAGACCGTCGCGCTCGATGAGAAGGGTAACGTCGTCAAAGGCTTTGGCGACATGCCGAACGAGCACGACATGATGACCGGTTCCGATCCGGAAGGCCGCGCCTATCCGGCCGGTCTGGACACCACCTGCAACAACTGGACGTCCGACGGCGCGGATCACAAGACCATGCTCGGCCACTCCGACCGCAGCGGCGGCGGCAACACGTCGTGGAATTCAGCTCACCTTTCGCGCAGCTGCTCGAAGGCCGATCTGATCGCCACCGGCGGTGCAGGCCACTTCTACTGCTTTGCGATCAACTGATCGCGAGCGGTAGCTTCTGTTTAAGAGAAGGCCCGGTTTATGCCGGGCCTTCTGCATTTTGTGCCTTCAATTCCCGGTGTGGATTGTTGGGCAGGCGCAAAAGTCCATGCTATTAAGCTTGATGTGTTTGGAGGGGGGCCGCGCCGGCATAGGCGGGGGCCGCCTGTTATTTTGTGAAATCAACCAGGAGGCACGCATATGAAGGCGAAGATCATTCTTTCTGCAATCGGCATCACTCTGCTCGGCTCGGCCGCGGTTCTGGCCCAAGGCCAGCCGGCGGCTCCGCAAAAGCCGATGTCGTTCTTTGTGACCAGCACGACCGAAGGCAGCGGCAATCTCGGCGGTATCGCGGGCGGTGACAAGATTTGTCAGGACCTCGCGGCGGCCGCGGGCGCCGGCGGCCGTACTTGGCACGCTTATCTGTCGCAGTCGCAGGCCGGCAACGAGCCCGCCGTCAACGCGCGTGGCCGTATCGGCCAGGGCCCCTGGTACAATGCCAAGGGCGTGCTGATCGCCAGCAATGTCGGCGATCTGCACGGCGACAACATGCGCGACCGCAACAACATCCAGAAGGCCAACATGCTGGATGAAAAGGGCGCCCTGATCAAAGGCGTCGGCGACATGCCGAACCAGCACGACATCCTGACGGGTTCGGACTCCGATGGCCGCGCGTTCCCGGGCGGCTTCGACGCCACCTGCAACAACTGGACGGCGAACACCGACGCGGCCCACGCGATGCTCGGCCACGCTGACCGTCAGGGCGGCGGCAACATCTCTTGGAACTCGACGCATATGAGCGCCGGTTGCTCCAAGGAATCGCTGATCCGCACCGGCGGCGCGGGCCACCTGTACTGCTTCGCGATCAACTAAGCGCAAAGCGTTACATCGTTTCGGGGAAGGCTCGCGGCGGCCGCCGCGGGCCTTCTTCTTTTGTGGGGCCATCTCGCCGCCCGGCCCTGTTCTTCCTTTGCGGACGCCGGGGCTTAGGCTAGTTTGCCCGCGCGGATGCACCCGTAGCTCAGCTGGATAGAGTGCTGCCCTCCGAAGGCAGAGGTCACAGGTTCGAATCCTGTCGGGTGCGCCATCTTCCAAAATCATCGTTGATTGTGTTTGGTTTTTTGAGAAAATTCCCAAACTTGGGATTGGGGTTGGGACATTGCCATGCCAATTCGTTCTCAGACGAGCGGAATAGCGGCGCTAAATTCATGCTGGCCCCAAGTGGATTCGCGCACATCGGAGGCGATGGCATGGAGCTAAGCGAGCGCGCATAGCTTCCCCTCGGGGGTAACACAGTCCCTTTCAACGCTGACTGGCGTGGCTGACCTACGGCCGGCATTGAAACGCATTTAGGGAAATCCCCTGGAGGCGGCGGCGCTGGCTTTTGGTGCGCCCTCTCGACACTTCGTCTTCGCCGCTGGGCGCCATCAGCTTCGATGCCGTGAAGATGCTGCTGCTCGCCAGATTGGAGAACCGGCCCGCCCGTCTCGATCTGACATTCTACCCTTACCTGCCATCCGCCACGGTCGGGACAACCGATCCGCGCGCCTATCTCGGTCTCATAGCCGGTTCGGTCTCCATCCCAATGATGGCAGGAGCCCAGGCATGACAATTTTCTCAACAGCGACGGCCGTTGCGCCCCAGGTCCTGCTTGGCAACCATCTCAAGGCTTTGAAGCTTCCCACGTTCTTGCGCGAGTATGAGAAGGTGGCGATGGAATGGGCACAGGATAGCGCCGATTATCCGCGCTATCTGCTGCGTCTGTGCGAACTGGAACGCATCGACCGCGACCGGCGCAACGTCGAGCGCCGTATCCGCCTGGCGCGCTTTCCACAAACCAAGAGCCTCGACACCTTCGACTTCGCCGCCCAGCCTTCGCTCAACAAAGCGTTGGTTCTGGAACTGGCGCGCTGCGAATGGATCGAGAAGCGCCATAACTGCATTGCGCTCGGGCCATCGGGCACCGGCAAAACCCACGCCGCTCTCGCATTGGGACTTGCCGCTTGCCAAAAGGGTTAC
>CANJBZ010000005.1 GCA_947473475.1 Alphaproteobacteria bacterium
GGCTTCCAACGGCGCAAACATGGATTGGGGGTGGGCCGAGGTGGACCGGGGCGAAATATGGCGCTTTCGTGCTTCCTAATCGTCTTCGGCAGCCCTACTCTACCGCAGCGGTGGCCGGATCGGCTGGCCATATGGGAAATGTCGGTTAAGACGGTCCTTGGACTTCCCAACGGGGTCAATCTGGCGACCTATGACTCCTATGCCGCGTTGCAAACCAATCCGAGCGATCCGGTCGCGCTGTCCGTTGAAAAAGCCTCCGTCGAAATTGCGGTCCTGACATCGCTGTCCGATGACGACACCGGTGTGAATCTCGCCCTGCAAATCCTCAATGCTGCGGACAACGGTCAGACCCTCAATCTCGCCAATGCGCAGGATCTCGCCGACATTCTGGGAATCGACATCACGGGCATCACGAATAAGAAGTTCTATCCCGAGCCCTTGAAGGAAATTTTCGACCGCAACGACAATATCGCTCAGGCAAGCAACATCGGGGGAATCGAAAGCGAGTGGCAGGACTTTCTAAGCCTGCAAGACAATATCGCTTCGACCTCGATTGCCGATCTGAACATTCACGTCAATCAGGCGCCGGAGGGCTTTGCCACTGCAGCTTTGATCGATGGCTTGCAAGGCACGTCATACGTGGTCAGCGCAGCCGATCTGCTGCAGGGGTTCAGCGATCCCGAAAGCGATCCGATGAGTGTGGTCGGCCTGGTGTCGGACAATGGCACTGTGACCGACAATCTCGACGGCACGTTCACCATCGACCTGCCCGCCGATTTCAACGGCCCGGTGGAACTGACCTATACGGTTCAAGACAGTTTCGGCGCCAGCGCCCCAGCGAGCCAGTTGTTCGTCATCGACGCGAGCGTCATCGGCAACAATCCCCCCACGGGTAGTCCCTCGGCCGTTCTCTCGAACGGGACGGAAGATTTCGCTTACATCGTCAGCGCGGCCGATCTGCTGCTCGGGTTCAGCGATCCCGACAGCGACACGCTCAGCGTCGCAAACCTTGCGGCATCGGATGGTTCTGTCGCCGACAATGGCGACGGCACGTTCACCATCACGCCGACGCAGGATTTCAACGGCGCGGTGACTCTCACCTATGACGTCACCGATGGCATTGCCAGCATCGCGGCGACGCAGACCTACACGCTCGACCCGGTGAACGATGCGCCCACCGGCAGTGCCGCGGCAGTCCTGTCGAATGGGACGGAGGATTTTGCTTATCTGGTCAGCGCGGCGGATCTGCTGCTCGGGTTCAGTGACCCGGACAGCGACACGCTCAGCGTCGCAAACCTTGCGGCTTCGAATGGTTCAATCGTCGATAATGGCGACGGAACTTTCACCATCACACCAACGCAGGATTTCAACGGCGCGGTGTCTCTTACCTATGACGTCACCGATGGCATTGCCAGCATCGCGGCGGCGCAGACCTACACGCTCGACCCGGTGAACGATGCGCCCACCGGCAGTGCCACGGCAGTCCTGTCGAATGGGACGGAGGATTTCGCCTATCTGGTAAGTGCGGCGGATCTGCTGCTGGGGTTCAGTGACCCGGACGGCGACACGCTCAGCGTCGCAAACCTTGCGGCTTCGAATGGTTCAATCGTCGACAATGGCGACGGAACTTTCACCATCACGCCGACGCAGGACTTCAATAGCCTCGTGACGCTCACCTATGACGTGACCGACGGCATTGCCAGCATTGGAGCTTCCCAAAGCTACTCCCTGGACCCGGTGAACGATGCGCCGACGGGCACGGCGACTGCCGTTCTTGGGGCTGGAACGCAAAACCTGCCTTACGTCGTACTCGCAAGCGATCTGCTGCTGGGCTTCAGCGATGTCGACGGCGATCTGCTCAGTGTGTCGGGATTAATCGCGTCCGATGGCTCAGTCACCGACAACGGGGACGGCACCTTCACGATCACACCGTCGGCCGGCTTTTACGGCACGGTGACGCTTTCCTATGACGTGACCGATGGAATTGCGAGCGTGGCCGCCGTTGGGAGCTACGACTTGCTACCCGCGGGTTTGCTTCTGACCGGCACGGTCAAAGCAGACAATCTCGTGGGCAGCAACGGTAACGACACGATCGTCGGAGACAAAGGCAACGATACCGAGATCGGCAATGCGGGCGCCGACTCCATGCAGGGCGATACCGGCAACGATTCTCTTGACGGTGGGTCGGGCAACGACGTGCTGTTTGGCGGGTTGGGCGCCGACAAATTGCGTGGCGGCACGGGCGACGATCAGCTCAATGGCGATGACGGCAACGATACTCTCGACATCAGCGATGGCGGCAGCGATGCCGCAAGCGGAGGGGCCGGAAACGATAGCGTAATCGCGGGGGCGGCGCTGGATGCCGGCGATTCTGTCGACGGCGGTTTGGGCATCGATAAGCTGATTCTCGACGGAGACTATTCGTCCGGGCTTGTGTTTGCCGCCGCGACGATGACCAACATTGAAAGCCTGGTACTGACCGCGGGGCACACCTATGCCCTGGCGCTGGACGACGGCAACGTTGCGGCGGGAGCGACGCTGACCGTCGATGGCTCGACGCTGGGTGTGAGCGATGCGCTTATTTTCAACGGAGGCGCGGAAGCCGATGGACTTCTGAATGTCACCGGCGGCGCGGGCAGCGATGTGCTGGCCGGCGGTGGCAGCAATGACAGACTCACGGGCGGCGCAGGCGATGACGTGTTCGATCTTTCCGCTGGTGGGGCAGATTTCGCCAATGGCGGCGATGGGAACGATGTGTTCGTTTACGGCGCGGCGTGGGGCATCGGTGACAAAATCGATGGCGGCAACGGCGATGACACACTGATCCTCGATGGCGACTATACAGCGCTCACGACGCTCAAAGTGCTGAATGTCGAGGACGTGGTCCTCACCGCTGGGCATAGCTACAACCTGAGGATCGCCGATACCGCGGGCTCACTTGGCGAAATTCTGCAGGTCGACGGTTCGGCTCTGGGCGTCGGCGAGTCGCTGATCTTCAATGGCTCCAAGGAAACCGACGGCCAGTTGGTTCTCTTCGGTGGAGCGGGCGATGACTCGCTCACCGGCGGCGACCTCGCGGATACGCTGACTGGGGGAGACGGAAACGACTCGCTCGATGGTCATCTGGGGCCGGACTCGCTCGACGGCGGCGACGGTAACGACACCTATGTCGTCCGCGATGCAGCGGCGCAAATCACCGACAGCAGCGGCATCGACACGATCCAGAGTTTCCTGAACAGCTACGCTCTTGGAACCGGGTTCGAAAATCTGACGTTTGCAGGCAAGGGTGTTTTCACCGGCGCCGGCAACGAACTCGACAACATCATCACCGGCGGCGCCTCCAGCGACAACCTCAACGGTGCAGCCGGCATGGATACGCTGAACGGCGGCGGTTCAAACGACACGCTGCTGGGTGGCGATGACAACGACCAGTTGAATGGCGGAACAGGAAACGACTCGCTTGACGGCCAATCCGGCGACGACGTCCTCGATGGCGGAGCGGGCTCCGACATCCTGGCCGGTGGCGATGGTGCGGACGGCCTCATGGGCGGCACAGGCACCGACATACTCACGGGCGGCGCAGGCGCCGACAATTTGGCCGGTGGCACGGGCGCGGACAAGTTCATCTTTGCAGCCGCCGCAGATACAGCGGGCGACACAATTGCCGATTTCAGTCACGCCGAGCATGACAAGATCGACGTGTCCGGCATCGATGCAAATGCAATCGTGGCGGCGGATCAGGCATTCGTCTTCATCGGCGCTGCTGGATTCCATGGCGTCACGGGCGAACTGCATTTCGTCGTTACAGGAAGCGGCATCGACGTCGAAGGCGACACAGACGGAAACGGCGCAGCAGATTTTTCCATCGCCGTGTCGGGCGTGGGCAGTCTCGTCGCCGCCGACTTCATACTGTAGCAAGACGTAAAATGACAACGCCGCCGCGATTTTGCGGCGGCGTTGTCATATCACATCGTTATCACACCCACGGCGCGAAGACTGGTTTTAAGGTTCTCTCCGTGCAGTCGTGCATTGCGCAGTGCCGTCACAACGGTCTTCGTTTTGACAACTGCACGAAACATGCGGGTTTGAGCGTATGGGCCCCCTCCTGCTCAAACCCGCAGATGTTTCACAATATGAAATCGCCGCTTACCGGCGCTGCCGAACCATCCACGTTGAACGTGAAATCGGCTAAGCCGTCGCCGTCGGTGTCACCCGATACGGCTACGCCCGTTCCCGTGCTTGCATAGTTCAACTCGCCCGCGATTGCGTGAAACCCGGCGTTGCCGATGAGCACGAACGCTTGATCCCCGCCTGCATTCGCGTTGGCATCGATTGCGGAAAGATCGATCCTGTCGACTTGCGAATGGCTGAAGTCGGCAATTCTGTCCAACACGGGCCCCACGGCGAAGTCGAAAAATTGGAACCGGTCGGCGCCGCTTCCCCCTGTAAGCACGTCCGCGCCCGCACCACCGTTCAACGTGTCGTTCCCGCCGCCGCCATTTACGGAATCGTCTCCGTCGCCGCCGTCGATGCTATTGGCCGCTGAGGATCCGGTCAGCGAATCGTTCAAGGCCGATCCCGCAAGGTTTTCAAACAGAGTGAGCGTGTCGATTCCGGCAGCACCCGTATTCTGTGCCGTGCTCAGGCTCAGGTTTACGCTCACACCGCCTGCCGCGTGCGCATAGGACAACAGGTCGGCGCCGTTGCCGCCACTAAGGACATTGTTGCCGCCATCGCCTTCGATGGTGTCGGCAGCAGACGATCCGGTAATGTTTTCGATATTGAGAAGCACATCCCCCGCCGCGTCGCCGTTACTTGCGGTTCCGGCAGCAAGGCTCACATTCACGCCGCTTACCGATCCCGCATAGCTGGCGGTGTCCGTACCTGAAGCGCCGTCGAGCGTATCCGCGCCGGCAAGCCCGATCAGAACATTGTTGCCGGAATTGCCCGTGATCGCATTGGCGCCGGCATTGCCCGTGCCGTTGATCGCCCCTGAACCGGCAAGCGTCAGAGCTTCGAGATTTACGGCGAGCGCGTAGGTAATCGAGGAAAAGACGATATCGGCGCCTTCACCGGAATTTTCGCTCACACTATCGGTAGATTTGTCCACAACGTAGGCGTCGTCTCCCACGCCGCCCATCATGGTGTCGGCGCTGCCGCCGCCGTCGATGCAGTCGTTGCCTGCGCCGCCGCTCAACCGATTGGCCGAAGACGAGCCGGTAAGCGTGTCGTTGAAATCGCTGCCGATAAGGTTTTCGAATTGGGAAACGGTATCGATGCCTGCGCCGCCGGTATTCTGGGCCGACGTTAGGGCAAGGCTGATCTTTATGGCCGCCCCGGCATGCTCGTAGGAAAGTGTGTCGATGCCCCCGCCCGCGACGAGCACGTTGTTTGCCGCGCTGCCCTCGATGGTGTCGTTGAACGCCGAGCCGGTGAGATTTTCGATGTCGAGCAGCACATCGCCAGCGGCATCGCCGCCAGAGGCGATGCCCGTCATCAGGCTGATGCCGATACCCGCTGCCGAAACGGCGTAGGTTGCGGTGTCCTGTCCGCCCGCTCCGTCAATCGTGTCCGCCCCCGCAAGCCCGGCAAGGATATTGGCGCCGCTATTGCCCAGCAGATTGTTGCTGGATTCGTTGCCGGTTCCATTGAGAGCGGAGCTGCCGGTCAGGATCAGATTTTCAATGTTGGATGCAAGCGTAAATGAGACCGGCGATTGGACGGTGTCCGTGCCTTCATCCGCGTTTTCGATCACGGTGTCCGTAACAATATCGACCACATAGCGGTCATCGCCGTCACCTCCAAACAGGAAGTCCTTTCCGGCGCCGCCGTTCAGCGTGTCGTTGCCGGTAAAGCCCATCATGGTGTCGGTTTTTGACGTGCCGGTGAGGGAATTGGCCGCGTTATTGCCCAGAATGATCGGGAGGCCCGTCGAGGCGTTATTGAACTCCCGCATTTCGACGGCGGCATTGCCGATGTCGGCCAGCGCGCCGAGGTAGTAGGTTCCGGGCGTCAGATTGTCCGGCAGAACCAGATTTGCGAGTTCGGTTTGCGTTTGCCCCACGGACAAAGCGCCGATAGCAACCGTGGCCAGCAGCGTATCGCTAGCCGTGATGGTGCTGTTGGAGGACAGATAAATTCCGGCAGTCGACGCCGCGGCATCGGCCGTTCCGGTGTTGTCGATCCGAAGGCTGATGCTGGCGCCCGCCGGCGTAAAATTTCCCACGAGCAAATCCGGCAGCGCCGCTTCGTCCCAGCCGATAGCGTCCATGACGATCATGTCGGCGTCGGAAATCGTGGTTACCGCTCCGGAAACTGCAAAAGCGCGGTAGGCATCTGTGACGGCGCTGCTCGCCCAATCGCCGAAGTCTCCGCTCGCATTGGTGTTGAACGACACCAAATTCGTGGCGCCATCGTCGACGGAAAAATAGCCCGGCGTTGCCCCGGAAAAGCTGCGCGCGTGCGAAGCGGCGTAATGGAACAGATCTTCAGGCTCAAAGCTGTTCGGGGTGCCGCCCACGGTCTCACCGGCGAACAATTGCCGGCCCATGACCTCGGTGATTTCGTGCAGAAACACGCCGAAGAAATCATAGGCGCCTGAGGCTATTCCATCGCTTCTGTCGAAATCAAAATTGGTGGCGCCGGCGCGAAAGCCGATATAGCCGTCGATACCATTGCCGGAATAAAGGCCCAACGCTTTGGCTTCGGCTGTGGAAACGTAATAGTGGCCACCTGTCGGATCGGCCACCGGCAGCGATGCAATGGCGCTTGCATCGGCTCCCGTTATGGCGTCCGCAATGAGTGCGGACCGCAATTGCCCGTAGCTGGTGGAGATAAGATTGGTGAGGCTCTCGCCCAATGCGCCGGGGTCCAAGGGCTGACCCGCGATCTCGCCATATCCGACCGCGACATTGATCGTGACCGCATCGGTGTAATTCGTCTCCAGAAAGAAGACGGCCGATTGGACGGTCGCCGTGAAACCAGCCGGCGCACTGCCGACGCTGCTGTCGTAACTGATATTGATGTTCACGCGTAACTCCCGGCCGGCGAAATTCTGACGCCGGTTCCTGCCCCTGAGCGGCCACTTGCCGCGCCCACTATAGCGCGACCGCGCCACCCCCGGCAGAAGATTTCCGAAGCCTGCAGTATTGTTAACGGCGCAAAGAAATTAGACGGCGCGGTGGGAAGCAGCCCCTGCCTGCAACGCATGCGTTAACAGCGCCTGAACCGTCATCAGATCGCCAACAATGCCGGCACAGAGCGGCTCGATCTCCGGCGTGGGCTTCAGCATATCGGGCACCATAATGGCCGCCATTCCGGCCGCGTGCGCAGCCCGGATTCCATGGTGGGAATCTTCCAGCACCAGACATTCGCCCGGCGCCGCGTTGAGCAGCGACGCCGCCTTCAGGAAACATTCCGGGTGGGGCTTGGCGAACGCCACATCATCGCGAGTCACCAGCACATCGACCAATGCGATCAGCCCCGTGCGCCTGAGATTGTCCTCGCTGCGGGCACGGTGGGTCGATGTGGCGACGCCAGCGGGAATACCGCGCTCCCTCAGGAACGTCAGCAATTCGCGTGCGCCGGGCTTCACCGGCACTTCGTCGCGGCAAATGTGGTCGAAGTGAATCCGGCAGCGTTCACGATACACCGTGATCGGAAAATCCGGGCCGTAATGCGCTTGCAGCCGGGCATCCGTGCTGTCGCGCGCCCCGCCGATCAGGCTCAAATGGAGCGCATCCTCCATGACGTAGCCAAGGTCGGTGCAGGCATCGAACATGGCCTTGCGCACGACTGTTTCGGTATCGAGCAGCAGCCCGTCCTTATCGAAAATAACCGCTGAAAGGGGGGAGGGAATCATCTGTCCAGGCCAGCTATAGTGCGAGTCGCACTCAGGTATCACCCGATGACCAAAGACACCACGTCCAATCCGTTTACCGCCGGCATGGCGCGCTTCATTGCCGGGCTGCGCTATGAGGCCATTCCGCAAGAGGTGCGCGAGCGGATCAAGCTGTTGATCCTAGACTCACTGGGTTGCGCCATTTTCGGCAGCGAACTCGAATGGAGCCGTATCCTGATGGACACGC
The DNA here is from genome assembly GCA_947473475.1 of Alphaproteobacteria bacterium. Taxonomy (GTDB): domain Bacteria; phylum Pseudomonadota; class Alphaproteobacteria; order Micropepsales; family Micropepsaceae; genus CAIYRG01. Next base: position 8,088 of record CANJBZ010000005.1, read on the forward strand.
TGTCCGGGGTCGACAGCACGCCCGGCTGCGGCGTTTGGGGAACAAGCTTACGGCTTTCCGCCCCGCATGCGGCGTTGGTTAACGGAACGCTGGTGCAGAGCTTCGAGTTGGACGACGTGCATCGGCAAGGGGTGCTGCATGTTGGCGCCGTGACGTTGCCGCCGCTGTTTGCGGTGGCCGAGCTGAAGCCGGGCATGAGCGGACAGGATTTTCTTGCCGCCGCGGTGGCGGGCTATGAGATTGGGCCCCGCGTCGGCATGTGCATGGGTCAGGAGCACATCGTTCAGGGCTGGCACTCGGGGGCTACCGTTGGCGTGTTTTCGGCGGCAGCGGGCGCGGCGGCCGGGCTGAAATTGTCACCGGAAAAAACGGTGCATGCGCTGGGCATTGCCGGAACACAATCGGCCGGCCTGATGGCGGCGCAGTTCGGCGCCATGGTTAAGCGCATGCACGCCGGGCGTTCGGCGCAAAGCGGGCTTTATGCGGCGCTGCTGGCCGAAAACGGTTTCACCGGCATCACCGACGTGTTCGAAAATCCCTATGGCGGGTTTTGCACGACGTTTTCGCGTTCGACCGACCGTTTCAACCGCGAAGAGCTGACATCCGGCTTGGGCGATCGGTTCGAGACGATGCGGATTTCGCTGAAGTTCTATTCCTGTGTCGGCACCAATCACACCGCGCTCGACGCCATCCGCAACATGCAGGCGCGCCGTCCCTTCGGCCCCAAGGACGTGGAAAAAATCGTCGTGCGGGCGTCGGAAGCCACGCGTGAACATGCGGGGTGGGCCTACAAGGCCGAAGGCATGACCTCGGCGCAGCTGAATATGTCTTACTGTCTGGCGACGCTGCTGCTCGAAGGCGATGTCTTCGTGGAGCAATTTTCGGAAGGGAAACTCGCCGACCCTGAGCGGCTGGCGCTGGCCGCCAAAGTGGAGGTGGTGGAAGACCCCGCCATCACCGCACGCGGCTCCAAATTCCGCCACATGGTGCATGTCGCTGTGCATCTGACCGATGGCACGGTGCAGGAAGACACCGTCGAAGCGCCGCGCGGCAGCGAGAAGAGTTTTGCCAGCGCGGAGGATGTCGCGGCAAAATTCACGAAGCTGACCGCGGCACGTATGCCACCAGGCGATGCGAAGCAACTCGCCGAATTGGTCCTAAATCTGGAGCAGCTGCCAAACATCGACGTGCTGCTTCACGCCCTTGCGCGGCGTTAGCCGTTTCGCTACCGCGCCAGCGTTCAGGTTGCGTTCCTGGGACCTGTTTTTCTTGAACCGTATGGTTCGTGTCCGGTGTTACGATTCTCAGGGCGCTACAAAGCGATTCTCCACTGCGCCCATGCGCGACGTCCATCCGGTGAGAGCGAGGACACAATGATCGGCAAGGCCTCCAAAAGTCCGCTGTCCGAGGCGACACGCACCCGGCTGGATCAGCTTCGCCACAAGCTTCTGACCCTGCACAAATTGCTGCTGGACGGAGAGCGCACGGCGTATGAGCGCGACCATGGACGCCAGACAGCCGGTGGGATGCTGCAACTGCTCATCAATCACGAGCAATTCGCCTGGCTGCGGCGTATTTCGGAAATTATCGTGCGGGTCGACGAAATCCTGGAAGATGACGATCCGTCTTCGCCGACCAACGCGGCAATCTTGATGACGCAAGCCCGCGCGCTTCTGATGCAAGCCGAAAACGGCGACGAGTTCGCGCAGAAATACAACGCCGCGCTGCAGGGCCAACCCGGCGCTGTTCTGGTGCATAAGGACGTCGCGGGCATCCTCAGCGACGGCTAAGGGTTAACCGGTCCCCGGCGAACGCCAGAGCATGATCCGTTCAAAAGGAATCGGATCATGCTCTAGATGCCTTAGTTTGTCGCGCAATCTAACGGCGAACCGGCATCCACTTCGCCGGATTGCGCTCTAGGCTTCCGCCGGCCACCCTGCGGCCCTGGCACGCCGTTAACTATCTTTTCCAGCTTCAAGGCGATGCGGGCATCGATTGGGGCAGCGTTGGACCTTGTACAAATTCGCGATAGGGTTCCAACGGGGAATGGGTTGGGAGGATCGAATGATCCCGAATTATAAACGGGGCATCGTGGGGAGTCTGCTTGTCGCCGGGGCGATGGCGGCAGTGCCGGTGAACGCTGAGACGGTTCTCGAGCAAGGCGCCGAGCATCGCTATCAGCTCGATTTCCACGTGCCGGATGCCGCGCTGCAGAAAATGCTGCCGAGCGGATGGGTGCCTCAAGTAGCCGCCATGGGGCCGGCGAAAGACGCCAATATCCGCATGATCTTTATCGACCGGATCAATGTCGTGGGTACCGACGGGAAGCCGGTTGGACGCGGCACCTCGCGCATGGCCTATCTCGCCGTTCCGGTGAAGCAGGCTGCCGGCGATATGACGGGGCAGATCATTATTGCCGGTCTCACCGACAATGCCGCCGATGCGCCTGGTCCGTTCGGCGTTTATCAATACGCGCCCAATGCCAAGATGACCCGCACCGTCAGCGCGTCGGGTGGCGTTGCGACCAGCGAAGAGGATTGGGATTTCAGCGCGCCGTCCGGCGAGCGCATGCAGGTGCATGTGAAATACGAACACGCCGCCACGAACAAGGGCGGCGGCGATGTGAAATTCTTCAATCCGTCGGATCCTTCCAAATATCAGATATTCCGCACCGAACAGGGCACCGACATCACGCGCAACGTAACCACCACGCCACCCGACCGCGTGAAGGAGTTCTCCTATCGCGCGGGCGGCGGACGTATCGCCGCGTTGTTCGACGGGACGGAAAAGGTTCTGAGCTGGGATTCACAGCCGTTTTACAACCGCACCGTGATCCAACCATAAAAACATAAGGGAGAAGGATCATGCGCCGCATTGCATCGCATCTGGGATTTCTTCTATCGCTCGCGGTATCGCCCGCTTTCGCCCAACAGCCCGATACTGTTCCGTGTCCGGACAATGTGGCGAAAATCGCCATCTGCTACGGCGGCAAACTGGAAACCGGCGCTTATGTACTGGCCGCCATGCCGAAAAGCTGGAACGGCGTGCTTGTCGTGTTTGCGCATGGCGGACCGTCGCTGGAACCGGCCAAGCCCGACAGCAGCAAGGGCGATCTGACCAAATATGCCGCCGAAGTGGAACGCGGCTTTGCCTGGGTCGCCTCCTCCTATCGCCGTGAAGGCTATGGCGTGCAGATGGCGGCGGACGACACCGAGGACGCGCGGAAATTCTTCATCGCCCGCATCGCCAAGCCCAAGCGCACGCTGCTTCACGGCGCGTCCTATGGCGGGCTGGTCGCGACGAAACTGATCGAGAAATACGCGAAGAATGCTGACGGCACGCTCAATTACGATGGCGTCTTCCTAAACAGCGGCCTCGTTTCTGGTTCGGCGGTCGGCTACGAATTCCGCGCCGATCTGCGCGCCGTCTATCAATATTATTGCAAGAACCTGCCGCGTGCCGGCGAGCCGCAATATCCGTTGTGGAAAGGAATCGCCGCCGAATCGAAAATGACGGCCAAGGAATTGGAAGCGCGCGTGGACGAATGCACCGGTGTGACCAAGCCCGCGGCAATGCGCACGGATCAGCAGAAGCAGAACCTTGCGAACATTATCGGGGTGATGGGTTTCTCACCCGCCAGGCTGGTGAGTCACCTGCAAGCCGCGGCGTTCATCTTCCGCGACATCGACCAGCGGATCGCGAACGGCAAACCCGCTTTCACCAATGTCGGCATTCGCTATCGCGGCTCAGCGGACGATGCCGCGCTCAACAGCGGTGTGGCGCGTTTCGAGGCCGACCGAGGCGCGCGCGAGGCCCTGAAAGCCGATGGGCAGCCGACAGGTGCGCTACCTATCCCCATGGTGGCGATTCATTCCATCAACGATCCGCAAGTGGTGGTGGAAGTTGCGTCGATGTGGCGCGACACGGTGCGGGCGGCGGGCAATGCCGACCGGCTCGTGCAGGCGTATACGGACGAAAATCAGCACACGGGCCAAAGCGCACCGGAAATCATCGGCGCTCTGGAAATGCTGATGCAGTGGATTGAAATGGACTTCAAACCGGATGCGTCGATCATCGCGGAAGCCTGCGAACAACTCCGCCCCGGCTTCGACGGCCCCTGCCGCTACCACCCCGACTTCCAGCCGAAGGCGTATGGCACGAAGTACTACACGCGTGACGCGGTAGCGCGGTGATTAATGAATGACCTCGCCATCCTGTCCCCGGACGGCGAAATCACGCCCAGCCTCATGGCCTGCCGGCTGATCTGCCTTGGGCGTGCTCACACAGGGAGCCGGGAGGTTCGGCTCGTGCGCCACGGAAACATGCCTCAATGTGCGGTTCGTCGAGTCCAAGACACGCGGGCAATTCCTGGAAGTCGATTTCTCCGTTCAATCTGGCTCCGGAGTCAGGCGGCGTTACTTCGGCTTGCGGAAGCGGAACATGAATTGATCGTCCTGTTCGTGGGCGCGCATCGTGTGGGCATCGCCGGGCTTCGCGAGCACTTTGCTTTCGCCGTCGAACACGAAACCGGCCTTCAGAATTTCCGCCTTCGTGGCTTCCGGGTCGCCCCGGTGCAGCATCTGCGATTGCGTAAAGCCTGAACCGCTCTGCGCCACATAATCGCTTACCAGAAACACGCCGCCCGGCTTCAGCGCGTCGAAAACGCTCTTGTTCAACACCGCGATATCGTCGGCGTGATAGCCGCCGGTATTGTGCAGGTCGTGGTAATTCTGGGACGTCCACACCACATCGACCGGCTCGGGCGCCATCAGCTTTGACGGCGATTGCTTCAGCTCGCTGACATTGGCGTAGGCGGGATTGCTCGCAATCGCTTGCAGGCCGTCGGCCATGCCCATGTTGCCCATCTGGGCGCCCATCTGTCCGCCCATTGGCATGCCGCCGTTTTGGCCCATGGCTCCGCCCATCGGCATCGATCCACCCATGGGCATAGCGCCTGTTGCGCCACCGGCCATGCCGCCGGCCATCGCCGGTGCGGCAGCGGTCGCATATACGTGCCCCTGCGGCCCAACCACTTTGCTGAGAAGGCGCGTGAAGTAGCCGCCGCCCGCGAGGAAATCGACAACCTTGTCGCCTGGTTTCACGCCCGCGAACGCAATCGACTCCGCGGGCTTGCGGTTGGCATCCCGCATCTTGTCGGCAACCGGCCGGCCGGCATCGTTGACGGCCGCGGTCACAAAGGGCGCCACCGTTTGGGCCTCGGCGGACGCGAAAAGCGCAGTCAGGGCGAGCGCAGTGGCGCCAAGAAGGAACGGACGCATCATCGTTTTTGCCTCATTTGTCTTTGTGCCACGCTAACACATTTGCGGCGCTCACCGAATGGGCCGCCGCCGGGGTAAGCACCGCAGCTTGGCAAACCGAGCGCGATTGCGATCGGCACCGGGGCCACATCTTCGTCGCGCACGTCGAAGAACCGTTACTTCCCAAAAGGGGACGGACGCTCCTCCGCTTGATCGGCGCCATTAGGGAATACTTAAAAATAACTAGGTAATCCTAATGACATTGAACTGTGGGTTGTGCGTTCTTCCGTTCTCCGGGGTATCATAGTGGGTGTTGCGTACAGCGTTGCCGGCGGCATCAAGAACTACCCGCTGGACGGGTTTCCGGCGGTCCGGGCAGATCTCCCGGAAGAAGCGGAAGACAGCATCCGCCGCATATACGGCGCCCGGCATGTCGAATTTCCGGCGCAGTGCAGCACGGTAAGCGTCCACGCGAATCATTGGGCCTCGGCGAATCTCGCTATCTCCTATTGCCATTATGAGACTTCCGCGCGGGCGGAATTTCCCGAAGCCAGCTTCGTCAGGCTGCAACTGCCGCTTTCAGGGGAGACTCAGGCTCGGGTTGGCCGCGAATGGCGGCCAATCACCAGCGATCTCAACTGCGTCATACCGGCCGAGACAACGCTTCTAAACAACTTTCCCGCGCATTATCGGCAGCTCGTCCTCCGCTTGGAAACGGACGCGCTCACCGCCAAACTTGCAGCGATGCTTGGCGCGCCACCGACTCAAAAGCTGGAACTCGAGCGAGCTGTGCGGTTAAGCCAACTATCGCTTCTTCAGCGTACCCTGCTGTTCCTTATCGGTGAGCTTGATGGGCCAGATTCCTCGCTCCCCCCTGTGGTTCTCGCGGAGTTGGAGCAATCCATCCTCGTGGCGTTCTTATGCGGCACACCGCACAATTATTCGTCCCTTCTGAACGACAGTCCTGCCACGCCTTCAAGCCGTCAGGTTCGTCTGGCGGAAGAATACATAACCGGCCATTGGCAGGAACCGATCACCATTGAATCGCTGGCACGCGAAACGCAGGTCAGCGCAAGAACGCTGTTTCATCATTTCAAGCAAAGCCGCGGACAAACCCCGATGGAATTCTTGAAGCAGATCCGCCTGCTTCATGCCCGCGACATGCTGTTGGACACCGGCCGGGAAACATCGGTGTCGGCGGCGGCACGCGCCTGCGGTTTCGGCAATCTCGGCCACTTCGCAAAAGACTATGGCAAGCGCTTTGGCGAACGTCCGTCCGAAACACGCAAGCGCGTCGCGGCGGCCGCGCCGCAGCCGTCGCCCGCGCGTAGCGGTATTCAGGATTAACCGGCACGCTGCTCAAAAGAGAGCTGGATCAAAGGCCGTTGGTATAAGCAGAATTGTCTTGTGAGAAGGTCTCAAGCTGTCGCCGCAAAGGGCCGACGCGGGAGTGCGCTGCGGCGGTAGACAGCGGCGCCTCTGGCTGAATCCGGGCCGCTGTCTTCCGTGCTCCGCAAGCTGCTCGTCTTAGAGCGCAATCCGGCGAAGTGGACGCCGGTTCGCCGGTAAATTGCGCGGCAATTCAAGGAATCTAGAGCATGACCCGATTCATTTTGATCGGATCATGCTCTAGAATTCTTTCCAGTCGTGTGTCTCGGCGTTGGGCGCCAATGCCAATGCAGCCGCGCCACTGGAACGGCCTCGTGCCGTCGCACGTGTCCGCGCAGGGGCGGGACGTAAAGACTTCTTAGTGACAGGCGCCGCGGTTTCAAACGTGTCCTGTGCCGCGCTCCATGCAGGTCTTGCCCCGGCCACTTTGAACATGGACACGAGCTTGCTCAGTTCCTGCGTTTCCTTGGCAAGCACGCGCGATGCCGCCGTGCTTTGTTCCACCATCGCGGCATTCTGTTGCGTCACCTGGTCCATTTCACCGACCGCGGCGTTGACCTCGTCCACGCCCGATGCTTGCTGTTGCACGGCCAAGGACATTTCTCCGACGAGACTGCTGACCGCGGAGACACCCTCGACAATGTGCTTCAATGCGTCTCCGGACGCTCCCACGGACTTCACGCCCGCGGCCACGTGCTCGCTTGAGGTCTTGATCAACTGCTTGATCTCGCGCGCCGCACCACTGGAGCGTTGCGCAAGCGCGCGCACTTCACTGGCGACCACCGCGAAACCTTTCCCCGCGTCTCCCGCGCGTGCCGCCTCAACGCCGGCGTTAAGCGCGAGAAGGTTGGTCTGAAAAGCAATTTCATCGATCACGCCGATGATGTCGGTAATTTGCTTGGAGGATTGTTCAATCTGCCCCATCGCCGTGACAGCGGCTTTGACGACCGTCCCGCCGGTTTCGGCAGCCGATTTCGCGCCCGCCACCAATTTGCTGGCCTCTATCGCGTTTTGCGCGGTTCTTTTGAGGGTCGTGGTGATCTCTTCAAGAGCGGCCGCGGTTTCTTCCAGGCTGGCCGCTTGCTGTTCGGTCCGGCGCGAGAGGTCGTCAGCTGCATTGGAAATTTCGCGCACACCATTGCTGATGCCCGATGTGCTCGTCAGAACCGCGGAAAGGGTTTCTTCGAGGTGCGCACTCGCGCCGTTGAAATCTTCTTTGAGCTTTGCGAAGGGACCTATCAATTCCTCTGAAATGCGGTAGGTCAGGTCGCCTTTCGCCATCGCGCCCAAGCCGGTGCCGATGCAGTTGACGATCACATCTTGTTCTACCGCGTCGAGGTAGGCGCCAATTGCCAGATCCATATCGAGCAGCACGGCGGTATTGATGGACGACACGATGCGCCGCAGACGCCATGGCGTCCAATGATACCGCTTGATGGCAATAGCGACGAGCTGGTTCAGAACGTATTTGTAGCCGCCGATGTACCAGCGCGGCTCCAGACCGATCCGCTTGTGCGCGAGGCCGATCCGGTGAATGCTTTCCATATAGGCAGGATCGAACGTGCCGGAGAAAAGGCGCTCCCAGTGCGACCGCTGGGCTTGCTTCAAGCGATCGGTGTTTGAACCGATCAATTTCGCCAGCGACGGCTCTGTGGCGAGGTGCCGGTAAAAGCCGTCCAGTACGCCGCCCAATTTCGGCGCCAGCACGGACCAGAATTGGCGTAGAGTATCGCGAACGTCGTCCGACACTTCAACAAAGCGAAGGCGTGCGTCTCTGTCGGCATTGTCTCCTGCGTTGGCCATTCGAAATGATCCTTTGGTTATCTCAACCGCTGCCCCAATTCACTCCTTTCTACATAGTTTCGTTTAAGCAAATCATAACTATGACAATTGTGATGCTTACCTAGCGCAAAGCCCGTGAAGAAAAGCGCGCGTATTACGCCGATGAAACACGCAGCTTGTCGTTCGCATTGCATGTTCGCGTCTTAGAACTCCTCGAATTCGCTGCTCGGGCTCAATGCCGTATTGCCGACGACACTGAGACCCGGCGATGATCGCCGCTTCATCTGCGCGTTCTTCTGCGGGATCGCGTCCCGCTTGTTCCCTGCAAGACTTGCCCTGGGTTGATAGCCGGCGGTCTTGAAGCGCCCCACCAAGTCCATCAACTCGTCCGATTGATTCGTCAGAGCTCGGCTTGCCGCGGTCGCTTGTTCCACCATCGCGGCATTTTGCTGTGTGCTCTGGTCCATGAGATTGACCGCGGCATTGATCTCGCCGATGGCCCGCGATTCTTCTCCGGAAGATGCGGCTATCTGTGCAATCAAATCGGTCACCTCCGATACCCTGCCGGCAATCGTCGTAAGCACGGAGCCGGATTCGCCAACCAGTCTGACCCCGGTCTGCACGTGGGTGGCGCTGTCGGAAATCAAGTTTTTGATCTCGTTGGCGGCGACGGACGAACGCTGGGCGAGGGCGCGAACCTCGGTGGCGACCACCGCGAAGCCCCGGCCTGCATCACCAGCACGCGCTGCTTCGATGCCGGCGTTCAATGCCAAAAGGTTGGTTTGAAATGCAATCTCGTCGATAACACCGATGATCTGCGAGATTTGCTTCGATGAACTGCTGATCTGGCCCATGGCAACGATAGCTTCGTTCATCACGCGGCCGCCCTCCTCGGCTTGGCTCTGAGCGTGCTTGACCGCGCTGTCCGCTTCCTTTGCGCCTTGCGCGGACTTGCGAACGGTCGCCGTGATTTCCTCCAATGCTGCCGCCGTCTCCTCAAGGCTTGCGGCCTGGTGCTCCGTGCGGCCCGAAAGATCGTCCGCGGCCTGACTGATTTCCCCCGCTCCGGAGCGAATTACCCCTGTGCTGGCGACAACCGTCTGCATCGCCGCTCCAAGCCGCTCGACAGCCGTGTTGAAGTCTTTGCGGAGACTTTCATATTCACCGGCAAATTTCGTCTCCACGTGCGTGGTCAAGTCGCCTTCCGACAAACGTCCGAGACATTGACCCAGCGTGGAGACTACGAGCGAGGTTTCTTCCCGCGCGACATTGAGGGCGATTGCTCCGTCCTTGAAGTGCTGTACCGCCGCCGCCATCAGGCCGATCTCATCCGCGTGGTCGTGCCCCGGCACGGCGATGGTGGTGTCGCCTTTCGCAAGCGCATTCATCGCCTGCGTCATGCGGACCAGCGGGCTGACAACGATGCGGCGCATGCCGGCGAACAGGCCGAGCACAAAGCAAAGCGAAATCATCAAGGCGCCGATCATCAGGTAAACGGACAAGCTCGCCTCGCGAGTGCCCTTTTCATTGATTGCGTGAACACTCTTCTCGAACACGTCGGCCACGTGGTCGAGCGAACCCTCGAGCATCTCGAACTGCTTCATGAAGCCGGGCAGCGCGGCATAGGCGCCCGCGGGATCGCGCCCCGCCAGCTCGATCATCTGTTGGGCAGACGCCATATAGGATTTCACCGGCTCATCGATGGCCTTCAGCGCGTCTCGTTCCTCGGCGGAATCCGCAAGATCTGCTTCGGTCGCTAAGTCCTTCATGAAGCCTTCCGAATTCTCGCGAAGACTTGCGGCGACTTCCTCCAGTTTGACCTGCGAACGAACATCCATGGATGTCAGCGCCGACATTACATCGGCGTGGATGGCATCGTGCAGCATGTCGGCGTGTACTTGCGCCCGAACCATGGCGGCACTGCTTCTCTGCTGTGTCAGATCGTCCGAAAGCGTGACTGCCGCCCACATGCCCACCACGCCGCACAAGGCGATTGGGATCAGTACGGCAACACCGCCAATTGCGGCCTTCTGTGAAAGGTTCGTCATTTTCCCTGCTCCTAAAGTCTAAAGCGTAAAGGCGGCCCGCAAAGTCGCCACCCACGCATCGTTGCGCGAGCCGTCGGCGTTCGGGTTGTGAATCACTTGAATGTCCGGCTGAATGCGCAGCCACGGCGTCACCTGATCCGACGCGGTCAATTCAAATCCGGTCTCGGATGAAGAGGCCTGAATGCCGTTGTTGCGCAGATCGTCTTTTTCCTTGGCGCCCAGGCGGCCCTGAAAGACGCCGAACGCCACCGTGCTGTTCGGCCGGCCGGGCAGCACGCGATTGAGCAACAGCCCCGCCTGCCATCCGCCATTGAATGGCGTCGTGTCGCCGTCGGACATGCCTGCGCGCAAAAAGCCGGTGCCCGAAAAAGACGTATGTTCGTTGCCCCAGAGCGGCCGTTCCACGCTGATATACGCGCCGTACGCGGCCTTACGTTCGGCCGGGTTGGCGATATCCTCCTGCTTCCGCGAATAGTGCCAGGCGCCCGCGCTCGCATGGACAAATCCCTCCCACTCCAATTCCGAGATGAAGAGCACGCCGTGCTTGAAGGAAACATCGACGCCACCGGGATCGCCCAGCACGCCGGCTTTGGCGTCAAGCACTGCAAATTTGAACGTCAGAACCGGCGACAATTGCGTGCGGGCACGCATGGCCAGGGCGGTCGAAGGGAAAATCGACGGACCGTTGGGTCCGGTCGAAGATAGTTCCGATCCAATACCGAAGGCCGGCGCCAGGAAAAGAGCGGCGGTCGGGGTCGAATAGAACTCGCTGTTGAGATCGTAAAGACCGGCGCGCGTGCCGACGCCCGCCAGATCTGTCTCCGCCCAAAGCTCGAACAGCCGCGTGCTCGCTTGGGCGACTTCGATATTGTCGACGCCTTGCAGCGTCCCGGCTGCATTGTTGGCTTTTCCGCCGGCGTTCGTCAGAACGCTTCCATAGACGTTGACGCCTGGACCTCCGAGCCGCTCCAAGTCGGCGCTGCCCGAAACCAGCAGATTGTGCATCACATTGCCGGAGTACGACGTGGCGCCGGCCAGGGCCGCCGAATAATCGACGACATATGTTGCGTTTACGCTGACAGCGCCGTCTTCAAAGTCAATCGCGTGCGCGCCGGATGCGGCCAGGAACATCGGAATGGCAGCCCCCGCAGCCTGCAGCAAGCGCGATTTGCAGCGCGCCTTGCGTTCCGACCGGCGTTTCGCCGACGTGAACATTCTTTTACCCCACATAGCTGTTTCGCTCTCAGGCGTTACCTAAGCGGAGCAATCGTAACGACAGGTAAAAATGGACACGCCGCAGTGCAACAGTTCGCAACCTAGCTAAACGAATACTCAATACGTGCAACACCTGCTCAGCAACCGCCGAAACGGCGCACGTTTCGACCGTAAGCGCATGTCGATCCGGGATCGCCGCCGGCACACGCTCGCATTTTCATAAAATTTGAATCAAAACAGACGCGCATCGCATGTCGCGAAAGCATTCGGAGAGCGAGCCCTGCGGGGCATAACGCTAGGCGGCCTTCTTCCGCCGGACCATTGCGTCAGCGCGGCCGGAATTGTTCGCTGCGAGCGAACTCGCGCTTATCTTGAAGCGGTTCATCAGGTCCATCAGCTCCTCTGCCTGCTGGGTCAACGCGCGGCTTGCGGCTGTCGACTGCTCCACCATGGCGGCATTTTGCTGTATGGTGCGGTCCATCACATTGACCGCCGAATTGACCTCGGCAAGAGACCTTGCTTCCTCTTCCGTAGAGGCCGCCATTTGCGTGATCAAGGACGTGATTTCCGAAACTTTGCAGGCAATGGCGGTCAGGGCATTCCCCGCTTCGCCCACCAGTTTGACGCCCGTCTCCACATGAGTTGCGCTGTCGGTGATCAAGGATTTGATCTCTCTGGCGGCCGTCGATGACCGCTGCGCCAGGGCGCGGACTTCCGTCGCAACCACCGCGAAGCCACGGCCGAAATCTCCGGCGCGCGCTGCTTCAATTCCGGCATTGAGCGCGAGCAAATTCGTCTGGAAGGCGATCTCATCGATCACGCTCAGGATTTGCGAGATCTCCTTGGATGAGTTGCTTATCGCGTCCATGGCGACGACCGCTTGCGTCATCACCTGCCCGCCATCATCTGCTTGTTTACGCGCGTGGATGACGGCGTCGTGAACGTCCTTCGCGCCCTGAGCGGATTTGCGCACGGTCGCGGTAATCTCATCCAGGGCTGCCGCTGTTTGTTCCAGACTCGCGGCCTGGTGCTCTGTGCGGGTTGCGAAATCGTCCGCGGCTTGGCTGATTTCTCCGGCGCCAAGGCGGATGATGCCCGCGTTTGAAACAACGGCTTGCATCGTCTCGGCCAAGCGGCCGATGGCCTCATTGTAGTCACCGCGGAGCTTCTCATACTCGCCCGGAAAACCGATTTCGACGTGTGAAGTAAGGTCGCCTTGCGAAAGACTTTTGAGACTCTGTGCCAGCGTATTGACGACCAGCATTGTTTCTTCGCGCGACTTGTTCAGAACCATGGCTTCTTTGAATGTCTGCACGGCCGTAGCCATCAAACCGATTTCGTCGCTGCGTTCCTGCCCGGTAACATCAATCGACGTATCGCCTTTGGCCAACCCGCGCATGACATCGGTCATGCGCTGCAACGGCTTTACGATGAAGCGGCGCATGGCCGTGAACATGCCGAGTAGAAAGAGGACAGACGTCAGGAGCGCGGCGGCCAATACAAGGGCGCATAAATTCGCCTCTCGCAGGCCTTTGTCATCGGTTTTCTTCACAGACGATTCATAGACATCCGACACACGGTCGAGTTCGCCCTCAAGCGTTTCGAATTGCTGCATGAAACCGGGAAGAGCGGAGTAGGCCGCCGCCGGATCGTTTCGTGCCAAATCGAGGACATGCTGTGCCGATCCGATATAGGCCTTCACAGGCTCTTCGATGCTCTGCAGGGCGCGTTTCTCTTCCACGGAGCTTACGACGCGCTTCTCGGCCGCCAAGTCTTTGAGGATTGCGTCTCCGTGCTCCTGAAGCTCCTTGGTGGCCTCCTCCAACTTCAAATGCGAGCGGGCGTCCAAGGACGCAAGCGCCGAAATGACGTCCGCATGAATCGCATCGTGCAGCATGTCCGCATGAACATGGGCTCGAAGAAGCGCGGCACTGGTTTTCTGCTCGCTAAGCCCGCCTGCCAATGTGAATACACCCCACATGCCGACAGCGCCGCATAAGACGATCGGAACAAGGACGGCGATGCCGCCAACCGCTGCTTTCTGTGAAAGGTTCTTCATAATGCTCCCCCCTGACCCAAATTGGAATCGACAGGCAACGGCCGCTCATAGACCGCCCCATGCGTCGTTCGCATGCGACCGGCAAAGGGCCGGGCACGCGTTGAATGGCTTTATCGTGAGGTTGCTTCCCCCCGTATGCGCCTTCGCACAGGGGCGCACGCTAAACCGGGCGCCTACAACGACAGGTAAATGCGTGCGCTATTAATGCAATCTAGCGCAGCGATTTCGTGACGTCCGTTATACGGACCGTTAACGTGTGGCCGTCGAGCCGAAAAATGTTCAGGTTCACGCCCTGGAAGCGGAACGTAATTGCTCAAGAATGGCAATGCTCGCTCAAATAACGCAAAAGATGTACGAGCGGTTAAAACAAGTTCGGCTGATCGTTGCCCCTAAAGCGCGGCGTCTTCTCTGGGCGCATCGTCCAGTCGCCTTCGACGGGCGCGAGTATGTTTTTCAATTCGTTAGAGTTCGCGGGCTCTTCGCCCAACCATTTCGCCCAATGCTCCGGGGGAACGATTGCCGGCATGCGGTCGGTAATCGTGGCGATCAGATTGTTGGCCGCCACGGTGACCATCGCGAAGGTTTCAAGCATCTCGCCCCAGCGTTCCCAAATAACCGCAATGGCAAGCAGCGAGCCATCATCGGGCGCGATGACGTGCTGCTCGGTTTTTGAGGGTGTGATTTCCTTGCCTTCGTTGAAGGTCTTCACCACCACCAGCCCGCGCCGGTGCCGGAACGCCGCCGCGAAGGTTGGCCGTTGGTCGATGGTTTCCGCGCGTGCGTGAATGAAGGGCGACGCATTCGGGTCTTTCGCACCGGGGGGGATCAGCCCCCAGCGCATGCGGACGGCCTCCCGCGCGCCCGGCCCACCCAACCGGATCACCGTCGCAAAGCGCATCGGTGTGACCGTTTCGGAAGGGCCGTCCGACCGTCCGATCAGATCCGCCAAGGCCACATAGGCGCCCCAGGACATCATTTGTGTAAACTTGCCGCACATGCAGGACCTATACGCCCCGCCCGCCGTTTCGCGCCAGACCTTGCGGCTTTACGCATGACTTTTCGGACCGTCGCCAGTCCGCGTAGACTGCCGCCACAAGGGAGTGCCCGATGCGTCTGCCGCGTGCCGTATTAGCCTGCATCTGCTGCTGCCTCGCTTCTGGCGCGGTTGCGGCCGATGCGACGTTCGATGCGCCCGACGCAAAAAGCGCGCTTCATGCCCTGAACGGAAGGACCTATTGGGAGATGTTCGCGGTCTGCTTCACCTCAGCCAACGCGGTGCTTGAAAAGGCGGCGCAGGACCGCAACGAGGCCGCGCAGCGCGAATTCGGCAAACTGGCAACCGATGTGCTGGAGCGCGGAATCGCCCGTCTGGTAACGGACAGGGCGGTATTCGAAGGCGAAGCCGAGGAAGTGTTCCTGTCGCGTGCCGCGCAATTTCCGCCCATCGCCGAATTTGCCGACGCCTGCCGCCTGTACATCGACGACCACGATTCGCGCTTCGGCCTGCCTAGAGCATGATCCGATTGAATCGGATCATGCTCTAGATTCCTTGATTTTGCCGCGCAATCTAGCGGCGAACCGGCGTCCACTTCGCCGGATTGCGCTCTAAGTAGCGAATTGCCGCCGCCGCCCAATGCGCGGTACACTGCCCGCGACACATGGGAGGCTTCAATGGCCAATCGGGAACAGAAAAAAAGCAAAGAAAAGAAAAAGCCCAAGCAGGATAAGAACAAGAAAACCGCGCAAGCCTCCGGCTTCAGCGGCCAGTTGAATCAAACGAAGGCGCCGGGCGGGGCGCAACAGCAGGGCAATAAGAAGTAGGCAATCGCCAATCTTAGCGTGACGCCGTTTCGGCGGGCATGGCTTTGCTCAGCCATTTTTCCATAGCGGCGGCCACTTCGATGTTGTTCTTTTCGAGCATCATCATGTGGCCGTTGCCGTGAATCCCGGCTTTGCCCAGATCCATCCAAGTCGGTTTGACGCCGGCCTGTTCCAGATATTTCACCGTGCAGTGCTCGAACGGCGCGTGGAATGACGCCTCGCCGTTGACGATCAGCATCGGCATCTTGGCGAGATTCGGCAATTGCCGCGCCGGCGCTTTCTGCATCCAGCAGCGCGCCAGATCGGCGCCATCGGCCTTGTCCTGCTGGGCAAAGGCAAGCTCGTTCGCGGCCGCGGCGCGCGGCGTGTAATTCAGCGGAATCGTCGCCAGTCCCCAGGGGCGCGTGGCGGCGCCATCGCGTAGATATTCGGGGGCTCCCACCATATCGACGTCGTGCACCGGCGGGCCGGATGGCTCGACCTGAATCAGCGCCTTCACCAAATCGGGCCGCGCATCGGCGGTGAGCCAGCCCATGGCTCCCGATTGGGAATGCGTCATCACCACGGCCGGGCCGATTTTCTCCAGCAGAGCGACCAGCGCGTCGCGCGTCATGGCCTGCGCTTTGTCGGGTGTGCGGACGAAAGGCACTTGCGACATGTAGAATTGATCGAAGACGGGGTCACCCGCGACGCCCGTCCCCGCCCACTGCGTATGCAGTTTTGCCTGCGGCCACAATTTGCTGCGCTCTGGCGCGGTGAACCGCTGCTCGGTGGCTTGTAGATCGGGGAACGCCTGTTCGCCTTGCAGATCGGCGCTGTAGGAAGCGCGGGCGCGGCCCGGCTGATCAATCACATAAACTGCATAGCCCTGGCGCAGGAAATATTCCGCCCAACCCATGCGCCCGTCCGGCGTGCCGGTAAAGTTGGTGCCGGTCTGAATGGCGCCATGCACCATGACGATGGGATAACGGTGCGTCTGGTTTTTGGGGATCTGGAATTCGGCGTAAATCTGTCCCGCCATAACGCGCTTGCCGTTGACGGTGTGGTATTTTCCGCCGGCAAACAGATAACCCTGTTTGGCGATAGGCACGCCTTCAGTCCCAGCAGGCGCCGCGCCAAATGCCACGCTGCTTAAGAGCGCCAAAATCAATGCGCCACAGAATACCGGTTTCATCATGTGCCTCCCGCTGATTTATTCGAAGTGATCGCCGAGCGCTTTCTGTTTGATGTAATCGAGCCTCTGCTCTTCATCGTGGCTCAGCACGACCGTCACGTTCTTCTCGTTGCGCATGAGCCCGTTCAGGAACGTCAGTTCGCCCTGAATGGCCGGTTCGTCTTCCACGATCCACGGCGCGTCTTTGCCGGTGACCGTGCGCACGCCGTCCATGTGCCAGGCGACATCGCCCGCCAGCACATATTCCTTCCCCGACTCCAGCGCGATGTAGACCATTTGCGAGCCCGGCGTGTGGCCCGGCGATTTGATCAGCGCCATGCCCGGCGCAATCGGATAATATTTGTCATAGTCGATAACGATGAAGCGCTGCGCCTGTTCGGCCGTCAGCTTGATTTCCGGCATTTGCGGCTCGGTCATCAGTGTGTGGATTTGCGTGCGCGTCAGAATGGTTTTTCCGGCGAGTTCGGCAAATTGCGGCGTGCGGATCACGCCCGCAACATGGTCGCCATGCTCGTGCGTCATCACGATCATGCGGGCGGCGCGGACGGCGCGTTCCACTTCCTTGGCCTGATCGGGGAAGTAGGGTTCCTCCACGCCGCGGCCAAAAAATTTGTGTACCTGCAGGTCCATGCCGGAATCGATCATGATCGTGCCGTCGCGATAGACCACCTGGAACGCCGTGCGCGCCTGAATGCTCGGGTCTTTCGGCGCGCCCTTGATCGAGAAATTCTTGGTACGGCGGCTCTCCGCAAATTTCAGCACATTGATGCGCAACGGTTTGGCGCCGGGCAGCAGTCCCGCGACGTGACGCACGTCTTTGATGTCCGCGCTCCAAGCAGGCGCGGGTTGCGCGGCGGCCTGCACCGCGCCCACGACTAACAAAACAAGAGCCAGGACGGTTTTGCACATCATGGGAAAGCTCACAGGTGAATTGGGTGTCAGGCGCAGTCTATAGCCAAAGTCCGCCCCGCGCGAACGGGAAAGGCGGCTGGAAAGCGATGCAGTGCGGCGATACCTTGAAGGGTATGAGGGAACCGCTCCGCATCGCCGCCGCCACCATCGCCGTGATGTCGATGCAGGGCTGCGCGGCTATCGCGCCGCCAGCCTGCGGTTCCGGTCTAACGCCCATGACGCAGGCGCAGTTGTTCTTTGGCCGCGATATCGAGCGCCGTGCAACCGTAAGCGACCAGCAATGGCAAGACTTCATCGACCAGGAAGTCACGCCGCGCTTCCCGGATGGCTTCTCGGTGTGGGATGTAACCGGCCAATACCGCGACCAGAGCCGCACCATTGTCCGGGAGCCGGGCAAGCAGGTGCTGATCTTCACCCGCACGGCTGACGAACCGAAGCTCAACGCGATCCGCGACGCCTACAAGGGCCGCTTCAAACAGGAATCTGTGCTGCTGGTGCAAAGCCCGGTTTGCGCAGGATTCTAAATATGCATCAACCCTCCCCTTGAGGGAGAGTCGAATGCGCGGAGCGCGTACAACGCGCGAGCACATTCGGGGAGGGGAATTGGGGCGGCGCGATCCCCTCCCCGAAATTTCCGCTTCGCTTCGCTCATCGAAAATTTCGACCCTCCCTCAAGGGGAGGGTTTGTTACGCGAACCGGTAAAGACGCTGCGGGGTGTCGACGAGGATCATTTTGCGCATGGCCGGGTCGGGACACCATTGCGCGAACGCGGTCAGCAGCTTGGGGTTGTCCACCACCTGATAAGGCGTGATCTGTGTGATCGCACCACGCGCATTGCCGGGATGGGGCCAGTTAGTACCCCACAACATGCGGTTTGGCGCGGCTGCGATCAGCGCTTTGGCGATGGGCACCACATCGGCCCAATCGGGACGCTTGGACAGATTGTACGGCGCGGAAAGCTTCACGTAGACATTGGGGCTCTTTACCAGTTCGACAAATGTGCCGAAGCCCGGTTGATCGACGCCCTTGCCCGCATCCAGATTGGCCATGTGATCGAACACCACCGGCACTTGCAAGTGCGCAACCGTGGGCGCAATCGCCTGAACGACGGGTAGCCCTGTGTTGATCTGGATGTGCCAGCCAAGCGGCACGAAGCGCGGCGCGAAAGCATTGATCGCATCAACAGCGACTTTGGGATCGCTGATACCGGAGGTGGCAAGGTTAAGTCTTACGCCGGTGATGCCCGCCTTTGCCAGCCGCTGCAATTCGGCATCGGACACATTTTGCGGCGCCACGGCGATGCCACGCGCGGATGTGCCCAATTCCGCCAACGCATCGACTAACTGCGAATTGTCGAAACCGTAGAAGCTGGGTTGCACGATGACGTTGCGCGGCACGCCCATTTGCGCCCGCAAGGCCCGCAATTGCGCGACGCTGGCTTCCGGCGGTGTATAGGTACGGGTAGCGGCCATGGGATATTTCGCAATCGGCCCGACGATGTGGTTATGCACATCGATCGCGCCTGCGGGCATGTCGGGAAGCGGGCTTGCCGCGAACGCGCTGCGCGTCGCCAATGCAGCCGCGGAACCTGCGGCAAGTTTTGCAAAGTCACGCCGATTGAAACGCATCGTCCTCTCCCTCAAGCGCCCAGCAGCGCGGGCTTGCGCTTTTCGACCCATCGTGTCGCTTCGTCATAAGCGAATGCCAATTGCAGGCAGGAAAGCTCTGCCTGGTTGCGCCCGACGATCTGCATGCCCATGGGCATGCCGCGTGCGTTGAAGCCGGCCGGCACATTGAGCGACGGCAATCCGCTCATGCTGATGAGCGAGCAGGTTTCCATCCAGCGGTGATAGGTGTCCATTTTGCGTCCCGCGATTTCGCTGGGCCAATGGGTCTTCGCATCGAACGGAAACACCTGCGCCGACGGCAACAGCACGAATTCGTGTTTGTCCATGAAGCGCCGCATCGCCTGATACCATTGGGTGCGCACGGCGGCGGCATCGGTCATATCGGCGGCGGAAACTTTCGCGGCGGTTTCGACTTCATACTGCGCTTCCGGCTTCATCAGAGCGCGCTTTGCCGGATCGGCGTAGAAGCCCTTTAAGGACGCCGCGTTCTGCACGGCGCGTAACTTCACCCATGCGTCCCAAACTTTCTCCGGGGGGAAATCCGGCCGCGCTTCCTCGACCACGCAGCCGAATTGTTCAAACGCTTTGAACGATGCTCTGCACAGATCAAGCACGCCCGGCTCGAACGGCAGATAGCCGCCGAAATCGCCGAGCCATCCGATCCGCACGCCTCTGAAATCGCGCTTGAGAGAGCCCGCAAAAACGGCAGGGTCTTGCCGGATGGAAAGTGGTGCGCGCGCGTCGTAGCCCGCTTGCACCGACAGCAGCATGGCAAGATCGGTGACCGTGCGCGCCATTGGGCCCGATACACCGAATGTCGGGTTGAACACATCCATGCCTTCGCCCGGCACGCGCCCCCAGGACGGGCGTAAGCCGAACACGTTGCAGTACCCGGCGGGATTGCGGAGTGAGCCACCGGAATCGCTGCCATCCGCGACAGGCAGCATGTGCAGCGCAAGCGACACACACGCACCGCCGCTGCTGCCGCCCGGCGTCTTGGTCAGGTCGTACGGATTGAGCGTTGTGCCAAACACCGGATTATAGGTCTGCGATCCCAGACCGAACTCCGGCGTGTTGGTCTTGCCGATGACAATGGCGCCCGCGCGCTTCATGCGCTCGACATGAATGGCGTCACTGGGTGCGACGAAATCTTTGAACAGCGGCGAGCCCATGGTCAGGCGGATGCCCTGTGCCGCCGCCAAATCTTTCACCGCATGCGGAAAGCCGTGCATCCAGCCGTGATAATTGCCGCGCGCCAGATCGGCGTCCTTGGCATGCGCATCCCGCATGCACGACTCGCGGTCCCGCAGCGAAACGATCGCATTCACTTTCGGGTTGAACGCTGCGATGTGATCGAGATAGGCGCTCATCACTTCGGTGCACGACACACGTTTCGCTTTGATGGCGGCGGATAACGCCGCGCCGGGCATTATTACGATATCGGAAGGTTTCGCTGTTGCCGCCATTGTCGTCCTCGTCTGACCCACGAAAATGGCTGCAACACCCGCCGCAACCACCACATCTCGCCGGGTAAGGTGCGCATCAATCCCACCCTCCCCTTGAGGGAGGGTCGAAATTATTTCGCGCCTCTCAGCCGGTGCAGCGTAAGGCGGGTCTTGCTCCGGCGCGGAAAAATTTCGGGGAGGGGACATCGCCGAACATCTCCCCTCCCCGAAATCTTCTTGCTGCTTCCGCTCCGTCACAACGCCCCACATCGTGCCCAAGAAGATTTCGACCCTCCCTCAAGGGGAGGGTGGGTTAGAAACGATAGAGCTTCGCGGCATTGTCGACGAGGATCATCTTTTGCGTCGGCGGGTCGGTGTACCAGGACTTGAAGGTGTTCAAGACACCGGCGTCGTCAACCTTCTGGAACGGGGTCACTTCGGTGACCGGCTTGCCGGGAATCGTTGCGGTGTGCGGCCAATCGCTGCCCCACAACATGCGGTCGCGCGCGTTGTAGATCAGCGTCTGCGCCAGCGGCTTCACGTCCTTATAATCGGGCGCGGCTTTGGAAACGCGATAAGGCGCCGACAGCTTCACATAGGCTTTGCGCGCGTGCACCAAATCGACCAGCGCGGCCATGCCGTGCGTATAGCCCTCGGCGGCATTCGCTCCGCCGTAATGATCGACGACGAGTGGTACTTTCATGTCCGCAATCGTGGTCACCAATTGCTGGATGACGGCGATGTTGGTGTAGACCTGAATGTGCCAATTCAGCGGCGCGATCTTTTTTTCATAAGCGGCCAGCATCTCACGCGCCGCTTTTGGATCGCGATTGCCGCCCGTCTCCAGATTCAGGCGCACGCCGCGCACACCCTTGGCGTCCATGTCGCGTAAGGCGGCATCGGAAATGGTCAGCGGCACAACCGCAACCGCCCGCGCGCTGTTGCCCAGTTCCGCCAGCGCATCCATCATGCAGGAATTGTCGAAGCCGTAGAAACTTGGCTGCACCAGAACTGTGCGCGAAATGCCGATCCGCGCGTGCATGGCTTTGAGTTGCGCCACGCTCGCCTCGGGCGGGGTGTAGGCGCGCTTTTCCACCATCGGATATTTGCTCTGCGGTCCGATGATGTGGACGTGACAGTCCGTGGCGCCCGTAAGTTCGGCGGCGTCGCTTTCGCTCATGGCGACACTTGCCGCCGCGCCAAGCGCCAGCGGTCCCAATCCGCGCCGGGTAATACGCATGTCATTCTCCTATTCCTGCCGTACCATCAGTTTCAGCGACGCGGCCAGCCCCGTGGTCACGACCATGATTCCGGCCATGGCCAGAATACCGAGCGCGAAGTTTCCGGTCGCATCCTTCAAAATGCCCATCATATACGGGCCGACGAAGCCACCGAACGTACCGATGGTGTTGATAAAGGCGATACCGGCCGCGGCGCCGGCGCCGGTCAGAATACGCGGCGGAATGGCCCAGAAGATGCCGCGCGCGGCCGTGATGCCCACCAGCGCCAGCGTCAGGTCGATCACGGAAAACAGTAGAGAGCCCGACAACAGATAACCCGCAAGGCCCGCCACGCCCAAGGCGAGCGCCATCGTCATGTTGAAAATCTTCTTGCCGGTCTTATCGACAAGCTTGGCCCATAGCAGCATGCCGATGGTCGCAAACACGTAAGGCACCGCCACCAGGAATCCGACGGCCGTGTTGGAAAGGCCATACTCTTTGAAGATCAGCGGCAGCCAGATGCCGACGCCATAGGAGCCCAGCGTGAAGCCGAACTGCACGAGCCCCAGAACGATGACGCGAGAATCTTTCAGAGCATCCAAGACCGAATGCTTTGGCCGGTCGTGCGTTTCCGCGGCATACATCGCGGAAAAGGCATCGGCTTCTTCGCGTGTCAGCCACGATGCCTCGCCCGGCGAATTCGGCAGCACTCTCCAGCAGATGAACCCGATGATGGTCGCCGGCCAGCTCACCATGATGAACATCCACTGCCAGCCGGCCAGGCCCCAAATGCCATCCATCCCGAGCAGCAGGCCGGATACGGGGGCGCCGATAAGCGAGGACAGCGGAATAGCCGCCAGGAACCAGGCGAGGATGCGGGTGCGATAGGCGCGCGGAAACCAGCTCGATAGATAAAAGGTCACGCCCGGAAAAAAGCCCGCCTCCGCCACGCCGAGCACAAAGCGCATGACGTAAAGGCTTTCGGCGCCCGTGACGAAGGCGGTGCTGGCCGAAACGATACCCCAGGCGATCAACAGAACCGCAATCCACCGCCGGGCGCCGAAGCGGTACAGCGCCATGTTCGCCGGCACTTCGCACAGCGTGTAACTCAGGAAAAACCAGCCTGCGGCTGCGCCGAACTGGGTCGCGCTCAGACCCAGGTCTTTGTTCATGGTCAGGGCCGCAAAGCCGATGGAATTGCGGTCCAGATAGCTGAACAGATAACCAAGCGTGAGCAGCGGTACGAGCCGCCAAGCTGCCTTTTTCAGCGCCGATTCTTCTACGTCCGTAAAACCGCTTTCGCGTACCGATCCGCGAATGACTTCTGCGCTTAAGGCAGTTTGACTCATGTTCCCCCGATGCGGGCCGCTAAGGCCTCTCCCGTCTGTTTGGTCGAGAGCCTACCACCAATATCGCGCGTGATCTCCCCTGCCGCGATGGCAGCCGCGATGGCGGAGTCGATGGCGGCTGCGGCTTGGCCGAAGGCGGGCTCGCCCTTGCGCCGTCCGTGCCATCCCAGCAGCAGGCCTGCCGACAGAATCAGCGAAAACGGGTTGGCGATGTCTTTGCCCGCGATGTCGGGAGCCGAGCCATGCGCTGCCTGCGCCATGGCATAGAGTTCGCCCGCATTCAGCGAGCCGCCAAGGCCCAAACTGCCCGACGCTTCCGCCGTCATGTCCGAGATGATGTCGCCGAACATATTCGTCGTGACGACTACGTCGAAGCGGGCCGGGTTGCGGATCAACAGCGCCATCATGGCGTCGACGATGGCCTCATCGACCGTCACGTCCGGGAAGTCTTTCGCGCATTTGTGGCATTCCTCAATGAACATGCCATCGCCGATACCGAGCACATTGGCCTTGTGCACGATCGTGACGTGCTTCTTGCGTGTCTGCGCCAGATCGAACGCGGCGCGGGCGATACGCGCGCAGGCTTTACGGGTGATGCGCCGCATGGAGACGACGACGTCTTCCGTCACCAGGATTTCGGCATTGCCCTGAGCCATGTTGCGGTCGGCGTAAAAGCCTTCGGTGTTCTCGCGGGCGATGACCAGATCGAACTGCCCCAGCTTGGCGGGGAGGCCGGGATAGGTCCGCGCGGGACGGATATTGGCGAACAGGTCGAGCTTCTTGCGGAAGAAGGCCGACGGGTTGATCTGCCCCTCTTTCTTGAAATCGAAGGTCGCGGCCGGCCCCAGGATCAGGCCGTCAGCTGCCTTTGACTTGTCCAGCAAGTCCGGGCGGACGGTCGTGCCATGGGCCACAAGGCTCTCATGGCCAACGATGTCATGTTCGAATTCCAGCTTCAGCTGAAAGCGGGCCGCGGCGGCTTTGAGCACGGTGAGTGTGGCGGCAGTGATTTCGGGACCGATGCCATCGCCTGGGAGAATGAGAAGGTGCATGGATTTTCCGATAGTTAGGAGGAACGGGAAGGGTTTGAAAACGGCAATTTAAGTCAATTGACCTGCACTCTGATTAATTGCGGAAACATTTCCGATTCATTGCGGGAGGGTTGCTCTCGCCTGGCTGGACGGTGGCGTTCTCCAACCTGGAATTAACCAAGAACTAAGTGGCTTCAGAGGGAAAAGCGATGGGGCGCGAGAGCGCGCATGACTGGCAAGGGCTTTCCCAAGCGCGCGCATGCTCCTCTATACTCGCCCCATAGTGAGAACCCTGGGGAGGGACACATGAGCAAAGGATTTTTAGCGGCGGCGCTGCTGGCGTCGGCGGCGGTCGCGGCTTTGGCTGCTTCCAATGTGGCGGCGCAAGGTCAGGCGCAGGCGCTTGTTATTCAGGGCGGCACGCTGATCGACGGCAATGGTGGCGCGCCGGTTCCCAATTCGGTGATTGTCATTCAAGGCAACCGCATCACGGCCGTCGGCCGCGCCGGGCAGGTGCAAGTGCCGGCCGGAGCGCAAGTTATCAATGCGTCCGGCAAATGGATTACGCCGGGGCTGGTAGACGCCAAGGCGAATTGGAACTGGATGTATGGCGAAGGCTTCCTGCATTGGGGCGTGACGTCCGCCATGGTGACGGGTGCGCGCAACGATCAAGGTATCGCCGAACGCGACGCGATCAACCACGGCATTTTCGCGGGTCCGCGCCTGTATCAGGGCGTCCTCAATATGCGCGGCGGCGGGCCGAAGGGCGACCGCCCCGACAATTACAAGCCAGGCGACGGGCAGCGTATTGCGGGAACGGTGGAGGCCGCCCGTGCGCTCGCCAAATCCAACATGGGAGGCGGCGCCGATTTCCTCGGCACCAATGACGGCGATGGTCCGCCCGAAGTTTTCGCCGCCTATGCGGACGAAGCCCACAAGGCCGGCAAAGGTGTGGTGATGCGCTGCGTCGGGCCGCAAACGCGCGGCAAAGAATGCGTGCTCGCGGGCGCCGACGTGATGATTCACACCGGCGAGTTGGGCGTCCAGATGAACAAGGATTCGGAAAAGTGGACGGACTATGTCGGTCTGCCGCCGGATGCCTATTGCGATATGGACCCGGCCAAAGAGAAGGACATGATCGCCTTTCTGGTGGCGCACAACACGGCGCTGGAGCCCGATTTCATGGCGACCGACCGTGGCTTTCCCTCCATGTGGAAGCGCGTGCAGGAGGAAAGCCACGCCGCGTACACCGATCCGCAAATGCTGGCTTATTATCCGCAGTTCTCGATCCAGGACCTCTACGACAATCAGCAGACCAAAGAGGATTATCTGACCCCGGATCAGATTTCTTTGCGCGAGTGCGGCTACAAGAACCACGCCAAGTTCATCGGCGATGTGGTTGCGGCGGGCGGCCATGTGGTCGCCGCTTCCGACATCACCCAAACCGCGCCAGGACTTGGGCTGCATCAGGAAATGGCGGTGATGCAGGAAGACGCGCACATGCCGCCGATGAAGGTGTTGCAGTCGGCGACCAAATGGGTTGCCGACCACTTTAAGATCAAGGACATCGGGAGCATCGAGCCCGGCAAGCTGGCCGACATCGACATCGTCAATGCCGATCCGCTGGTGGACATCAAGAACCTGCGCCAGATCGACAGCGTGATCAAAGACGGCAAGGTCATCGATCGCGGCTATCACGCCTGGTATCGCGGCGACCTGTTCTCCAACACGCATGAGTCCTACGACAATGCGGTCGTCAGCGATCTGGAATGGGTGCAAGGGCTGAAAGCCGCCACCCGCAACCGCGAGCCGCGTCCGTTGTTCCAGGTGAAAGCGCCGAACGGCAGCATGGTCAATGTCGGCGGCGGCGTGAACGATGTGCGCCGTGGACCAGGCGTCGGCCCTGTGCCGCATCCGACTCTGTCACCCACGCCGGGCATCGAAACGCTGATGCCGCATACGATCATTCAGGGTGCGCAGGAAACGACGTTCAATCTGACGGGCGTCGGCTTTACCACCCGTTCGGTCGCCTACGTGAATGGCCAGCCGGTGCCAACCAAGGCGCAGAGCGGGACGAAACTGTCCTTCACCGTCAGCAGCAACGAACTGTCGCAAGCCGGCAAGCTGCACGTGACGGTGAAGAATCCCAAACCGCTCGACACACCGGTCTGGGGCGACACGTCGAACACGGCGCACATATTGGTGCCGTTCACGTTCACGACCGCGTGGTCGCAAAACAAATATTGATAGTCATCGCCCTCAACGCCTCCGCGAAGGGCCAAGTGCTGACGCAGAGGCGCGGAGAACGCGGTGTCCCACCAACTCTTCCTCACCGTTGTCATCGTTTTTCAAATCGGTTAGCACGCCTATCAGTGCGGGTGCATAAGCCCGCTTTGGGTCACAAAGCTACCGTGGGGGTTGCGCTAACGGTTGCCCAAGGCCCAAAAGCTATTACTCGCGCGGCGTGCAGTTAAGCAGAATCTCGTTTCGCCTCTGAGACACAGCGATTTGGAGCATAATGCTACTTAGGCCTTGCGCCTCTTCCGGAAGGTTCAACGCGGCACAAAGCCTGTCTGCATAAGTGCAAATCATCGCGCCCGTTGGATGGTCACGCGGGAAGCCAAGCATGAACGACTTTGTTGGTAGTGGCTCCTCGCAGGACGCGGAACTACGAATTAAAGCAGCGTACTCTTGCATACGAGTGTTGTGGATTTCACTAGCCTTCTCCTCTGACAGAACTCCCGAAGATCCTGCCAGCCGAGATCGTTCCCGCGCCATTGGCAAGGCGATCCAACTCATGGCCTGAAACACTTTCGCGGGTTGTAATCCTCGGCCTGTGCCCCGCGCTTCAAGCTGTGCCAAGATAGTTGTGACAACGCCTGTGAGGTATTCCATCTCGGTGTAAAGTGCCCTAATGATCAGTGCTTCTTCGAAATGATAAGCAATCGGGACGGCGGCCCATGGATTAGATCCCGCTGCTTGAGGTAAACCGAGCCTCCAGGCATTTGCTAGCAGCGCCTTATCAAGGCTTATCGCCGTGTTGGTGAAATCGACGGCAGACAGGAGAATGCTGACTACTTCCTCTTCGGTTGTTCGCTCGAAGTTCTTCCCCAATTTCATTTCTCCTTCTGCATCCGCCCGGCTCACTCGTTCGTCTGCGATAGTCTCGCGCACCTCAGCGATGACAACCTTGCCGGTTTGAACCGCCCCCGAAATCGCCCAAATCCACGAATAGACGCAGAGGGCAAGAAAGCCGAGGCCTCCAAGAATCAGCAACAAGCCGAGAAGTGCATCCATGGGGTTGACCAAGCCGCCTAGCTAGGACCTTTGCAACATCACACTTACGCTGCTTACCTGTTTTCAACACTAGCAGAGTCAAGATAAACGATAGCGAACGGCAGAACTTTCCAAAAGCCTCGACTGCGCAGTCGCATCCCTCCTCATGTTCAACGTCAATCCGCTTACACACTAAATTTCCGCAGCCGGTGAGGTCCGGCGCGTGCTTCGAGGCCTTGTTTCGCAAGACCCGTCAGTATGACGTGCCGGGCCTCGAAGGACGCGATGCTCGCAGGGGGTGACAGCTTGAGAATATAGAAACCGCGCTGACACGCCGCGATTGCCCTACTCCTCCGTGGGTAAGGGAGTTTATTTATGAATTGGATCGACCCAGGTGACGGTCTGCGGCGACTCGACGGCCGCTATATCGAGATTGACCACCACCGCTTCGTTGTCGCTGCGGATGACCACGCATTCCAGCGGTTCGTCCGTGCTGGCGTTGATTTCCTGATGCGGCACATAGGGCGGCACGAAAATAAAATCACCGGCTCCCGCTTCGGCGGTGAATTCCAGATGCTCCCCCCAGCGCATGCGCGCGCGGCCTCGGATCACGTAAATCACGCTTTCCAATTCGCCATGATGGTGCGCGCCGGTTTTCGCGTCCGGCTTGATCCGCACGGTGCCGGCCCAAATCTTTTGCGCGCCAACGCGGGCGTAGTTGATTGCCGCCTTGCGTTCCATCCCGGGCGTCTGCGCGGTATTCGGGTCCAGCGAATGGCCCGGAATGACCTGCACGCCGTCATGCTTCCATTTTTCGCTCATGGACGAACTATGCCGCGATGAGAGGCTTGGTGCAAAACCAAACAGACGGTCATCCCGGACGGACGCCCGTTTGGCGTCCGATCCGGGACCCAAGGTGCAACGGCCGGGTGGTTCCCTGCACGAGGCAGGATGACAAAGAACATTCGAACCCGATAAAACGCAAAGCACTTCCGAAAGTCGAAAACGATGCCTCGCGTCCAAATCCCATGTTTCACCGCCGTGTTGCTCGTCTTCACACCCGCTCTTGCAGCCCCGGCCCATCCCGATATTTCCGGCATTTGGACGCGAGGAGGGGCGGCGGAAACGGCTTTTCTGCCGCCGCCATCCGGTCCTGGTCCGGTGATGAATCTGCTTCCGACGCCGCCGGGCGCCGGGGCGGGCGGGGGGCTTGTGATCAACCACTGGCAGGGCGATTACAACGCGCCCATCCTGCAGCCTTGGGCAGTGGAAAAAGTGCGCGCCCATACCGAGGCGGACCGCGCCGGCCTGCCGATGAATTCGGCGCAGGAAACCTGCTGGCCGATGGGTGTGCCCTATATCCTCGAACTGAACATGCACACGCAGTTCATGGAGGATGCGAGGCAGGTGACCATCCTGTACGAGCGTCACATGCAGGCGCGGGTGATCCCGCTCAATGCCGCGCACCGCACGAATATCAAGCCGAGCTGGTTCGGCGATTCCGTCGCGCGCTGGGAAGGCGATACGCTGGTCATCGACACCGTTGGAATCGACACCCGGACATGGGTCGACGTGTTCGCGACGCCCCACACGGATAAGCTCCACGTCGTGGAACGCTATCGTCTGCTGGATGCGAACAGGATGCAGGGGGAGGTCCGCGTCGAGGACCCCGGCGCTTTCACCACGCCTTGGACCGGCATCGTCAATTACCGCCGCGACCGCGAGCCCTATCTGGAAGTCGCCTGCAGCGAAAACAACATCAATCCCGTGACCCACGAATCCATGGGCACCCCAATCGCGCAGAAGCCGGACTTCTGATTCCACCAAATCTCACCATGGCCGGGCTTGACCCGGCCACCCAGCGCGCCCGCGTCTGCGGGCGCAAAAGAATCATCGGCTCGCGGACGCTCGCCTGCTGGGTGGCCGCCTCAAGGGCGGCCATGGTGAGAGTTTAAGTCCTCTCAGTCCAAAATGGCTTAAAACGCCGGATGCAAATCCATCGGCATCCCCTTCACCGGCTCACCGCTGAAAGGATCGGTGTTGTTTTCCGAGCACGGGTCTTCGCCGAAACCCTCTTTGAACGGATGAAAGGTCAGTGAGGCGTCGAAGGGCTTGGTGAACACGCCGGGGTCTTCGATGTGATAGTCGATCCGAATCTCGCGCGGGCTCACGCGCCTTATCCGTTCGACGACGTGGAGCTTTTCCGTGTGCGGAGTCCCGAAGCGGTCGAACGGCACGACGTCGCGGGTTTTGATGCCGACCGTGTCGATCACCAGCGTGTCGCCCTCGTAGTGGCCGACTGATTCTCCGTACCAGGATGGTTTCACATCCTTGGAATGCGGCACATTCAGGTACACATGCCTAACCTGCCCCTGGTTGGCGATGACCATCGTCACCTTGTCGTTCTGCTGCAGGAACGCGTAGCCCTGGTGCAGCGTCATGACGCCAGGAACGGACGTCGGCAAACACAGGGCGTGGGCGTGCGGCGGCGCGCGTCCCGCATGGCTTTCCTCGGCCCAGAATTTCACCTGAGCGGCCGCGTCGGGCCGCAAAATCGGATTTTTATAATCGCCCTCCGGCCACTGAATATTACCGGACGCATTCGTCACCGGACCCGGCCCGCCATTTTCCGGCGGCGCCAGATCGAAACCCGGCCCTTCCCACCAGCCCGAGAGATCCGGAACGGGTGCTATCTCCTGTGCCGATGCCGCCGGGATGGCTAACATCATCGCCGCAAGAAACATTCGACTGCGCATAGCGTTCATGGCTCGGCACTCAAGAAAACGGGCCGGAACGGTATCCCATTCCGGCCCGCTATTGTTCAGCAAATCGCCCGTTACGCCGGGTTGGCCTTCGCGCCCTTCAGCGAGCGGTAGACCATCTTGACCATATTGTCGTCGGCCATTTGATTGGTGTGAAGATCCTTGCCGATCGCGGCCAGCGGCTTGTCGGCGACCGCCTGATCTTCCGTCTTGCCGGCCTTGATTTCCGTCTGCACGGCATCGCGCACGCGCACCAGAAGGTCGTGATACTTCTGAATGTCGGCCTTGCTTGCCAGCGCACCGTGACCGGGCACGTATTTCGTCTGGTCGTTGCCCAACTTCAGATAGGTTTCGACCGTGGCAATGATGCCGTTGATGCTGCCGCCATTGGCGTAGTCGATGGTGACATAACGCTCGCCGGTGCTGACGGTGTCGCCGGTTACAATTACATCGGCGGCCGGGAAGTACACATAGGAGTCGGTGTCGGTGTGCGCGCTCGCCGGATGGTTCACCATCGCGGACTGGCCATCGACCATGAGCTGCAGGCCTTCGGTCGTATAGGTCTTGGTGGGAACGCCCATCTTGGGCGAAGGCGCGGTCTTCGCGCCCGACATACCGTTGGTCGAGCCATGCTCCAGGCGCAGGGCGAGATTTTGATGCGCCACGACGGTGATTCCGTCCTTGGCGAAATTTTCATTGCCGCCCGTGTGATCGCCGTGGAAATGCGTGTTGATCAGATATTTCACCGGCTTGCCGCCGGAGACTTTGGCGACAGCCGCGGCGATCTTGTCGTGCAAGGGCGCGAACTCACCATCGACCTGAATGGCGCCGTCGCTGCCGACAGCCACCACCATGTTTCCGCCTTGGCCTTCCATCATGTAGACATTATGGCCGAGCGGCGTGGTCTTGATTTCAACTTTCGAAAAATCCTGCTGTGCGTACGCCATGGTCGCTGCGACGCTGATCGCGCTCGCGAATGCGATTCCGTATCCAAGCTTCATCGGGTAGTCCCTCTCCATTTAATCTCGTGGGCGGCATTTCTTATGCCGGCGCTTGTCCAGCGGCCAGCGTGCCGGGCGGGACTATAGCCATTTCCGCAGGCATCCGCACCGGGCCCGTGCTTTGGGCTTTTCGCCTTGCAAACAAATGCCATGCAGGGAGCCGGGTTCCCGAACCCGTCCAGGCAAGTCCCCCGGGAATCAGGAAAATTTATAGACAAATCAATGTAATTACGGCCTTCGGCCTTTGCCGGGCAGCAAGAACTGTCCAGTACAAAGGTGGGGCGCATTCGTCCAAGGCACACTCATGATCGTAGTCGCCATCGCATCCCAGAAGGGCGGTTCGGGTAAGACGACCTTGTCTGGGCACCTTGCCGTCGAGGCTGATAAAGCCGGGGCGGGACCCGTAACGCTGATCGATACCGACCCGCAGGGCTCACTCTCCCAATGGTGGAACGCCCGTGCGGCGCGAAGCCCCCAATTCGCCAAAGTCGGCGCCTTCGAGCTGGAGGCCGCGCTGAATCATCTGGCGCGTACGGGAACCCGTATCGCCATCATCGATACTCCGCCGGCCATTTCCGATTCCATTTCGCACGTTATAGCCCATGCCGATCTGGTGATCGTGCCGACGCGCCCCTCGCCGCACGATCTGCGCGCGGTTGGCGCCACGGTCGACATGGCGGAACGCTTCGACAAGCCGCTCATCTTTGTTGTGAATGGCGCAACGGCGCGGGCCCGCATCACCGGCGAAGCGGCGGTCGCGCTGTCCCAGCATGGCGTGGTGGCGCCGGTCACGCTGCATCATCGCGTCGACTTTGCCGCCAGCATGGTGGACGGCCGCACAGTGGGGGAAGTCGTCCCGAAATCGGCGTCCGCGAAGGAAATGACGGAGCTCTGGGTTTACATCCAAGAGCGGCTGGCGCGCCTGACCAAAGACAACAGCCTGTTGCCTGGAAATCGCGCGACGCATTTGTCGTTGTCACCGTTGTTGGGCCTGGATGCCCACGATGCGCCGGAAAGCGAAGAGATTCCGATGCAGGAGATCAACCCGGCACAGCCGGTTGTGCAGACGGCGGACTATACTGGCCCCGACCGCCGCGCTGTGCCGCGCAATCCCTCCCTCTTCGGCGTGCCCGAACGGCGCCCCAATGTGTTCGGCCGCCGGAGCGCGGACCAGTATCCCGACGTGAGTGGCCGAAAATGAATGGTGGTAAGTTCGCGAGCCTCACGGCAGGGCTCCTCGTGCGTAAAGGCGAGGCGCATCCGTCCATGATCGGCCCGGCGTCTGTTTTCAATCCATCTCTGCTTCATATGCAACAGAGTCGTACGCAACGGTTTGAGTTCGTTTCCGGTGCGGAAAGCTCATCGCCGCCGGATCTGGACGCATTGGATCGCACTCCGGATTATGACGGATCTGAGCCGCCCGCAGAGCGCATCGAGCCCGCGCCGGGCCGCCGCAAGTCGGCAAGTGGGAAGCCGCCTCCTCCGCGGCCGCCCGCCAAACCCCGGCGTCTGATGGTTACACTAAGCTCGCAGGAGTTCGAAACGCTGGGGCACATGAGCGTGAAAAAGGGCGCGACGCGGCACCAATTATTGCGTAATGCGCTCGACGAATATATGTCCCTGCTGGGCGAGGAGTTTGGCGGCTACTGCCAGTGCATCTACACCGGCTGCTCCTGCGATTAGCTCAAACATCACCTCCCCCAACGCGGGGAGGTGATGAATATGCGGGCGCCCTCAGCGGTGGGGCGCACCCTATCGGCCGCTCTATCTCGGAAACAATTGCACGCCGTTGGAACTGCTGGAGGCCGAAGAACCGCCGAAGCGCATCCGCTCGCCGATATCGCAGCCCTTTTCGTAAACCGGATGCGATGACCCACGCGAGGGCATAGTAGCCGCGGTCTTAAACAGTAGCGGGTTCTCGTTCTGCTTTGGACGCGCATCGGAAATTTCCAGAATAAGCTTCCGCCGCAGCGCCCGCGCCAAATCCTCGAACCCGTGCGCCACTTGAATAAAGGCGCCCGGGCCGCCGATGACGCAGCCGGCGTAATATTTGTCGAGGTCTTCCAGATAATACACGTCCAACTGATCGGCGGGCGTCATGATGGGAAGACCGTTGATGACAACACCCTGCGCGACAATCTCATCGCGCACCTTGTCAACCAAATGGCCCTCATTGTTGGGTCCGTCGCCCGAAACATCGATGACGCGCTTGGTCGCCGTGTATGGGCTCGCCTCCAGCAAGCGTTGCGCCAGCTCCAAACCGCTGCTTATGGAGGTTTGTACGCCTAGCGTGCGCGGCTTGGATGCCAGCAAATCGGCAAATGCATCGGCGCTCGCCTTGTCATGCACCACCGTCCAATTGGCGATGACACGGTTTGCCTGGTAGCTGGAGAAATCGAGATAGGCCACCGCAATGCGGCCCAGGGAACCGGCCTGAATGGCTTTCACCACATCGGGATTGCGAAACGCTGCAATCGCGCCATCACGCTGAAAGCGGGCTTCGTTTTCATCCACGCTGTAGGAAACGTCCGTCACGATGACGAGCGCAACATCGACCTGCTGCGCGGAAGGCGCCGCCGTCGAGCTTTCCCCGATTGTGCATCCGGCAAGGATTGCCATCCCCAGCCGGACTCCTCCCCAAATCTTTGCAGCGGTCATTATGGTGTCTCTCGTCGCCCGCCTTTGAGAACGATACTCCCGCGTTTAAGTTACCGGCAATGGCATTGGACGAATTTCACACCGTCGGCAGGTCAGCGTTAATGCGGGCTGATTTGCGCCCATTTCGGGCCCGGCTTCACGCAATCGGGGATTGGCGTGGGCGCTTTGCCCAAGTAAATTGCCCGAAGCGCGGCCTTTAAGGCGGCGATCCACCGAGGAGGAACCGCATGCATCCCGAATCCGACAAGCAGAATTCATCCCAAAGCCCCAGCCGCCGCTCCGTGTTGTCCGGCATCGGCGTTGCCGCCGCAGCAGCCGCGGTGCCGTCCGTGTCGCGCGCGGCCGCAAATACAACGTTCGGGACACAAGGCTTTTGGAACAAGGAATATGTCGCGAAAAAAGGCGACGTGAAACTTCAGCTTTATCGCCGCCGCATGGCCGAGCCGAAGGCCGGCGACAAGGCAATGCCGACGCTGGTCATGGTGCATGGCTCCTCCATTGGCGCGCTATCGAGCTGGGACCTCACGGTGCCGGGCGCCGGCGAATACAACATGATGAACGTGTTCGCGCGCTTCGGTTACGACGTGTGGGCCATCGACTTTGAAGGCTACGGCAAGTCCGACGTGACCAGCGGCAATTCCGATATCAAGAGCGGCGTCGCCGACTTGGTGGCGGCAGTGCCGCTGATCGCCAAGGAAACCGGCATGCAGAAGCTGCATTTCATGGGCGAGTCCTCCGGCGCGTTGCGCGTGGCGGCGTTCGCGGCTGCGCACCCCGAACTCGTGGATCGCGCTTTGCTCGGCGCCTACACCTACACCGGAAAAGATTCGCCGACGTTGACCGAGCGCGCCAAGAACGTGGAGTTCTATCGCACGCACAATCGCCGTCCGCGCCCGAAGGAAATGATCGAATCGATCTTCACGCGCGACAAGCCTGGCACGTCGGACAACCGCGTTGCCGCCGCGATGGCCGCGTCCGAACTGCGCTTCGGCGACACCGTCCCGACCGGCACCTATCTCGACATGACGGCAAAGCTGCCGATCATCGAGGCGAAACTCGTGAAGTGCCCGGTGCTGCTGGCGCGTGGCCAATATGACGGCATCGCGACGGAAGCCGACATTCTGGACTTCTATAGCCAACTTCCCAACCCTGACCGCCAGCTTTCGATCCTGCCGGGTCTGGCGCACTCGCTTACGCTGGGTCTCAATCGCCAGCTTTATTGGCACGTCGCCAATGGGTTCTTGAGCATGCCCAAGGGGCAGATGGCTTAAGCATTTGTGAGATTGAACAATCGGCTCCGCCTTCATCGGCGGGGCCGTTTGTATAAAAAGGGGTGCGCGGCAATGCGGTTCGGTGCGGTTAGCGTTTCGCTTTTGGCAATGTGGCTCGCCGGTCCCGCGGCGGCGCAGGACAAAATCCCCAACCTTGCGTCCCATGATTTCGCGTGGCTCGCGCTTGGGGTCGATTGGCTCGATCCGCCGCCGGGTTTGGGACATGGGCCCATCCGTAACGATCCGGCCTATCCGCTGCACGGCAATCGCGACGGGCCGGGGCAGATCACCCCGCGCATCGCCAATATCAAAGACCCGGCGCTGAAGCCGTGGGCCGCCAAGCAGATGCAGGAAGCGAACGAGGAAATTCTCTCGGGCAAGCGCGGCCTGCCGTTCTCCGCGCAATCGACCTGCTATCCCGGCGGCGTCCCCGAGCAATTGCTGACGCCGGCCGAACCCGTCTATTTCATCCAGACCCCCAAGGAAGTGTGGATGGTCTGGGAAAGCGACCATCAGGTTCGCCGCGTCTATATGACGGACAAGCATTCCGCGAATGTGAAACCATCCTGGTACGGAGAATCCATCGGCCATTACGAAGACGGCGACACGCTTGTCGTGGATACCGTCGGTCTTCAGGCGCGCAACTCCTATCTTGATTGGTTCCGCACGCCGCACTCGGAAAAGATGCATGTCGTCGAACGCTTCAAGCTGTCGCCTGACGAAAAGGTGCTGACCGCGGTGGTGAAGGTGGAAGACCCGGACACGTTCAACGAACCGCTCTATATGTCGCGGCGCTGGAACAAGTCTCCCAATCCCCTGCTGGAAATGGTGTGCGCCGAGAACAATCAGGATCGCTTCGGAAAGAATCTCTTTCCCATGCCGCAAGCGAACAGTCCCGACTTCTGACCCAAGCCTTGGTGCGCCGGAACCACTGTGACAAGCCTGTGACCTCGGTTCCGGCATACTTCCAGTGCGCCGTTGAATAGCTAAAGATTCCACCGACCGAGGCTTGGGGGTCACCTGACGGGAGTGCTTTGCTGCTCACGCCGAGGGGCGGTTATCGGACGGATGCTGCGTGTATGTGCGCATTCATGATGGGTGAACGCTCAAGCATGCGCGCGGAGTATCGTGATGAGAATGCATCTGATGACAGCCCTGGTGTTGGCTTCGTCTTGCTCGGCAGCCTTCGCCCAAACCCAAGCGCTGCGTGACAGCACGCCGGCCACTGTCGGTGGCGTCGAGGCGGTTTGCACGGGCGCAAGCGCGGAGGCGCGGGCCAATCCGAAATGGCGCGCCTATCCGGTGCGGCTCGAATTTTCCGGTGCGCGCGGACAATTTCTCGGCGACGAAACCGTGACGGTTAAGGGCAACGGCATCGACGTGTCCGTCAGCTGCCAAGGCCCGTGGCTTCTGCTGAAGCTGCCGGCGGGCCGTTACGACGTCAGCGCCGATGTCGCCGATGCCGGGCACAAGGACATCGAGTTGCGTGCTCCGGCCCGCATCGCCGTGAGTTTTCCCATGGCCGGGGGCAAGGCGACAACGCGCGCTCCTGCTCCGCGCCGCGAACTGGCGGCTACACGGGATTTAAACCGCAAGACTTTGCAGGTACCCAACCCAGTGGTGCATCACCCCGAACTGAAGGACGAGTACAGCGCACTAGACAAGCAATACCGCGCGCAGATTTCGGCGACCGAAACCTTGCGTCAAACCTATAGCGGACAGCGCGATACGCATGATGCGCTGAACCGGGAACTTCAGGATTGGAGCCCCGCCAAAGATCAGCAGTTTCAGAACCAGAAAAATGCCTACCTCCTGAAAGAAACCCCGTATGAGGAGCAGGCGCGCCAACATCAACAACAGCACGCCGATTATCAGGCGCGTCTAACCCGCTACGAAACCGAACTCCGTACCGCGAAGTAAATCATATCTCTCACCATGGCCGACCTCCGAGCCGGCCACCTAGCGGGCGAGCGTCCGCGAGCCGATGATTCATTTGCGCCCGCAGACGCGGGCGCGCTGGGTGGCCGCCTCAAGGGCGGCCATGGTGAGTGTGGTTTTGAGACGGTCGATAGTCTCTATGCAACAAACCTAACGAGCCATTATTCCCCCGGAACGGGTTCCGGCTTAACCGGCGCGTGGCCCGGAAACGAGTCCAGTTCGCGGACCGGTATCATCATCGCGAACACCGTCGACAGCGCCGAGAAAAACACCATCGCGACAAACGTAAGGCGCAGCGCCGAATCGAGCGCCGCCCGCAGCGGCAGGTCGGAGCCGCCGCCCAAAATATTGCCGATGCTGCCCAGCAAGTCATGGATCTGCGCCGTGCTGAGACTGCCGGCCTTCTCGCTGGCAAACATCACCACTGCCAAATTCAGCACCGCTCCAAGCGCGGTGACGCCGAACGTGTTGCCAAGCGTGCGCGAAAAGATGAGAGACGCCGTGGCGCTGCCGCGTTTGCTCCATTCGACGCTGCCCTGGATCATCACCATGGAGGTGATGTTCAGCAGGCCCATGCCGAAGCCCATTATGAACGGACCCACGCCGGTAAATGCCGGATGTGTGTCAGGCCGGATGAACAAAAGCATAGCCGTGCCGATGGGAATCAGCGTCGCGCCAAATCGCAAGGTCGTGCGCATCGAGAAGCGGCGCAAAATGCTGTGCGACACAGCCGACGCCAACGGCCAGGCGAACATCATCGCCGAGAGTGGAATGCCCGCCAAAATCGCGGGCCTTCCCTGCACACCCTGAATGTAAACCGGAAGATACGTCGTCACGCCAATCAGCGTCATGGTGCCCAGCAGCAGCGAGGCGTTCGCTGTGGCAACCATGCGATTGCCCCACAAATCCAGCGCGATCATCGGTTCGTGCGCGCGCTTCTCTTGCAGAAGGAACAGCAGCGCCGCCGCGAGGAACAGCGCCAGCAGCGCCGCGATTTCGCCCCAGCCAAGCGTCGCGCTCTGCGTCAGCGCGATCAGCAGCGCGCTGACCGCGACCGAAAACAGCGCGGCGCCAAGATAATCGAGCGCGTGTGTCCTGCGCTCGACCTTCTCGTGCATGAACATCAGGAACCCGGCGATCGTGATGATTCCGATCGGAATGTTCACCCAGAACACCCAGGCCCAATTGAACCGCTGCACAATGAACGCGCCGGCAATCGGTCCGGCGACGGCGGCAATCCCCCACACCGACGACAGCCATCCCTGGATTTTCAATCGCTCCCGCGGCGAATACAGATCGCCCGCGATGGTAATCGCGACCGGCTGCATCGATCCGGCGCCCAATCCCTGAAGCAGGCGGAAGGCAATCATCGACGGCATGGACCACGCGAAACCGCACAGCAGCGATCCGCACAGGAAAATGACAATGCCGCCGATCATGACGGGCTTGCGGCCGTAAATGTCGGAGAGTTTGCCGAACAGGACCGTGGTCGCGGTCTGCGTCAGCAGAAACGCGGCGAAGACCCAGGAATAGAGCGCAAACCCGCCGAGCTTGCCGACAATCTGCGGCATGGCGGTGGCGACGATGGTTGCCTCGATGGCAGCCATGAACAGCGCCAGCATGACGCAAAGAAGAACCAAGGGGCGGCGTGCGGGCGGCGAGGAAATCGCGGACATCGTCTTTTCGGCCGCATTGGCCGGATCGGGGGGAACCCTTCACCGGAGGGCGGCGCTTTCATGTTCGCTTCCTTCTAGCACGGCGGAGACGCGGGTCACCTTTTTACGCGTGCCAAAGATGACGGTTGCGTAACGTGGGCGACTGCGCGAGCGACCCGACGCCACTACCCCCGCGCGGATGGTTTCCGCTATAGGACGGCATGACCGATACAGCCCAAACCCAACGCGAACATCTGAACCGCCAGACCGGACGCCGCCCTACCTCTACGAAACTCACCCCTTTAGGCGCCCTTAAACCGTTTTTGGCCCCATATCGCTGGACGATCCTGCTCGCCGGCGCGGCGCTGGTCGTTGCGGCGGGGGCGACCCTGGTGTTGCCCGCGGCGGTGCGGGGGGTGATCGATCACGGGTTTTCGCAGGAAGATGCCGCCAACATCCGCCGGTATTTCCTGGCGCTGATCGCGGTTGTCGGCATTCTCGGCGCGGCATCGGCGACGCGATTCTATCTGGTGTCGTGGATTGGCGAGCGCATCGTTGCCGACGTTCGCGCCAAGGTGTTCAGCCATGTTTTGTCGCTGTCCCCGCGCTTTTTCGAAACCACACGCACGGGCGAAGTGCTTTCGCGCCTGACCGCGGACACCACTTTGGTGCAGACCGTCATCGGCTCGTCGGCCTCCTTCGCCTTGCGCAATCTGGTTATGGCGGTGGGCTCGCTCGTTATGATGGGGATCACCAGCCCAAAGCTGACCGCTCTTTGCTTGATCGGCGTTCCGCTGGTGGTTGGCTTGATCCTTCTGTTCGGACGCCGTGTGCGCAAGCTCTCGCGGGAAGCCCAGGATCTCATCGCCGAAACCACCGCCTATGCGGGTGAGGCGATCAATGCGGTGCAGACGGTGCAGGCCTTCACCCACGAGGACACAGACCGCGCCAGCTTCAGCGCCGCCGTCGAAGCGTCGTTTGGCGCCGCCATTCGCCGCACAAAAATGCGTGCCGTGATGACGGCCTTGGTGATTTTCATGGTCGGCACCGGTATCGTCGTGGTGCTGTGGATCGGCGCTTCCGACGTGCTCGCCGGCCGCATGACGGGCGGGACACTCAGCCAATTCATTCTATATGCCGTGTTTCTCGCCACCGGCATGGGCGCGGTCAGCGAAACCTGGGGCGATGTGCAGCGCGCATCGGGCGCAACCGAGCGGCTGA
Source organism: Alphaproteobacteria bacterium (assembly GCA_947473475.1). Classification (GTDB taxonomy): domain Bacteria; phylum Pseudomonadota; class Alphaproteobacteria; order Micropepsales; family Micropepsaceae; genus CAIYRG01. The sequence goes on from CANJBZ010000005.1 coordinate 48,202, forward strand.
TGGAAATCATCACCACCGAACCGGAAGTGAAGGCGCCCGCCGCTCCGCTGCTGCTGCCAAAGCCCGTCAGGGGATCGATCGCCTTTGAAGGCGTATCGTTCCGCTATCCCTCGCGCCCCGAACACGCGGCGCTCACCAGCGTTGGTTTTTCGATTGCACCGGGTGAGGCTGTGGCCCTCGTCGGGCCTTCGGGCGCGGGAAAATCGACCGTTTTCCAGTTGCTTTTGCGGTTTTTCGATCCCCAGGAGGGATGCATCCGCTTCGATGGTGTCGACATCGCGCAAGTCGAGCCAAGCGAACTTCGGCGGTACATCGCGCTGGTGGCGCAGGACCCCGCCATCTTCTCCGGCACAATCGCGGAGAACATCCGCTACGGCCGGCCCGGCGCGTCCGATGTCGAAGTTCGCGACGCAGCAATTGCGGCTGCGGCCGACGAATTCATCCGCGACTTGCCGGACGGTTACGAATCCCGTCTCGGCGAGCGAGGGGTTACGCTGTCGGGCGGGCAACGTCAGCGTCTCGCCATTGCGCGCGCGATCCTGCGCGATGCGCCATTGCTATTGCTGGATGAAGCGACAAGCGCGCTCGACGCCGAAAACGAGCGTCTGGTGCAGCAGGGGCTCGCCAATCTGATGCACGGCCGCACCACCATCGTCATCGCGCACCGGCTCGCCACCATTCAGCGCCTGAAGCGAATCGTCGTGATGGAACAGGGCCATATCATCGCCGAAGGCAGTCACGCGGAACTGGTGTCGCGAGGCGGACTCTATGCACGTCTGGCGTCGCTGCAGTTCGACGAGGCGCGCGCGCTCGCGAGCTAAGGGCGAGCGGCTTATGCTATGATCGCGTGCACCTTCATCGTGGACGTCGATGAAACCCATGCTGCTGGCGGTTCTCGCTGTCTCATTCGTTCTTCCAAGCTCAGTCGCGCTGGCGACTAATTATCCCAAGACCACCGGAATATTCACGCGCAGCGTGGGAAGCATTGGCGGGCGAGATCGCTCGTTCTTTGTCTATGAGCCGCGCGATCTTAAGCCCGGCGCGCCGCTCCTGTTCATGTTCCATGGCGGCGGTGGCGATGGCCGCGCCGCGCGCGAGGGAACCGGCGGTGAGTTTGAGCTGCTGGCCGACCGCTACGGCTTTGTCGTTGTCTATCCAGACGGCGTGAACCGTTCGTGGAACGGCTGCCGCAAGCTGCAGAACGCCCAACGGCAACGGCGCGGCATCGACGACATGGCGTTTGTCGATGCCATGATCGCGCAAGAGATTGCGCGTCACAAAATCGATGAAAAGCGCGTCTTCGCCGTCGGCCATTCCAATGGCGGGGCGTTGGCATTCCGGTTGGCGTTGGAGCGGGCGGACAAATTCGCGGGCATCGCCGCGATTTCCACCAATCTGCCGGCCGCGGACAATATGGATTGCGATCCAAAGCCGAAACCTATGCCGGTGCTGATCATGAACGGCACGGCCGATCCCGTCAGTCCGTATGACGGCGGCACGAACCGGCGCGGCACCGCCAACGGACGCACGCTCTCCACCGATGAAACGGTGCACTATTTCGCTAGGAGCAATGGGCTTGAGGGAGCGCCGGAGCGCGCGGTGCTGCCGCACAAAGGTGCGGACACGACGTCCGTTGAACGCGTTGTCTGGACCGCGCCCGGAAAGCCAGCCGTCGCGCTCTACACGATCCGCGGCGGCGGCCATAATGTGCCGCAGCCCTATTTCCGCTTTCCGCGCTCAGTCGGTCCGCAGACCGAGGATGTCGACGCGCCCGCCGCGATCTGGGATTTTTTCATGCGGGAAACGTCAGGACTTGCCGCGCAGCAGGTCCAATAGCGGCCGGTGCAAAGTCTGGTTCGTGGCGATGATGTGGCCGGAATCCATCATGTTCTCGCGGCCGTCCATATCGGAAACGACGCCGCCGGCTTCCTTCACGAGCAGTATGCCGGCTGCAACATCCCAGGGTTTGAGATTGCGTTCCCAGAACGCATCGAAGCGTCCCGACGCCACCCAGGCAAGATCGAGCGCCGCCGAACCGAACCGGCGCACCCCCGCGGTTGACGCGACCACTGCGTTTAATTCCGACAGAAATACATCGCGGCCGTCCTTGCCCATGAAAGGCGCTCCCGATGCCACCAGAATATCGGACATGTTTTGCCGCGCGGCGACTCGCAAGCGCCGGTCGTTCAAATAGGCGCCGTGGCCTCTCTCCGCGAGATACATCTCATCGGTCACCGGATTGAAGATCAGCGCCGACACAAGCTGCCCTTCGCGCTCCAGTCCGATGGAAATCGCGAATTGCGGAATGCCGTGCATAAAATTGGTGGTGCCGTCGATGGGATCGATGATGAATCGGTGTGATTTGTCGCGTCCCTCGATGGCGCCGCCTTCTTCGACGAGAAAGCCATAACCAGGCCGGGCCTTGGTCAGTTCCTCGACAAGAATGCGTTCGGTGCGGGTGTCCGCGGTGGTGACAAAATCCGCCGGTCCCTTTTTCGAGATCTGCAAATTCTCCAGCTCGCCGAAATCGCGGATAAGGCCACGCGCGGCTTTGCGGGCGGCCGCAATCATCACATTCAGAGCGGGCGAAAGATAAGGCATAGACGTGTGTATCCTGCGAGGCGTGCCGGAGCAAACGGACGCCCGAGTGCGAACGCGTTCGCTTGCCGGAAGGTGCGGAGAATTAGTCCGCGCGTTTCACATAGGAGCCATCGTCCGTGGAGACGATGACCTTCGTTCCGGATTCGATGAACGGCGGCACCTGAATGCGCAACCCATTCTCAAGTGTGGCGGATTTGTAGGACGACGCGGCGGTTTGTCCCCTGGTGGTGGGATCGGCTTCGACGATCTGCAGCACCACCTGTGGCGGCAGCTTTACGCCCAGCGGCTTGCCCTCGTGCAGCTGCATGACGACCTTCATGCCGTCCTGCAGGAATTTCGCGCCCTCGCCCAGCAAATCGGACGGGACTTCAAGCTGATCGTAGCTCTGCATGTCCATGAAGGTCAGCATGTCGTCGCTGCCGAAGAGATATTGGAAATCGCGGCGCTCCAGCACGACCTCGTCCACGGTTTCGGCCGAGCGAAAGCGTTCGTTCAGCTTGCCGCCGGTGACGACATTTTTCAGCTCGACCTGATTATAGGCCCCGCCCTTGCCGGGCTTCACCGACTGGGTCTTGACCACCGACCAGAGCTGACCGTTCAGCTCGATGATCATGCCGGGACTGACTTCGTTACCTGCGACTTTTGACATGGTGCGTTTGTGCTTTTCTTGGGTCGCGCGGGTTCTAGCAGGGGCAGCAACCCCGTGTCATCCCGGAAGCCGCGTTAGGCGGCTATCCGGGAACTACCCAGCAAACGGCACAGTGGGTCCCGGCTCACGCTTCGCTGGCCGGGATGACAGTTACATGAGAGCGTTAAACGCCTTAACGGCCGCTGCCGGACCTTGCGGGTAATCCCAGACGCCCGCGGCGACCGCTAGAAAATCCGCGCCGGCTTCGATAAGAACGCCGCAATTTTCCACAGTGATGCCGCCAATGGCGACGCAGGGCACCACCATCGTTTGCGACCACCATTGCAGCAATTCAGGCTCGGCGCGGGTCTTCGGTTCTTTGGTCTGCGTCGGGAAGAAGGCGCCGAACGCCACGTAGTCGGCGCCCGCGTCGGATGCCTCGATCGCCAAATGCCGCGAATCGTGACAGGTGACGCCGACAATCCGGTCCCGCCCCAAAAGCGCGCGCGCGTCCACATAGGACGCATCTTCCTGGCCGACATGGACGCCATCCGCGCCCATCCGCGCCGCCAGATCGGGCCGGTCGTTCAGAATGAAGGCAACGCCGGCGCGTTGCGCGATGGGCAGCAACGCATCGGCCGCGCGCATGATTTCATCGTCCGGGATGTCCTTCAGCCGCAGTTGAAGGCTCGCCACATCGCCGCCGCCGAGCGCGCCTTTCAGCGTCTCGGCGAAGCTCTTGGGTTCAATCCGCGGCGGCGTAATCAGGTAAAGACGGCATTGGCTCATCGGGCTTTAAGCAACATTGCTAGCAAAAACAGTCGTCGCTCATCAGGTGCGGCAGTTTCAAATTGAGTTATCGCGAAGGCCGCGCGAATGGACGCTGCCAATGCTTCCGACTTATAGACCCGGATGTTGGGATCATAATCCGCTCTGTGGCGAAGCTCTTGGAGGTCCGCGAACGCATACGCGACGTACTGAATTTCTTTCGAAAAGGCCTTGCGACCTAACGATGCCGCCAGCTTAGCCGGCAACTGTCCCTTCGCTGCATCCTGACATAGCCGCAACATCGCAGAATGCTCATAAGCGCGATAAACAAGTGCGTATGCTGGGGATTTTCGAGCCTTAGCGGTCGCTCCAATCAGGTCATCGGCGGCGGCCCGCAATAGGTGGTGAAACAGTGCGTAGTAAGTTGCGGATATCGCCCGGCGAAGGTCGACCTGTTTTGGTGCTCCGCGGCGGGTCTTTATGAGTCGGACCGCATGACGAACAAGTTCGCTGGCGTCCATAAGCTAAGAAACCGCACTGCGTAATTCTTTTTCTCCAACATAGCGAAGGTATGGGTATCGCGTCTCTCCGATCGCGGTTAGTCGTCGCTCTACAGCCTCATGAAGAGAGAAGTAATCTCCTCCCTTCATGGTCGGGAGTTTCGAAAAAACGACCATTATTGCCAGCGTGGGTTGTCCGGCAGCGCTGTCGATGTCTTCCTCGACAGTGACCTCGGAAATTTTCGCGCGAGGCAAAACTTCCTGAACGCCCGCCTTCACGAGGCCTGCAATCTCATCCTTCGTAGCAAACGACCTGTCCATTCAATTAGAATATCATAATGTTTGTTATCACGCCGCCTTTTCCAAATCGGCTTTCCACTGACCGCGCTCGGCAAGGCCGTTCATGTGCGCACGGTGCGCAAAGGCGCGCTGTCCGGCCGCGACGTTCTCGGGTTTGCCGGCCCAAACCTTTTGCGGCTCATGCTGCAAGGCGCGGCCATAGGAGAAGGTGACGGGCCAGGGCAGCGGTCCCATCGCATTCATCAGGCTCAGGTGCTGCGTGGCTTCTGTGTCCGCTTGCCCGCCCGACAGGAATGCGATGCCCGCAACGGCAGGCGGCACGCATTCTTTCAGAATACGGACGGTCTCGGACGCGACCTGTTCGGGGCTGGCGCGGTTGGCGTTCTTCTTGCCGGAGATCACCATGTTCGGCTTCAGTACGATGCCTTCCAGCATGACGCGCTGATAGAACAGCTCCTGGAAAGTCGTCTTCAGCACCCATTCCGTTACGCGCGCGCAGGTATCGATGTCGTGCGCGCCGTCCATCAGGACTTCGGGTTCAACGATTGGGACGATGTTATGCTCCTGGCAGATTGCCGCATATCGCGCCAATGCGTGCGCATTCGTGTGCAGGCAGGTATGCGAGGGGATCGGCGGCGTCCCGGCGGCAATATCGATCACCGCACGCCATTTCGCGAACAGCGCACCGAGTTTGTAATATTCGTCCAGGCGCGCGCCCAAACCGTCCAGGCCTTCGGTGATCACTTCGCCGGGGCAGCCGTGCAGCGGCACGACGCCCTTGTCGACCTTGATGCCCGGAATGGAGCCCGCGTCTGTGATCAGCTTCGCCAGCGGCGTGCCGTCCTTGGCGTTCTGGCGGATGGTCTCGTCGTACAGGATTACGCCGGAGATGTTTTTGGTCATCGCGGTGGTGGTGCGGAACAGCATCTCGCGATAATCGCGGCGGTTGCTTTCCGTCGATTCCACGCCGATTGCGTCGAAGCGCTTCTTGATCGTGCCCGAACTCTCGTCGGCGGCCAGAATGCCCTTGCCCGGCGCCACCATCGCTTTGGCGACACTCATCAGCTGTTCTTTATTCATCCTTCGTCCCTCATTTTCCGGCCAACGCCGCCACCCCCGGCAGCGTACGGCCTTCAAGCCATTCAAGAAATGCGCCACCTGCGGTCGAAACATAGGTGAAATCGTCGACCACCCCGGCATGGGCCAAGGCAGCCACCGTGTCGCCGCCGCCCGCAACCGACAGCAGCTTGCCGTCTTTGGTGCGTTCGGCCACCGCCTTCGCCGCCGATGTCGTGCCGCGGTCGAACGGCGGGATTTCAAATGCGCCGAACGGTCCGTTCCAAACGACAGTCTTGGTTTTATCGAGCTGACGGCCAAAGGCCTGGATCGTTCTCGGACCAACATCCAGGATCATCTCGTCCTCGTCCACATCGGCAATGCCGACGATGCGGGACGATGCCCCGGCTTTGAACTCCCGCGCCACAACGACGTCGGACGGCAGCAGCACCATCGCGCCGCCGGTCTCCGCCTTCGCCAGAATGCGCTGCGCGGTTTCGACCTGATCCTTTTCGGCCAGCGATTTGCCGATGGCGTGACCTTGCGCCAGCAGGAACGTGTTTGCCATGGCGCCGCCGATAACCAGCACATTGACGCGCGCAACCAGATTTTCCAGCAGCGCGATCTTGCTGGAAATTTTGGCGCCGCCGACGACGGCCATCAGCGGCCGCTCGGGCTTGTCCAGCGCCTTGGCCAGATGCGAAAGCTCCGCTTCCATGGAGCGGCCCGCCGCTGAGGGGAGCAGATGCGCCAGCCCTTCGGTCGAAGCATGGGCGCGATGGGCAGCCGAGAATGCGTCGTTCACATAGATGTCGCCATTCGCAGCCAGCGCCTTCGCAAATTCCGGGTCGTTCTTCTCTTCGCCTTTGTGGAAGCGAGTGTTTTCCAGCAGCAGCACGTCGCCATCGCTAAGCTTGTCGACCGCGGCTTCCGCCACCGGGCCAACGCAATCGTCCGCGAAAGCGACGGGACGCTTCAGCACTTCGGCCAACGCCGCCGCGACCGGCTTCAGCGACATCTCCGGGACGACTTTGCCGCCGGGCCGTTCGAAATGGGACAGCACGATCACCCGCGCGCCCTTTTCGGACAATTCACGAACTGTCGGGGCTTGCCGCTCGATGCGCGTCGCATCCGTGACCTTACCGTCCTTCATGGGGACGTTCAGGTCGAGGCGCACGAGCACGCGTTTGCCGCGCACCTCAATGTCATCGAGGGTCTTGTAATCAGCCACGGGAAATCCGCCTCTCCTCGCCCTTCAAACCATACTGCCCCACAAGGCGGGACGAAGAAACGCGTCAGATCAGCTTCGCCATCGCGATGGCGGTGTCCAGCATTCGATTCGAGAAGCCCCACTCATTGTCGTACCAGGACATGACGCGAACGAAATTGCCGTTCATCACCTTGGTCTGATCCAGCGCGAACGACGACGAATGCGGATCGTGGTTGAAATCGGCGGAAACCAGCGGGGCGTCCACGATATTCAGGATGCCCTTAAGCTCCTGAGCGGCGGCGCGCTGCATAGCTTCGTTGACTTCCTTCACGGTGGTAGGACGCTTGGTTACCACCTTGAAATCGATCACGGAAACATTCGGCGTCGGCACCCGGATGGAAACGCCGTCCAGCTTGCCGTTGAGGTCCGGCAACACCAGACCCACGGCCTTTGCCGCGCCGGTCGAAGTCGGGATCATCGACACCGCCGCGGCACGCGCGCGATAGAGATCCTTGTGCATCTGATCGAGCGAAGGCTGGTCGTTGGTGTAGGAGTGAATCGTGGTCATGAAGCCGTGTTCGATGCCAATGGCATCGTGCAGCACCTTGGCGACCGGGGCGAGGCAGTTCGTGGTGCAAGAGGCGTTGGAGACAATGATGTCCTCCTTCGTCAGCTTCTGGTGATTGACGCCATAGACAACCGTCAGATCGACGCCGTCGGCGGGCGCGGAAATCAACACGCGTTTGGCGCCGGCCGTCAGATGGGCGGACGCCTTTTCTTTCGACGTGAAAATGCCCGTGCATTCGAAGGCGATATCGACGCCCAGCTCCTTATGCGGCAGCTCGGCGGGGTTCTTGATGGCGGTGACGCGGATGGCGTGGCCGTCCACGATCATGCTGTCGCCTTTGACCTCGACCTTGCCGGGGAAGCGGCCATGCACCGAGTCGTATCGCAGCAAATGTGCGTTGGTCTCAACCGGCCCCAGGTCGTTGATCGCCACGACCTCAAGATCCGTGCGGCCCGTCTCCAGGATGGCGCGCAGAACGAGGCGCCCAATTCGTCCGAATCCGTTGATCGCGACACGCACGGCCATGGCACTATTTCCTTTTCTAATGAGCCTTTTTGGTCAGGTGGCTAAGGGCGGCTTCCGCCGCAGCCTCAGGCGTAATACCGAATTTCTGATATAGTTCCTTATATGGTGCGCTCGCGCCGAAACCGTTCATACCGACAAAAGCGCCACTGGCGCCTATATAGCGGGCCCAACCGAAAGGCGAGGCCGCTTCGATGGCAACGTTAACAGCCGCCGAATCAAGGATTTGCGACCGGTAGGCCCGGTCCTGCTCCTCAAACAGCTCCCAGCACGGCATGGACACAACGCGCGCCCCGATACCTTGGCGCTGCAATATGTCGCGTGCCGCCACCGCAATCTCAACCTCGGACCCAGTCGCCATGAATGTCACCTGCAAGGGGCCTTCGCTTTCCCGCAGGATATAGGCGCCGCGCGCGCAGCGGTTTTCCGGCGTGTGCTCGGTCCGCAGTAGCGGAAGGTTCTGCCGCGAGAGGGCCATCAGCGAGGGCCGCTTGTTCTGGTTCATCGCCAGTTCCCAGCACTCAGCTGTCTCCACCGCGTCCGCCGGGCGCATGACCAGGAGATTGGGAATGGCCCGCAGCGCGGCCAGATGCTCCACCGGCTGGTGGGTTGGGCCGTCTTCGCCAAGGCCGATGGAATCGTGAGTCATCACATAGATGACCCGCTGTTCCATGAGTGCCGACAACCGGATCGAGGGCCTGCAATAGTCGGAAAACACCAGGAACGTGCCCGAAAAAGGTATCAGCCCGCCATGCAGCGCCATGCCGTTCATGGCGGCGGCCATGCCGTGCTCCCGCACGCCGTAGTGAACGAAGCGGCCGTTATAATTGTCCGGTGAAACGACCGGATCGTTCTTGGTCTTGGTCAGGTTGGAGCCGGTCAGGTCGGCCGATCCGCCGATCGTCGCCGGCACTTCGGCATTGACGACTTCCAGCGCCATTTCCGAGGCTTTGCGCGTGGCGACAGTGGTTTTGTCCGCCACGAACTTCTGCTTCAGGGCGTTTATGCCTGCGCCGAACGCAGGGGGGATTTCGCCCGCGAGCGCGGAATCGAACTGTACGCGCAACGCGCGATCGGCATCCGAATGCCGTGCCCGCCACGCTTTGCAGGCGTCCGCTCCGCGCGATCCGGCGGTTCGCCACGCGGCCGTGATCTCTTCAGGAATCTCAAACGGGGGGAAAGGCCAGCCAAGTGCGGCTCGCGCCCCGGCAATTTCCTCGGCGCCAAGGGGCTCGCCATGAGCCTTTGACGTTCCGGCACGTTTCGGAGCGCCAAAACCGATCTTGGTCCGGCAGGCGATCAGCACGGGGCGATCGCTGTTTTGCGCGTCCTGCAAAGCCGATGCGATGGCGTCGGCGTCGTGCCCGTCGACGCGGACAGCCGCCCAGCCCATCGACTCGAACCGCATCAGCGCATCGGTCGAGTCGGACAAAGACGTCGCACCATCGATGGAAATAAGATTGTCGTCATACAGCACGATCAGCCGGCCCAGCTTCAAATGCCCGGCGAGACTGCATGCTTCGTGGCTGACGCCCTCCATGAGGTCGCCATCGCTGGCGATCACATAGGTTTTGTGATCGACCAGAGCATCGCCGAACCGGGCGTTCAGGATGCGCTCGGCAAGCGCCATGCCGACAGCGTTGGAAATGCCTTGCCCCAACGGCCCGGTGGTCGTCTCGATGCCCGGAATGAAGCCGTGCTCAGGGTGGCCAGCGCAGGGGCTTCCCATCTGCCGGAAGCGTTTGATGTCGTCGATGCCGATGCCGGGGTAGCCCGTCAGATAGAGCAGCGCATACAGCAGCATCGAGCCATGGCCGGCGGACAGCACGAAGCGGTCGCGGTCGGGCCAGGACGGATCGGCAGGGTCGAATTTCAGAAAGCGCGTGAACAACACGGTCGCCACATCGGCCATGCCCATGGGCATGCCGGGGTGACCGGATTTTGCGGCTTCGACGGCATCCATTGCGAGCGCGCGAATGGCGTTCGCCATGAGTCTCGAGCCGTCCTTCGTCGTCGGAACCGGTGCGGAATTCATCGTATTGCCCTCATAAGGTGGCCTTAAGGCAGGCCTTGGCCGCACGCAAGAGCCGGAAAGCCGCGTTCCACTGGGTTCTCGTAGCCAACACTCCACAATGCAATTCGCGCGCGGGTTGCCGGGGCTTTCTTCAACGCCTAAGGTGCCAATGTCATGGAACCTGCGTGCAACAGCAGACTGGACGCGGCTTTGGCGCGCTTTTCCGAGGCGGTCAGCCGCCTGGATACGGCCGTTGAACAGGGACTTTCGCGCGCGCGTGATGCCGCCAGGCTCGAGGCCGAGCTTCGGAGCGCCAACGAAGAACGCGACGGTCTCGTGGTGCGGGTGGCGAGCCTGGAAGACGAAGCCCGGGAACTCGCTGGGCTGACGGACGAAGTGGAAGACCGGCTTGACGGCGCCATCGCGGAAATCCGCGAAGTGCTGGGGCGCAATTAAAGAGGGCTCACGGATGCCGCTCGTAAACGTGCTGGTGAATGGCCGGGCCTATACGGTGGCCTGCGATGAGGGCGAAGAGGACCATGTCCGCGACCTCGGACAATTCCTGGACAAGCGGGTGCGAGAGCTTTCGGGCTCTGTCGGGTCGGTCGGCGATTCCCGGCTGCTGCTGATGGCCGGCCTCGTCATCGCGGACGAACTGTCGGAAGCCCTGGCCAAATTGCACGAGCGCGAGACGGAGCTGCAGGCCCTGAAATCAGGAGAGGCCAAAGCCGCCGAAGAGCTGCAAATAAAAGAGAATCGGGCCGCGGAAGCCGTTGAAGACGCGGCCTCGATGCTGGAGGCCATTGCCGTGCGCTTGGAGCACGCCTAAGTTAGCTCCGGGCGGGTACTGCCCCGCACGTCAGGAAAGCGATGCCCAGGGGCCTTAATGGTACTCATAGGGAGCTGTTCCTGTCCGGGATCGTGGTCCCGGACATACGGTGCCCACCTGCATCTGCAGGCCCGTGAGGATCCAAATCCAACGGCTACGGCGGTCCCGCCCACTTATTTCCTGGATTTCCTCCCCCCGGGGGGGACCTGCCGGGAGTTTAGCCTCCACATCACCTCCCCCATGCGGGGAGGTGATTGAATATGGGATTGCCTCGCTGAGCCGCGTGATAGTTGCATCTGTTACAAGCGGTCGATGCCTGCGAAAAACCACTCCATGACCATCGCCGAAGAAAAAGAAGCCATCCGCAAACAAGCCCTGGACCGCCGCGCCGCGCTGAAGGCTGACGTCCCCGAGCTGAGCCGCGCTCTGGCGCGCAAATTCGTCGAACTGGTGCCCATTCCCACGGGCGCGGTCGTCTCGGCCTATTTTGCCATTGGCGATGAAGCCGATCCCGCGCCGCTGATCGAAGCGCTTCGCGCCCGCGGCCATAAAATCGTGCTGCCGCGTGTCGCGGGCAGGGGAAAGCCGCTTAACTTTCACCTGTGGGAAGAAGGCGCGCAGCTTGTGCCCGGCGGCTTTGGCCTTTCCGAGCCGGCCCGTGATTGGCCGCTGCTCGATCCCGACGTGCTGGCCGTGCCGCTGCTGGGCTTCGATCGCCAGGGCTATCGCATAGGTTACGGCGCGGGCTTCTACGACCGCACGCTGCAACGCTTGCGCGCGATGAAACCCATCGTCGCGGCCAGCTATTGCTTCAGCGTACAGGAATTCGCCGCCATTCCCCATGACGAGAACGATCAGAAGCTCGACTGGATCGTGACGGAAAAAGATGCCGCACGCGTTTCGCTACAGACCAAGCCACTGTAATAGAACCGCATGCGTATTCTCTTTATCGGCGATGTGATCGGAAAACCTGGGCGAGACGTGCTGGCGGCAGAGCTGCCGCAATTGCGCGAGCGTCTCAATTTAGACTTCGTCATCGCCAATGGCGAAAACGCGGCGGGCGGCTTCGGCATCACCCGCAACGTCGCCAATGAGCTGTTCGCCACCGGTGTCGACGTGCTGACCAGCGGCAATCACTGGATGGATCAGCGCGAAATCCTGACCTTCATCGACAGCGAAGAACACATCCTCAGGCCGCTGAATTATCCGCGCGGTACGCCGGGACGCGGCGCCAATTTGTATCAGACCCGCAACGGCGGCAGCATTCTGGTGATCAATGCGATGGGCCGCGTACACATGGACCCATTGGACGATCCCTTCGCCGCGGTGGACGCCGAGCTTGCGGCCTGTCCATTACGCGAGGCGGCAGATGCCATCCTTGTCGATATCCATGCCGAGGCGACCTCGGAAAAAATGGCCATGGGGCAATTCTGCGATGGCCGCGTGTCGTGCGTGGTGGGTTCGCACAGCCATATTCCGACCGCCGATGCGCAGGTCCTTCCCAACGGCACCGGCTATCAAACCGATGCAGGCGCCTGCGCCGATTATGATTCCGTCATCGGCATGGACAAATTCGAGCCGTTGCAGCGGTTCACCAAAAAAATGCCTACGGGGCGAATGACCCCCGCCACCGGACCCGCCACTCTATGCGGCGTCTTCGTCGAAACCGACCGCCTGACCGGCCTCGCGCTCCGCTGCGAGCCGGTGCGCGTCGGCGGCCGTCTTATTCAAGCGATACCTTTCGTCTGACGTTAACTTGATCTGCCGGCCCGGCCGCGCCATATCGGCGGTATGCTCCCGAGCCTGTTTATCTCCCATGGCGCGCCGACGCTGCCTTTGACCGAGTGTCCGGCGCGCGAATTCCTGAAGGGCTTGGGCAGTCAACTCCCGCGCCCTCGGGCCGTGCTGGCAATTTCCGCGCATTGGGAAAGCGATGCTCCCACGCTCAATCGCGTGGCGCGCAACGACACCATTCACGACTTTTACGGCTTTCCGGAGGAGCTCTACCGCTTTCAATACCCAGCGCCGGGATCTGCCGCGCTCGCCGAGCAGGCGGCAAAGGCTCTGGCCCTGGCAGGCTTTGTGCCCAAGCTCGACAATGTGCGCGGCCTCGACCACGGGGCCTGGGTGCCGCTGCTTCTGGCGTACCCTCACGCGGACATTCCGGTTGTCCAACTGAGCATTCAGACCCCGCTCGGGCCGGAGCACCATTGGAAGCTCGGACGCGCCCTGGCGCCGCTTCGCCATCAGGATGTGCTGATCGTCGGAAGCGGCAGTCTTACGCACAACCTCCGCAGCATGGCGCGTGGGCAGATCGATGCGCCGGAACCGGCCTGGTCGAAGGAATTTTCCGATTGGATTCATGCGGCCCTGATCCACCGACATACGGCCGATCTGTTTGCCTACCGGCGCTTGGCGCCGCATGCGGCTTACGCCCATCCCCAGGACGACCACTTTGTTCCTCTGTTCGCTGCACTGGGCGCGGGCGGTGAGGGGAGCAAGGCGAAGCGTCTGCATCAGAGCACGACCTACGGCTCCCTGCGTATGGACTGCTACGCCTTCCACTGATGGGGGCCACTGAGGGCCGGACCGGTTAACGCTGCCACCGCCCTTGAACGGGGCATTTAACCCCGCTATCTGAGCCGGAACCTGTTCCAGACCAGCTTTCGGAAAACCGCCCATGGCCGGCCATTCACAGTTCAAGAACATTATGTTCCGGAAGAACAAGCAGGACGCTCAGCGTTCCAAGCTGTTCTCCAAGCTCTCGCGCGAAATCACGGTCGCCGCCAAGCAGGGCCTGCCGGACCCCGCGCACAACGCCCGCCTGCGCGCCGCCGTTATCGCCGCCAAGGCGCAGAGCATGTCGAAGGACGTCATCGACCGCGCCATCAAGAAAAGTCAGGGCGGTGAAGCCGAAAACTATGAAGAGGTGCGCTACGAAGGCTTCGGCGCCGGCGGGGTCGCGATCATCGTGGAAGCGCTGACCGACAACCGCAACCGCACCGCCGCCGATGTGCGCTCTGCCTTCTCGAAATATGGCGGGGCAATGGGCGAGAACGGCTCGGTGTCGTTCATGTTCAGCCGGGTGGGATCGATCATTTATCCCGGCACTGCGGGCGATGCCGATTCCATGCTGGAACTGGCGATTGACGTGGGCGCCGATGAATCCATCTCATCGAGCGACGGCCACGAATTTCTGACCAAGGTTGAAGACTTCGCCGCCGTGCGCGAGGCGCTGGAAGCCAAGCTCGGTGCGCCGTTAAGCGCCAAGATCATCTGGCGTCCCGGCAATACCGTGCAGGTGGGCGAGGATTCCGCCGAGACGCTGACGAAATTGCTCGATGCCCTGGACGATCACGACGATGTCCAGAACGTCTACGCCAATTACGAAATGAGCGAGGCGCTGATGGAGAAACTCTCCGCCGCCTAATGCTGTTGCACCGGCCGTAATGAATCGCGGACACTGCTGGAAGCGATTCTCCAGGTGCCGCATTGGCCGTAACCATCCGCATTGCCGGCTTCGATCCGGGCCTGTCACGCACCGGCTGGGGCGTGATTGAGGTGACCGGCTCAAAACTGATGCATATCGCCAACGGCGTGATCGCCACGGCGGCATCGCTGCCGCTGGCCGAAAGGCTGGCGATCCTGCACAGCGGTATCCGTGCGGTGCTGGTGGAATATGCGCCGCAGGATGTGGCCGTTGAACAAGCCTTCGTTGCGAAAGACCCGCTGGCCGCTTTGAAGCTTGGCCACGCGCGCGCCATCGCTTTGCTGGCTGCGGCGGAAGCCGGTCTGAACATCGCCGAATATGCACCCAACCACATCAAGAAGTCGGTCGTCGGCGTCGGCCATGCCGACAAAATTCAGGTGCAAGCCATGGTGCGGCGGCTGTTGCCGACGGCTCGCTTCGAAACGGCCGATGCTGCCGACGCTTTGGCCTGTGCCATTGCCCACGCCCATCTTGCCGGTACCAACGCGCGAATGGCCGCGCTCCTCGCCCAATGTTGACGCCCATGATCCTCCAGCCCTTCGCAGGGCTATCGCATATTCCATTACGTCCCCCTTGTGGGGAGGTCGAAATGCTGAAGCGGCTTCAGCCGCGAGGTATTTCGGGTGGGGGGATTGTTGCGGATAAGCTCCCCCCACCCGAAATTGCTCGCGGGAAGCGCGATCAATTTCGGCCTCCCCACGAGGGGGAGGCAATTTCGACCCAAAAGCCTTTCGCTCGGTCCGCATATGCGGCAGCCCCCGCTGCGCAGGGGAGGATTGTTTGATCGGCAAACTGACGGGGAAGGTCGACTCAGTGGCGGCCGATCACGCCATCATTGACGTTGGCGGGGTGGGCTATCTGGTGCATTGCGCAAGCGCGACGCTGTCGCGGCTTACCATTGGGGCGACGGTCAGTCTGGCCGTGGAAACCAAAATGTCGGATGAGGCCATACGGCTCTACGGCTTTCTGGCGGCCGACGAGCGGGAATGGTTCCGGCTGCTCCAGACGGTGCAGGGCGTGGGCGCTCGGGTCGCCCTGTCAATTTTGTCCGGGCTGAAGATTGCCGATTTGGAGCGCGCGGTCGTGCTCGGCGACAAAGCGGTGGTCGGACGCGCGCAGGGCGTTGGCCCCAAGCTTGCCACGCGCATCGTCACGGAGTTGAAAGACAAAGCCCCATCCATGGCCTTGCAGCGCGTGGCCGATACGGGTGAGCGCATTCCTAGCATGCAATCGCTGCGGCCCGTGGAAGCCGACGCCATCGGCGCCCTCGTAAAACTCGGCTATTCGCAGATGGCCGCCGCGGAATCCGTGGCCCGCGCCCAACAGAGCATGGGCCCCAATGCGGAATCCTTGCCGCTCGATGCATTGCTGCGCGAATGCTTGCGACAGCTGGCCCGCTGACTTAGTCTGACTAGTCAGACTAGTCAGGAGCGGCCATGACCAAGCACTGGGCCTTGCAGGACGCCAAAGCGCGATTTTCGGAGCTTGTACGGGCCTCGGCCAAGGAACCGCAGCATATTACCGTCCGGGGAGAGCCCGCCGCCGTTCTTCTTTCCGAGGATGAATATCGCCGTCTGCGAGGGGATCCGGCGCCCACAAAGACCTTTGCCGAAATCTGGAAATCCGCGCCGAAAGTTCCAGAGTTCGAACTTCCGCCGCGGAAACGCGAAAAAATGCGAAAGATCGATTTTTGAAATTTCTGCTCGATACCTGCGTGGTTTCCGAAGCGATCAAAGATACGCGCGACGCGGGTGTGCTTTCCTGGGTCGATGCAACAGCGGACGATTTGATCCTTCTATCGGCGGTCACGTTTGGTGAGCTGAAATTTGGAATCGACCGTCTGGCCAGAGGCGCCAAGCGTTCTCGCCTGGAAGCATGGCTCGACGATCTGCTATCCAACACGCCATCCGAGCGAATATTGCCGGTCACAAAGGAAATCGCTTTGAGATGGGCTACGCTCCGGATGGAACGGCCAAACACGCAGACCATCGACGCTCAAATTGCTGCAACAGCTCTCATCCACGGGCTGATCCTCGTCACGCGCAACGTGAAGGATTTCACCTTTGACGGGCTTACCGTCTTCAATCCGTGGTCCAAGTGACGCACAGTAACAAGCAGTCCGCGAGTCGATCCATGGCGACGCCCAAACCCAAAGCGCAATCGGTGAAAGACGCGGAGCGTGTCGTCGCGCCGGAGTTGGCCGAAGAAGACGAGCTTGAATCGACACTGCGTCCAAAGCGCCTGTCGGAATTCGTCGGACAGCAGCAGGCGCGCGAGAATCTCTCGATCTTCATCGAAGCAGCCAAGTCCCGCGGCGAGCCGCTCGACCACGTGCTGTTTTCAGGGCCGCCGGGCTTAGGCAAAACCACGCTGGCGCAGATCGTGGCGCGCGAGCTTGGTGTTTCCATTCGCACCACATCGGGGCCGGTTTTGGCGCGCGCAGGCGATCTGGCGGCGCTGCTTACCAATCTCGAACCGCGCGATGTGCTTTTTATCGACGAGATCCACCGCCTCAATCCGGCGGTGGAGGAAATCCTCTATCCGGCCATGGAGGATTTCGAGCTCGACCTTATCATCGGCGAAGGTCCGTCGGCCCGCTCCGTAAAAATCTCGCTCAATCCTTTTACGCTGGTGGGGGCTACCACGCGCTCCGGCCTTCTCACCACGCCGTTGCGTGACCGTTTCGGCATTCCGATACGGCTGGCGTTCTATGAGACCAAGGAGTTGATGCTGATCGTTGCGCGCGGCGCGCGTGTGCTGGGGCTCAATCTTACCGAAGATGGCGCGCGGGAAATCGCCATGCGCTCGCGCGGCACGCCCCGCATCGCGGGACGCCTGCTGAAGCGGGTGCGCGATTTTGCGGCAGTGGCCGGGCGGGTGCAAGTCGACCGGGCGGTGGCGGATGCGGCTCTGGCGCGGCTGGAAGTCGACAGCCGGGGCCTTGATGGCTTCGACCGGCGCTATCTCGCGCTGATTGCCGAAGGGTTTAACGGCGGCCCCGTGGGTGTCGAAACGCTGGCCGCGGCGCTGGGCGAGCCGCGCGATGCGATAGAGGAAATTGTCGAGCCCTATTTGATTCAGCAGGGCTTGGTGCAACGCACCCCGCGCGGCCGCATGGTCACGGGGCAGGCCTATGTGCATCTGGGACTGCCCGGACCGGCCACGCGGCCGCAACAGCCACTGCTCTTTGGGGACGAAGGCGAGTGAGCATCGCTATCCGCGATGCTCTGCCCTCGGATGCGGACGCCATCTGCGCCATCTACAACCACCATGTGCGCGAAACGATTGTCACGTTTGAAGAGGTGGATGTGACCGCGGAAGACATGCGCGGGCGCATTGCGCAGGTCACGCCGGTTCTTCCCTGGCTGGTGGCGGAGAAGGACGGGGATGTGGCCGGATACGCCTATGCGGGGCGCTTTATCGACCGCTCCGGTTACCGCTTCTGCGCTCTATCCAGTGTCTATGTCGACGAAGCTGCGCGGCGTTGCGGGCTCGGGACTGCGCTCTATTCCGCCCTTCTCGAACGCTTGCGGCTGAAATCCATTCACTCCGTTGTCGGCATCATCGCGCTGCCCAATCCGGCCAGCATTGCTTTGCATGAAAAGTGCGGCTTCAAAAAAGCTGGCCATCTGACCGAGGCCGGTTACAAATTCGGCCGCTGGATCGATGCCGGCTATTGGCAGGCGCTACTCTCACCATGAACGCGGAACCCCACGAGCCGACGGGCGGCTGGTTTGAAGGAACGGCGCACGTCTTTCCGGTCCGCGTCTATTATGAAGACACGGATTTCTCCGGTTTCGTCTATCACGCGAGCTATCTGCGCTTCATGGAGCGTGGCCGCTCGGAGTTTCTGCGCCTTGCAGGGGCCGGTCATGCGGGAATGCTGGAGAGTTCCGAACCCCTGGTCTGGGTGGTGCGCCGGATGGATATCGGCTTTATGAAACCCGCCCGCATGGAGCAGGTCCTTTCCATCCGAACTGGCGTGCTGGACCTTGCCGGGGCCCGCATGCGCCTGGATCAGGTGGTTATGCGGGGAGACGAGGCCTTGGTGACCGCCAAAGTGGAGGTTTGCATCGTCACCCTTGACGGGCGGCCCCGCCGCGTGCCGGATTCCACACGGAAAAAATTGGAATTCTTTCTGACAAACCGATAATAACGCGAAACCGCAACGGAGGAATGCATGCGCAAACTCGCTTTGGCTCCCGCCCTTTTCCTGTGCCTGGCTGCCGCCACGCCGTCCATGGCCCTTTCCGACAAGCCGTATATTACGGCTGCCGACCTCGATTTCGCGGCAATGCTGCCGCCGCCGCCCAAGGAAGACTCTCCGGCCGGCAAGCGTGACGTTCAGGCCATCCTCAATCTGCAGAAGGGGATGAATCCGCAGTTGGATGCCGCCATCCACAAAGACCTGGATCAGAGCGTCTACACGGTTGCCGGCTCGGTCCTTGGCCCGAAATTCACCAAAGAGAATTTCCCGATGGCGGGCGCGTTCTTTGACAAGGTCGTCAAGGATGGCGGCGTTGGCGTCGGTCCGATCAAGCAGAAATACAAGAAGCTGCGTCCCTTCCAGTACAGCAAAGAGATCAAGGCCGCCGAAGACATCGCCAAAGGGGCCGCCGGTCCGACCTATCCGAGCGGCCACAGCACGACGGCGGCTGAAGTTGCCCTCGTCCTCGGCATGATGGTGCCGGAGAAGCGCGATGCTTTGTATGAGCGGAGCGACGAATATGCCCAGCACCGCGTCGCCAGCGGCGCAGCCTATCCTTCCGATCGCATGGGCGGCTACATCGCGGCTTCGCTCGCGGTCAATCAGATGATGAAGAACCCGGAATTCCGCGCCGACTTCGACGCCACCAAAGCGGAAATCCGCAAAGGTCTTGGCATGAACTGAGCGGCCAAACGCTCGCTGAAGTTCCTGTTAGAACAGCATCGGCGCCGTGTCCCTTGGGGGCACGGCGCTTTTGTTTTTGCCGTCTGCTTTTACGTGTTGCCTCGAATCAGGCAGAATCGTTCATCGCCACGGCGGCGATGTTGCTGTACTACGCCTTCCAGATGGCCGATTCGCCTTGTTCGGAAGCAAGCCCAATGGCCGTTCCGATCAAGGGCAAGGCTGACGTTTTACGCGCGCCAAGAAGCGGGTCAAAATTCAGCCATGTTGAATGCGTTCACTGGATTTCAGCTTTCTGCGTTCCCACTCACGAACATCCAAGGCACACGCTGCTCCGGAATTCGGCAATGACCCTTTTTCGTTTCGCCGCCATGCTCGTGGCGGTTTTGACTCTTTGCATGCTCTGCGACGCCCAGCGGGGGGCGTTTGCGCAATTTCAGCAGGCGCAGCCCGGTGGCGGCCGCCCGCCTGCCGCTGCACCCACGGGTCCCGCTGCGGATTCTGCTCCGCTGGCGGCGCCCGAGGGCGTTCCGGCCTCAGCGGCTCCCGGTGGGCAGACTGAGATTCAAGAGGCATTCACCCCGATTGGCCTGTTCTTGCGGGCCGACATCGTCGTGAAGGTGGTGTTGGGCGGGCTGATCCTGGTTTCGTTTTGGTCGTGGGTTCTGATCATCGACAAGGGAATTGCCTTCAGCAGCCTCAACCGCAAGGCCAAGCGTTTCGAGAAAAGCTTCTGGTCAGGCCGCTCGCTGGAAGAACTCTACGCGCAGCATCACAACCGCGCCGATCAGCCGTTCACCGCCGTGTTTGTGGCGGCGCTGCGGGAGTGGAAACGCTCGTTCGAGGGCGGTACGCCACGGGAAAATCAACTCGCGGGCGTCAAGGACCGGGTTGAGAAAGCCATGAATGTGTCCATCCAGCGCGAGGTGGAAAAGATCGAGCGCGGTCTGGGTTATCTCGCAACCGTCGGATCGACGGCGCCGTTTGTCGGCCTGTTCGGCACTGTCTGGGGCATCATGACGGCGTTTCAGGCGATTGCAGAGCGTCAGGACACGACACTCGCAGTCGTCGCGCCGGGCATTGCCGATGCGCTGTTTGCGACCGCCCTCGGCCTCGTCGCGGCTATTCCCGCGGTCGTGGCGTACAACCGATTCGTCAATGAGCTTGGCCGTTACACCGGCCGGCTGGAAGCTTTTGCCGACGAATTCTCTTCGTTCCTGTCGCGTCAACTCGATGAGCGGTCGCGCTGATGCCGTCCGTTTTGTCCAGTCCGCGGGCGGCGCGGGGAGCACGCGGCGGCAGGCTCCGCGGCCGGCCGATGGCGGAAATCAACGTCACACCCTTTGTCGACGTGATGCTGGTGCTGCTGATCGTTTTCATGGTCACGGCGCCCCTGCTGACGGTCGGCGTGCCGGTGGACCTACCTCAAACCCGCGCCAAATCGCTCGGCGAAGACCGCGAGCCTCTGTCGGTCACCGTCGACAAGGCCGGACAGGTATTCCTGCAGAACACACCGATAGGCGTCGAGGAGCTGGTCCCGAAGCTCATGGCGATTTCAGAGAACGGTTACGCCCAGCGCATTTTCGTTCGTGGCGACAAGATGGTCGACTACGGCAAGGTCATGGAAGTCATGGGTTTGCTCAACGCAGCGGGCTTCACGCGCATCGGCCTTGTGACCGATGCCCCAAAAAAGCCGCCGGAGCGTTAGCTAAATGGCGAGGAAGGCAGCCTGAACGTGAGAGCGCGGCTGGCCCGGGCCAAAGGATGAACCCAAGCGCATGCTGAAGCGGAGCATTATCGCGGCGGGAGCCTTGCACCTTGCGGTGATCGCGATTGCCACGGTGTCGTGGCCGCACGCTGTTGCTTTGTCCGACGAACAAGAATCCCCGGTGGTGCCCGTGGATTTGGTGACGGTCGCCGAAGAAACAAACATCACACCGGCGCAAACCGAACAGAAGGCGCCGGAGCCGGAACCGCAGGCTCCGCCGCCTTCTCAGGCTGAGGTCGCGCCCGCCGATCTCAACAAGGATAAGCCGAAGGAACTGCCCAAACAGGCTGAGGCTTCGCCCGCTCCTCGCACGCCCGCCGTCCCTCGCCAGAAGCCCCGGCCCGATCCGCAAGCCGCGTTCAATGTGGACACGGTGTTGGCGCTTTTGGACAAGCGCGCGCCTAAAGCGCCAGCTTCCACGCCCGCCGCCAAACCTGCCGAGCAGCCGATCAAGGGCCTGGGGGCGCAGAGCGCGATGACATTGGACCTGCAGGATGCGCTGCTGGCACAAATGCGCGAATGCTGGAATGTACCTGTCGGGGCGCCCAATCCGGAGCAACTCATCGTGCAGGTACGCGTTTTTCTCGCGCAAGACGGAAGCTTGGCGCAGCTGCCGCAGCTGGAGCCCGCGACGCGCTCGGCGGCGGCGTCCAACCAATTTATGCGTACGGCGGCAGAGGCGGCATTGCGGGCTGTCAATGTGTGCGAACCCTACAAGCGCCTCCCGCGCGAGAGATATGAGACGTGGCGGGAGGTCGTTATGACATTCGATCCCAGCAAAATGGCTGGCCGGTAATATTCGGGACTAAACCTATGGCTCGATCTTCAAAACGTGGTTTCCGTTTCGTCCTTCACCGGCTTCTGCTTGCCGCGCTTCTGGCTGTGACGGACCTCTCTGCCACTGTCGTCCCCGCCGAAGCCGCCCTTCAGGTGCGCGTCGATCAGGGCGTGACCGAGCCCATTCCGCTGGCGATTCCCGATTTTCTCGGAGGCGGGCAGGCCGGACGCGACATTGCCGGCGTCGTGCGGGCCGATCTCGAACGCTCAGGCCTTTTCCGCTCTCTTAATCCAACCTCGTTCATCGAAAAGATCAACGATATCAACACCCCGCCGCGCTTCGGGGATTGGCGCACGATTCAGGCGCAAGGCCTCGTCACCGGGCAGGCCACGATGCAGCCCGACGGCCGCCTGCGCGTGGATTTCCGCCTTTGGGATATTTTCGGCGAGGCCCAAATGGTGGGCCTGCAATTCATGACCACGCCGGAGAACTGGCGGCGGATCGCCCATCTCGTTTCCGACGCCATTTATGAGCGCATCACCGGGGAGAAGGGGTATTTCGATACCCGCATCGTGTTCGTCGCCGAATCGGGCCCGAAGCTGAACCGCCGCAAGCGCCTTGCCGTTATGGATCAGGACGGGGCCAATCCGGTGTTTCTGACCCAGGGCGACTATCTTGTGCTGACCCCGCGCTTCAATCCGACGGCGCAAATGATCGCCTACATGTCGTACATTCAGGCCCGCCCGCGCGTTTATCTGTTCGATCTGGAGACGGGGCGGCAGGAGGTTTTGGGCAATTTTCCCAATATGACGTTCTCGCCGCGATTTTCTCCGGACGGCAAAAGTGTGGTCATGGCGCTGGAGACCAACGGCAATTCCGACATTTATCTGATGGATTTGGCGACCCGGACCTCAAAGCGGCTGACCAACGATCCGGGCATCGATACCGCGCCGTCCTTCTCTCCCGACGGAAAGCAGATCACATTCGAGTCAAGCCGCAGCGGATCGCAGCAGATCTACGTCATGAATGCCGATGGGACGAATGCGCATCGAATCAGTTTCGGCGCGGGCAAGAACGGGACGCCTGTGTGGAGCCCGCGCGGAGACCTCATTTCGTTCACAAAGATCACACCGGGCTATTTCGGTGTTGGGGTCATGCGGCCGGACGGTTCTGGAGAGCGGTTGTTGACGCATGGCTGGCAGGATGAAGGCCCCACATGGGCCCCGAACGGCCGGGTCCTCATGTTCACGCGGACGTTACAGTCAGGTGCGAACGGGGTCGGTGGCGGTTCGCAAATCTGGTCTATCGATATTACGGGACGCAACGAGAGACGCGTACTTTCGCCGGGAGATGCATCCGATCCGGCGTGGTCGCCCTTGATACAGTGAGTGGCATCCCGTAATTTTGTTTTATTCGAACGGCGGTTTTGGTTCGAAAAGGCATATTGAGGGGGGAGAATACCCTTGGAAGCGCATCGCCTACGCACCCAGGCGCGGCTTGCGCATAACGGAGGTTCAATAACATGAGAAAACTCACCACCAGCGCAAAATTGGCGTGCCTTTCCTTTGCAGTTCTACTGACCGCGTGCGCGGAAGAGATGAAAGCGCCGCCGCCCGCGCCGCCACCGCCGCCGGCCGCGATGCCGCCTGCGCCGCCGCCGCCACCGCAACCCGCACCGCCGCCGATGCCGCCGCGTCCGATGCCGCAAGTGTCGATCGTCCCCGGCAGCATCCAGGATTTTCAGGTGAACGTCGGCGACCGTATCTTCTTCGATTACGATAAGACCGATCTGACGGACACCGGGCGCGCGACGCTGCAAAAGCAGGCCGCCTGGCTGCAGCGTTTCGGCGCTGTCACGCTGGCCGTCGAAGGACATGCCGATGAGCGCGGTACGCGCGAATACAATCTTGCACTGGGTGCACGGCGCGCGCAGGCGGTGAAAGATTACCTCGCAAGCTTGGGCGTTTCGGCTGCCCGCCTCGACACGATCTCCTACGGCAAGGAGCGTCCTGTCTGCGTCGAATCGAACGACGCCTGCTGGGCGCAAAATCGCCGCGGTGTGTCGACAATCAAAAGCGGCAACATGTCGTAAGGAATTTTCCTTGCGGGATTAAAAAGGACGGGAACCTTAGAGCGGTTCCCGTCCTTTTTGTTGCGCCGGTTAGCCTGCCTTGGTTTTTCCTTTTTCTGATATTCTGATGGACATTCGATTTGCGATCGGAAGGCGAGGCCATGAAAGCAACGCACGCACGATGGATGAAAGCGGGCGCAGTAGCCGCCGTGCTGCTTGGTCTTGGTTCTGCGGCGTCCGGGGCGCCCGTGACCGTGGACGCACGCGATCTTCTGCTCAGGCTGCAGCGGGTAGAACGGGACATGCGCGACTTGCAGTCGGAAACATTCCGCCAGACGGGTAAAACTCTGCCCTCTGCTGCGTCCGGCCCTGCCGATCCCCTGCCTATGCCGGAAGCGGCGCCGATGCCGGCGCCTGTTTTGCCCGATCTCGATCCGCTGATTCGACGGCTGGGCGAGCTTGAAGATTCCATCGGCCGCTTGACCGGGCAGATGGAGGAACTGGGACATCAGGTCGAGCAAGTGTCTCAGAAAAACGACCGCCTTCAGAAGCAGCTTGATTTCCAGGCGGCAGAGGCGGCGATGACCGCTGCTGCCTCAGCGGCGGCTCCGGCCGCCGACGGAACGGATATGCCGCCCGATTCCAACGGGGAGAAGGCGGTCGCCTCGTTGACCCCGCCGGATGGTCCGCCGCAACTTCGGGGGGGGCCGCCCGCCAACCTTGGGCAGATTCCCTCCAACGCGCCGTTGCCCAAGCCGTCGCGTCCGGCGGCGGCCGATCCCAAGCGTGAATTCGATTCGGCGATGAATCTGCTGGCGCGCGCGCAATACGATCCCGCAAGCCAGGCCTTCCGGAAATTCGCCGACGATCATCCGGACGAGGACAGGGCCTCCGACGCTCTGTATTGGACCGGGGACATCGCCTATTCTGCCAAGAAGGATTTTCCGGAAGCCGCTCGGGATTTCGCCGAGCTGCTCAAGAAATATCCCAAGGCTCAGCGCGCGCCCGAAGGCATGTTGAAACTCGCACTCGCTTTGTTCGAGCTGGGCCAGATGAAAGAAGGTTGTGCCGCTCTTGCCGCGCTCCCCGCGAAATACCCCGACGCTTCCGCGGCGGTCGCAACCCGCGCCCGGGCGGAGCGCACCGGCAACAAGTGTAAGTGACCCTTTCGACGGCCTGCACCGCGCCTTTGCTGAAAGTTTAAACAGGCTTGGCTTTGTGCCTGGCATGAAGGCCGCGCTGGCCGTTTCGGGCGGCGGCGATTCGATCGCCCTCATGCATCTCTACGCGCATTGGGTGAAGCAGAACGGCGGCTGTTTGCCCGCCATTCTCATCGTCGATCATGGGCTGCGCGAAGAATCGCGCATGGAAGCCGCCACCGTCGCTGGGTGGGCAGAGGAGCTTGGCTTCCCCTCGCATGTGCTTGCCTGGACGGGCGGTAAACCGCAGTCGAACATCGAGGAATATGCGCGAACCGCCCGTTACCGCCTGCTCGGCGGCTGGTGCGTCGCGCACGATATGTCCAATCTTTTCGTGGCCCATACGTCCGACGATCAGGCGGAGACTTTTTTGTTGCGGCTGGCGCGCGGCAGCGGGGTCGATGGCCTGTCCGGCATGGAAGCGCGTTCATCTCTGCCGTCTCAGGAGTTCCGGGCCGTCCAGGTGCTGCGGCCGTTGCTGGCGGTCAACCGGACGGAATTGCGGGCATATCTTACAGCCCTCGGGGCAAAGTGGATCGAAGATCCGATGAACGAGGACGAGCGATTCGCCCGTACGCGCATTCGCAAGATACTGCCTGCTCTTGAAGCTGCCGGGGTCCCCGTTGGGCGCATTGTGCAGGCGGCGGCGCATTTGCGCCGCGCCCGCGAGGCGCTGGACGCTGCCGCCGATGATTTTCTGTACTGCCATGGGCGAATCGATTCGAGCCCGGTGCTTATCGACGGCGCCGCGTTCGCCAAAGTCCCACGGGAGATCGCCCTGCGCGCCCTCTCTCTTGTCCTGCTTCGCGTCGGCGGCGCGGCATTTCGGCCCCGCTTCGAGCGGCTGGAAGCTGTGCTGGATGCCGTTCTTGCCGAAAAAATCAGCGCCCGCACGTTAAGCGGCTGCCGGATTGGCCGGGCGCCGAAGGCCGAAGCGGCCTTCGGTCCGGCGACGCTCATCGTTACACGCGAGGCGGAGCGCATGTCTGGATTGGCACGCAGCGGCGCCGCTACGGCCGGGCCACCGGCCCCCGCGGAGGCTGAAGGGGGACAAGGCTCTATTCTTCTGCCCCAGAAAGGGCGTATTCGGCGGGTCAGATGAAATTCTTAACGGTTTCCTGACTGGCAAGGGCGTATACAAATACCTATCTGTTGGACGAATACCGCGCATCGGCGTTTAATTCTCGACGACGGGCCCGGAAAAGAGGTCGGCCGTGAATAATTTCCGAAATTTGGCACTCTGGATCATCATTGCGCTCCTGTTAGTGGCGCTGTTCAACCTATTCCAGGGGCCGACACAACGTCAGGGTCGATCGCCGATCTCCTTCAGCGAGTTCAATCAGCAAATCGTGGCTGATGGCGTGAAGTCGGTGAATGTCTCGGGCACGCATGTCGAGGGTCAGTTCAAGAACGGAACCCAGTTCTCGACGGACATTCCGGACGATCCGAGCCTGACCTCGCGTCTGCTTGAACACAATGTGGACATCAAGGTGCGGCCGGAGGGCGACAACATCACGCTCCTCTCCGTCTTCATCAATTGGTTCCCGATGCTGCTTTTCGTGGCGGTCATGATCTTCCTCATGCGCCAGATGCAGGCCGGCGGCGGCAAAGCCATGGGCTTCGGCAAAAGCCGCGCGAAGATGCTGACCGAGCGTCAGGGACGCGTGACCTTTGAAGATGTCGCCGGTGTGGACGAGGCCAAGGAAGATCTGGTCGAAATCGTCGACTTCCTGAAGGACCCGCAAAAATTCCAGAAGCTCGGTGGCCGTATTCCCAAGGGCGTTCTGCTGGTGGGACCTCCCGGTACCGGTAAGACGCTGCTGGCACGCGCCATCGCGGGCGAAGCCAACGTGCCGTTCTTTACAATCTCAGGTTCGGACTTCGTCGAAATGTTCGTTGGCGTCGGCGCGAGCCGCGTACGGGACATGTTCGAGCAGGCCAAGAAAAACGCGCCTTGCATCGTCTTTATCGATGAAATCGATGCCGTCGGCCGTCATCGCGGCGCCGGTTTGGGCGGCGGCAATGACGAGCGCGAGCAGACGCTGAACCAATTGCTCGTCGAAATGGACGGCTTTGAGGCCAATGAAGGCGTGATCCTGATCGCGGCCACCAACCGGCCCGATGTGCTCGACCCAGCGTTGCTGCGCCCGGGCCGTTTCGACCGGCAGATCGTTGTTCCCAATCCCGATCTTTCGGGACGCGAGAAGATTCTCAAAGTGCATATGCGCAAGGTGCCGCTGGCGCCCGATGTGGACGCCAGAGTCATCGCGCGCGGAACGCCCGGCTTTTCGGGTGCGGATTTGGCGAACCTCGTCAACGAAGCGGCGCTGCTTGCAGCCCGCCGTGGCAAACGCCTTGTCGCCCGCAACGAGTTTGAGGACGCCAAAGATAAGGTCATGATGGGTGCGGAGCGCCGCTCCCTCGCCATGACCGACGAGGAAAAGAAACTTACCGCGTACCACGAGGGCGGCCACGCGCTGGTGGCTCTGACCGTCGTCGGCTCAGATCCCATTCACAAGGCGACCATTATTCCGCGCGGCCGTGCGCTCGGAATGGTGATGCGTCTGCCCGAACGCGATGTGGTTTCGTTGACGCGCCAGAAGCTTTATGCGGACCTCTGCGTGGCGTTTGGTGGCCGTATCGCCGAAGAGCTGATCTTTGGCTACGACAAGGTCACAACGGGCGCGCAGTCCGATATCGAGATGGCGACCCGCATGGCGCGGGCCATGGTGACACGCTTCGGCATGTCGGACGAGCTTGGCCCGATCTCCTATGGGGAAAACCAAGAGGAAGTCTTCCTTGGCCACTCCGTCTCGCGGACGCAAAGCGTGTCCGAAGCGACCGCCCAGAAGATCGACTCCGAAGTGCGCCGCATCATCGAGGAAACGTACTCGCGCGCGAAAAAGCTGCTGAGCGAGAAGATCGAAGATCTGCACACGATCGCCCAGGGACTTCTGGAATACGAAACGCTCACTGGCGAGGAGATCAAGGGGTTGTTGCGCGGCGAACGTCCGGTGCGTACGCCCTATGAGGAGCCCGAGCCGCAAAATCCGGTTCCGCCGCGTCCCACTGCGACGGTTCCCTCGGCAGGCCGGTCGCGCGAGCCGGGCATCACGATTGCACCTGAGCCGCAACCCGGCACGTGAGTCAGAAAACGGAAAACGGAAAGCGGAAAGCGGACATCCGGCTTCCGGTTTCCGTTTTCGGCATTCTCAACATCACGGACGATTCGTTTTCCGATGCCGGGCGATTTCTCGACCCCGAAGCCGCGCTGGCGCATGCGGAAAAACTAATCGATGACGGCGCCGGCGCGCTGGACCTTGGCGCGGCCTCCAGCAATCCGCGCTCCGAAACCGTGCCGCCCGATGTGGAGATTGGACGGCTTGCGCCGATCGTGCTCGCCGCCAAAGAGCGTGGCTGGAAAATCTCCGTCGACAGCTTTGCATCCGAAACACAGCTTTGGGCGCTGGAAGAGGGCGTCGCCTATTTGAACGACATTCAAGGCTTTGCCGATGTGTCGATGTATCCGCATCTGGCCGCAGCCGAGTCCAAGCTTATCGTCATGCATTCCGTACAAGGACTAGGCCGGGCGCAGCGGATCGACACCGATCCGCGTGAGATCATGGGGCGCATCGCGGATTTCTTCGACGCGCGCATTCAGGCGCTCACGCACGCGGGCGTTGCGCGCGAACGGCTGATCCTCGATCCGGGGATGGGAATGTTTGTCGGGACTCGCCCCGAGGTTTCACTGACGATTTTGCGCCGTCTGCCGCAGCTTAAGTCCGCGTTCGGTCTGCCGCTTCTTGTCTCGGTCTCGCGCAAATCGTTTTTGCGCAAATTGGTGGGCCGCGAAGTCGCCGAGATCGGTCCTGGAACGCTGGCGGCCGAACTTTATGCCGCCCTCCACGGCGCGGACATTATACGGACTCACGAACCCAAGCCCCTTCGCGACGGTTTAACGATTTGGTCGCATATTGCGTCCTCGGGGTACTGAAGATAGTCAGACTACGGTAATATTCTCCCGCAAAGCCTTTCAGCGAAGCAGCCTCTTCCGGGTCTGAGTGGGGGAGCAGGAGTTCCATGACGCGCAAACTTTTCGGCACCGATGGCATTCGGGGCCAAGCCAATAAATTTCCGATGACTCCCGATATCGCGCTCAAGGTCGGCATGGCCGCCGGGCGCATCTTCATGCGGGGCGACCATCGCCATCGCGTGGTGATCGGCAAGGACACGCGCCTTTCGGGATATATGATCGAATCGGCCCTGGTGTCCGGCTTCACGTCGGTCGGCATGGAAGTGTTTCAGTTCGGACCGCTGCCGACGCCCGCCGTCGCCATGCTCACGCGCTCGCTGCGCGCCGATTTGGGCGTGATGATTTCCGCCTCGCACAATGCCTATCACGACAACGGTATCAAGCTGTTCGGCCCGGACGGGCAAAAGCTTTCCGACGAGCGCGAACTGGAAATCGAAGCTCTGATGGAAAATGGGGTCGACGGCGGACTGGCCGAACCCACGAAGATCGGCCGTGCGCGCCGTATCGAGGATGCGCAAGCGCGTTACATCGAATTCGTCAAACGCACCTTCCCCAAGCATCTGCGGCTTGAAGGCTTGCGCATCGTGATCGATTGCGCGCATGGCGCGTCCTATCGCGTCGCGCCCGCGGTGTTGTGGGAATTGGGCGCGGACATCGTGGCCATCGGTGTCGAACCGAACGGCATCAACATCAATCAGGACGTCGGTTCGACGGCGCCAAACGCGATGATCGAAAAGGTGCGCGAGACGCGCGCGGATTTCGGCATTGCGCTGGATGGCGACGCCGACCGCGTCTGCATGTGCGACGAAAAGGGCCAGATCATCGACGGCGACCAGATTCTCGCGTTGATTGCGCGTTCCTGGATAAAAAGCGGCGAGCTCAAAGGCGGCGGTGTGGTCGGCACGGTGATGTCGAACATCGGACTGGAACGCTATCTCGCGTCACAAAATCTCAAGCTGATTCGTGCGTCCGTCGGCGATCGCTACGTCATCGAGAAGATGCGCGAAGGCGGTTTCAATGTCGGCGGCGAGCAGTCCGGCCACATCATCTTCAGCGACTTCATCACCACGGGCGATGGCTTGATTGCGGCCCTTCAGGTGCTTGCGGTCCTGGCCGAAGAACGCCGTCCGGCCAGCGAAGCGGCCCACATCTTTGAGCCCGCGCCGCAGATTCTCGAGAACGTGCGATTCAAACGTGGCGAGCCCTTGACCGATATCAAGGTCACGACGCGCATTAAAGATTGCGAAGCCCGCCTCAACGGCACCGGCCGCATTCTGGTGCGCAAATCGGGTACCGAGCCGGTGATTCGCATCATGGGCGAAGGCGAGGACGAAAATCTGGTGCGCGAAGTCGTGCGCGAGATCGCCGAAGTCATCCAGGAAGCCAGCGCGTAAGAGTGTGCTTCGCGAAGCACCTCACCATGACGAAGACTGAGCTTGGTTAGTGCCGCTTACCCCTCGCCCCCGTAAGGGGGAGAGGGTAGGGTGAGGGGCGATCTCTCCCCATTCCAAGATGTCTCTCCTTCTGCCTCCCCGCATCCTCATCATCGCGGGATCGGATTCCGGCGGCGGCGCCGGCATTCAAGCCGACATCAAGACCGTAACCGCGCTCGGCGGCTACGCGATGACGGCCATCACCGCCGTCACCGTGCAGGACACCAAAGGCGTGCATGGTTTTCACGCTGTTCCACCGGACATCCTGGCCGCTCAGATTCGCGTCACGCTTTGCGACATCGGCGCCGACGCCATCAAAACCGGAATGCTCGTCTCCGCCGCGCACGTAAACGCCATAGCGGATGCCCTCCTCTCAACCCTCCCCTTGAGGGAGGGTGGGATACCCCTCATCATCGACACTGTCATGATCGCCAAAGGCGGCACCGCGCTTCTGGACGCAGCCGGTGTCGAAGCTATGAAACTGCGCCTCTTTCCACTGGCCGCGCTCATCACGCCGAACGCACCGGAAGCATCTGCGCTAACTGGCATCGCCGTCGACACACCGGAAGATGCAATTCGCGCGGCAAACCTTTTGCGAGAGAGCGGCGCCCGTGCTGTTCTCGTCAAAGGCGGTCATCTCTCGGGCGATACGGTGACGGATGTGCTGGTCGATGACACCGGCATCTATCGCTTCACCGGCCCACGACTCGGAAATCCTGCAACACACGGCACAGGCTGCACGCTTGCTTCCGCGATTGCGACTCATCTTGGGCGAGGACTGTCCGTTCGCGATGCTGTCGAACACGGACGGGCTTTTGTGCAGGAAGCCATTCGCGCCGGGCTTCCCTTCGGCCATGGAGTCGGACCGGTCAATCACCTCTTCGGGATTGCGCCCCAACGCATCTCGTAGCTGCGCTCACCTGTTCGCGAAAGGGTCGCGGACGAGAATGGTGTCTTCGCGCTCTGGGCTGGTGGACAGCAAGGCCACTGGGGCGCCGATCAGTTCTTCCACGCGACGCACATACTTCACCGCCTGGGCCGGCAATTCTGCCCAGCTTCGTGCGCCCCTGGTGGATTCCTTCCAGCCGTCCATGACTTCGAAAATCGGCACGCAGCGCGCCTGCTCTGTCGCATCGGCGGGCAGATGGTCGATCTCGCAACCGTCGAGCCGGTAGCCCACGCACAGTTTCACTTCGTCGAAGCCGTCCAGCACGTCTAGCTTCGTCAGCGCGATACCATCGATGCCGCCCGTAATCACGGTCTGGCGCACCAAGACTGCATCGAACCAGCCGCAGCGGCGCTTGCGTCCCGTGACCGTGCCGAATTCGGCGCCGATTTTTCCGATGCGCTCGCCGGTTTCGTCGGTCAGTTCGGTGGGGAAGGGGCCTTCGCCGACGCGCGTCGTATAGGCTTTGGCGATGCCGAGCACATAGCCGATGTCCCGTGGACCGATGCCCGATCCTGCGGCGGCTTGTCCGGCGACCGTGTTGGACGACGTGACGTACGGATAGGTGCCGTGGTCGATGTCGAGCAGCACCGCTTGCGCGCCTTCGAACAGGATGCGCTTGCCTTCGCGGCGCACTTGGTCGAGCCGCCGCCAGGCGCAGCCCGCAAATGGAAGAACCTTCGGCGCAATCTCTTTCAGCGATTCGAGCAGCGCGCCGCCATCGATCTCCGGCAGGTTGCTGCCCCGGCGCAGCGTGTTGTGGTGCGCGAGCAACCGGTCGATCTTTTTGGGCAGGCCTGCGAAATCCTTCAGGTCCACAACCCGCAAGGCGCGGCGGCCGACCTTGTCTTCGTAAGCCGGACCGATGCCCCGTTTCGTGGTGCCGAGCGCCTGCACGCTGTTGGAGGATTCGCGCGCCACATCCAATTCGCGATGCAACGGAAGAATCAGCGCGGCGTTTTCTGCCAGCACCAAACTGTCCGGCGTGATGCGAACACCCTGCGCCTGAACGCGCGCAATCTCGTCCAGAAATGCCCAGGGGTCGACGACGACGCCATTGCCGATAATCGCAAGCTTGCCGGGGCGCACTACGCCCGACGGCAGAAGCGATAGTTTGTAGGTCACCCCGTCAATGACGAGCGTGTGGCCCGCATTGTGGCCGCCTTGGAAGCGCACCACGACATCGGCGCGGGCAGACAACCAATCGACAATCTTACCTTTGCCTTCGTCGCCCCACTGAGCGCCGATTACCGCAACATTAGCCATAAGTGCTTGCTCGAAATTTTGCGCGCGAACCTACCCTTTTCGCTGCCCAAAGGGAATCAGCATAGGGACCCGCCGCGCATAGGATTCACATGCCGGTCCCACCTCAAGCGGCAGAAATCGCTCTTCCCGGCGCGTCTGCCACTAGAACCCTGGCCACCGGCCGGCTTTCCAGCCGTCCGGCTCACCCAAATGGCCGCCACTGCCCACGACCCGACCCACACGAACCACTCAAGTCCGATCGCAGCCAGCGGCGGTATGGCTTCAGAACGCGAGCGCGCGCGCTTGCTTAACCCACGGGAGGGCACGGATTTCCTGCAGGACCGCATCGGGAACGCGTTCGTCCACCTGCACCACGCAAATCGCCTCTGCGCCCCGTCCGGCGCGGCCGAGATTGAAATTGGCGATGTTCACGCCGGCATTGCCGAGCAGCGAGCCAAGCCGGCCGATGAAGCCGGGCTTATCCTCATTGGTGATGTAGAGCATGTGGGGTGCGAACTCCGCATCCATATCGATGCCCTTGATCTGAATGAGACGCGGGTGGTTGTTCGAGAACACCGTGCCTGCCACGCTGCGCGTCATTTCCGGCGTCGTGATTGAGAGCTTGATATAGCCTTCATACGCGCCTTGCTGATCGCGGCGCACTTCGGAAATGCGGATGCCGCGTTCCTTGGCGACGATCGGCGCGTTGACCATGTTCACTTCCGACAGCGCCGGCTTCAGCAGGCCGCAAATGGCGGCTTGCGTCAGCGCGCGCGTGTTCAGCATCGAGGCGGTACCCTCAAAGACGATCTCGACCGAGGTGATGCTTGTCTCGGTAAGCTGACCGGCGAAGGTGCCGAGGTTTTGCGCGAGCGTGATCCACGGCCGCACCCTCTGCGCTTCATCGCCGGAGATGGACGGCATGTTCAGCGCGTTGGTGACGGCGCCGGTGAGCAGAAAATCGGAAATCTGCTCAGCCACCTGCAGCGCCACATTTTCCTGGGCTTCCGTGGTGGAAGCGCCAAGATGCGGCGTGCAGACCACCTTTTCGTTGCCGAACAGCGGATTGGATTTGGCGGGTTCTTCTTCGAACACGTCAAAGGCCGCGCCTGCGAGTTGTCCCGTATCGAGCGCGGTTTTCACCGCGGCTTCGTCCACCAGACCGCCGCGGGCGCAATTGATGATGCGCGCGCCGCGCTTCATGCGGGCGATGGCTTCAGCCGAAATGATGTTGCGCGTCTCAGGCGTCAGCGGCGTGTGCAGCGAAATGAAA
The DNA here is from genome assembly GCA_947473475.1 of Alphaproteobacteria bacterium. GTDB lineage: Bacteria > Pseudomonadota > Alphaproteobacteria > Micropepsales > Micropepsaceae > CAIYRG01. The sequence goes on from CANJBZ010000005.1 coordinate 82,322, forward strand.
TCGGCGCGCGGCAGCAGTTCGTTCAGCTCAACCTTTTCGATGCCGAGATCGGCGGCGCGTTCCGGCGACAAATACGGATCGAACGCGATGACGCGCATTTTGAGCGCCTTGGCGCGGTCGGCGACGATCGAGCCGATATTGCCGCAGCCGATCAGGCCGAACACTTTGCCCGTCAGCTCCACGCCCATAAAGCGGTTCTTTTCCCACTTGCCCGCCTGTGTGGAGGCGTTGGCGGCCGGAATATCGCGGGCCAGCGCCATCATCAGGGCAATGGCATGTTCGGCGGTGGTGATGGAATTGCCGAACGGGGTGTTCATCACAATGATGCCGGTGGCGGTGGCGGCTGGAATATCGACATTGTCGACGCCAATGCCGGCGCGGCCAATGACTTTCAGTTTCTTCGCCGCGCGAAGAACCTCGGCGGTGACCTTGGTCGCCGAACGGATGGCAAGGCCGTCATAGTCGCCGATGATGCGAATCAGTTCGTCCTTGGTCAGGCCGGTTTTGACGTCAGCTTCGACGCCACGGTCTTTGAAGATGGCGACGGCGGCCGGGGACAATTGGTCGGAAATCAGAACCTTGGGCATGTGTATCTCCATGGGGATGGGCGACAGCTTCCCCCCGTTGAGAGGGAAGCGCGCCAAACGCTGGACGGGATAAATCGTTAAGCGGCTTTGACCTGTGCGAAGGCCCAGTCGAGCCAGGGCGTCAGCGCTTCCAGATCGGAAGTCTCAACCGTCGCACCGCACCAGATGCGTAATCCCGGCGGGGCCGCGCGATAGCCGCCGATGTCCAGCGCAACGCCTTCTTTGTCCAGCAGGCTCGCGATCTTCGATGCGGCCGCGGCTTGCGCGTCTTTCGGCAGAGCGGTGAACCAGGGATCGACGACCTTGATGCACACGCTCGTGTTGGAACGGATGCTCGCGTCGCCGGCCAGGAAATCCACCCAGTCGGTTTGCGCGGCCCAATTGGCCAGCACGGCGAGATTTTTATCGGCGCGCGCCATCAAACCGGACAAGCCACCGACCGACTCGGCCCATTTCAGCGCGTCGATATAATCTTCAACGCACAGCATGGACGGGGTGTTGATGGTGTCGCCTTCGAAGATGCCTTCGACGATCTTGCCGTCCTTGGTCATGCGCGAAGTCTTCGGCATAGGCCAAGCGGGATTGTACGATTCCAGACGGGCAACCGCGCGCGGGGACAGGATCAGCATGCCGTGGCCGCCTTCGCCGCCCAGCACTTTCTGCCAGGAGAAGGTGACGACATCGAGCTTGCTCCACGGCAGATCCATCGCGAATGCGGCGGAGGTCGCGTCGCAGATGGTGAGGCCTTCGCGGTTGTCCGCGATCCAATCGCCGTTGGGTACGCGCACGCCCGAGGTCGTGCCGTTCCACAGGAAGACGATATCGTGCGTGGGATCGGTCTGGTTCAGATCGGGAAGCACGCCATAGGGCGCTTTCAGGATCCGCGTATCTTTCAGCTTCAACTGTTTGGCGACGTCCGTCACCCAGTCTTCACCGAAGCTTTCCCAGGCGAGCACATCGACGGGCTTTGGTCCCAACAGCGACCACAGCGCCATTTCCACGGCGCCGGTGTCCGAGCCAGCCACAATGCCGATGCGGTAATCGGCGGGCACGCGCAGCACGCTGCGGGTGCGGTCGATGGCTTCTTTCAGCTTGGCTTTGCCCGGTTTGGAGCGATGCGAGCGTCCAAGGCAGGCGTCTTTGAGAGCTTCAGGAGTCCAACCCGGGCGCTTGGCGCAGGGTCCGGACGAAAAAAAAGGCCGTGCAGGGCGCACAGCGGGAACGGTACCTGTCATCGTTCATTCCTTCCAGAATGATGGCGCTCCGTTGGGGGAGCGTGGCCCGCGGGCGATGTACCGATTCACCAGCCCCACGTCAATTGCGGCAAAAGCTCACCGGGACAGTTTGGAAACTTGCCGTTTCCTTAGGATTGCGGAAACTAAGTGTATGAACGATTTCGCCGCCGTCGATGCCGTTTTGTATCCATGGGCCGAGGCTCGTGGGCTGCACGTCTATACGGGGCACCGCCAGAACGTCGTGCGCTCGGTGACCATCTATGTGTGGATCGGCACCCATCACGATTCCACGGGGCACATCTGGCTCGACCCGCCGAACGAGTTGGGGCTGATCGGCTTGCACGCGGCCCACCGCGATTTCCACATCAACGAAGCGGTGCCGGCGAGCGGTCTTACCGTGGCCCTCGACCGCCTCTGCGACCGCCTGGCCGAACACAAACATCTGGTCGATGCGGAATAAGGGCTTCTCCGGCGGCGCGATCTGTCGGCACAAACACGGCGAAAACTACCCGTAGCAAAATTCGCCTTTGGCGGCAGAAACGGAGATGAGCTTACAGGCTCAGAATTAACTCCCTATTACGGCCACAAATCCCGGTGCGCTTGGAAGTCCGTTTATGACCCATAGCGGTCGTGTCCCCGTGCGTGGTGCAGCCGGGCAATTCATCACTGTCGACAGCTATCGAACTTGAAAGGCACTGCTACAACTGCCTGCGCTCGTCCGATGATTTCCGTGAAGGCGTCCGCGCCTTCCAGGAAAAACGCCCGCCACAATTCCGTGGCGCCTGACGGAACTTCACTCCGGCTGCGGCGATTTACCCGGCGGCCAGCTCGTACCGCTCGATGACGCTTGGGTGCGTGAGCTTTGCGTGCAGCGTGAGCAAGATGAGGCGCGCGTCCAAGCCATGCCCTGCTTCGATCGCGCCGGCGATGCGCGCTTCTACCGCGTCGATCAGTTCGATGTCGTTGTTTTCGAGAAAAGCGCGCGGCCCCATAATGCAATAACCGAGCAGCTCCGCCGCCGCAGCCAAGTCCCGGCCGCCGGTCAGCGTCTCGCCACCCCTCGCCTCCTTCAGCTGCTTCAGCGTTGTGAGCTTTACCGCTTCGGGAACGATGCGAGGGTGCAAGCCCACGGCGCGCACTGCGTCGTCCAAAAGCTGCATCTCACGAGAGCGGCCGAAGAGTCCGAATATGCCGAACATCGGTAAGGACTACCACCGCCGGATGATCACAGGAAGCTAAGCGGCGCGGGTCGGCTTCTTGGCTTCGCGGCGAGTCGGCGTGTTGTCTCCCGAGAGCAGAAAACGGCGGTAATCGTCGAGGTCGCCGTCGAACGGCTCCACGCGGCCGCCGGCAACGAGCAGGAAACGGTCGGCGGTCGCTTCCAGCAAGCGCCGGTCATGGCTGACCAGGATCACGGCCCCCTCGAAATTGTTCAGCGCATTGAGCAGTTCGCCACGCGCGTCGATGTCGAGATGGTTTGTCGGCTCGTCCAGGATGAGCATATTGGGCTTGTCCAGCGTGGCCAGCGCGAGCATCAGGCGTGCGCGTTCGCCGCCCGACAGATTGGCGACTTTCGTCGTCGCCTTATCGGAGGAAAAGCCAAAGCCGCCCAACTGCGCGCGTACCTGCTCCATGCGCAGCGTGCGGCGCAGATGCGACAAGGTCTCGATGGGCGTCAGCGCGCCATCCAATTCCTCCAACTGATGCTGGGCGAAATAGCCGGGCACCCATTTGCGCGCCCGCACAAGTTCGCCATCCATCAGAGGAAGCTTGTCGGCAAGCAATTTGGCCAACGTCGATTTGCCATTGCCGTTCTTACCCAGCAGCGCGATGCGGTCGTCCGGGTCGAAGCGCATGGACATGCGCGTCAGGATGGGTTTGCCAGCTTCGTATCCGACCGAAGCATTGTGCATGGTGATGAGTGGCGGGCTCGCTTCCTGGGGCTTTGGAATCCGGATCGGCGCCACATGCTCGTCGACCGGAAGCTCGATCGTCTGCATCTTGGCCAGCATCTTCATGCGGCTTTGGGCTTGACGCGCTTTCGAAGCCTTGGCTTTGAAGCGGTCCACAAAGGCCTGCATATGTTCGCGCGCGGCTTCCTGTTTTTTGGCGAATGCCACATCGAGCGCCCGCTTGGCCGTGCGCGTCGCGACGAATGTGTCGTAGCCGCCGGTGTAAAGCGTGAGCTTGCCGTGTTCGAGATGCAGAATGAATTCGGCCGCGCTGTTCAGCAGGTCGCGATCATGGCTGACGATCAGCACCGTGCCCCGATAGCGGCGCAGGAAATCCTCAAGCCACAGCACGCCTTCGAGATCGAGGTAATTGGTGGGCTCGTCCAGCAGCAGAAGGTCCGGGCTGGCGAACAGAATCGCCGCCAATGCCACGCGCATCCGCCAACCGCCGGAAAATTCCGAACACGGACGCAATTGTTCTTCGGCGGAAAATCCCAAGCCCGCCAGAATTGCGGCAGCGCGCGCCGGCGCCGAATAGGCATCGATGTCGGAAAGCCGGGTGTAAATATCCCCCAGCGCATGCGGCTCGGCTTCGGTCTCTGCCGCGAGCAATAAAGCATGCCGCTCGTGATCCGCTGCCAGGACGGTGTCGAGCAGGCTGTCGGAACCGCCCGGCGCTTCCTGCGCCACCGCACCGATCTTCCATTCCCGCGGCCACGACACATCGCCTCCGTCGGGCGTGAGCTGACCCAGAATCGCCTTCAGCAGCGTGGATTTGCCCGCGCCATTGCGGCCAACCAGGCCAATGCGCCGCCCCGCCGGCACATTGGCCGTCGCCCCGGCAATGATGTCTCGCCCGGCGATGCGGACCGTGACGTTATCGAAACTCAACATATTGGCTCGTGTCCAAAAGAGTATGCACCGCGTCGTTTTGCGATGTGAAAGATGTGCCGATGCCGGAAATGACCGGTGACAAAGACCGTCACCGCGTGTCCTGAGCCACAAACCCTGTTTGGAACAAATGGCGCAGGGCGCAGTCCCTGCCCTACTCTGCACTGGATGTCCAGGACGCTTTGGAGCAGCGTTTGCGAGACTTAACGACCCATTCCCTGCCTAACAGGGAAATAGCAGCGAATTTACCAATTCTACCGGAGCCTGAGATCAGGGAATCCAAATCCGGCTATCAGGGACGAAATTCTGCAGAACAGCGAACCCTGAAATGCGGGGGGCATACGCCCATCAATGGCGACCTAGCTGGATCCACGCGACAGGGGCAGCATCCGCTGCAAAACCTGATCGCGAACGACGAAATAATGATAGAGGGCCGCAGCGACGTGCAGGGCGATCAAAGCCAGCATGGTGTACACGGCGACGACGTGGATATCGCCCATTTCATTACCGATCTTTGATCCTTCGCCCACCAGCCTCGGCAATGGAAGAATTCCGAACAGACTCGCATCCCACCCGCGGGAGGACGCATTCGCCCAGCCGAGAACCGGCGCTACAAGCAGGAGCGCGTAGAGAGAGTGATGGGTCGCGTGTGAGGCCATTCGCTGCCACGTTGGCAGCGTTGTGAGGGCTGGCGCGGGATGGAATGCACGCCATGCAATCCGGCAAAGCACCAGCAGAATGATGAGAGCGCCAAGAGATAAATGGAGGCCTATCCAAAACTCGACTTTGGTGCCCCGGTGAATTTCCGGCATAATAAGACCGACGGTGAATTGTGCGGCTATAAGGGCGGCAACACCCCAATGAAGAGCCATCGAAACCGTGCCATAACGAGCGGGTTCAGAGTTCATGGTTTTTCCTATTCGTTTTCATCATGCAGAACCCACAGTTCGTGGCCGTCAATCTGCAATTGGAGGGTTGCGCGCTGCGCGGTTGCACGCAACGCCAATTCGGCCCGCTGCGCGTCGTAATATTGCCGCGACGCCGCGTTAGCACGGGAAAAGGCTGCCTCAGCAAGATCGGCATCGCGTTGCGCCGCGTCCTGAAGATCGCGGCTGAAGATCGTTCCGAGGCGCGTGCCTCGGGTAACATATTGTCCTTCCAGGGCAGATATGTCCGTCACCGTTCCTGAGAATGGCACGACCAAAACGAAGCGCGAGTCGCGCGCCGGCCCAACGGTTGCCGGAATCGCTGCGACGGGATGTTCTGTGACGGTCTGAACCGGAGCCGTGTCGATGCCGAGATTTCTCTGCTGTTCCCATGTAACCGGCACGGTCTTCGCCAATACGGGGGAGGCCGGGAACGCCAAGACAACTACCAAGCCTGGGATAAATCTCACGGCAAGGCCCTCCCAAGGCGCGCATACGCAACTCTGCGCACGCCGCTGACGTCCCCTCGGTTCACTTTGAAAGATTTCATATCCGCGCATCCCGATTCGCCGATTGTCTCAACGCGAAGGGAAAGCTATCGGCGCTTTCTGAATGGCGCCTGTCATGCGCTCAAATAAGAGGTGACGTTTCACTCTCGATGGCGGCAGAGCGCGCTTTTGGGAGCACGAGTACAGCCGCCAAGCCGCCGATCTCAGATCGCGTCAACTGGATTTCACCGCCGTACAATTGCGCGAGATCGCGCACAATCGGCAGACCTAGCCCAGAACCCGGAACGCTGTCGTCCAGACGCTCACCAATCCGAAACACCGTTTCCATCGATTCCGGGGGCACACCAGGGCCGTCATCCTCAATCCTGATAATGACCTTCTTCGCGTCCGCTGTGGCGCGGATTCGAACGCCAGCCGTCGCCCATTTACATGCGTTGTCGATAAGGTTCGCGAGCATTTCGTTGAGGTCGACATGATCGCAGGCCGTCACGCAACCCTCACCGACCGATACATCTATGACGAGGTTTTTTTCGCAATAGAGACGGTTCATCGCGCTGATGATCCGATCCAATGCCGGAGCCACGGGAGCGATTACGCCTGGCACCTGATGCGACGCCGCCGCGCGTGCTCGCGCGATCTGATAATCGATCTGCTGCTGCATCCGGCGCGACTGCTGCAGGATAAGCGAAGCGGACTTGCTCTCCCCCAGACTTTCAAGGCGATAGCCTTCATTGGTCATTACGGCGAGCGGCGTTTTCAACGCATGGGCCAAGTTTCCTGCCTGCGTCCTCGCGCGTAAGATCATCTCGGCATTAACGCTCAGCAAATTGTTGAGGTCGTCGACGAGCGGCTGGATTTCAACCGGAAATCCTTCCGGCAGCTTTTCGGCCTTTCCCGATTCGACAGCTTTAAGGGCGTGCTTCAATCGTCTTAGGGGCCGCAAGCCGAACGCGACCTGCAACACGGCCGCCGCTATGGAAGCCAAGGAGAGCAGCAGCATCGAGAACGTCAACGGGGTGCGGAATCTCGGCAAGAGACGGTCTACGACCGCCGCCTCGGTCTGGATCTGCAGCCGCAGTGGCGTCGGCAAAAGCGATTGCTCAAATGCAATTAGCGGCCCCCGCGGACCGGAAAGAGTCAGTTTGCGGATTTCGCCGCCATTCAAAGCATCATTAGGAACCGGAATCGCTTCTTTGGCGATCGAGGCGGATTTCAGAAGAACTTGTCCGTTCCGGCTGATCTGCCACGAAAAGCCTGACTTCGCATCGTTGAAGCGCGGATCGCTGATAGGACGGCTAAGTTTGGGCGTGCCGTCGGGCATGATTTCGAGCAGCGAAACCAGCTCGTTCAGATGCTCATTGAGCTCGTCGTCGACGAGTTCGTAGGTGTAGTTATAGAAAAGCCCATAGATGAAAAATCCGGCCGCAGCCACGCTGATGGCGGTCCAGATAGCCGCGCCGACTACGAGCCGCGCGCGCAAGCTGCGGAAAATTCTCGGTTTCATCCGAAACGGTATCCAAGCCCGCGCATCGTCTTGATCGCGTCTCGTCCGAGTTTCCGCCGCAACCGGCTGACATACACTTCGATGGTGTTGGGACCGCGCTCGCTTTCAAGCTGATAGATATGGTCAAGCAGCTCCGACTGGGAAAGAATTCGTCCTGGCCGGTGCATAAAATAATTCAGAATCCGGAATTCCTGACCGGTCAGTTCAACGGGATTTCCCGATACCGTCACCGTTCCCGACGCCGGGCAGAGTTCGATCTCGCCGTGAACGAGAATCGGCGTCGATTTTCCTGCCGAGCGGCGGATCAGAGCACGCAAGCGCGCCGCGATTTCCTGAGCATGCGCGGGTTTAACCACGAAGTCGTCCGCCCCTGCATTCAGCCCATCGACCTTGTCCATCCAACTTCCCCGTGCGGTGAGGATAAGAACAGGCATCGCTCGCCCGGCTTTGCGCCAACGCTTGAGGATTTCGCCCCCTTGAATGTCCGGCAAACCGAGGTCCAGAACGACGGCGTCGAAGTCCTCACTAAGTCCGAAAGCGAGGCCTGTATCGCCATCATGGGCCTGCTCGAGGGTAAATCCGAGATCGTTCAAAGCCATAGCGATCTGCCCGGCGAGTTCTAAATTGTCCTCTACGAGCAATATTCTCATGGCCGCCTCCTCCTGAACCGGCATGCCTATGCGACGAAGCTGAATAGCGCCTGAATTAGGTGAATCGCGTCGTACGCAACAGTCAGATCATGACGCGACTGCGCCGCCCTGAGAAGGACTATGCGACGCAATTGCAGAATTGACTTGATTTAGATCAGCGTTTGCGGCGTCGGCGCGTGAGGAAAAAGTGAATCCTGACAGGTGTCCGTCAGGAAGTGCGCCGATTCTCCAAGCAACGATAATAATTCGTTTACGGATTGACGCGCCATGCCTATTCCCGCCACCAAAATTTATATCTCTTCGGCCATTGCCTCTGGCGACGCCTATGAATTGTTGGCGCCGGCGCCGGGCGATCTTTTCCAAACGGTAACGGGCACTCCCGCTGCCGCATGGGTCGCAGGGATAACCGATCTCAATGGCGATTCGATTCCGGACTTCATCGTCGGCGCGCCGGGCAGTGACGATAAGGATGTCAATGCGGGCCGCATTTTTGCGGTGTTTGGAAGCGCAACCGGCGGCACGACAGCAACGCTCGGCGATATTGTTGGAGAAGTCATCCTCGACGGCATCGCCATCGGAGATTTGGCGGGCGCTACCGTCGGAAGCGTAACGAACCTCAACTCGGACTCCAGAGCAGAAATTCTCGTCGGTGCGCCTTACATGGAAAACGGCGCCCTCACGGACGCCGGTGCGGCCTTCGTCATATGGGGTCTGTCGACGGGCGGCGTTGACCTCGGCGATCCAGCCAATGGCGACGGTAAGGGATACAGTATTAAGGGTCAGGCGGCGGACGACCATGCAGGCACCACGCTTACCTCCATCACCGACCTTAATGGCGATGGCAAGGCCGATATCCTCGTCGGCGCTCCTGGAAATGATGCGGCAGGCAACGACGCCGGCGCGGTCTATGTCGTGTGGGGCAAGAGCACCACGTCAATCGTCAATCTGAGTTCGGTCGCAGTTGGCGCCGGCGGATTTCGCATCCTTGGACAAGGAAACCACGACCGCGCAGGTGAATCGCTGAGCTCAGTTTCAGACCTCAATGGCGACGGGAAGGCCGAAATTCTGATTGGTGCGCCGGGCAACGAAGACGGAGGCGCGGATGCCGGCGCGGTCTATGTGGTTTTCGGTAAATCCACGGGCGCAGAAGTAAATCTCGACAACATCGCATCGGGAGTCGGTGGGTTCCGGATTACGGGAAGCACTGGCGATCAGGTTGGCGCAGCTGTGTCGGGCATCGGCGACATCAACGGTGATGGTAAAGCGGATATTCTTGTTGGCGCACCCGGCTCGGGCGCGGTTTACGTGGTCTACGGCAAGGCGACGACGGCGGAAGTATTGCTGTCCGATGTCGCATCCGGCGTGGGCGGATTCATCATCGTGCCGGAAGCGGCAGGCGACCTCAGCGGAATGTCCATCGCGGCCGGGGGCGACTTCAACCGCGACGGCATCAACGACATCATCATCGGCGCGCCAAACAACGAGGAAGGCGGCGTTGACGCGGGAGCCGTCTATATCGTCTGGGGCGGCATAAACAGCATTGTGAACCTGTCCCTCGTGTCCGAGGGCATTGGTGGCGCCAAAATTGTCGGCGATGCGGGGACACTGTTCGGCAGCAGCGTCGCCACACTCGGCGATTTAAACGGAGACGGCACGCCCGATCTCCTGATCGGCAGTCCGGGCGCCGCGCATGAGTCGGTGAGCGTCCTCTTCGCGCCCGATAGCTGGCAGCCAGACAACAACATCTATGGCACCAACGGGGCCGACAACATCGGCCCGGGCTATGGCGGCGTTCATACCGTTGGCACAGGCAACGATACGATTCTCGCGCTCTCCGGCGACGACACCGTGTCTGCCGCTAGTGGCAACGACTCCATCGAAGGTAATGACGGCAACGATTCACTCGATGGCGGCGCGGGCGCCGACTCGCTCGATGGCGGAACGGGCGCCGATACGATCGCTGGCGGCTCAGACAATGACGTCTACTATGTCGATGATGCAGGCGACGTCACAAGCGAAGACGCAGCCAGCGGCGCCGACACGGTCGTCGCCAGCGTCGATTACGCCCTTGGCGACAATATCGAGGCCTTGCAGCTTGCAGGCTTTGCACAAACAGGAATCGGAAACGATCTCGCCAACGCTATCTCGGGTACTGGCGGCGATGACTATATCGACGGTGGCGCGGGCGCCGATACCATGGCCGGTGGCGATGGCTCGGATGTCTATGTCGTCGATGAAGCTGGAGACTTGGTTCAGGAAGACTTGAACGGCGGTTTGGATACTATCATTTCCGCCTTGGATTATACGCTTGGCGACAATATTGAAGGCTTGCAGCTTGCCGGAACCGCTCATACCGGCAGCGGCAATTCCTTGAACAACACGATTGCGGGCGGAACCGGTGACGATACGCTCGATGGCGCATCGGGCGCAGACACCATGGCCGGCGGTGACGGCAACGATCTGTACTATGCCGATACTGCCGCGGATGTGGCGCAGGAAGGCTTTGGCGGCGGCAGCGATACCGTCATCGCCAGCGTTGCTTACACGCTTGGCGTTAATGTCGAAGAGTTACAGTTGACCGGCAGCGCACATTCCGGCACCGGCAACACACTCGCCAATACGATAATCGGAACGGTGGGCGACGACAGCCTGGACGGCGCGGGCGGTAACGACACCATGGCCGGCGGGCTCGGCAACGACACCTACAAAGTCGACAGCGCAAGCGATGCGGTCACGGAAATCTCCGGCGGTGGCAACGATACCGTAATTGCGAGTGTAGACTACACGCTGGGTGGCAATATCGAAGGGCTGCAGCTCGCGGGCAGCGCGCATTCCGGCACGGGCAATTCAGACATCAACAGCATCGCAGGCGGCACTGGAAGCGATTCGCTGGACGGCGCGGGCGGTGCGGGCAACGACAACTACCAAGTCGACGACTCGGGCGACGTTGTGACCGAACTAGCCGGACAAGGTGTGGATACGGTCAACACAAGCCTTAGCAATTACACGTTGACCAACGAAGTTGAGAACCTTGTTCACAGCGGCGCCGCTGATTTTTCGGGCAGCGGCAATGCGGCGGACAATTCGATTGTCAGCGGCGGTGGCAATGACAGTCTCTCCGGTCTATCGGGCAAAGATACGATCGACGGCGGCGACGGGGCGGATACGATCGATGGCGGCGACGGCAACGATTCACTTATCGGTGGTGCAGGCGCCAGCAATGACTCGCTCATCGGTGGCGCGGGCGACGATACGCTCGATGGCGCGTCCGGAGCCGATACGATGGCGGGCGGCGACGGTAACGACACCTATTACATCGACAATATCAACGACGTCGTCATCGAGAATGACGGCGGCGGCACAGACACCGTCTTCGTGAATTTCGATTGGACGCTGAATCCCAATATCGAATCGGTCCAGATCACCGGCAGTGGTCATACCGTCACCGGAAATGACGCCGCCAATCGTCTGTCGGGCGGTTCTGGCAGCGACACCATCGACGGCGGCGCGGGAGACGACACCGAACTTGGCGGCGACGGCAACGATGAGCTGCGGTCCGGCTCCGGGCACGACACGCTCGCGGGCGGCAGCGGCGACGACCGTTACGTCTTGACGGGCGGAAGCGCCCATATCGAAGACTTTCTGGGCAACGACACCATCGACGCAAGCCAGGGCGTAGGCGACAACAGCATCGATCTTTCCGGCGATACGATTTCCCATGTCGAAGGCCAGGATTGCGATCTGGGTAATGGCGGGACCACCGTCCTGCCGCTCGATGTTCAGTTTCTGCAGGATCTCAGCGGTTCATTCGGCGACGACATCGCCAATGTTCGCACCCTGGTTCCGCAGATCGTTTCGGCGCTTCAGGCCGTGCAACCGAATATCGAGTTCGGATCCTCGACTTTTGTCGATAAGGCCGTGTCGCCGTTCGGTGCGTCCGGCGAATGGGTCTACCAGACGTATTTGCCGCTGACGACGAACGTCGCCGCGCTGACCACGACCTACAACAACATGATTATCCGTTTCGGCAATGACGAGCCGGAGGCGCAGATCGAGTCTCTTATGCAACTCGCTCTGCACAGTTCCGAGGTCGGATTCCGTGTGGACTCCGCACGTTTCGTGGTGCTGTTTACCGATGCGCCGTTCCACAACGCCGGTGACGGTGTGGCGGGCGGCATCGTCACGCCCAACAATGGCGATGCCATCATGGATGGCACTCCGGCCGGGACCGGCGAAGACTATCCCTCCATCACTCAGGTAACGAACGCCGTCATCTCGGCGAACATCATCCCGATTTTCGCAATCGCCAACAATTACGAGTCGGTCTATCAGACTCTTGTGACGCAACTTGGCCGAGGCGCGGTCGTCACACTGACCTCCAACAGCTCCAATGTTGTTTCCGCGATCACCAGCGGGCTGACCGCGGCGACGGTGACGACCATCGAGAACGCCATCGGTGGCGCCGGCAATGACAGCCTTACCGGCAACGCGGTCGCCAACGATCTGGCCGGCAATGACGGCAATGACGTGCTTAGCGGCGCTGCAGGCGCGGATTCACTGCATGGCGGTGCAGGAAGCGACACTTTAACGGGCGGGACCGGCAACGATTCGATCGATGGCGGTGACGGCTCCGACAAGGCTGTCTTCTCAGGTTCGATTGCCGATTACACGGTCACGACGCTTGGCGGCACGACGACCGTAACCGACAATCGGGGCGGCACGCCGGACGGCACGGACACGCTTACCAATGTTGAGGTACTTCAATTCTCGGACGGCACGGTGTCCCTGGTTTCCGGTGGCAATCACGCGCCGCAACTCGATACCCCGATCTTCGATCAGGCGGCGACGGAGGACGCACCGTTCCTCTTCACCCTTCCTGCGAACACATTCTCCGATGTTGACCTCGGCGATGCCCTGACCCTGTCGGCCACGCTTGCCAATGGCGACGCGCTTCCCACGTGGCTGTTCTTCAACGCAGCAACCGGCGCGTTCTCCGGCACTCCCGTCAATGGAGATGTCGGAACAATCTCGGTCAAAGTAACCGCGACCGACACAGCGGCAGCTACCGCTTCCGACGTGTTCGACCTCGCTGTGGCGAACGTCAACGACGCACCTACGGCAGTGGGAACGTCGGGGACACTGACTGAGAACTTGCCCGCAGGCGCTTATGTTGCGACCGTTTCCGCCACCGACGTCGATAGCGCGGTTCTTTTCTATTCCATCACCGGCGGCGATCCCGGCGGTTTGTTCGCCATCGACAGCGCTGGTGTCATCACGACAACGGCGCCCCTCGATTTTGAAACCGCCAGCGCCTACAGCCTCACCGTTACGGTCAGTGACGGGGCGCTGAGCGACACGGCTATTGTGGCCGTAACCGTCACAGACGTAGTCGCCGGCGATACTGTTACACTTCCTGACGGTGGTGCATCGCTCGCCGTAGGACCGAGCCTCGGCTTCGATCAGGTGAATGGCGGCTCCGGCATCGACACTTTGACGGTGACGTTGCCCGCAACCGACTCTGCTCATCCGGCGACTGTGAAAGCGAGTCTGGATGGCACAAAGATGCTCATCGACATCAATGGAGATGGGACGACCGATCTTAGTGTCGCGGGCGTCGAAGAGCTGGTCTTGAACGGACCCTATGTGAAAGTGTCGGGTGATCTTTCCGGCACGGGTTTGGCCCTTCACACGATAACCTACAATGGTGATACCGGCGCCAATGTCTTCGATGCGTCGGGGTTGACCTCCGCTGAGGATGTTGTCGCGAATGGTTTTGCTGGCGCCGACACATTGATCGGAGCCGGAGGCAACGACGCCCTCAGCGGCGGCGATGACGCAGACTCCCTGACGGGGAACGCCGGCAACGACACATTGGACGGAGGCGCAGGTACAGACCGCATGACCGGCGGCCTCGGCAATGACGTTTATGTCGTCGACAATGCCGGCGATGTGGTGACGGAGGCGAGCGCATCGGGAACGGACACGATCCTGACGACACTTTCTGCCTACACACTCTTTACCAATGTGGAGAACCTCACCTATGCCGGTTCGGGCGATTTCACCGGCATAGGCAACACCGCCGGAAATTTGCTTACGGGCGGATCAGGCAATGACACCTTGAGCGCCCTCTCCGGCAACGACACACTTCTGGGCGGCGACGGCAACGACACGCTGGATACCGGCACGGGCAATAACAGCGTGCAGGGCGGTATCGGTGATGACTCCATATTAGGGGGCACCGGCAACGACACGCTTGATGGCGGCGATGGTGCGGACACCATCGATGGCGGAGCCGGCAACGACTCCATCGAAGGCGATTCAGGCACTGGAAATGACGTGCTGTTGGGCGGGCTCGGAAACGACACACTGAATGGCATGGCTGGCGCCGATACGATGACCGGCGGCGCAGGAAACGACACCTATGTCGTGGACGATGGTGGCGATCTCGTAACCGAAAATCCTGGCGAAGGCACTGACACCGCTAAAACCACGCTTTCCAGTTACCAGCTCACAGCCGATGTCGAAAACCTGACCTTCATCGGTAGTGGCGACTTCTTCGGCACGGGTAACGACGCCGGCAACAGCATCATCGGTGGAACGGGTAACGACACACTGGATGGCGGTAGCGGCATCGACAGACTGGCAGGCGGCGCGGGCAACGACGCCTACATCGTCGACAATCTTCTGGATGTGGTGACGGAAGGGACGGCTGCGGGAAATGACACGGTCTTCACCGCGCTCGACGCCTACACACTCGGCAAGAATGTTGAGACGTTGACCTATACCGGGGTGCATGGGTTTGCCGGCACAGGCAATACGTTGGCGAACGCTATTAACGGCGGCAACGGCAATGACACGCTCTCCGGCGGCAAGGGCGCCGACACCATGACGGGCGGGCTCGGCGACGATGTTTATGTTGTCGACAATATCGGCGATGTGGTGACGGAAAATTCCGGCGAAGGAACCGACATGGTGCAGTCGTCGATCGCCTACACCCTATCCAGCGATGTCGAAAATCTGCAGCTCACGGGCGCATCCGGGATCGGCGGTACAGGCAATGCCGGCGGCAACGTCCTTACCGGAAACGCCGGCAACAACGTTCTGGCCGGTCTTGGCGGTGCTGACACGGTCGACGGAGGCGGCGGGATCGACACCGCCACCTATGCTGCTTCGTCCTTCGCGGTGAATGTCAGCCTCGCCACGGGTTTAGCCAGCGGCGGCGATGCGGAAAGCGATAGCCTTATCAGCATTGAAAATCTCATCGGGTCCGGTCTGAACGACACGCTTGAGGGTGACGCAGGCAACAACGTGCTCAACGGAGGCGCGGGTATCGACACCGTCTCTTATGAGCACGCATCGGGAGCAGTTGCCGTCAGTCTGGCAGTCGGCGGCGCGCAAATCACCGGCAACGCGGGAACTGACACGCTGACTCTTTTTGAGAATCTCAACGGGTCCAGCTTCAGCGATTCACTAACCGGCTCGACCGCAAACAATGTGCTGACGGGGCTGGACGGTAACGACACAATTTCTGGCGGCACTGGAGCGGACACTATGGCCGGCGGTTTCGGCGATGACGTCTTCATCGTCGATAATATCGGCGACGTCGTCAGCGAAAACTACAGTGAAGGAACGGACGCAATCCAGTCCACGGTTTCTTATGCGCTGAACGACAACATCGAAAATCTGCTCCTCACGGGCAGCGGCGGCACCAACGGCACGGGAAACAACGATGACAACATCCTTACGGGCAACGCGAAGAACAATGTCCTCACCGGCCTCGACGGCAACGACACCCTCAACGGCGGCCTGGGCAACGACACGCTCAATGGCGGCACCGGGACCGATCTGATGACGGGTGGCCTGGGTGCCGACCGGTTCGTCTTCACTGCCAACGACACCCCGGCAGGGGGCGCGCTCATCGGCGAGATCACCGATTTCAGCCATGCGCAGTTGGACAAGATCGACCTCTCGGCGATCGACGCCAACGGGACGGCCGGCTCCGCCTTTACCTTTCCGGGCGGCTCTCCGGCCAACGGCTTCACGCACATTGCCGGCCAACTCCACTATGTCGTGAATGGCATCGGCGGGGTGAACGTGGAGGGCGATACCGATGGTGACGGGACCGCCGACTTTATAATCCAGGTCGATGGGGTCGCATCGCTGACAGCATCAGACTTCGTTCTCTAGCGGCTTGGGCTTAGGCCAACGGGATCGGGAGGCACTTATTCATATCAGCTGTTTGTCAGGGTCCACCGCCAACACTCCACGCCGTTGGACCCTGAATCTCGGGCAACCTCCACCTCGTTTTCCGACAACTGCCGACCCCGATTTGCCGCTACAAAAATCTAACTGTACCCGGAGCGATCGGCGGCAAGGAAAGAGGAAACAGCCAGCGTAGGTTTGAGTGCATGGCTGCAATTCGCAGACTGCAGGTTTTCTTACTATCAAACTCGGAGAGAAACCATGAATTCCAAGGCTCTAGGACTTGCCGCTAGCATTGCATTGGCAGCGATAGTTCCGGCTTCGGCGCATCATTCTCATGCGAATTATGAAGCCATCAAATGGATGGATATCAAAGGCAAAGTTACGGAAATGCAGTGGCTGAATCCCCATGTGTGGGTCTACCTCGACACAAAGGATTCTAAGGGTGAAACCGTTCAGTGGGCGCTTGAAGGCGGCAGCCCGGCGGCTCTGACCCGCGGCGGCTGGAAGAAGGACACCGTCAAGGTTGGCGATGAGATCAACGTTAAGTGCCACGTCGCCAAGGACAGCAGTAACAACTGCCTTCTCGGCTTTCTCACGACGCCGGGTGGTCAGCCCAAAGAGTTCGACTAACTACGTGTTCACCGAGCCTGTCTAGGCGCTCGCTTCCGGACCGTCTGTCAATTTCGCATGGCGGCGGTCCGGAGCTTTTCTGCATACGATAGGTGAGACGGCTACGGCGCCTGAGGATCTGCACGCGCTGCTCAAACCCGCGACGCCCGATCAGTTACAGATGTGGCCGGTCGACAAGCGTGTCGGCAATGTGAAGAACGAGGGAGCGGAGTTGGCTCTTAGCGTGATGAGCGATAGAGCCAGGGCCGTTCTTGTCCACGATCTGCCCGCAGGTGGGGCACACGTCGGGAATACGGCTCACGGGGTGTTAGGCGTTTTTCTTCAGCATAATCGCTACAAACCAGCCGAAATCAGCGGCATTATGGCTGCGGAGATTTGGGCTTAGCGGATTTAACCTAAGCCAATGGCGCACCGGGCAGGATTCGAACCCACGACCCCCAGATTCGTAGTCTGGTGCTCTATCCAGCTGAGCTACCGGTGCGTTCAGGGCCGCCGAAACTAGTGACGCGCGGACCAATTGGCAAGAGAGGCTTTTTCGGCTTGTTCAAGCCCGCTTAGCAAGCTTCCCGAGGTGCGGCCAAGTAGCCGCTCAGCGGGAGCCAGAGCTGTGCACGCCCATTGTAGGCCTTGCCGGAGCGCCCCCCTGCGGCAGGCAGCTCCACCTTTTCACTCCACCGTCAGTCCGTCCAAGAAGGCTGGGCAGATCGGGGCGGTGTGCGTTAGGTTCGGCTTGGTCCGGCACGAGTATGGTCATGAAGCGGTTTGCATCGGCGGCGAAGGGTTTCTGGGGCGCTTGCGCTATGGCGGCCCTGCTGGCTCCCTGCGCACCCGCAGGCGCTGCCACGGCTGCCCATCGCATGATTGTCGCCGCGGAGCCCGACGCGGCCCAGGCGGGGCTGGATATGCTTCGCGCGGGCGGCTCCGCCGTGGATGCGGCTATAGCGGCCCAAATGGTGCTTACCCTTGAGGAGCCGCAGTCCTCTGGAATCGGCGGGGGCGCCTACCTGATCGTCTCGGACGGGGCTGAGCTTCGCGCCTATGACGGCCGCGAGACAGCACCGGCTTCCGCCAAGCCCACCATGTTTCTGGACAAGGACGGCAAGCCGCGCCGCCACTTCGATGCCGTTCCGGGCGGGCTGTCGGTCGGGGTGCCCGGCGCGGTCCGCGTGCTCGCCATGGCGCATGCGGCGCACGGCAAGCTGCCATGGGCGAAATTGTTCGAGCCGGCCATTAGGCTTGCCGAACAGGGATTCAAAGTCCCACCCAGGCTAGCCATCGAACTTGCCGAAGGCGGCCCCCGCCTGGCGGCAATGCCCGACATACGCGCCAATTTCCTTCATCCCGACGGCACGCCCATCAAGCCGGGAGAGATGTGGCGCAATGAAAAGCTTGGCCGCAGTTTTCGCCAAATCGCGCAGGGCGGGCCGGACGCCTTTTATTCCGGCGTCATAGCCGACGACATTGTGAACGCGGTCGCGATGGCGCCGGTCAATCCCGCCGTGATGACGCGGGCGGACCTCGCCGGCTATCAAGCCAAGGAACGCGCCCCGCTGTGCGGCGACTACCGCCGCTATCGCGTCTGTTCGGTGCCCCCTTCTACATCGGGCGGCGCGACGGTCCTGCAAATTCTCGGGCTCCTCCAGCGCTTCCCGTCGTCCGACCTGCAACCACGGACGCTAACCGCGCTCCACTTGATTTCAGAAGCGGAACGCCTCGCCTATGCCGATCGCGCACAATGGCTCGGCGACCCCGATTTTGTCCCCGTGCCGCTCGCTGGACTTATGGACCGCGCGTACCTGGATTCCCGCTCCCGCCTTATCGACCCGATGCGTGCGATGGGAACCGCGCCGGCCGGCGTGCCCTTGCTGCAAAAGACGGAGCTGCCCGTCTATGCGCCGATGCGGCCACAGATCGAACAGGGCACCAGCCACCTTGCTGTGGTGGATGACCGAGGCGAAGCCGTCTCGATGACGACCTCCGTGGAAGCGGCTTTTGGCGCTCAGATTGCCGCGGGCGGCTTTCTGCTGAACAATCAGCTTACGGACTTTTCGTATGAGCCCATCATCGACGGCAAGCCCGTCGCCAACGCGCCTGCACCGGGAAAGCGGCCACTTAGCGCCATGTCGCCTACGATCGTTTTCGACCCCGACGGAAAGTTCTTCGCAGCGGTCGGTTCGCCCGGCGGGCGGCAAATCATCGGCTATGTAGCGCAAGCCATCGTCAATTTGATCGACGCGAAATTGTCCATGCCCGAAGTCGCGGCGGCCCCGCGCCATATCAATTTGAACGGCGCCACGCTGATCGAGCGCGGCATGCAGCTGGAAACGCTGACGCCCGCTTTGACCGCGATGGGACATCAGGTGCGGCCCGTAAAATTCGATTCGGGGGTGAACGGCATTCGCCGTGTCAGCGGCGGATATGAGGGCGGCGCCGATCCACGGCGCGAGGGCGTGGCGCTTGGCGATTGACGATGCGGGTTGATGCCGCGCAAAACCCTGCCGGCGCAACCTGACTCTGCGGGCATGAATGAACGACAGCGTCTTCCAAGCGGCAGCGCGCGCCCATCGCTCGGGCAATTTTGCCGAAGCGGCCCGGCTCTACGGGGAAGTTCTGCGCGCCAATCCGCGTCACTTTCCGGCGTTGTTTGGGCTCGGCTATCTCTATTTTCAAAGCGGGCATTTCGCGGAAGCCGAGCGCCTGACCGCGGAAGCATTGCGTCTCAATCCGGCATCGCCTGAAGCGTACTTTACCCGCGGCTCGGCGCTGATGCGCCTGGACCGGGCGGCGGAGGCGCTGGCCTGCTTCGACGCAGCGCTCGCCCACAAGCCGGATTTTGTCGAAGGGCAGCTGAGCCGGGCCACAGCGCTGACGGCGCTGGGACGCTTCGACGCCGCGCTCGAGAGCGTTGACTTGGTTCTCATGCTCAATCCAAAGAATGCATCGGCCCTAAACAATCGTGGCCGCATCCTGCAAGCCATTGGCCGGACAGACGATGCGATCTCCGCCTTCACCAAGGCGGCCGCGGCTGAACCGCGTTTTACCGACGCGCTGATCAATCGCGCGGCGTTGCATGCGAGCCGGAAACAGTTTTCGGAAGCGGCCGCCGACGCGGCCAAGGCGCTCGCTATAGATCCAGAGCTTGCATACACGCGGGGCCATTTGTGCCTGTATCGCCTAAGCGTTTGCGATTGGCGCCAATGGGATCAGGACACGCTTGCGATTTCTTCCGGCCTCGCCGCGGCAAAGCGCGTTTGCGACCCGTTCATCAATCTCCTGATCTCGTCGTCTCCGGCAGAACAGCTCCAATGCGCGCGCATTTGGACGGCCTATGAAGCCCCTGCGGCCGCCGCTCCCTTATGGCGCGGCGGCCGGTACCGGCATGAAAAAATTCGCGTGGCCTATGTGTCGGGGGACCTCCATTCGCATGCGGTCGCAGCACTCATCGCCAACGTCATTGAGACGCATGACCGGCAGCGATTTGAAATCATCGCCATCTCGTTCGGGCCGGACGACAAAAGCACCATGCGCGCGCGTCTCGTTTCGGCCTTTGACCGCTTCATCGATGTGCGTGGCCGCACCGATGCCGAGATAGCGCAGATCATGCGCCAGATGGAAATCGACATTGCCGTCGATCTGAAGGGCTACACGCAAGACAAGCGCCCGCGCATTTTTGCCTTCCGCCCGGCGCCGATCCAAGTGAATTATCTGGGTTATCCCGGCACGATGGCGGCGCCCTATATGGACTACCTCATCGCCGACCGCGTGGTTATTCCAGAGGAACAGCGTTCCTTTTACAGCGAGCGGATCGCCTTTCTTCCCGACACGTACCAGTGCAACGATTCCAAGCGCGTGCTTACCGTCGAGCCGCCTTCGCGCAAAGACGCCGGACTGCCTGAAAGCGGCTTTGTATTTTGCTGCTTCAACAACAATTTCAAGATCACGCCGCCGATCTTCGCGATCTGGATGCGGCTGCTGCACAACGTTGAGGGCAGCGTTCTTTGGCTGCTCGAAGACAGTGCAGAGGCCATCGCAAATCTCAAACGGGAAGCAGAGGCCGCAGGCGTCGACGCCGATCGCATCATCGCCGCGCCACGTGTCAATGCCGCTCAGTATCTGGCCCGGCAACGTCTGGCGGATCTGTTCCTCGACACGCAACCCTATGGCGCGCACACCACCGCAAGCGACGCGCTCTGGATGGGGCTTCCGGTTTTGACGACTCTCGGGCCGGTCTTTGCATCGCGCGTTGCCGCAAGTCTGCTCTCGGCACTGAACGTGCCAGAATTGATCACGCACTCCTTGGACGAATACGAAAACGCCGCCTTGCAGTATGCGCGCGCGCCAGACCGGCTCGCTGCCGTGAAAGCAAAGCTTGCCGCGAACCGCGATACGGCGCCGTTGTTCGATACCGCCCGCTACACGCGAAATCTGGAAGCCGCTTTCGCCACCATGTGGGAACGATGGCAGAGGGGCGAGCCGCCCGCCGACTTCGTAGCGAATACAGCGCCACCGCGTCAGCCTGCCAGCGTCCCGCAAAGCGCGGCGACGGCCTATATGCGCGCGTGCTCGCTGGCGCAGGCAAACCAGATCGAACAGGCCCTTGCCGAATTCGACCGGGCCATCGAAATTGCGCCGCACTTTGTCGAAGCCTTATGCAACCGCGGCGCAATCTTGCTGGCGTTGAAGCGGCACGCAGAAGCTTTGCAAAGCTTCGATGCGGCGCTTGGCATCAATCCCTCTTTGTTTGAAGGCTGGAACAATCGCGGCAACGCGTTATCGGAGCTGGGACGCTTTGAAGAGGCCATCGCCTGTTACGACCGCGCGCTCACGCTTCGCCCGCAAACCTTTCAAGTCCTGCTGAACAGGGGGAATGCGCTGATCGGAGCACAGCGCGCGGCCGATGCGCTCGCCAGCTACGAGCAAGCGTTGGCGATTGAACCCGGCAATGCGGGAGCGCTCAAGGGCCGCGCCAACGCGCTGTTCGAACTGAGCCGCTTCGAAGAAGCGATTGGCGGCTTTGAGGCCGTGATTGCTCGCGAGCCGTTCCATCCCTACGCGTTCGGAGATCTCGCTTTTTCAAAACTGCAATGCTGCGACTGGCGAAACCTTGACGAGGAACGTGCGCGTATCGTTGCGAGCGTGCGGAACCATGCGCCGGTCATCAACCCTTTCGAGTTTCTGGCGCTGTCCAATAGTCCGGAGGAACAACAAGCCTGCGCGGGCATTTGGATTACAGAAAAATTTCCTCCCGCCGCTGCACCCTTGTGGCGCGGCGAAACCTACCGGCACGACAAAATTCGCATCGCGTACGCGTCCGCCAATTTCCACAACCACGCGGTGGGCCAGGCTCTTGCCAGTGTTCTGGAACGGCACGACCGCACGCGTTTTGAGATTACGGCGATTTCCTGGGGCCCCGATGACAAAAGCGCATTGCGGGGCCGCCTTGAACGCGCCTGCGATCGATTTGTGGATGTCAGCCGTCACACCGATGCGGATGCCGCGCGGCTTATGCGGCAGATGGAAATCGACATTGCCGTCGATCTGATGGGTTTCACGGCCGACCACCGCACCGCAATCTTTGCCGCGCGTCCCGCGCCGGTTCAGGTGAACTATCTCGGATTCGCCGGCACCATGGCGGCACCCTATATGGATTACATTGTTGCCGACGATATCGTTATTCCGAATCCCGACCGATCCCGCTACAGCGAGAAGGTGATCGCACTGCCGGGCAGTTATTTGCCTATCGACGATAGCCGGATCGCGGAAAATAGCATCGACCGCGCGATGGCCGGTCTGCCGGACAATGCTTTCGTCTTTGCCTGTTTCAACAACAGCTACAAAATCTCGCCGGACGTTTTCGCGATCTGGATGAATCTCTTGCGCCAGACGAATGGCAGCGTCCTGTGGCTATCGCGCGCGAATGCGGCAGCGGCGCGAAATCTGGCGCGGGAGGCGCAAGCCCGCGGCGTTGATCCTTCGCGCCTGATCTTTGCGCCGCTTGTCGCCAGCCCATCGGATCATCTCGCGCGGCTGGCTTGCGCCGATCTGTTCCTCGACACGCTGCCCTACAATGCGCACGCGACGGCGGTCGATGCACTGCTGGCGGGACTGCCCCTGATTACATGCAAAGGGCGCAGCTTTGCAGGCCGGGTCGGAGCAAGCCTGCTGCACGCCGCCGGCCTACCGGAACTGGTAACGGATTCGCTGGCCTCATATCAGGCGCTTGCGCTGGAGCTTGCCAACAACCCGCGCACACTCAACGACCTGAAAGCGAAGCTCGCCGCCAACCGGCAAACGCAGCCCTTGTTCGATACCGCCCACTACACGCGGCAGCTCGAACAAGCCTTCGTCGATATGCTGGAGCGTTCGGGCCGGCGCGCTATTTCCTAAGCACCGCGAAAAGACCGGTCACCACCGCACCGTATTCCATGCGCAGGAACGCTTCTTCCAGATTCGCGACGTGAAGTCCCGCAGCAGCAGCGGCGTCGCGAACGTGATCGGGATGGTGCTCGTAGCGGCCCGTATCGGTGATGCGGAAGGGATAGGTCTGACCGCGTTCCATCGAGAAGACAAAATGCCCGCCGGGCACCAGCCGGCTCTTTGCCAACGCGACAAGCTCATGCAGATCGCCGAAATAGATAATCACGTCGCAGGACACGATCATCTCAAAGGGCTCGGCGCTCGCCTTGAGCCATTGCGTGATCTCGCCGACTTCCAGCCGGTCGTAGATTTCGCGCTTCCTGGCGATCTCCAGCATTTCCGGGGAGAGATCGACGCCGGTCAATTCGCGAGCCCACGGTTTAAGCGTGATCCCGGAAAGACCGGAGCCGCAACCGAGATCGAGAATCTTCAGGTTTGACGGCTCGGGCATGACCGCGTGAACGGCATCGGCAATGCGTTCGGGACCCTTATATTCGAGGTCCTCACGCATGCGCGTTTCATAGTTCCAGGCGAAGTCCTTGTAGATCTGCTGGATGGTGCGATCGGACGCGCGCGCGGGCGGCGCCTCGTCACGCAATGCAATCAACAGATGCTCGATTTCCGCATCCTCGGGGTGGGTATCGAAATATTTCTGATAGGCCTCGCGAGCCTCCTCACGGCGGCCAACCGACTGACACAGATCGCCCAGATCGTACCAGGCGTCCCAATCCGCCGGATTGAGTTCGACGGCCCTTTTTGTGCAGAGATAAGCCGGCTGCACATTTCCATATTCTTTGAGGCGTTTGGCGAGAGCGTAAAGTTCCGCGCCCGTAAATTCGCGATGCGCGCCAAGCGCAGCATCGCTGGAGACGAGAAGACCGGATTTCGCGCCTTCGTCGAACCAGCGTTTGACGGCGTCCACGCCATCGGGCGGCAGCAGCGGCCGCACCAGATTTTCGACGTCTTCCACGCTGCGGTCGCCATCGCTCAGTTCCGCAAGCAATGCCGCCATGGGATTGAGCTGATGCAGTTTGTCGGAAGCGGGATCGTAGGCAACGTATCCATTCTCGACAGGCGACAGGAGAATGGCAGGGTGGATTTTCGGATTGGCCATCGATGAGCTTCTGGGCAAACGTCAGAAAGTAAGAGACGACCGTGCATCCCCTTGGGAATACACGGCCGTCTTTTTACGCAATTCAAAAGAAAAAGACGTCAGACGATCACTCGCCTTCTTTCTTCTTTTTCTTCTTCTTCTTGCCTTCTTCGCCTTCGCCTTCCTGAGCAACGGCCTGCGTGGTCATCGCCGGGATCGCCGCAACGGCAGAGCCGACCAGCATCGTGCGGAGGAAACCGCGACGGTCCTGCTGGACATTGGCAAGGGCATTGTCGAGCGACTTCAAGATGTCATTAGCCATTAATGGCCTCCTTGGTTGAGACCTTGAATATGCCCAGATCGCGAGCGGCGTCCCCGTTACATTTTTGTAAGTGTTCAAGCGAAAAATGCGCCAGCTTTGCCACAATCGCGTGATGAAACTCGCGGTACCATTACGTGACTGTAATGTCGGTCGATTTTTGCGCGACCAAAAAGAGCCGCAGAAACCGGTGGATTGTCTTCCCATCCGCGCGCGGACGATAGGCGGTCGACAGCAGACCTTTGTAATGATTGAGAAATTCTTCTCGTAGCGGTGACGCGAGCGCCGCCGCAAAGGGTCGCAAACTTGTCCCCATCATCCAGTGGAAGACCGCGTCCTCGCCGGCAACAACATGAAAGTAGCGGGTCTCCCACAGGTCGACCGACTGAGCCTGCCGCGACAGCAAGTCGTAGTAGTTTTCCGGCGCCAACCCGTTCCACCAGTCCCGAACGCCCACGAGATGGCCGGACCAGCGAGAATCGGCCGCCGCTTCCCGCACGAGCACTTGGCAGAGTTCGTCGTAATTTCTGGGCACCTGGAAGGCTAAAACCCCGCCTGGACGGACGAACGAGAACAGGCGCGGGATCAACCCGTCATGGTCGCCCAGCCATTGCAGGACGGCATTGGAAAAGATGACGTCACAGGGCGCATCGGGCGTCCAGTTCCGGATATCGCCTTCGACAAAGTCCGCCTTCACCCCGCTGACACGCGCGTCGCGCAGCATTTCGGGTGAGGAGTCGACGCCAGTGATATGTGCATCGGGCCAGCGCGCTCGCAGCAGGGCCGTGGAATTGCCCGGGCCGCAACCCAGATCGACGACGCGTTGCGGCGACGGCAAATGAATGCGCGCCAGCAGATCTGCGGCGGGGCGTGTGCGCTCCGCGCAGAAGGCGAGATAGGTTTGCGGGTCCCAAGCCATGTTCATTCTTTGCTGCGATTTCGTCTCAGCTGTGCTCTCATTTGCGGCATCACCGCAATGGGGGCGCAGCAATGGCCGAATTGGAAATCATCGGACGTCCGATCAGCACTTACGTCTGGGCGGCGCGTATCGCCTGCGAAGAAAAATGCGTTCCGCATAAACTGGTTGTAGCCGCCGCTCATTCGCCGGAAATCTCAGCCATTCATCCCTTCGGAAAGATGCCCGTGCTGCGTCATGGCGACGTCAGGCTTTGCGAGTCGCGCGCCATCTACTTCTACATCGACCATGCCTTTGACGGACCGCCGCTTGCGCCGCGCGACGCAGTGGCGGGCGCGCTGGCCGAACAATGGATTTCGCTGGTCAACACCAGCATCGATCCGGTTTGCGTGCGTCAGTACCTGCTCGGCTATATTTTTCCCGGCACGCCCGACGGCAGTCCGAACCGCCCGCAGATCGAAGGCTCGCTCGCGAGGATGGAGGCGCAGCTCACGATTCTCGACAAGGCGGTTGCGAAAACCGGCTACCTCGTGAATGCGTCGTTCACGCTGGCCGACATCAACTTGCTGCCCATTCTCTTCTATCTTGCGCGCATGCCCGAAAGCGGTCCCATGCTGGCGAACAACCCGCATCTTTCAGCCTATCTGCAACGGCATATCACCCGGCCAAGCGTAACAGCGACCATGCCCAAACTGCCGGCGTAGTCTGATCGTTCATAAAATCTTCGCGCTGTCACAAAACCCATTTCACCATGGCCGCCCTTGAGGCGGCCATGGTGAGGGATAGAATTTTCTCTTAACCTACTAACTCCAGCCTTCAGACGCCCTTGCGGTCCGGCACGGTCAGTTTGAACCGCGTTCCGGCTGCGCTGGAAGCAACCAGCGCGAGTTCGCCGCCATGGGCTTGAATCAGCTCACGCGAAATGGCGAGGCCGAGGCCGGAACCGCCGCTTCGCGTTGTGCCCGAGAACGGAAGAAACAGCCGCTCACGCACATTCGCGGGAATACCTGGGCCGTTGTCGGCAATCTCGATGACAACCGTGTCGAACTTGCGCCACGCCTCCACAAGAATACCCTTCTTGCTCTTCCCATCCGCAGGCATCGCTTCAAGCGCCTGCCGCGCGTTGCTGAGCAGATTAAGCAGCACGCGAAAGAGCTGCTCGGAATCGGCGTCGATTTCCAGCTCTTGCGGAATGCGCTTCTCCAGCGCGATTTCTCCTTCCTCGGGAAGCGCCGATGATGCGACTTCGTCCATCAAGGGTCCCAGCAGAAGCCGCATGCGTTGCGGCTTGCGCTCCTCGGCGCGGCCATAACGAAGCGTGTTGGTTGCGAGATTGATGGCGCGATCCAAAGCAGCCACCAATCGCGGCGCCACGCGCCTAACGACGGGATCGTGGCTTGCGACGAGACGGTCCGATGCGATCTGGGCGCTGGACAGAATGTTGCGCAGGTCGTGCTGTATCTTTGCGACCGCAAGACCCAACGTGGCGAGCCGCGTCTTCTGCTGCAGGAAGCCATAAAGCTCGTGCTGCAGCGTCGACAATTCCCGTTCGGCCGTGCCGATTTCATCACGCCGCGTCGAGGGCGTGAGAATACGCGCCGGGTCTTCGGGATTGTTGCGAAAGTTGATCATGGCGGCGGTGATGCGCTGCATCGGCCGCACCAGGATCAGATACAGACTGACGAAAACCAGAAGCGACGTCAGCGCCGAAACAAAAATGGAAAGCGCCAGGACACGCGTCGAGAACACAAACAGCGCGGCGCGAATGGGTTCTTCATTAGCGACCACAACGATGCTGGCGCCCTGACCGATACCGGTCTGGGCGGTGATGCTGATCGTGCGGCGCGGCGCGGCGAACATTGCGCCGATCACATCCTCAATTTGTTCGATCAGGTCGGTTTCGCCGCCATCATATTCGGCCTGGATGTCCGGCGGCTGAGGCCCCACTAGAAACAGTTCGTGCTGGCCCCCACCACGCAAAATCACCGCTTCGACACCCGCGCGATCGAGCAGCTGCTTGCGCAAGTTTGCCGACAATTGTTGTCCCGGCGCCTCTGTGAACGGGAGGATGACGAGCTGCGCCGAGTTGATCCGGTCTTGCAGCAACTGATGATGGTAGCGGGCGACCGAAGGAAAATAGATCAGCGCCACGCTCAGCATGACGAACAGAATGGTCAGCAGAAGGAGCCGGCCGGACAGGCTGTACATCGCCAGCCGCCACCCCGTTCTGGGCCTTTCCAGTTCCTTCAACATTCCGTCAGGTAACACCAGATTCCGGGCAAAATCATGCCGCTTCATAAAAATATGGTGCCTCAGCGGGCCGGAGCCATCCCCGCCCTCCGGCGTTGGGGAGGGGGTGTCCGGGCCGGACGAATATCCGCCAGAAGTAGGACAAATGACCGATAGGGCGGCACCTCGCGCATTTTTGCACAGCGAGGCCCGAGCCTCACGCTCCCGTGATTACCGCAAAGCCCCCCGAGTTGCGGTAAAAAAGCACGCACACATTTTACGGGGAACACCCATGTCCAGAACCGCGCTCCTCGGCGCTGTCGCCTGCCTCGGCCTGATCCTGCCCGCTTTGGCGCAAAATGCCGCCGACCCTGATCTGAACAAGCTTCCTCAAGGGCCGGAGCGGGAGATCATGCAGCGCGCCTGCACCGTCTGCCACACGCTGGAGCGCGTGGTGACGGCCGACCATGACGCCCAGGAATGGAACCATGTCGTCGATGGGATGACAAACGTCGGCGCCCCGGTTACGCCGGAAGAGAAAGCACAACTGAAGAAATTCCTGGCCAAAATCCCGGCGCATAAAGAGCCGGTGCTGAAGATGGTTTCCGGCCCGGCGAAGGTTGAGGTCAAGGAATGGGACCTGCCGACCGCCGGCACGCGCCCGCACGACCCGCTGGCCATGACGGACGGCACGATGTGGTACACCGGTCATCGCAGCAGCCTCCTCGGCCATCTCGACCCGAAGACCGGCAAAATCACGGAATACAAGACCAAGACGCCGATCTCGGGCCCGCACGGCCTGGCCGCCGATAAAGACGGCAACGTCTGGTACACGGGTAATTTCAAAGGCTACATCGGCAAACTCGACGTCAAAACCGGCCAGTTCACCGAATATAAGATGCCGGACCCCAAGGCGCGCGACCCGCACACGCCGATGTTCGACAAGCAAGGCCGCCTCTGGTTCACCGTGCAGGGCTCCAACATGGTCGGCCGGCTCGACCCGAAGACGAGTGAAATCAAGCTCGTCACCGTGAAGACGCCGAAGGCGCTGCCTTACGGCACGGTCTTCGACACCAAGGGGACGCTCTGGATCGACCTGTTCGGCACGAACAAGCTCGCCAGCCTCGACGAGAACATGAACATTACCGAGTATCCATTGCCGGAAGGGGCGCGTCCGCGCCGTATCGCGATCGATGCCAATGACGTCATCTGGTACACGGATTTCGACTGCGGCTATCTCGGGAAATTCGACACCAAGACCGGCAAGCTGGTGAAGGAGTATCTTTCGCCCAGCGGCGCGAAGTCTGAGCCCTATGGCATCACCGTCATCGACGGGATCGTCTGGTATTCGGAAAGCCATTCCCATCCGAATGGGCTGGTACGCTTCGATCCGAAAGCCGAAAGCTTCCAGACCTTTGTGATCCCCAATGGCGGCGTGGTGCGCAACATGATGCCCACAGCTGACAAGAAGGGCATCGTCATGGCCGAGAGCGGAGAGAACAAAGTCGCGATTGCTTACATTCAGTAAAGTTTAGCGGCCAGTTTCGGTCGAATCGTGCGAGCGTTGGGCTGAGATGCGCGGAAACCCGTGCGTCTCAGCTTAACTTTTCTCTGCCGTATTGGCAGGCAGGGACGCTTCCTCTAAATTCCGCGCGGCTTTGGCCGGAAACGCTTCCCAAAGGGGACCCCATGACGAAATTGATATTCGCTGCCGCCATTGCGGCCGCCGCCGTGCTGCCCGCCGCGGCACAGACCAACGATCCTGACGTCGGCAAGCTTCCGGCAGGCCCGATGAAGGCCGTTGTCGAGCAGAACTGCACGACGTGCCATGAACTGGGCCGCATCGTGTACGGCAACTACAACGCCGCTGAATGGGCCAACAATGTTCACATGATGATGAATGCGGGCGCCTCTCTCACGCCCGACCAAGTGCAGCCCATGATCGATTATCTGGTCAAAAGTTTCCCGGAAAAGCCCGGCAACCCGTTCAAGGCTGTTGCCGGCCCGGTGAAGGTCAGCATCAAGGAATGGGAACTGCCGGTTCCGGGTTCGCGTCCGCACGATCCGCTGGCCGCGCCCGATGGCACCATGTTCTACACCGCCCACATGGGCAGCTATATCGGCCATCTCGACCCGAAGACCGGCAAGTTCGACGTCTTCAAGACCAAGACCCCCATTTCCGGCCCCCATGGCCTGACCATGGATAAGGAAGGGAACGTTTGGTACACGGGCAACTTCAAAGGTTATATCGGCAAGCTGAACCCGAAGACCGGCCAGTTCACCGAATATAAGACCGGCGCTGCCCGCGACCCGCACACCCCGCTTTTCGACAAGAACGGCATCCTCTGGTTCACCAGCCAGAACAGCAACATGGTGGGCCGTCTCGATCCGAAGACCGGCGACGTGAAGCTGGCCGTTGTTCCGACCGAAAAGGCGGCCCCCTACGGCATGGTGTTCGATTCCAAGGGCAAGCTCTGGTTCAGCGAATGGCAGAAGCCGAAGCTGGCCTGGATCGACGAAAAAACCATGGAAATCCATGAAGTTAACCTGCCGAACACCGCCACGCGCCCGCGCCGCATCGCCATCGACGCCAACGACGTGATCTGGATTTCGGATTACTCGCGCGGCTATCTGGGCATGTACGACACCAAGAACGGCGCGACCAAGGAATGGGCCTCGCCGGGCGGTCCGAAGTCCCAGCCCTATGGCATCACCACGCTGAACGGCATCGTCTGGTACGACGAAGGCAACACCAAGCCGAACGGCCTTGTCCGCTTCGATCCCAAATCCGAGAAGTTCCAGACCTTCCCGGTCCTGCCTTCCGGCGGCGGCGTCGTGCGCAACATGATGCCCACGGCCGACGGTAAAGGCCTTGTTATGGCGGAAAGCGGCGTCAACCACGTCGCCATCGCCACCATTCAGTAATGCCTCGTGTAACCGGAAGCGGTGGGTGTACCCGCCGCTTCCGGTTGACACCGCCAGTCCAGCCGCTTAGAAGCACGGCTCTTTTGTCGATAAACCGGCCTTTTTGCGGAGATCCCCGTCGTGAAGCGCACCTATCAGCCGAGCAAAATCGTCCGCAAGCGCCGGCATGGCTTCCGGCATCGCATGGCCACCAAAAAGGGCCGCCAAGTGATTTCGCGCCGCCGCGCCCAAGGCCGCAAGCGGCTTTCGGCCTGATCACCGACGCCTCTGTGCCGCCACTGCCAGCGGCGCCCGCCAAGCTGACACTCGAACACATGAAAACCCGCGCCGATTTCCTGCGGGCGCAGAAGGGCCGCCGCCAATCCCAGGCTGCGCTCGGGCTCGAACTTTGCGGATCGCCTGTGCCGAAGCTTGGCGCGCTGCGCGTGGGGTTCACCGCCAGCCGCAAAGTGGGCGGCGCCGTCCAGCGCAACCGGGCCAAGCGGCGCCTGCGCGCGGCAGCGGCAGCCACCCTTCCTCTTTTAGGCCGCGAAGGGCATGACTATGTTCTGGTCGCCCGAACCGCGACCCTGTTGCGTCCCTTTGCCCTACTCACCCAGGATATGGAGAAAGCGATCAACGCTGCCCATGCCGCTCTTGACCGGGCCGCTCTTAACCGTGATGGGGCGCGTAACGCCGCGGCAAGGGCCGAAGGCGAAAGAGGGCCGCGCGATGCTTAAGACATTGCAGCGTCTGCCGCGCCGCCTGGCCATCGCGATGTTGGGCGCACCGATCCACGCCTACCGCTACGCGCTCTCTCCGTTTTTACCGCCCGCCTGCCGCTTTAGCCCGTCCTGTTCCGCTTACGCGCTTGAAGCCTTGACCCTTTACGGGCCATTGAAGGGCAGCTGGCTTGCAGCGAAGCGGCTTGCACGCTGCCATCCCATCAAATGGCTGGGTAGCGGTTCGGGTTACGACCCCGTTCCGCACCAAAGCCATAAGCACTGACCGACCGGAGACAGCATGTCCGAACAGCGCAACCTGATTCTTGCCATCGTGCTGTCCATGGCCGTGGTCTTCGGCTGGCAATATTTCGTGGGCCCACAGAAGCCGACGCCCGAACAGCTTAAGCAGCAGGAAATTGCCCAGCAGCAGAAAGCCAATCCCTCGGCGCAACCCGGTGCGGGAGCAGTGCCGCAAGCGGGGCAAAAACTGGTGCGCGATGCCGCGCTGAAAGCGGCATCGGAACGCGCTTCGATCGACACACCGACCCTCGCCGGGTCGATCAATCTGACCGGCGGCCGTTTCGACGATTTGCGGCTGAAGCACTACCACGTGACACCCGACCCTAAGAGCCCTGAGATCGAGCTGCTGTCCCCGCTGCAAGCCGAGCATCCCTATTTCGCCGAGTTCGGCTGGATCGCCGATGCGGGCGCGCAGCAAAAAGGCGCGGATGCGAACACCCAATGGCGCTTGGTGCAGGGCGACCAGCTCGCCCCCGGCAAGGACGTCGAGCTGGCTTACGACAACGGTCAAGGCCTCGCGTTCACGCGGCGCATTTCGGTCGACCAGAACTACATGTTCACGGTCACCGATTCCGTGGACAACCACTCGGCCCAGCCGGTCACGATGTATCCGTATGGGTTGGTCTCACGTCACAATCTGCCGCCGGAGCAGCGCTATTGGGTTGTGCATGAAGGCTTTATCGGCGTACTCGGCGGCACGCTGAAGGATCCGACCTATGACGATCTTGGCAAGACCAACGAGACGCAGCGTTTTGACAGCATGGGCGGCTGGGTCGGCATCACCGACAAATATTGGATGGCCGCCGTCGCGCCACCGCAGTCGGAACAACTGACCGCAACCTACAAGGCCTATGACGCAAACGGTGTGAAGGCCTATCAGTCCGACTTCACCATGAAGCCGAAGACCATCGCACCGAACGGTTCGCAGACCGTCGTGCATCATCTTTTTGCCGGCGCCAAGGTCGTGGACCTCGTCAACGATTATTCGCGCACGCTCGGCATCCAGCGTTTCGATATGGCGGTGGATTGGGGCTGGTTCTCGTTCATCACCAAGCCGATGTTTATGGCGATCGACTTTCTCTATCGCTATGTCGGAAATTTCGGCATCGCCATCCTGATCTTCACCGTCTTCGTGAAGGCGCTGTTCTTCCCGCTCGCGAACACTTCGTATCGCTCGATGAGCAAGATGAAGAAGCTGCAGCCTGAAATGGAACGGCTGCGCGCCCGCTTCAAGGACGACAAGGCCAAGCAGCAGCAGGAGATGATGGCCCTTTACGCCAAGGAGAAGGTCAATCCTCTGGCGGGCTGCCTGCCGATGCTGATCCAGATCCCGGTGTTTTTCTCGCTGTATAAGGTTCTGCTCGTCACCATCGACATGCGGCACGCGCCCTTCTTCGGCTGGGTAAAGGACCTTTCCGCGCCAGACCCGACCTCGATTTTCAATCTGTTCGGGCTCATTCCGTTCACGCCTCCGTCGTACCTGATGCTCGGCGTCTTCCCCATCGTCATGGGCGCCACGATGTGGGTTCAGACCAATCTGAATCCGCCGCCGGCCGACCCCGCGCAGCAGAAGATTTTCGCCTTCATGCCGCTCATCTTTACCTACATGATGGCCAACTTCCCGGTTGGGCTGGTGATCTATTGGAGCTGGAACAACTTCCTTTCGATCATCCAACAGGTCGTCATCATGCGCTCCACCGGCACGCCGGTCGATTTCCTGGACCGCTTGAGCGGCATGGGCGCGCGATTGAGGCGCGGCGCAGCACCGGAAAAGCCGGCCGGACCGCCGGATTGACATGGAAGACCTGAACGCGCGCCGGGCGCGCACCGAAGCTTTAGAAACGGGCCGTATGCTGTTCGCGCAGGAATGCGTGTTCGAGCGTGGCGCTGCCGACCTGTCCGGCATACCCCCAACCCGGATTCCGGAGGTGGCCTTTGTCGGCCGCTCCAATGTCGGCAAGTCGAGTCTGGTCAATGCGCTCACCGGCCGCAAAACGCTGGCGCGCGTGTCCAACACGCCGGGCCGCACCCGCGAGATCAACTTCTTCCGCCTGGGCGGGCGGCTGATGCTCGCCGACCTGCCCGGCTATGGCTATGCGAAGGTGTCCAAGGCCGAGTCCGACAAGTGGACGGAGCTGATCTTTGCCTATCTGTGCGGGCGGCCGAGCCTGCGCCGCGTCGTGTTTCTGATCGACTCGCGCCGGGCGCCCCTGCCCCACGATGTGCTGGTCATGGATATGCTCGACCGCGCGGCTGTCTCGTATCAGCTTGTCCTGACCAAGACCGACAAGCTTAGCCCCGGCGAGCTTACGGCGATCGCGGCGGAAACCAAGCGCGAGGCCGACCGCCACACCGCGGCGTACCCTGAGCTGCTCGCCACCTCGGCCGAGAAAGGCACGGGGATCGCGGATTTGCGCGCCAGCCTTGCGGCGCTGGCGCTCCATTAACCCTGCGGCGCATGTTTGCCTTTGACGCAGAAGGCGCGGAGCTTTAAGCCTCCGCGCCAATTAGAGCGCAATCCGACGAAGTGGACGCCGGTTCGTCGATAGATTGCGCGCCAAACTAAGGAATCTACAGCATGATCCGATTCATCGGATCGTGCTCTGGCAGGGGTGGGTCGATGAGCGTTCCGGAAGACACCACGCGCGGCAACGATGGCAATTTGCGTCAGATCGCGCGCTTGCGTGCGACGGCCCGCGTGCTGGTCGAGGCGCTTCCCTTCATCCTGAAATACGACAACAAGACGATCGTCGTGAAGTATGGCGGCCACGCCATGGAAGGCGGCGTCCCGACGGAATTCGCCCAGGACATCGTGCTGATGAAAATGACCGGCATCAATCCGGTCGTCGTGCATGGCGGCGGTCCGCAGATCGGCGCGATGCTGAAGCGGCTCAATATCGAATCGTCCTTCGTCGACGGCCTGCGCGTGACCAATGAAGCGGCGATGGAAGTCGTCGAGATGGTGCTCTCGGGCAGCATCAACAAGCAGATCGTCGCCGGCATCAATGCCGAGGGCGGCCGCGCCGTCGGCATTTCCGGCAAAGACGGCAACATGATCGTTGCCCGCAAGGTCGGGAAGACCAAGATCGATCCCAAGACCGGCGAGAAGACCACCATCGATCTGGGCTTTGTCGGCGAACCGGAGCGCGTGGACGCCGAAGTCCTCAGGATGATCCTGAACTCCGATCTCATCCCGGTGGTAGCGCCCATCGGCGTCGGCCCCAAGGCGGAGAGCTACAACATCAACGCTGATACGGTCGCAGGCGCGGTTGCCGGGGCGATTGCGGCAGAGCGGCTTATCCTTCTGACGGATGTGGAAGGCGTGATGGACCGCGAAGGCAAAGTGGTCCCGCATTTGTCGGTCAGCCAGGCGCGGGCGCTGATCGCGGACGGCACGATTTCCGGCGGGATGATCCCCAAGATCGAAACCGCCATCGACGCGGTGGAAATGGGTGTTCATGCGGCCGTGATTCTCGACGGCCGTATCCCCCACGTGCTGCTGCTCGAACTCTTCACCGAACTCGGCGCCGGCACCATCATCACCCCGGACTGATCTTTTACTCACCATGGGCGGCCTCCGAGCCGCCCACCCAGCGGCGCGGCGTCTGCCGCGCCAATGACTCGCTGGGCAGAACGTTGTTTGTGGAGAGTTACCCCCACCCGGCCTGCTACGCGCGCAAGCGCGCTTCGCAGGCCGACCTCCCCCGTGCGGGGAGGTGATTCAAAACTACCCCTTCTCAAATCCGAAATACGACAGGTGCCAGCGCATCTCGTCTTCGCCGAGCGGGAATGAAACTCCCGCGCGCGCCGGCAGCAACTCGTCGTGGGGAAGCTTAAGCACCATCGTTTGCGTCTTGAACGCGATGCGCATGGGCAGGCCCGCCTTCCAGACAAGCGCCGTCACTGCCTTGGCGCTGCGCGCGGAAAATATTTTCTCGATCATCGGCCGCTCGGCTTCCGTCAGCACGGCAAGCGCTTCAATGACGACGTCCCGCCGCCCGGCTTCCACCGCCTCTTCGACATAACTCTCGTTCAGCGTGCCCTTGGCTTTCGCGGCCATCACTTCTTTACGCGCTTTATCTTCCTTGCTTTCGGCGGCTTCGTCATCGCTGTCCAGCCGCTCGCGCAGAGCGCGCTTGATGACTTTCTCCGTTTCCGCGTCGAGCCCATGCCGCTCCGTCAAGTCCCGCAGCAAAGCCGTGCCGACGAACCCGGCGATGCGGCGCAGCGCGCGAAGCGACAGGTCGCTACGCTTTGTCAGCGGACCATGCCAGGCGACGATCTGTTCCGCGTTCTCGATAACCCGGTCCATCGTACTTTCGCGAATGTGGGCACTCGGGTTGGAGAGCAGCGCCGAAACCGCTTCCACATCCAGCGAGGCGACAATGGCTTCTGAGATTTTCTCGCTGACGCCGCGCCGGCGGGCCACCGCGGCCAGCGCGCTTTGCGCCCGCGCGCTGGACATGATCTCGCTCAGGTCGGCATCAGAAAGCAGCGGCGAATATTCCAAAATCGGAACGCTGACGGTCTGTTCCACATCCCGCGCCAGGGCCAGCACGACGTCTTTGGGCACGCATTCGAACGATTTGATTTCGTTCGCCAGAATCGAACGCACGCGGACGAGTTGATCGGCCGCGATCTTCCGCAAGGTTTCCAAGGTGAGCGTACAGACGCGATCGCGTTCGGAATTCAGAAAATCCGGCAGCAACCGGCCGATTTTCCCGGCCAGCTCCGCACGCACATCATCGTCGGCATCGTCGGCCAGAAAGCGGTTGGCTTCGGCGGGCGTAGCCGGATTGGCCGCCACTTTCCGGCGGACCTTCGGCGCGCCCCGCTCCGCCAGATAATAAAGCATCTCCGGTTCGGCATCGGCGCGCGAAGCCAGTTCTTCCTCGCCGGACCGCTTGCTGGATTCCAGAACCGCACGTGCCTCTTCATAGGACAGCTCATCGGGCAGCTTCCCCATCAGGCGCTTCCAAAGTCCCATACCGAGCTCCATCCCAGGCCTTAACGTCTGGGGGGAATGTGCACGGTTCGGCTTAAGGGACCTCTAAACGGGGGATTGGGGTGACACGGCCCTTGCCAGAAACGGGCCGCTCGCCCATGTTCCGCCCCGCATTTTCTGCCCCCCGTTAACGGACCATTCGCCATGACCGACAGCACTTTGCAGCAAACCATCGATGCCGCCTGGGAAGCCCGCGACAAGCTTTCCCCCACCTCTCGCGGCCCTGAGCGCGATGCCGTGGAAGCGGCCCTGGAAGCGCTGGATTCCGGCAAGCTGCGCGTCGCCGAAAAGGTAAATGGCGAATGGCAGGTGCATCAATGGCTGAAGAAGGCCGTGCTGCTGTCGTTCCGCCTGAACGACATGTACCCGATCGAAGGCGCCCCCGGCGGCGCCAATTGGTGGGACAAGGTCGATTCCAAATTTAGGGGCTGGGACGCGGACCGTTTCCGCACGGCCGGCTTCCGCGCGGTGCCGGGCTCCATCGTCCGCCGCTCGGCCCATATCGCCAAGGGCGTGGTGCTGATGCCGTCCTTTGTGAATGTCGGCGCCTATGTCGATGAAGCCACCATGATCGACACCTGGGCCACCGTCGGCTCCTGCGCCCAGATCGGGAAGAACTGTCACATCTCCGGCGGCGCCGGCATCGGCGGCGTGCTGGAGCCGCTGCAGGCGGGCCCCGTCATCATCGAGGACAATTGCTTCATCGGCGCGCGCTCGGAAGTGGCCGAAGGCGTCGTCGTCGGCACAGGCTCGGTGCTTTCGATGGGCGTGTTCCTGGGCGCCTCGACCCGCATCATCAACCGCACCAATGGCGACGTGTATTACGGCAAGGTCCCACCCTATTCCGTGGTGGTGCCCGGCAGCCAGCCCGGCGCCAGCGGCGGCCCGGCGCTCTATTGCGCGGTGATCGTCAAGCAAGTGGACGAACGCACGCGGTCGAAGACGTCGATCAATGAGTTGCTTCGTGACTAGCATCGAGCGCGCGGCGGCCCCCTCCACCGCTTCGCGGTCCCCCTCCCCCGCTTCGCAGGGGAGGAATATTCGGTGACCGATCCTATTATCCTGTCGCAAGCCCTGATCCGCTGTCCGTCGGTGACGCCCGATGATGCAGGTGCGCTTGGCGTGCTGG
This sequence comes from Alphaproteobacteria bacterium, assembly GCA_947473475.1. Taxonomy (GTDB): domain Bacteria; phylum Pseudomonadota; class Alphaproteobacteria; order Micropepsales; family Micropepsaceae; genus CAIYRG01. Next base: position 120,448 of record CANJBZ010000005.1, read on the forward strand.
AAGACGCGCTCAAGCCGCTGGGGTTTGTGTGTCACCGTTTGCGCTTCGAAGCGCCGAATACCGACCCCGTCGAAAATCTGTACGCGCGGCTGGGCGATAGCGGCCCGAATTTCTGCTTTGCGGGGCATACCGATGTTGTGCCCGTTGGCGAGGCAAGCGGATGGCGGCACGATCCGTTCGCGGCAGACATCGACGGCGGTATGTTGTGGGGCCGCGGCGCGTCCGACATGAAGTGCGCCATCGCGGCGTTCGTCGCAGGGTTGCAGCGTTACATTGAGAAGAACGGCAAGCCGCAGGGCTCCATCAGCCTGCTGATAACCGGCGACGAAGAAGGCATTGCGATCAACGGCACCGTGAAGGTCTTAAGCTGGCTGAAAGAGCGCGGCGAGAAACTGGATCATTGCATCGTCGGCGAACCGACGGCGGTGGCGAAAACCGGCGACATGATCAAAATCGGCCGCCGCGGCAGCATGAATTTCCGCGTCGCCGTCAGAGGCACACAAGGCCACGCCGCCTATCCGAAGCGCTCGCTCAACCCCATTCCCATCATGGCCGATCTGATCGCGCGCATTTGCGCGTGGCGGCTGGACGAAGGCAGCGAGCATTTCGAGCCTTCGACGCTGGCCTTCACCACCGTTGATGTCGGCAATCCCACGGTGAATGTGACGCCGGCCGAGATACGCGCCGGCTTCAACATCCGCTTCAACGATTTGCACACACCCGATTCGCTGATGCGGCGCATTGAGGAAATCGCTGCGGAGGTGAAAGCCACGCATGGCGGCGAAATCGGCATCGCCAACAGTGTCAGCGGCGTGTCGTTCGTCACCAAGCCCGGTCCCTTTATCGGGCTTCTGGAGCAAGCCATTACGCACGTAACCGGCACAAAGACCGAACTGTCCACCACCGGCGGCACATCGGACGCGCGCTTCATCAAGGATTTTTGCCCGGTGGCGGAACTCGGCCTGCCGGGCGTTACCATGCACAAGACCGACGAATGTGCGGCGCTCACGGATATAGAATCGCTCACGCGCATTTATGAAACGGTGCTCGAGCTCTATTTCGCGCAATGACCGATTTAAGCAATCGCCCCATCGGCGTATTCGATTCCGGTATGGGCGGGCTCACCGTCATGCGCGCGCTGATGGAGCGCCTGCCGAACGAGAGCTTCGTTTATCTGGGAGACACGGCACGCCTTCCCTATGGCAGCAAAAGCGCCGACACCGTCCGCCGCTACGCCGTGCAATGCGCCCGCGCGCTGATGAAATACGACATCAAGGTGCTGGTGGTCGCCTGCAACACGGCATCGGCCACCTCGTTGCCCGCGCTGACAGAAGCGCTTTCCCCGACGCCCGTGATCGGCGTTATCGAACCCGGCGCCGATGCTGCCGTTGCCGCCGCGCCGTCGGGACGCATCGCGGTCATAGCCACGGAAGGCACCGTGAAAGGCGGCGCCTACGAACGCGCCATCCATGCGCGCAACCCGTCGGCCTCCGTCACGCAGCAACCGTGCCCGTTGTTCGTCGCCCTCGCGGAAGAAGGCCTGACGGACGGCCCCATCGCGGAGCTTGTGGCAAAGCGTTACCTAGACCCGCTGCTTGCGAGAGACACCGCTCAACCGGAATGCCTGGTGCTCGGCTGCACCCATTTTCCGGCGCTGAAAGACGTCATCGCGCACGTCGCCGGACCAAACATCCGCTTGGTCGATAGCGCCGCAACCACTGCTGCTGCGGTGGAAGCGTTGCTACAACAAAATGGCCTCGCCGCGAACGGCGCGTCAACGCCACCACGCTTCCTCGCCACCGATGCCCCGGAACGCTTCGCCCGCGTCGGCGAAATCTTTCTCGGCCGCAAAATCTCCCTGGATGCTGTCGAACAAATCGACCTGCAGCAGCTGTGACGCAGGAAGTGGTGTGCAAACCCCTTCTCCCCTTTTCGGGGGAGAAGGTCGGGTTGAGGGGGCGGTCTCTCAACCACAGCGATCGTAGCAACGGATAGAACTCCCCCTCACCCCGACCCTCTCCCCCAGGTGGCCGGGTCAAGCCCGGCCATGGAGGGCGAGGGAGGTTAGGGATAATCAACGCGGAGCAGCGTCAGCCCGTCGGGCGGAGCGACGGTGCCGCAGCGTGTGCGATCGCGGGCTTCGAGCGCGCGGGCGACATCGGACGGCCGCCATTTGCCTTCGCCTACCAGCTTCAGCGTTCCGGTCATCGAACGCACCTGATGATGCAGAAACGACCGCGCGCGTGTGTACAAGACAATCTCATCGCCCTGCCGCGAGACATCGAAGCGATCAATCGTTTTCACCGGCGATTTGGCTTGGCATTCCGATGAACGGAACGTCGTGAAATCGTGCTGGCCGGCAAAGCACTGCGCCGCTTGCTGCATGGCGTCCGCGTCCAGCGCGCGCGACACATGCCAGACATGGCCGCGATCCAAAGCCGGCGGCGCGCGGCGGCAGAGGATGCGATATTCGTAATGCCGCCCGATAGCCGAAAAACGCGCGTGAAAATCGGGCGCGGCAACTGCCGCTTCCAGAATGGCAATTGGTGCGGGTCGTAGATGCGCGTTCAGGGCATCGCGCACCTTGTCGCCGGAAAATTCCTTCACCAGATCGAAATGCGCCACCTGCCCGCGCGCATGCACACCGGCGTCCGTGCGTCCGGCTCCGGTTACGCCAACACGCTCAGCCGAAAGTTTGAAAATCGCCTCTTCCAACGAACCCTGAATGGAAGGCCCATTGTCCTGCCGCTGCCACCCTGCAAATGGCCCGCCGTCATATTCCACCGTTACCCGATACCGAGGCACTACGAGATCCTCCCCTGCGAAGCGGGGGAGAGCCTGCCCCGGACTTGATCCGGGGGGGACCATGCGCAGCATGGTGGAGGGGGCTGCCGCGAGTACGAATGTGGAGAGGGTGGCGTGCTTATGAATTTTAGATGGCGCGTGGGGTCGCCCCCTCCACCGCCTGCGGCGGTCCCCCTCCCCCGCTCCGCATACGCTTCGCAGGGGAGGATCATTGCAGCTTGTCTCCGGCTTGCAGCGGGAAGCCGCGCAGGAAGGCATTCCAGTCCGCGGCGCCGCGGCCAGCGCGTTGGACCGTGACGGGTTTCAGCGCGCCTTGGCCGCATGCGATGGAGAAATCCGGCAGCACTTCACCGGGCGCTCCCGTTCCGGCGACCGGCTCGGCCAATAGCAGTTTAATCCGTTCGCCCTTCGCTTCGAACCAAGCACCGGGAGCAGGCGATAGCCCGCGTATCTTGCAATCGATCTCAGTTGCGGGACGCGTCCAATCGATACGCGTTTCCGCTTTGTCGATCTTCTTGGCGTACGTCACACCATCGCTGGACTGCGGCACCGGCTCGATACCGCCGCGCTCCAGTGCGCCTAGCGCGCGTCCCATCAAATCGGCGCCCAGCCGCGCCAATTCGTCGTGCAGCTCGCCATAGGTCCGGCGGCCAATCGTGACACGCTCGGCCATCAGCACCGGGCCGGTATCCAGTCCCGCTTCCATCTTCATGGCCATGACGCCGGTTTCGGCATCGCCCGCCATAATGCTGCGCTGAATCGGCGCCGCACCGCGCCAGCGCGGCAGCAACGAACCATGCAGATTGATGCATCCCAGTTTCGGCGCGTCCAGAACCGCCTGCGGCAGCAGCAGCCCATAGGCCACCACAACCGCCGCATCGAGCTGCAACGCGGCAAACGCCTCCTGCTCTTCGGCGCCCTTCAACGACACCGGCGTGCGCACGGGAATGCCGGCACTGTCCGCGAATTTATGGACGGGGGATTTTTCTTCCGCGAGCCCGCGCCCCTTCGGACGCGGCGGCTGCGAGTAGACGCAGGCAATGTCGTGCCCGGCGCCGATCAGTTCGGCCAGCGTTGGCACGGCAAAGGCCGGTGTTCCCATGAAAGCGAGGCGTAGGCTCATCGGCCAGCCTTATCACAAGGCACAAGCTAATCCTTATCCTGACGCTTCAGCTTGGCCGATTTACGCAAGGCAATGGACCGCTTCAGCTTGGACAGATGGTCGATGAACAACATGCCGTTGATGTGGTCGATCTCGTGCTGCAGGCAGGTCGCGAATAACCCGTCCGCCGTCACAGTCTGCACTTTGTTATTTTCATCGGTGTATTCGACCGTCAGGCTGGCGGGGCGCTTCACGTCGTCCCACACTTCCGGCACCGAGAGGCAGCCCTCATTATAGGTCGACAGTTCGCCCGACGCGCCCACGATGCGCGGGTTGACCATGTAGATGACCTTGCTCTTGGGGCCACCCGGATCGAGGTCGATGACCGCAACCCGCTTGGCGATGCCCACCTGGATGGCGGCAAGCCCAATGCCGTTGGCGTCGTACATGGTTTCCACCATGTCTCTCATGAACCGGCGGAGCTTGGAATCCACCTCCGGAACGGGATCGGAGATCAGCTTCAGCCGCGGATCGGGCGCTTTGACGAGTTGAAGAATAGCCATGGCGGCGCCGGACATAGGAGAAGAACAAAGAGGGGTCAAGCCACCCCCGAATCACCGTAAGGTAACCGCCTGTGCAAAGGGAGTCGCGGCCATGATGATATGGGTTTTTCTCGTGGCGATTGCCGCGGTTCTGGCCGGGCTTGGGTTTACCGTTTATGCGGTCAGCCGCATGGGCGCGACGCTCAACCATTCCCAGCAGCAGGGGCAGGTCAGAGATGGGGCGGAAGCCGCCCTGTTGGACGCCAAGCTGCGCGAGCTTACCGCCGCACAGAACGAAATCGCCGGCCGGTTCAGCCATGTCATCGAAAGCCAGATTAAGAGCCAGTCCGACTTGCAGCGCGCGGTGGCCGAGCGGCTCGAAGCGCTCGACAAGCGCCTGGGCGACAACCTTAAGGACACGGCTGCCAAGACCGCGGAAACATTGGGCGGCCTGCATACGCGCCTGACCGTGATCGACGAGGCGCAGAAAAATCTAACCGACCTTTCGGGACAAGTGGTGTCTCTGCAGCAGATACTCGCCAACAAACAGGCGCGCGGCGCCTGGGGTCAGGGCCAGATGGAAGCCATTATCCGCGATGCGCTGCCGCCGGGAATGTACGAATTCCAGGCCACGCTCTCCAACCGTAACCGGCCCGACTGCCTGATCCGCATGCCGGGCTCGCAGCAGGCCATCGTCATCGATTCCAAGTTTCCGCTGGAATCCTTCGCGGCGCTCAAAGCGGCCTCGAGCGAACTCGAAAAGCGCGCCGCCGAACAGCGCGTTCGCATAGACATCGGCAAGCATGTCCGCGACATCGCGGACAAATATCTCATCCCCGGCGAGACGCAGGCGCCGGCGATCATGTTCGTGCCATCCGAGTCGCTGTATGCGGAACTGCACGAGTCCTTCTCCGACGTGCTTCAGAAGGCGCAGCGCGCCCAGGTGATCGTGGTCTCGCCGAACATCCTCTTGCTGGCGATCAACACCGTGCAGACGATTATGAAAGACGCGCGCATGCGCGAGCAGGCGAGCTTGATTCAGAAAGAAGTCGGTACACTTCTCAACGATGTGCGCCTGCTGTCGGAACGCGTGGGCAAATTGCAGAGCCATCTCGGACAGGCAGATGGCGACATCAAGAATATTCTCACCTCGACGGCGAAAATCACGAGCCGCGCGGAAAAAATCGAACGTGTCGAACTGGCCGCTCCAGAAGCCTCGCCACCGCTGAATTTGCGCGAAGCATGAAGACCGCACGCTTGGTACGGTTCAAAACACGCGGCGAGCCTTGAAGGCGGCGGAGAGGGTGCCTTCGTCCAGATAATCCAGTTCGCCGCCAACCGGCACGCCATGCGCCAGCCGTGTGATCTTCACGCCGAACGTCTCCAGCGCATCGAGCAGATAGTGCGCGGTCGTCTGCCCTTCGACGGTTGCGTTCATCGCCAGAATAATCTCAGTCGCGCCGCCCGCTTTCACCCGCTGCAGCAGCCTGGGCATATTCAGCCGTTCGGGCGTGATCCCATCCAGCGCCGACAACGCGCCGCCGAGCACGTGATACTTCCCGCGAAAGACACTGGCGCGTTCAAGCGCCCATAAATCGGCGACATCTTCCACGACGCAAATCACGCCGGTTTCCCGCACCGGATCGCGGCACAGCGCGCAAGGGTCGGTGGTATCGAGATTGCCGCATTCGCTGCATGTCCTAAGCGCCGCCGCCGCTTTCGCCATGGCGTCGGCCAGAGGTTCCAGCAGCGTCTCGCGCTTCTTGAGCAGCGCCAATGCCGCGCGCCGCGCCGAGCGCGGGCCAAGCCCCGGCAGTTTGCTGAGCAACTGGATCAGACGCTCGATTTCCTGTCCGGCAGGTGAGCCAGCCATTCTTACGCCGAACCGATGGCGAGCGCTTTCAACGCACCCAAGCCGCTGACGGTGGCGCGCACCAGCCCGCCGCCCGCCACACCTTCCACCTCCATCGAGGCCAGGCCCTTCTGCAACTCTCCGGCGCGCTGCTGCATGTCCTGCATCTGCTTGAGGAAATTGGCACCCATCAATTTGCCTCCTCATCCGGCGGCATGGACACGACGTCCAGCACTTCGCGGTCGCGCACCGCGACGATTTCCGCGCCCGGAAAGGCGTCGAGCACCGCGCGCACGAACGGCTCCTGAGACACGGCATCTTTCTTCGCGCGATCCGCGGCGATGCGCTGTTCGACAATCGTCAGCGCGCCGCCTTCGGAAGCGAGCGTTACGATCCAGCGTTCGCCCGTCCAATCGCGCAAGCTATTGGCCAGATCTGTCGCCAGCGTCTTTGGCGCCTGCGCGTTGGGACGGAACTGAATGCGTCCGCGCTCCAGCGACACCAGATGGACATTCGTCTCCAGTTGCGTCGAGAGCAGACGCGCGTTCTTCGCTTTCGCCAGTGCGACCAAGTCTTGCAGCGTCTGAATATCGACGGCCGGTGCTGACATGGCCGGCGCGGCCTGCGGCGGCGGGTCCCGCCGGAGCATGGGCTGCTCTGAGGCAAGCGCGGTCATTTGCGCACGCGGCGCGCCACCGCCGCTGGGCGGACGCGGGGCGGCTGACTGGCCGGCGCCCCCCTCGCCATCGCGCAAGCTCTTCACCAATTTTTCCGTTGGCGGCAGATCGGCCGCATAGCCAAGCCGCACCATCGCCATTTCCGCCGCCGGGTACGGATTGGCGGCGTCGCGCACTTCCAAGAGGCCCTTGAGCAGCATCTGCCAGGCGCGCGTCAGCGCCGGAACCGTGAGCTTGCCTGCCATGGTGACAGCGCGCGCCGCTTCCGCAGAACCGCCGTCGAAAAATCCTTCCGCGCCGGGCGCTACTTTCACCCGGGTCAGAAAATGCGTCGTCTCCAGCAAATCCTGAATGACGACGAGCGGATCGGCCCCGCTGTCGTAAAGCGATTTGAATTCCGCCAGCGCATGCGCGATTTCGCCGCCCATCAACTTTTCAAACAGGTCGAGCACGCGGCCACGGTCCGCCAAGCCCAGCATCGCGCGGATCGACTCGCCGGTGATTTCCGAAATGGAGTCGCCGACGTGATGCGCAATCGCCTGATCCAGCAGCGACAGACCGTCGCGCACCGAACCTTCCGCCGCGCGCGCGATCAGCGACAGGGCCGCCGGTTCGATGGCGATATGCTCCTGTTCGGCGATGCTGCCGAGATGCGCGGCGAGCACCGCGGTCTCGATGCGCCGCAGGTCGAAACGCTGGCAGCGCGACAGCACGGTCACCGGCACTTTGCGGATTTCCGTCGTCGCGAAGACGAATTTCACATGCGGGGGCGGTTCTTCCAGCGTCTTCAGCAGACCGTTGAAAGCCTGCTTCGACAGCATGTGTACTTCGTCGATGATGTAGACCTTGTAGCGCGCCGCCGCCGGGGCATAGCGCGTGCCCTCGATGATCTCGCGAATGTCGTCGATGCCGGTGCGGGAGGCGGCATCCATTTCCTGCACGTCGACAAAGCGCGATTCGGCAATCGCCCGGCATGGCTCGCAAACGCCGCACGGATCGATGGTCGGCGAGGTGCGCTTGCCGTCCGGTCCAACGCAGTTGAGGGCGCGGGCGATAATGCGCGCGGTGGTGGTCTTTCCCACGCCGCGCACGCCGGTCAGCATGAAGGCGTGGGCGATACGGCCGGTGGTGAATGCGTTGCGCAGCGTGCGGACCAAGGCTTCCTGCCCGACCAGCCCGGTGAAATCGGACGGGCGGTATTTGCGCGCCAGCACACGATAAGGCTCGGCACGCACCGAGGGGGCGGGCGGGCGCAGCGACGGCCCGCTTGGCGCCGGGTTGTCGAGGCCCAAACCTGGCTCGGATCGCTCGTCCATGTTCGGCTTTCGGCTTGGAAATGGAAGGAGGCTGGCGAGCGACCCGAAACGGCGCTCGTTACGGCTGCTTCCTTCCGGACCTGACCGGGTTGGCGAGTGTTTCGTCCGTCGCCAACCTCCCAGGGCCACTATATCAGGGGCATAGCGGCGCGAAGCAAGGGTGAGAATCGGGTTTTGCCGTTTATGCCGCTTCCCGCTCGGCTTGGGCGGGCTGAGGGGGCAGAATGACGGTCGCCGTCGTGCCCACACCCGGCTCGCTTTTCAGCTCCAGCCAACCGCCATGCAGCTCGGTCAGGTGCTTGGCCAAGGGCAGCCCCAGACCGGCGCCCTCATATTTCCGCGCTAGGCTTCCGTCGACCTGGCTGAAATGCTCCAGGGCCCTGGGAATCTCATGGGCGGACATTCCGATGCCGGAGTCGGTGATCTCAATGGCGATGTTTTCGCCGCGCCGATGCACACAAACACGCACCGTGCCCTCGGCCGGTGTGAACTTCACCGCATTGGTGAGGAGGTTGACCAGCACCTGGCGCATCCGGCGGCGGTCCAGCCGCAGCAGGGGCAGCCAGGGTTCGACGTCTTCAATCAGCATGACATCGTTCGCTTCGGCCTGCAGCGTGATCACGCCAACCGCCTCGGTGATGAGGTCGGCCACCCGGATTTCCTCGCGCGACAGTTTCAGCTCGCCCGAACTGATCCGGGACATGTCCAGCACATCGTTGATGAGGCCCAGCAGATGCGTGCCGCTGCGGCGGATGCTTTCCGCATATTCCTGGTAGCGCGGATTGCCGAGGGGACCGAACACTTCGTTGGCCATCACTTCGGAGAACCCGATCACCGCGTTCAAGGGCGTGCGGAGTTCGTGACTCATCGCGGCCAGAAATTCCGATTTCGCCTTGCTGGCGGCATCCGCGGCGGTAAGCGCCTTGGTCAGGTCGGCGGACATCTTTTCCAGGACATCCTTGGTCGCTTCCAGCTCCTCGATATGGGCTTGCAGGCGCACACGCTCGGCCCGCGAACGTGCCGCCAGCCGCTTGCCCACGATCAGGCCGATGCAGCCCAAGGCAACCGCAAGCAGTGCCGCCGCCGCTGCGATCATGCCCGGCACCTGCGGGCAGAGCGCAGACGATATTGGCCGGACATGTAGGACGCGCCATCGAGCATGACGGCAAACCTTGCACGATTTCGTAAAAACTGAATAAAGCTGAGGAGCTCGGCCTTGGCGCCGCGTCATCTGCTTTCGACATGTAATTCCAAGGGGTTCGTATGATCGCGTTCGCCGGCAATCCGCTTGACCGGGTCAGCGAAAAACGCTCGGACGGCCCTTGGCTCGCAGGCTGCCGCGCCAGCGCCGCTGCCAGGATCCTCTTGTTTTGGAAGCTTCAGCCGCAACTCCTGGGGTCCGCAGAGGCGACCGGCGCCACCAGCCTTGCCTTTGTGGACGGCGCGTTGGCCTCCGGCCTGGGCGCGGCCAGTGCGGTCGAGATCTTTCTCGGCATGGACGGGGACGTGCCGTATTTCGCGCGGGATATCTCTTCCCTGGCCGATCCGCTCGCCGCATCGCTGGCGAGCCATGGGCATTTCCGGGATGCGCGCTCGGCGGCCTCGCTGCTGCCCGGCCATGAAATCGCTATTCTTGGGCAAGCTAAGGCCTTGATCGATTGGCACAATCGCCATGGGTTCTGCGCCCAATGCGGCGCCCCGACCGTGCTGTCGGATGCCGGCTACAAGCGCCACTGCCCAGCATGCAAGACCGACCATTTTCCGCGCACCGACCCGGCCGTCATCATGCTGGTGACGGCCGGCGAACGCTGCCTTTTGGGCCGCAACAAGCGCTTTGCCGGCGGATTTTATTCAACCCTGGCCGGCTTCCTCGAACCGGGCGAAACCGTCGAAGAGGCGGTGCGGCGGGAGGTGTACGAAGAGGTTCACGTCCGCGTCGGGGCCGTCCGCTATTTCGCCAGCCAGCCCTGGCCCTTCCCGTCCAACCTGATGATCGGCTGCTACGCCGAGGCCAATACCGACGCCATCGAGGTGGACGGAGACGAAATCCTGTCGGCGCGCTGGTTCGAGCGCGATGAAATCCGGCGGCTGCTGAGCGGCGAGAGCAAAGAGATCGGCCTACCCCGCCGCGATGCCATCGCCTTCCATCTGATCCACAACTGGGCCGATGGAAAATGAACGAGCCCCGCCAACGGCTGGAAACCATTGAGGCGGATATCACCACACTTGCGGTCGATGCGATCGTCAACGCGGCCAATGCGGCGCTGTTTCCCGGTGGCGGCGTGGATGGCGCGATCAGGCGCAAAGCGGGACGGGAAATCGACGTGGACCTCTATCACATCGGCCATTGCGATCCCGGCACCGCCGTCATCACGTCAGGCTATCGCCTGCCCGCCGCCAAGGTGATCCATACGGTGGCGCCGATCTGGGCGGGGCAGGAGCAGCAAAAGGCCGTCCTCGCGAACTGTTACGACAGCAGCCTGAAGCTGGCCGACACCCACCAGCTCCGAACGGTTGCGTTTCCGTGCATTGGCGCCGGCATCTATGGCTGGCCCGCCGATATAGCCGCGCAACTCGCCTTCGATGCGGTCGTGGCGCACCTGAATGAGTGTGTGGTCCAAACGCGCATCATCTTCTGCTGCTTTTCGCGCGCTGACCGCGACCGCTACGCCGCCCTGATAGCCCAGATGGAATGAACCGAGCGGAGAGGCCCCCCACCCCACTCGGACGGCTGACGCCGTCCGAGCGACCCTCCCCGCGTTGGGGGAGGGGATCTCGAGGCTCACAGCTCACGCTCACTTTAACGCGATAATCACCTCCCCCAACGCGGGAGGTCGAAATTGCGAAGCAATTTCGGGTGGGGGGATTGTTGCGGCTTGCGTGGCCCTCGTAAGCGGGCCACGAAATTGCTATGGTTCGCGCGAGTTCGAAGGACGCCCCGGGAGGGTTTCGTGCTCACACACAAAACATGGCGCCACTGGCAAAAAGCCGCAAAGGCGCGGGAGGCGACATGGGCAATCTGAAGAAGCTGGGCTCGCGCAAGAATCTTCTCATCGGGACGGGATTTGTTGCGCTTCTCGCCGCGCTGGGAATCACCCAGGCCGTCGTCGACAAAACCGTGGCTGCACAGACCACGGGCATGATGGCGCCGCACTTTGAGGTTGACCCGCTGTGGCCCAAGCCGCTGCCCAATCACTGGGTGCTCGGCTCCACGATCGGCGTTTTCGTGGACACGGACGATCACGTCTGGATCATCCATCGCAGCTCCGCGACGCTCAACAACAACGAAAAGCCGCTGGAATTGAAAACCGGCGAATGCTGCGCCGGTGCGCCGCCCGTTCTGGAATTCGATCAGGAAGGCAATCTGCTGCGCCATTGGGGCGGTCCGGGCGAAGGCTTTGAATGGCCCGATTCCAACCACGGCATTTTCATCGACTACAAAGGCAATGTCTGGATCGGCGGCAATGGCGGTCCCGATTCCCAAATCCTGAAGTTCACCAAGGACGGCAAGTTCCTGATGCAGATCGGGAAGAAGGGCGCGCGCCGCGATGCGAACGCCGGCGCCGGTACCGGCGAAGGTCAGGTCGCGGGATACAAAGGCGGCAGCAACGACACCGAGAATTTCGGCCGCGTCGCCAAGATCTGGGTCGACCGCCAAGCCAATGAGGCCTACATCGCCGACGGCTATTTGAACAAACGCGTCGCCGTGCTCGACGCCGACACCGGCAAGATGAAGCGCTGGTGGGGCGCTTACGGCAACCGGCCCGACGACACGCCGATGCCTCCCTACGATCCGGCCGCCGCGCCGACGCAGCAATTCCACAATCCTGTGCATTGCGCCGATATGTCGGTGGACCGGGTGATTTACGTTTGCGACCGCGCCGGCGACCGGCTGCAGTTGTTCACCCCGGAAGGCAAATTCATCAAGGAAGCGTTCTACGAGACCAACACGAAAAACGCCGGTTCGGTGTGGGACATCGCCTTCTCGAAAGACCCGCAGCAGAAATACATTTTCATAGCCGACGGCGTGAACGAGAAGGTCAAAATCATCGACCGCGCGACGCTGACCGAACTGACAACCTTCGGCGATGGCGGCCGCCAGCCGGGGCAGTTCTACGGCGTTCACTCCATCGCCATCGACTCCAAGGGCAACCTCTACACGACGGAAACGTATGAGGGGAAACGCCTGCAGCGGTTCATGCTGAAGGGCATGGCGCCGGTGACCGCGATGAACCAAGGCGCGCTCGCGACTTGGCCGAAAGCGAGATAACGGCGGTTCGTTAGCCCATGTTGGTGCGAAGCGTGTTGTTCCGATTGGCGCTGCTGCTGGTGGCGCTGATGGGATTGCTTCGTCCCGCTTTCGCGCACGACATCCCAAGCGACGTGACGGTGCAGGCCTTCGTCAAACCGCAAGGGCACACCTTGCAGGTACTGATGCGCCTTCCGCTAAAGGCGGCGATGGACGTGGAATTCCCGCACCGCGAACGGGACTTTGTCGATCTTGCGCGCGTAGATGAGTCGCTGCACTTCGCCACCAAACAGGCCCTGCTGGACAATCTGGAGATTTTTGAGGACGAGCGGCTTCTGCTCAATCCGCGCATCGTCTCCACGCGCATGTCGCTCGATTCCGACAAGTCCTTCGCCACCTACGATCAGGCGTTCGCCCACGTTACCGGCCCAACCTTGCCGCCGGAGACGACGATCTATTGGGAGCAGGGCATTCTCGACGTGCTGCTCGAATACCCCATCGAGACGGACGCATCGAAATTTTCCATCCGCGCCGCCTTCGATCGTTTCGGATTGAAGGTCGTCACCGCGCTGCAATTCATGCCGCCCGGCGGTGTCGTTCGCGCCTATGCGCTGGACGGCGATCCGGGTTTGGTGCGGCTTGACCCCAACTGGTTTCAGGCCGCCGCCAATTTCGTGAGCCTGGGCTTCTTCCACATTCTGGACGGGGCGGACCACTTGTTGTTCCTGTTGTGCCTCATCATTCCCTTCCGCCGCGTGCGGCCGTTGATCCCTATCGTGACGGCGTTCACGGTGGCGCATTCCGTCACGCTGATTGCGTCAGCTTACAATTATGCGCCGCAGGTTCAGTGGTTTCCGCCACTGATCGAGACGCTGATCGCGACGTCCGTTTTCTACATGGCGCTGGAAAACGTCGTCGTTTCAAAGCCAGGCCACCGCTGGATCATCACCTTCCTGTTTGGCTTGGTGCACGGCTTCGGCTTTTCGTTCGGACTTCAACACACACTGCAATTCGCCGGCTCGCACCTTTTGGCATCGCTGCTGTCGTTCAACATCGGCGTCGAGCTTGGGCAATTGCTGGTGTTAGCCGTGCTGGTGCCGCTGCTGAATATCCTGTTCAAACACGTCGTGACCGAGCGGGTCGGCACGATCATCTTGTCGGTGATCGTCGGGCACACGGCCTGGCACTGGATGATCGAACGCTTCGACGTGCTGCGCCAATTCCCCTGGCACGCGCCAACGCTGGCCGATGTAGCCGGCGGCCTACGCTGGTCAATGGCGCTTGTGGCCATCGGCGCTATCGCGTGGCTGGCATACGTGCTGACGCAACGTCCGGCCAAACCAGTCGGCGAAACACCCGAGCCGCGCTGATCAACGTTGCGTTGATTTCAAAAACGTCTGTCATCCCGGAAGCCGCGTCAGCGGCTATCCGGGACCCACCGCGACGGCGGCATGGTGGGTCCCGGCTCGGCGCGATGCTGACGCATCGCTTGGCCGGGATGACACCAACGTTGAACGGCCGATCAACCCGTCAGCGTTTTGCGGAAGGGGTGTGCGGGATAGGCGCCCAGCACCTTCAGCGACGAGGTGAAGAAGCGCAGCTCTTCCAGGGCAAGCTGCACATGGCGCTCCTGCGGATGACCATCAATGTCCGCGTAAAACTGCGTCGCGCTAAACGAGCCTTCCAGTTGATACGACTCCAGCTTGGTCAAATTGACGCCATTGGTTGCAAAACCACCGAGCGCCTTGTACAGCGCCGCCGGTACGTTCCGTACACGGAATATCAGGCTGGTGATCACCGGCTCGCCATTGGGTTCGACGTCTTCCAGCTCCCGCGACATGACCAGGAACCGCGTCACATTGTGACTGGCGTCTTCGATGTCCTGCTTCAGGATGACGAGGTGCTGAATCTCAGCCGCGAGTTTCGATGCAACCGCCGAAAGCGTCTTGTCGCCAGTCTGCGCCACGTGCCGCGCCGCGCCCGCGGTGTCCGCCCAAAGCTGTTTCTTCAAGCCGAGTTCGCGCACGACGTTGCGGCATTGGCCGAGCGCCGGTTCCTGGCTGATGACGGTGGTCACCGTCGAAAGGCTCGCGCCGGGAACCGCCATCAACTGCAAACGCACGCGATGAAAATGCTCGCCCAAAATGTAAATCGGCGCGTCGGGCAGCAGATGATGGATATCGGCAATGCGTCCGTGCAGCGAATTCTCGATGGGTATCATGCCGAGGTCGGCAGCGCCGTCGCGAATGGCGGCGAACGCGTCTTCAAAAGTCGGCGCGGCGACGGGCTCGCAATGCGGCAACGCTTCGCGCGCGGCGGCATGCGAAAACGAACCGGGCTCGCCCTGGTAGACGACGCGGCGTGCATTTTTGATGAGCGAAATCTCTGCCATGTTTTTCAGGAAATCAGTTTGCGGGCGCGGGCCAAGTCTTCCGGAGTGTCGACGGACAGCGGCACAGCGTCAATCCTCGCCACGTCAATCCGCATGCCCGCTTCGAGCGCGCGCAATTGTTCAAGCTTTTCCCGCCTCTCCAGCGGCGAAGGTGGAAGCCCCACAAAATGCGCCAGCGCCGTGCGGGTGAAGGCATAAATGCCGACATGGTGGAAGCACGGCCCCTCGCCATGGGGAGCACGGGACCGCGTGAAATATAACGCGCGTCCGCGCGTTCCTTCCGCATTCCAGGCAACGACCGGCTTCACCACATGGGGATTGTCGTAATCGGTGGGATCGGTAATGACCGCGGCAAGGGTGGCAATGTCGGCGCCGCTTCCTTGCAATGTGCTCGCGACGTCACGGATGGTTTGCGGATCGAGCGCCGGCAGATCGCCCTGCAGGTTGATCACCGCGTCATAGCGCCGCTCTGGATCGAAGATATTCAGGGCTTCATGGACGCGATCCGATCCCGAAGGCAGGTCCGGGTCCGTCAAAACCGCCGTTCCGCCCGCGCGTTCCACGGCCGCAGCGATCACATCATCGGCTGCGGCGACCACAACGGGGCCAATTCCGGCTTTAACGGCCTGTTTCCACACACGCACTATCATGCTTTCGCCGCAGATCTCGGCGAGGGGCTTGCCCGGCAGGCGGCTGGACGCCATGCGGGCTGGAATCAGAACGACTGCGTCCATCGTTTCCTCTTTTGAGTTATGCGACGCTTCGCCGCAATGACGCCCACAGGTCGGCGGGTAATGTCCGGCACGCGTTGCGGAGCGTTCTCGTCAGGACCCGCATTTTCGGAGTTGGCTATGGATTACAGGATTTTGGGTAGCGTTTGTGCTGCGGCATTGTTCGTAGTCGTGGTTCATATCGCAAGCCAAGCCATATATTTCGCGCCGCATCCGGCCAAGCCCGGATATGTCGTGGCCGGCGTTGAAACCAAAGCCGAAGAGCCCGCCGCGGCTGCAGCCCCCGTCGCGGAAGAGGCGCCCGATTTTGCGGCGACGATCCCGATGGCCGATGCCATGGCCGGCGCGGCGGTCGCCGAACGCTGCGGCGCCTGCCATGACTGGAGCAAAGGCGGCCCGAACAAGATTGGCCCGAGCCTGTATGGCGTTGTCGGACGGCCGAAAGCCTCGCATCCTGGGTTCGATTATTCCCCGGTTCTGAAGGAAAAGGGCGGCGATTGGACGTATGCGGACCTGTTCACCTTCCTGCGCCAGCCGGCGGCGTTCGCGCCGGGGACCAAGATGAGCTTTGGCGGTCTGCCGCGCGTGTCCGACCGGCTGAACGTGATCGCCTTCCTGCGGATGCAGGCCGACAGCCCGGCGCCGCTGCAGTAGGTCCTACAGCCGTTTGATCGTTCTGACCGGCACACCTTCAAGGCTGCGGGTGCGTTCGCGCACCAGCACCAGCGGCTCGACGGAAACCCGCATGAAGTAGCCGTTGGCGTGGATGATGCGCGTGCTGTCTAGCATCAGCCCGACATGGCCTTTCCAGAAGATCAGATCGCCACGCCTTAAATCCGCGTCGAGCGGAATGGAATACCCGAGCGCCGCTTCCATCATGTCGGTGTCGCGCGGCGATTCTCTGCCACCGGCTTGCAGTGCGGTCTGAACAAGGCCCGAGCAGTCGATACCGGCAGAGCTTTTGCCGCCCCAAACGTAAGGAACGCCGGCGAATTCCTCTGCCACGGCCACCCAATCCGGCTCGCGATAATCGAGCGGCGCCGTATGGCCTGAAAACACGTAACCGCCGTTCGTCAGGCGATGGAAGCGTTCGCCCGTTTCCGCGACGCAGAACTGTGCGTTTTTCGGCAGCATGTCGCGGACGCCCTTCTTTACGTCGGGCGCGTTCAACAGCGGCGTCGCGAGGGAGATGACCCGGTGTGTGGCGTCGCCCCTTTCGCCGAACGTGCTGGCGCGCGCATAGCCTACATATCCGTCCAGCGTGGCCTGTCCCCAGAACCAGCCATCCTTGTCCTCGTAGACGGTGAACATCTCGCCGAACAGCAGCTGCGTGTGCAGACCTGAATTTTGCGAAGGCGCGGCATGGAGGTTCACCACACCGCGCGTGACATGCACGGGACGCCCGTCAGAAAATCGCTCCGCGGAAACCACGCCCTTTAGGAAACTTGCGGCGAGATCGGGCCGCGCCGGGGTTATGCGGGTGTCGAAATTCGTGCTCACGGGTTCGGGTAACGCGCCGCAATGACGGCGTAGATCGCCCGCGCCGCGTTCGCCTCCGCCCCCTTGCGGCGTCCGGGCTTTGGCCGGTCGTTCCACGCCGGAATATCAAAATGCACCCAGCGTTGCGTCTGGCTGATGAAGCGGTTCAGGAACAGAGCCGCGGTGATCGCCCCGGCCAGCGGATAGTCCGGCGCGTTGTTGATGTCGGCGATCTGGCTGTCCACGGCGGATTCATACGAACGCCACAGCGGCAGACGCCAGACGGGATCGTTTACCTCCATGCCAAGGCGCATCAGATCGGAGGCCAGCGTCTCGTCGTCAGTGAAGAAGGGCGGCAGTTCCATGCCGGTCGCCGCCCGTGCCGCGCCCGTGAGCGTCGCCATGCAGACCATCAATTCGGGATTTTCCGTGTCCGCGTCGGTCAGCGCATCGGCGAGCACAAGCCGTCCTTCCGCATCGGTGTTGCCGATTTCGACGAACAAACCCTTGCGGCTGGTCAGCACGTCACCGGGCCGGTACGCCGAGCCCGAGACGCTGTTTTCCACGGCGGGCACCATCACGCGCAAGCGCACCGGCAACTGCGCCGCCATGATCATGTGGGCGATGCCCAGAACACAGGCGGCGCCGCCCATGTCCTTTTTCATAGTCGCCATACCCGAAGCGTTTTTCAGGTCCAGGCCGCCGGTGTCGAAACACACACCCTTGCCGACCAGCGTCACTTTGGGATGCGCCTCGTTGCCCCAGGTGAAATCGATCAGCCGCGGCGCGCGTGTGCTGGCGCGGCCGACGGCATGGATCATCGGGTAATTGGCCTGAAGCAGCGCCTCGCCTTCGGTCACTTTCACCGTTGCGCCGAACGCACCGGCCAGCGACCGTGCTGCCTGCTCCAATTCCGCCGGGCCCATGTCGTTCGAGGGCGTATTGATCAGATCGCGCGCCAGAAACACGCCCTCGGCGATGCGCGTTACCGCCTCTGCGTCGACCGCATCTGGCAGAACCAGGCGTGGGTCTTCTTTGCGCGCGGATTTCCGGCGGCTGCGATAGCGGTCGAACGTGTAGGTTCCGATGGCCCAGGCATAGGCGGCACGCGCTCCACCGAACGCGTCGGGAACATCGCCCAGCGCATACAGACCGGGGGGCAGACGCTCCGCGCACAGCGCCAGCGCATGGGGATCGCGCCCCGCTCCTAGCCCCATCACCACGCAGCCGATGCCGCCTTCACCATTGGGCACCAGCACAAGTTCGCCGTCTTTGGCGCCGAACCCGACCGCTTTGAGCCAGCGGGACTCGGCTTCCGTGCGCTCTGCGAGAAACCGCTCCAATCCCTTGGGAAGGATAGCGTGCATGGGAATGGGTGTGGCCGAGCCGATATCTGCGCGTTTGGCAAAACTGCTCAACATGAGGACCGATAATCCTTTGGACTTAGGCTGTTGTTATAGAAATGGTATGAGCCGGAACGCAAATCCAACCGGCTCGCCCCAATGGCTGCACGTTACACCCTTGTCGTCGGAACCAAGCGATTTTCGTCCTGGAGTCTCAGGCCCTGGCTGGCCCTGAAAATGGCAAAGCTGCCGTTCGAGGAGATCGGAATCGCGCTTCGGAAACCCGACACGAAAGACCAGATCAAGCAGCATTCGCCTTCAGGGAAAATTCCGCTGCTGAAGATTGAAGACGGTCCGTGCGTGGAAAGCATCTGGGACAGTCTGGCGATTTGCGAAACGCTGGCCGAGCGTCACCCCGACGCAAAGCTCTGGCCGGCCGACGCCGCCGCGCGCGCGCAAGCACGCTGCGTGGTTGCCGAAATGCATTCCGGTTTTCCCGATGTGCGCAGCATTCTGCCGATGGACATCGGCGCGCGCCATCCCACGCCGGAACTGGGCGACGCAGTGCAGGCGCAGACCGCGCGCATTATCGCCATTTGGGAAGCGGCGCTTGCCGCGCATGGCAGCGGCGGCGGGTTTCTGTTCGGGAATTTTTCGATTGCCGACGCTTTCTACGCGCCCGTCGTCACGCGCTTCGAAACCTACGGCATTTCCTTGCCGGAAAGATCGCAGGCCTATGCACAGCAAATCCTGGCGCTCGCTGCCATGCAGGAATGGCGAGCGGCGGCCGCCGCCGAGCGCGCGTCGTGAAGCGGTAACGACTTGCCGCTGCTGATGCCCGGCCTGCTGGCGGCGGGATTGTTCGGCGGCCTCAGGCTTCGCACTAAGACTTCTTGATCGCGGCGCCGGCCGGAACGGCGGCTTTCTGCGGCGGCTTCAGGACGCCGGCTTCGGTGAAGAAACGCACAGCGCCTGGATGCAAAGGCGCCTTGCCGTCTTTGGCCGCCGAGGTCAGTTCCATGAAATGGGCGCCCAACCGTTCCGTCTGGATCGCAGACCTGTTCGCGGGGTTGTAGAGCGCCTTCAGCATTCCATAAACCAAGGCATCGGGCTGCGAGGCGTCAGTGACCCAAAGCGCATCGACGCTGACGGTTTCGATGTCGGGCGTATTGGTGTAGGCGCCTTTGGGAATCGTGTGTACCGTCAAATAAGGCTGGCGCGCGATCAGGCGCTTTAAGCCATCGCCGTTGATCGGCACCAGAACCGCCACGTCCTCATCCAGCAATTGCTGCAGCAAATTGACCGGCGTGCCGCCGACAAAGAACAGCGCGTCCAGCTTTCCGGCCTGCAGCAGATCGACGGCCTTTTCCGCGGAATCGTAGTTCGCCTTGACCGCGCCATCGAGCCGATAGGCGGTAAGCACCGCGCGCGCCGTCACGTTTGTGCCCGATCCGTCGGTGGACAGGGACACTCGTTTGCCGCGCAAATCCGCGACGCTCTTTATCTTGGCGCTCTTGGCCGCGATCAGATGCAGATCCTCGCCATAAAGATTGGCGATGACGCGCAACTGCTTCGCCGGCCCCGTCTTACGAAATGGCCCCTGCCCGGCCACGGCCAGAGCTATGACATCGGTTTGCGCCAGACCCGAGCTCACAGTACCGCTGTTCACGGCCAGCACATTGGCAACCGAGCCCTGTGAGGCACGGGTGGAAACGATCAAACCGGATGGCCCGCATGCGTTCGCAGCCTCACACCGGCCCACGCCCGGCGGATGACTGAGCACCATGGCCAGCAGATTGCCCACCGGAAAATAGGTCCCAGTGGTCGAGCCGGTCGAAATCTGGAATGAGATGCGCTGGGTATAATCGGCGATTTGCGCCCGTGCGCTGACGGCAAGCGCCGTCGCCAGGCTAAGGACCATCACGGCCCCAGCCGCAAGACCGAAAGAAACCGATCGCCTCTTTGCTTGCATGGCGCAGTATAGGACGCTGTCATTGCGGCTGGAATTAGACTTTGAGCCACAGACTGTGAAAATTTCGGGCCGCCGTAGAGCTTATGCTTAATCCTTTATTGACCGCGATTCTCCATGCTGGGCCGCTCGCCGAAAGGCGATCCGATGCCATTGGAATTGTCTGATGAATGTTCCATCCCGGAAATTGAGCGCCCTGGCTGTGGTGGCGTTGGGCCTTTTGGGCTGCGCCTCCGATCCGCTTAAAGCCACTGGCCTGCTCGGCGCAGCGCATGGCAAAGATCCCCTGAATTTTCGCCAGGCGGCGGCAGACCCTCTGGCGCCCGTTCCCTCCACCGTAGCGGGCGCGCTGCGCCAGGCGCAGAACTCGCGGAAAGCCGGCGATTTCGAGGGCGCCGCCAAGATCCTTTCGCAGCTGGTTCTCACGTCTTCCGACGATCCACGAATTGCCGGCGAGTACGCCAAGACCCTCATCGAACTGAAGCGCACAGATGACGCAATCGCCTACCTGGAACACGCGCTCCAGCTCGCGCCAGGGGATTGGAGCCTCTATTCGGCGCAAGGCGTAGCGCTCGACCAGAAGGGCGATTACATCGCGGCCGAGAAATCCTATGAACGCGCGCTTGCCCTGAAGCCCGGCGATCCCACCGTGTTGTCCAACGCCGCGCTGTCCCGCATGAAGGCGGGCGATCTGGCCGCGGCAGAGACTTTGCTGCTTCAGGCGGCGCAAAGCGGAAGCGAATTCCCGCGCATTGCCAGCAATCTGGCGCTGGTCAGACGCTTGCGGGCGGCCAAGACCGGCTTCACGGCTGAGCCTGCCGATGCGACAGCGGCCATCGCCCCCAAGGGGTCACGGGATGCAAAGACTGCCCTCGGGGCAGAGCCCAGCGCCCTCGAGCGGCTGAAAGCCGATCCCAGCGTGCGTGTACAGGCTTTGCCGAATGACGCTTACGCCGGGCCCGTTTCGCGCAATCGTGCGCCGTCCGGCATAGTGTCTGCCCAGCAGGTTAGCGCCGAGGCGAAATAGCGGGCGCTATTTGACGACGCCCATCAGCTTCAGGCCGACCGGGCCCAGAATGATGACGAACAGGCAGGGCAGAAAGAACGCAATCATCGGCACTGTCAGCTTTGACGGCAGCGACGCCGCTTTGCGTTCGGCTTCCGACATGCGCATTTCGCGGTTTTCAAGTGCGGTCACGCGCAGCGCCGTTCCCATTGGGGTCCCGTATTTCTCCGACTGAATGAGAGCCGCGGCGACCGCTTTCACGCCGGAATGGCCACAGCGATCCGCGAGATTCTGGAACGCCATGCGGCGGTCGGGCAGGTAAGACAGTTCCGCCGTAGTAAGCCCCAGTTCTTCGGCCAGCTCGACGGACTGCGTTCCGACCTCCTGCGCGACCTTGTTGAAAGCCGCCTCGATGGACATGCCCGATTCCACGCAGATCAGCATGAGATCGAGCGCGTCGGGAAACGCCCGCATGATCGAACCGCGGCGCGCATCGGTACGGTTGCTGACATATATGTCCGGGCTGTAATAGCCGACCAGCGATGCGCCGATAGCGGCCATCATCTTGACGTTGAACGACCAGTCGAGAGTCGAGATGCCGAACAGGTACATCAGCGAGCCTAAAAACAGCAGCGGCGGCATCACAAAGCGGAAGAACATCAAGGCCACCACGGGACCTTGTCCGCGATAGCCGGCGCGGGCGAGCTTTTCCTTCATGCCCGGCGATTCAAGCAGCCGTTCGAGCTTCAAATTGTCGACCGTGCGTTTCATGAAGCCGACAGACGTGGAGCGCAATTGTCCCCGGCGGCTGGTTTGCGACATTGCCTCACGCGCTTTAAGCCGCAATTCCTCGCGGCGTTGGGCGACGGCTTTCATCCGCCCCCCCAGCGCATCGCCTTTCATGTAGGGCAGGCCGAGCGTGACGATGGTTGCAAAGGCGGCAATGCCGGCCAGCGCAACCACCGCGAATTGACGATCCAACAGCAGATATAAGTAGCTCAGATACTGCATTGCGCACCGCTCAATATTTGAAACTGACCATTTTCTTCATAACCAGGACGCCGAAGCCCATCCATACGCCGCAACCGAGCAGCATCAGATTGCCAAGCTGCGTGGTGAACATCGGCGCGATGTAATTCGGCGACATGATGTAGATCATCACGCACACGCCCGGCGGCAGCGAGCCGATGATGAGGGCGCCCGACTTTGCTTCTGACGACATGGCGCGAATCTTTCCCTGCAAGCGTTTGCGGTCGCGCAGCACGCCGGACAAATTGCCCAGCGCCTCGGAAAGATTGCCGCCCGATTTCTGCTGAATGCTCATCACGATGCCGAAGAAATTCACTTCCGCGGTGGGCATGCGCTCATACATGCGCTTCAGCCCCTCTTCCATGCCGACGCCCACTTTCAGACCTTCGACAAGCGCGCGGAATTCGCCGCGCACGGGCTCTGGCATTTCAGTGGCCACAAGTTTCAGCGCCTCGTTCACGGGAAGGCCGGATTTGACGCTGCGAACGATGGTGTCGATAGCCAGGGCGAATTCGCGGGTGAAGGCGTGTTCGCGGCGCGATTTCAGGAAGCCCAACACCCAGCGCGGTACGCCGAAGGCAAAAGCAAATCCAGCGAGCGGAACGGCGTAGAGCGCATGTACCGCTACAAATGCGCCAATCCCCGCGACGGCTCCGGCGATCCCCGATGCGATCCAAAAGGTTTTGATGCTGATCGAAAGTCCCGCCTGCTCGATCTGGCGGCGTAAGCTTGGACGCTTTTTCTGCTGCGCTTGCTGCTTCTCCAGCTCCTTCAGCATGACCTGAACGTTTTTGCGGCGCTGCTGATTGGCATCCGAAGCGCCTTTGACCGCGCGCGCGGAAACCGTCGGCCTGGCAACGGCCGCGACCCGCTTCTTCGCCTTGTCTGACCCCGCGCCTGCAAACGCGAATGCCGCCCCGCCGATCGAAAGAGCGGCGAGGAAACCGATTATCAGAAGCAAGGCCACATTCATCGTCGCAAAAACCCTTTTAATTCTGCAACCCGTCGAGCGCCTCGGCGAGTTCGCGGTCCAAACCGAAATACCGCGCACGATCCCAGAAATGCGGGCGCGCAATTCCGGTGCCGATATGCTTCCCGCGGATACGGCCCGTCTCGTCTTCTCCGTCAATTTGATAGGTCAGTAGATCCTGCGTGATGATCACATCGCCTTCGCTGCCGATCACCTCGGTGACATTGGTGATGCGGCGTGAACCGTCGCGCAGACGTTCGGCCTGGATGATGATGTCCACCGATCCGACGATCATGTCGCGGATGGTCTTGGAAGGCAGATTGTAGCCGCCCATCGTGATCAGCGCTTCCAATCGCGACAGCGCCTCGCGCGGGCTGTTGGCGTGGACGGTGCCCATGGAGCCGTCATGGCCGGTGTTCATCGCCTGCAACAGGTCGAACGCTTCGGGTCCACGCACTTCGCCCACGATGATCCGTTCCGGGCGCATACGCAGACAGTTGCGTACGAGATCGCGCATCGCGATCTGGCCCTGCCCTTCCAGGTTGGGGGGGCGGGTTTCGAGGCGCACCACATGCGGCTGCTGCAATTGCAATTCGGCGGCGTCTTCGCAGGTGATGACGCGCTCGTCGACGTCGATATAGGCCGTCAGGACGTTGAGAAGCGTGGTCTTGCCCGAACCGGTACCGCCAGACACGATGATGTTGCAGCGGCAGCGGCCGATCACGGCAAGCACGCGCGCACCCTCGGGCGAAATCGAGCCGTACCGCACGAGATCTTCGAGCTTCAGTTTGTCCTTGCGAAACTTACGAATGGTGAGCGTCGGTCCATCCAGGGAAAGCGGCGGCGCGATCACGTTGACGCGGCTGCCGTCGAGCAAGCGCGCGTCGCAAATGGGCGAGCTTTCATCCACGCGGCGGCCGACCTGGCTCACAATGCGCTGGCAGATATTCATCAGCTGCGCATTGTCGCGGAAACGGATGTTGGTGAGCTGCACCTTGCCGGCAACTTCGATAAAGACGCGGTTGGCGCCGTTGACCATGATGTCCGCGATGTCGTCGCGCGCCAGCAGCGGTTCGAGCGGACCGTAACCCAGCACGTCGTTGCAGATGTCGGTGAGAAGCTGTTCCTGCTCCGCAATCGACATCGTCACGTTTTTTATCGTGATGATCTCGTTGACGATGTCGCGGATTTCCTCGCGCGCGGAGTCCACGTCAAGCTGAGCCAGCTGCGCCAGATCGATCGTGTCGATCAGCGCGCCGAAGATCATGGTCTTGATCTGATAATAATCGTCCGAGCGATTTTCCACCGCCATCGGCGCGGGCGTGGAATGAAGACTTGGCGCCGGCCCCTTGGAACCCGACGCCGTTGTGGCCGGTGCAGCGGCAGCGGCCGGCTTTGCCGGCGTAGCAGGCGGCGCTGCTGCAGCAGGCTTCGCTACCGGACGGCTCAACTCCTCCGCCGCGCCACGCCTGCCGAACATGCCTTACCCTGCCTTTTTGTTCAGGAAAGGCAGCAGCGACAACCCGCTTCTTTTCGGTGGCTGGCTGACCGTACGGCCGGTCACCATTTCGGCAAGCAAGCGCATACCTTCGGAGGGACGGGCGTTGGCTTGAACTTCCGCCAGCATCTGACCGTTGTTCGCGGCCACGCCGAAGAGTTGCGGCTCGAACGGAATGATCAAATCAGGCTCCTGGCCAAGAGCGGTGGCAAATTCCTTCACCGGAATTTCCGGCCGCTTGAGCACTCCGACCTGGTTGATCACCAGTTTCGGCACGACGTCGTTCGCGCGCTTGGCTTTGACGACATCGATCATGTTCTTGGCGTTGCGCAGCGAGGCCAGATCGGGCGTCGCGACGATGACAATCTCATCGGCCGCGCAAAGCGTCTGCCGCGACCAGGCGGTCCAGACATGCGGCATGTCAACAACGACACACGGAACCGATGCGCGGACCTGATCGATGACGCTTTCATAGGCGGACGCGTCCACGTCGTAATCGCGATCCAGCAGCGCCGGCGCGGCGAACAGGGACAGATGCTCGCCGCATTTGATCAGCAGACGGTCGAGGAGGACGTCATCGAGACGCTCTGGCGCAATCAGCGCATCGGCAACGCCTTGGCCGGGATCTTCGTTGAAGTTCAATCCGGCCGTTCCGAAGGGCAGGTCCAGATCCACGATGGCGGTGTTGATCTTCAAGCTTTCGGCGATGTACCAGGCGACATTGTGCGCGATCGTCGATGAGCCCACGCCCCCGCGTGCGCCGGTGAAAACCACCACACGTCCGATCGGTGCGGAGGTTGGGCTCACATACAGGCCGGAAATGGTCTCAATGAATTGCAGAGGGCTTACGGGGCCGACCAGATATTCGGACACGCCGCGGCGTATCAATTCACGGTAGAGCTGCACGTCGTTCGAGCGGCCGACCACGACGACTTTGGTGCTTTCATCGCAAACATTTGCGAGCTGTTCCAGCTCGGCCAGAACCGCCGCACCTTGCCCGCGCGTCTCAACAATCAGCAAATTCGGCGTCGGATTCTTGGAAAAGAAGTCCACAGCTTCGGCTGTGCCGCCTGGGCGAATTCCGAGATGCGCCTTGGAAAGCCGCCGGTCCGCCGCGGCGCGCTGCAAAGCCGCCGTTGTGTCGGGAAATTCGCAGAATGCCTCGATGGAAATACGCGGCACCGGCCGTTCGTGCGGAGCGGCGCCGAACGGTGCTCCCGTGCTGCCTGTCGAATCGGTCTTGTCGTCTTTGGTCATGCTGTTCTCTGCTTACTTTCCGCCGCCGCCGCCACCAGCCACCGAAGAGACCACACTGGTCTGCTCCGAGGTTTTGGCGGCCACCGTCGTTTCGCCCTTGCGATATTTGTCGAGCACCGTCAGGCGCCGCTGCGCGTCATCGGGATCGAGTGGCTTGGGCGAGACCAGATCGCGCGGATCGGTGACCATGGCCGCGAGATTGTGCTGCGTCGCGCAGCCGAAATTTGGCGAGGTCATGTTGGCCGCCGTCGAACCCAGGTTGACCGACCAATCGCCGCACGGTGGGGTATGCGCCTGATACCGAATGTAGGTCAGCTTCACCTGATCGGCGGGATTGGCCGCATCGTCCGCGCCGAGCATGATCCGGCCGCGCGGCACGCCCATGGCGACAAGCCGGGCTGCCATCGCATTGGGAGCACCGCCGAGCCGGCGCGGCGCCGACACACCGATGACGCCGCTGCCATTCTCCAGATAGTCGCGCACGAAGCGCCGCAGATCCGCGCCGCCGTCGGCATCCATGGCGCCGCTCGCCGCATCCAGGCTGACGCGCAATGTTTCCATATGCGGCTCAACCGTAATCGGAAATTTGTCGGTGACCACATGCGCATTCTCTGGACCGTTGACCGGATAGGCACAGGCAGCGGCGAACAATGCCGCCAGCGCGGTACAACCACGAAAGACGTGTTTTATTGACATCGAGAGGCCCTCTTTCGTCATTGCACGATGTAGCCGATGGAATCTTTTGGCGCTTCCGCGGCGGGTTTGGCATCCTTGCCGTAAACCGCGTTCAACCGTCCGAGCAGCATGGTTTCGAGATCGGTCGGCACCACATAGCCGTCGTCGGGGCGCGCGATTTGCTGCGGCGAAACCGGATTGACCAGATAGGCGCTGACCGTAACGACCAGCTCGCTTTCATTGTTCTGGAAATCGCGGCTGCGGAACAAAGCGCCCAGCACCGGCAAATCCTTCACGCCGGGAAGCGCATCCAGCGACTGCTTGGTTTGCTGCTGAATCAATCCGCCGATCGCCAGCGTGCCGCCCGAAGGAAGCTCCACAGTCGTTTGCGCGCGCCGAACCGACAGTGCCGGCAGCGTCAATCCCTGCTGAGTGACTGTGTTGCCTTTGGAATCCGTCGTCGTGCTGCCGGACAGGGTCAGTGCGCCTGTGTTCGTCAGCTCGCTGACTTCCGTCGAGATTTGCAGCGAGATGCGGCCCTTGCTGAGAACCACCGGCGTGAACGACAGCCCCACGCCGAATTGTTTGAATTCCACGGTTATGTTGCCGTCGCGGTCACGCGAGGTAGGTACGGGAAACTCACCACCGGCCAGAAATTTCGCCGCTTCGCCGGAGATCGCCGTCAAATTAGGCTCGGCCAGCGTGTGGACGAGGCCGATGCGTTCGAGCGCCTTGAGGGTGCTCTGCACATTGTTAGGACGCGCACTGCAAAGATTGGTCGCCGAAAAGCCGAAGGCCGTGCCTGCGACATTGGTCCCCGGAATGATGCCGAGCGCATTGAGAGCTTCCCCAGGGAATACCTGAGCCGGCGGCTGGACGCCGGTATCGGAGATTTCGCGCGGCAGATATTGTTGATTTTGACAAACCTGTCCCGCTTGAAAGCCGGACAAATCCGAGAGCGCGCGGCCGACAAGGCTGAACTGATTGTCGGTGGAGGCGATGATGGGAACGCCCTGTGCGTTGATCACACTGGACGCGTTGATGCCGAGTTGCTTGGAAATGGTGCGGCTCATTTCCGAGACGCGAACCTGGATCAGGACCTGCTGTCCCTGCTCAATGGCGAGGCTGTTCACCACTTTATCGGCGGAGCCGGCGAAACGCTCGGCCAAATTCTGCGCCTTGCTCGCCTCCTGCACGTTGTTCACGGAACCGGAGAGAACGACGTTGTCGTTCAGCGACTGCGCTCTGACTTTCGCGCCGGGAATGTCGCGCGCGATTTGATCGTTCAGATTGGTGACATCCGACCCGATATTGATTTCAAGGGACACGATCTGCTTGCCCTGCGCGTCCAGGAAAATGACGTTCGTCTGGCCGATCTTCAGCGCCATCACGAATATCCGGCGCGGGGTACGCACCACGGCATCGGCAATTGCGGGATTGGCGACGAAGACATCGCGCGCATCGCGGTCGAGTTCGATAACGGCCGCTTTGTTCAGCGCAAGCGATATATGCTGGGGAGAAGAATTGCCCGTGGAGACAATGCGGATCACACGCGACTCATCGCTCGCCTGCGGCGCCTGTTGCGCCAGCACCGGTACGCTCGCCGCGATCGCCAGGACGGCGAAAACGCCCGCAGCCTTACGATGCAAATTACCACGCCACTCCATCATCAACGTCCTCATTGCAATTTGCTCGCCGCGATGGCGTCTCCGCCCGGAGTCTGGGTGGCGGCCGATGAACCGCTTTCGCCGGCCGATTGGCTGCGCCGGCCATAGCGGATGACCACCACGTCCGCCGTGCGCGGACGGCGCGGCGGCAGCACGGCCGCAAGGGCTGGCTTTGCGTCCTTGGACTTCTCCGTGTCCTTGTCTTTGCCGGCGGTCACCGGCTCGCCATTGCTGTCTCCGAGCGCCCGCAACGCCAGCGAAATCACCCCAAGCTGTTGTGCTTGGGCCAGCATTTCCGCCTGAACGGGCGTAAGTTCGAGCGTGGCGGTCTTGCCGACGACGTTGTCTTTGTCCTTCTCCGGATGCGCCGTCTGATCGATGGCCAGAACGCGCACGTCACGCAGAACCGTTTGTGTGGCGAATTCCTTACGCCCGTTTCCGCTCGAGACGTCCCGCGTCAGGACAACGTCGACGCGATCGTTGGGAAGAATGAATCCGCCCGCGCTGGTCTCAGCTGTCACTGCGATGCCAATGCCGCGCATTCCAGGTTTTATCGTTGCGGCCAGGAAGCCTGCGGCGCCCGCGCGCACGACGCTGCCCTCACCGATCGGCTGACCCGCAACCAGCGGAGCGCGGACGACCATGCCGTCAATCGCCTTGGCGACGTCGGGCTGCGCGTCCTTGGTGATGAATGTTCCGGGGACCGACGTCTTGGGCCATTCTTCCCACCGGACGGAGGCGGCATCGAGCACATGGCCAGGCGCAATGTCCTTGGCGGCAACCAGAACTTCGGTAATGCCGATCGGGGCGGGAGTCGCTGCTTGCGAGGCGGGCGTTCCGCCGCCAAGCATGCCGCGCGCCAGCATTACCGCCGCCGTTGCTGCGACCAGCGCGACCGCCAAAATCGCGAAACGCATGACGTTCATCGGGCTACTCCTTGATAGCACCGAGGAAACACCAAACCATTTAGAATCCAATTAAGGAAATTCGGAAGATGCCGGTGATCTGACGTGTATTTTCACCGCGGAACTGTCAGCCCGCCATAGCCAGGCGGAACAGCTCCGTACCCGGAAGAACCGCAAGGGCGCCGGCCGCCAGCGCAACGCCGTAAGGCACCCCGCTTTGGGGATCGGCAAGCCGCAGCATCCACGGCAGTTTCACCAGCATCGGCGGCAAGGGAAAGCGCCGCAGCGCCAGCAGTGCAAACGTTAGAGCCCCGCCTGCCAGGGAGGCGAAGATCATGTATTCGAACATCGCGTCCCAACCGAGCCAAAGCGACGCCATTGCGAACAGTTTGGCGTCGCCGCCCCCGACGAGTCCGAACGCGAACAATCCCATGCCGAAGAGCAGCCCGGCGCCGCCCGCGAGAAAATGATGCGATATTTCGCTCCATCTGACAGCGTGACCGGAAAGCGCCATCGCCAGCAGGAACGCCACAAACAGCACCAGCATGGCGCCGGGGAGGATGTTGGGAATCGTAAAGCTCGTGAGATCGAAGATCGCCGCGGCGATCAACAGCACGGGAAGCAGACTGACGAGGAGAAAGGACGCTTGCATTGGCAAAATCACACAGCGCGAAAAAGGAAGACAGCGGCCGTCACGGGGACAGCCGCCGTTTTCCGTGTCAAGAGCGCCGCGCTTACGGGTTGACCGTAGCGGCGGAGTTCGCGAGCGAGGCGTTCAGCGCCGTAGCGAACTGGCCGATACCAACGATGATGACAATGCCTATACCGGCGGCAATCAAACAGTACTCGATGGCCGTTGCGCCGGACTCATCGCGCATAAAGCGGGAAAGAAATTTCGTCATGGAAGCCTCCACTTGCAAGTTACACCCTGATCGTTCACGCGAGGCCGTCTGGCTCTGTTTCGTGAACAATCGCATGCTAAGCGGGCTGACTTAACGGGAAATGAATCCGGACGAAGCGGGCGTCGTGCGAGAACGAAAAAAATGCAACAAACTCAGTGCTTAGCGAAGCATTGCAGGAAACCTTGTTAGGATTGGTTAGGCATTACCGAGGATTCAAAACCGGCGCGCGGATCGCCCGCGCTTTTATCCTTCCTTATCGGCTGCGCGCGCACAGTGGGCGCGTCGCGTATTGCGCGGAAAATCTCTGCCAGGCATCGAACCATGAACGCACATTCGAAATTCCTTCGCTGGCCGGCCGAACATAGCAAGGCCTACGATGTCCTTGCTGCGGCGCCTGTAATCGCCTGGTACGGACTTTCCGTGTCGAAGATCGTTCCCGCGATCTGGCGCAAACTGGAAAGCACCGATCTTGCCGCCGCCGATCTTACATTCGCCTTCTCGCTGCTGGCGCAAATCGCCGGCGTGTTCTTCATCCTTCTGGTCCTGACGTTTGTCGTGCTGCGCGCACCGGCCAAGAGAAAGGCGCAAGGGCTTATGCCGCGTCTCATGGCCATATGCGGCACGTATTTCGGCGCCGCCGTTGTGTGGCTGCCGCCGCAGCCGATGGGTTTTGCGCTGTCTCTCGTTTCGCTAAGCCTGATCCTCGGCGGCATTGCGTTTTCGGTGTTTTCGCTGGTTCACCTCGGGCGCTCCTTCAGCTTGATGGCCGAGGCACGCCGCCTGGTGACCGACGGCCCATATGCCCTAATTCGCCATCCGCTCTATCTTGGGGAAGCCTTCGCGCTGTTCGGACTGGCATTGCAATATCGCTCGCCCCTGACGTTTCTTTTCACCGCCCTTCAGTTCGCCTTTCAATTCCAGCGCATGAAAAACGAAGAGGCCGTTCTCGCGCGTCAATTCCCCGAATATGAAACCTATAGATTGCAAACGGCGCGCATTTTTCCGGGCCTGTATTGACCGCTTCATGCTTCCTTTACGGCGCTGCACTAGCGTTGTGATGTCTCTCCGTAGGAGTTCTAGCATGCGCGTGCGCAACGCCGGCTTCGCCGCCGCCTTGACGTTCCTCTCTGCCGGCGCGGCCTGCGCTCAGGACATTCAGGTGCCGCTGGATCAGGTGCGCGTCGTTACGTTCCAAACGCCGGCGAAAACCGTCTTCATCGGCAATCCGGCGATTGCGGATATCACCGTGATCGATGCGACCCATGTCTTCATTATGGGCAAAAATTTCGGCACGACGAACATCATCGCGCTCGACGCCGGCGGCCATCCGTTTACGAACCAGCAGGTTGTCGTTCTTGACCGGCCAGGCAGTGTCGTTACCGTTCAACGCGGCAGTGCGCAGGTGACGTTGAACTGCTCCTCGGAGCGTTGCATGTCTGCTCCGACGTCGGGCGATGACAAAGCGCCCTTCGATACCGTCGCTGCGCAGTTCGAACGCCGGGAAGAAATTGCCTCCAAAGCCGCAGGCGCCGGCCCTGGAGCAAGCGGCGGTCAGCCCTGATCCGTAGAACGCCGCCGCTCTAAACCCGCATCCGCGGCATCGTTGTTTTGCAGCCGGGGTTTGGTCTCCGGCGACGCAAATGCGAAAACACAGGAAAGGCCCCTCCCAAGGAAGGGGCCTTTTTCATTTCGCGTGAAGGAAAGTCCTATGCCCGATCAGCGCGCCAGGTGGAGGTTGGCGAGTTCCGTTCCGATGCTGTTGAACGCCGTGACGATCGCACCGGCCGTATTGAGCGAGAAATATTTCTGCGAATCGGTGGCGCAGGCCTGCAGCACGCTGGAATTGCCGGCCATCACCAGCACCGTATAAATGCGAATGCCGGCGGCCTTGGCGTTGGCGCAGGCCGCGGACATGCGCGCGTCGACTTGCGAACTCGTGGCGGAGCCATCGCCATACCAGCGGTCCTGCGTGTTCATGCCGTCGCTGAGAAGCACAATGACGTTCTGAATGGTGGGGTCCTGCGCCGGCGCGTTCAACGGATTGCCTTGCGTCAATGCCTGCCAGCCCCAAACCATGCCGATGGTCTGGTTGGTCGACCCGTTCGGCGTCA
Source organism: Alphaproteobacteria bacterium (assembly GCA_947473475.1). Taxonomy (GTDB): domain Bacteria; phylum Pseudomonadota; class Alphaproteobacteria; order Micropepsales; family Micropepsaceae; genus CAIYRG01. The sequence goes on from CANJBZ010000005.1 coordinate 152,925, forward strand.
TGGCATCGACCATACTGCTCAAGCTCGACCAGTTGTAACCCAGCCCGGTCAACGCAATCGGCACGCAGGAGTTATTGTTCTCTGCGGGATACATCGTGTTCGTATTGCCTGCTACGGGTGTGATATTGGATGCATCGTTGCTTTGGTTGCGGTCCATCACGCAACCCGTCCAGGTGCTGTGGTTGTTGGTAATCCAGTTGTGATCGTACGCGCAGCTGGAACTGCACGTTGGAATGCGTTTCACGCTGGTCCAGCAGCCATTGTACTCGTGCCCAATCCGGCCGGTGTGATACGTCCCGGAATCCGGACCGGGGCAAATATACCCATTATACGTTCCGCTTGATGGAATGGTGTTGGTCAGCGTTGTCGAACCAGGCGCCGTGCGGCAGCGGAATCCGTAGGGACTGATATTGGGATTGCTGGAGGTACCAAACGGGCAGGTTGAGCCGCCTTTAACAGTGCTCCAGTTCGCCGGCAGCGAAACCGGAGGAGCCAAATTCCAATCCGTCCAGTCGATCCACGTTGCGTTCACGTTGGCGGTCCCGACATTAACATCGAGCGCGAACGGAATGATGGAGACTTGAACGTCACCTGTGTTCACCGCCGCGCTTTGCAGCTGATTGAGCAACTGATGCGTTGCGGTTTTAAGCGCGGAGATTTTGCTGGTGCCCGTGCTGTCCGTCTGCGACATCGATCCGGTGTTGTCGAGCACGAGGGCGACACGGAGCTTGGTGACCGCGCGGACAACTTCATTGCTCACCGATAAGTTCAGGCGATCGATATGCATCACCTGTAGCAAAGTCGTATCCACCGATCCGCTGACCGACAGGGTAATATGCTGCCCGTTGACGGCCACCAGGACCGGGTTGTGCTGCCCCAAGGCGCCGGTAGGATAGTTGGCGTTGAAGTAGGTTTGCGCCAGCGATTGCAACTGCGATGAGGATAGGCCGTTGGTCGTGCCGACCGCGAGCGCGGCAGCATCGAGCGCCGCACCGAGGCGCGCTTTGACCATCATCGCACGCGCCAAGTCGATCCCGGCGCCTGCGGTCGTAAGCATCGTTGCCGCCGTCATTGCAAAGATGAGCGCCGTATTGGCGCGCTCCGAGCGAAAAAACGATTTTACCAGCGCGACCGCGTGCCGGCCCAATTCGCAATATCCACGCATTGTTACCCCACACATATTTGCACGCCGCAATCATAGGGAAGCGCCGCCAAATATCCCGCGCCGGCGATGTTCGTGCTTTCGTGCCGGTTAAGCCGCCGTGAAGGATGCTAATAGAGAGCTGTCTTAATGAAACATGAGACGATGCGGTAAAGGTTCGTTCACGATTAGCCGCGCCTCGTCTTTGTACTGTGTTTGCCTGCGCGTAAAAGCGTATGGCGTGTGAAGGAGTCCGTTGCGGACCCTCGCCGTAAGAAGGCGAAAAATAGATGCGTCGCGTGCGTTCCATCTTCGGCAGCTTAGGCACATCAGGCAGTGCAGCCGTTGAGTTTGCACTGGTGACGCCCATTTATTTGCTGCTGACCTTCTCGATTTCCGAAATCGGCATGGCGTCTTTTGCCGATCTGGTTTTGCAGAATGCGGTTCAGGCCTCCGGGCGGCTCATTCGCACCGGTCAGGCGCAGGCGCAAGGCATGTCGCAATCACAGTTTCGCGCCGACGTCTGCGCGCGCATAAGTTTCATCATGAACTGCGACGCTGGAAACCTGCTCATCGATATCCGGTCGTTCACGAATTTCGGTGGCGCCAATCTTCCCGCGCCCATCGACGAAGGTGGTAATGTGAATCCGAACCTGAATGCGTTTCAGATCGGCAGTTCCAGTCTGGCCAGCGGACAGAATCCGATTGTCGTCGTCCGCGTTTTTTATAAGTGGCCTTTGCACTCACCCGGCTTTTCCGAAGTGTTCTCGAACGCCGGGAACGACACCCGGCTCATCTCGTCCAGCTTGGCGTTCCGCAATGAACCGTACTAACGCGATGGCCAGACCGCGATTCGGCTTCGGCGGCGGGTTCCTCAAACGCTTCGGCAAAGCCGCCGAAGGTTTCGCCGCTGTCGAAACCGCTTTGGTTGCGCCGGCCATGATTGCCCTGTGCTTCGGTGTGATGGAATTGTGCGAGGGCTATGTCTGCAGCGGCAAGGTCACCGCCGCGGCGAGCACGGCCGCCGATCTCGTAGCTCAGGATAGCTCGATCTGCGACGCGGAGATGAACGATGTCTACGCTGCCGTCGGCGCGATCATCTTTCCCTATTCCCTCAGCAACATGCAGGTACGGATTTCAAGTCTGATCGATGCCGGCAACAGCACCGTGAAGGTTGCGTGGAGCAGCGGCTACAATACTTCGCCACGGGGGCTGAACTCCACCGTGACCATTCCCGCCGGCCTTGTGACCAGCGGCGGCGGCCAAAGCGTCATCTTCGCGGAAGTGACTTACTATTACACATCGCCGACGGGGCAATTGTTCCATGGCGCGCGGGAGTTCAGCGACAAGTTCTACCTGCATCCCCGGCGTACAGCGCAGATTTCCCGTACCAGCGGCTGCTAAGCACGAAGCCTCTCTTCCTGTATCCTGTCCGCGCGCGAATCAGTCAAAGGCAGGCGCGCCGGAATGAAGTCACGGAAAGCGGTCACGCTGCGCGCGCACCTCAAGCGCCTCGTCGCCGGCTCGCTCGTCATATTGGGTTTCACCGCTGCCGCCGCTGCGTTCGCCGCCGGCTTCAACGGAGCGCTTCTGCACGCGCTTGCCGATCCCGCCTCACCGCCGCGGCTGCGGGCGACGGCGCTCGTGCGGGTTGACGAAGCCCTGGGGTATGGCGGTTTTCTGCGCGCCTATGGCACTTATGTTGCGACCGGCGATGCCCAGAGGGGCGCGGAACTGCGCCGCTTCGTGGAGGAGGCAGAGGCAAATCTCGATGCCTACACAAATGCCGCGACAAGCGAAGCCGACCGCCGATACGCGCAAACGCTCAGGCGTCTTGAAACGCCCTTCCGGCGCGCTACGCCGTCAGCCAACGGTTCGGGCGCGGCATCGGAGATTGTTACCGCCGGCCAGCTCGAACGCGATTACGCCCTGATCAAGCAAACCGCCATTGCCGCCAATCAGGCGGCGAATGCGGCAACCATCGAGGCCGTCTCGAACGCTTTGCTGTGGGCGCAGGTGACGTCAATCACGGTCTTCTGCGCCATGGCAGCGTTGCTGCTGTCGCTGGTGTGGTTCCTACGCGAGCGCATGGTTGGCCCGCTTGGACGCCTGCGGCGGACCATTTTGACCTCGGCAAGCGGCGCACGCGATGAACCGCTTTGGGGCATGACACGCGGCGATGAAATCGGCGCGCTGGCGCGGGCCGCCGACAAATTGCGGCAACGCGCGGGCGCCGGAGAGTCCGAATCGCTTCCGCGCGTCCATCTGCAGCTGCTGGAGCGGCTTGCCAAAGGCGCATCCCAGCTCGAATCCGATTTGGTGAAATCCGCCGCCGCCACGGAACAGGCGCAGGACCGCATCGAGACAGCCAGCTTGCGCGCCGCCAAGGCGAGTGAAGCGGCCATTGATGCCGCGAGGCTGGCCAAACAGGGCGCGGCGCGGCTGGCCCAGCACAGCGAGGATCTGGCGAATGCCGCACGGCGGCAATCGCGCGGCGCCATCGATGCCCTTATCGGCGCCGTCGATCAGCTCTCGCGCGCGGCATCACGCTGGGAAATGGATGCATCGTCCGAAGATTTGCGCGTTTCGACGCCGGTCCTTGGGGAGTATGGCGACACAGATACCGCGGCCGTGCTCGACAATCTGGCAGGCGGGCTGGATGCTCTGGAGAAATTCGCGCGGGAACGGCGTTCCCTAGGGGACGATCAATTGCTGACGCTGACCGCGGCGCTGTTGCAAGCCATGGAACGCCTCACCACCGTCGCGCACCGGATCACCGGCGGAGATCGCGAAATCCGCGCCGCCGAATAGGCTGCTTAGAGCGCAATCCGACGAAGTGGACGCCGGTTCGTCGTTAGATTGCGCGCCAAACTAAAGAATCTAGGGCGTGTCGTCATTTAAGCCAAACGATAGCGCAAACCAAATGCAGTCCTGCGAGAAAGTTTCGCGCGGTTTTCTCGTATCGGGTAGCGATGCCTCGAAAATGCTTGATGATGCAGAAGAAACGCTCGACGAGATTGCGTTCGCAA
>CANJBZ010000006.1 GCA_947473475.1 Alphaproteobacteria bacterium
GGGCTGTGACCCGCGCTTCGCTCCGCTACGCGCGCCTCACAGCCCGCGATGACACAACACCAACCCGGGGCTTCAAAGCCCTTTTCTCTTAACCAGACTGGTACACAATCACGCCGCCATCCGGCACATTTTGTCTCCGCCATTTACAGAATCGCCGCTCTGGAGCACCACTTACCTGAGTGAACGGCGGGGGCCGCAACTTAGCGCCAGCCGTGTGTCACGACACGCTGCAGAGTTTCGGCGACACGGCGACGGTTGATAATTTCCAGAGTGCCGTCGGAGCAGAAAATCACTTTTTCTCGCCAAAGGTGCTGCAACATCCGGTTCACATGAATCGCGCTGACGCCCAAGGCATCAGCCAAGACGCCCTGCGTAAGGGGAAACGGAGAGCACGCCCTGTTCTGTCCGAGTCCCGCTTTTCTCAGACCGCGCGCCTCACGGGAATAACCGCGAGACCCAGTTCGCCACCGGATCGCCGCTGCCCATGTCGGGCTGAACCAGCCCGTTGACCATGAAGGTTGGCGAGACGTGGATGCCGTTTTGGCGGGCGTATTTGGTGTGCCATTTTACCTCGCGGTCGAGATCGGGAATGGCAAACGCCTCGGCGAGCTTGATGCCGCTGTAACGCTCGATGCGCCGGATAATGTCGTTGGGCGTGGCGTCGAGGTTGGGGCCGCCGGCATGGTGGTCAAATTCGAATTCCTCACGATGGGCGCCCACCGCAGCCATAACGGCTTTGGCCGCAGCCTTGCCGCCTTGAAGCGTCGAGGCGGCAATGATGCACCGCACGATCACGCCCGAATACATGTGCCAGGGCTGTGAGTGCAGGCGCATCTTGATAGTGATGCGATCCTCACCCGCTTGCGCTAGAAGGTCGTCCAGCTTTCCAAACGCTCTGACGGAAAACGGACAGGTCGGCTCCAGGAATACCTCCAAAACCGAAGGCCCGTGCCCCCAAACAAGCGGATCGGCGCGCCAACTCGTCATGCGATATTTTCTCCTTCGTGGGGTTCCAATCACCAAGGATTGTCAGCCCGCTCAAAGCCATACAAGAAAAAAGAGTCCTTGCCGGGTGCTTGCTGACGCCGCCCCGTTGCCCCGGCGGAAAGAACCACGCATTCTGCAACGTGCATGAAATCGGGGGAGGACATGCTGGAGCCTGCAACGATTACGCGACGCCGAATGCTTGAGCTGACCGCGGCGAGCGGGCTTGGGCTTGTGCCATACAAAAGAGCGTTCGCGGCCGGGCTTGAACCCCGGATCGAGCAATTCGATCCCGCGCTGGAAAAGATTATCTCCGTGTTCGAACCGATCCGCACACTGGCGACTGGATTTGGCGGTGGCGGCAACACCGAAGGGCCGGTGTGGTGGCATGAGGGCGGCTATCTTCTCTTCAGCTCCATCGGCGAGCAGAAGCTGATCAAATACACGCCGGGCCAAGGCACCAGCGTCTTTCGCGAGAAGACCAATGGCGCGAACGGCAACACGCGCGACCCGCATGGGCGGCTGATCTCCTGCGAAGGTTTGACCCGTCGCGTCACGCGCCTGGAGCCTGATGGCAGCACCACCGTGGTTGCCAATTCCTATCAGGGCAAGCGCATCAACAAGCCGAACGATGTCATCGCGAAGTCGGACGGCTCGATCTATTTCACCGATCCGTGGAACATTCCCGATCTGCCGCAGCCCTGGGATTTGGATTTCAACGGCGTTTACCGCGTGTCTCCCGATCTCGGAACGGTCAATCTTCTGACGCGCGATCTGATTTTGCCGAATGGCCTCGCATTCTCGCCCGATGAAAAAATTCTCTATATCGGCGATTCGCGCCGTACACAGATTTTCGCCTTCAACGTCGCCGGCAATGGCTTGCTGCTGACGCAAACGCAGCGCGTCTTCGCCGATCTGAAAGGGGCCGAACCGGGCGGGCCGGATGGCTTCAAGGTCGATGCTGCGGGGAATCTTTATACCGGCGGTCCGGGCGGGATTTACATCATCGATCCGTCCGGCAAAAAGCTAGGCCGCATTGTTCACGGCCAGCCGCAGACGACCAATATCGCGTTCGGCGGCGATGATTGGAAAACCCTTTATTTCACCACGCACAGCACGCTCGGTGCGGTGCAATTGAAAACCGCCGATATTCCCGTTCCAGTTCCGGCGCGAAAGGCTTAACCCATGCGCTCCCTAAGCAAGCCTCTGAAGGCAGCCGCCATCCTGACCGCGCTTCTTGGCGGCGCGGCCTTGTGGCCGGTTTCCGCCGCTGAAAACGCCATCCCGAATTTCGACATGGATTCGCGCGTCGGTTGGATCGCCGGCGTGCCCGACAGCAAGGAGCCCATTGGCGATGATTTCCTGCCGCCGCCGGATGGCGGGCCGGGACCGGTGATGTCCGATCCGGCGCATCCCTATATCGACAACACCTACGCAACGCGCATGGGCATTCAGCCGACATTCCATGTCGCCGATCTGACCAACCCGATTTTGCAGCCTTGGGTGCGTGAGGAATTGCGCAAGGTGAACACCCGCGTGCTTGCGGGCGAAGCGGTGTACACGCCCAAGGAGAGGTGCTGGCCGGTGGGTGTGCCCACCTGGATGCTGTATCCGGTAACGCCGGTTTTCTTCCTGCAGACGCCCAAAGTGGTGACGCTCATTTGGCAGGAAGACCAAATGGTGCGGCACATCTACATGACCGACAAGCACTCGCCCAATGTGAAGCCGTCCTGGTTCGGCGAATCTATCGGCCATTACGAAAACGGCGACACGCTGGTGGTCGATACGATCGGGCTGAACACACGCACCTTCGTGGATCAATTCCGCACGCCGCACAGCGAAAAGCTGCATGTCGTCGAACGCTATCGGCTGATCGAAGGCGGCAAGGCGATCGAAGCTATCGCGACGGTCGAGGATCCCGGTGCGTTCACGACACCCTGGCGCGCAATGCAACGCTACCGCCGCGTCGAGCAGGGGCCGCTGACCGAAAACGTCTGCGCCGAAAACAACGAAGGCTTCTTCGAGCGGGCCGTCGAACCCATACCGACCGCGGCGAAAGCGGACTTCTAACCAAAGGCCCGCAGCCTATTTGGTGAATACCGTCAGATCGACCGATTTGCCCATTTGGAAATAGCCGATGGGGGCGGGATGCACGCCGTCGCCGCAATTGTAGGCTTGCGCGATCAGCTCCGGCTTTTCCTTGTCTCGCACGACGGCGTCGAAATCGAGAACGGCATCGAAGCCGGCTTCCTTCTTGATCCACTCGTTTACCCGCAGGCGGATTTTGTTCTTCTCCTCGCTCCAGCCGGTATCCGCGACGCCGGGAACCTGTGCGTGGCGCGGGATGATGGTGGCGCCGATGATCTTGATGCCCTTGGCCTTCACCCGTCCGATGACGTTCTTCATCCCGTCGATAAGCTGCTCGGCGGTCGCGCCGCGGCGCAGGTCGTTGGTGCCTTCGAAAAACACCACATGCGAAACGCCCGGGTGAGACAGCACGTCCCGGTCCAGCCGGTCGATGCCGATGGGCGAATTGATCACCGGATTGTATCCGGTAAGGTTCATCACCGTGTTGCCGGCGATGCCTTCGTTGACAACCGCCAGACGGACCGGATTTTGCAAAGCCAGCCGCTGCGACACCAGATCTTCCCAACGATCATGCGCATCCAGCGTCGTGCAGGTGCCATCGGTGATGGAATCGCCGAACGCGACGATGGCGCTGGCTTGACCTGCGGGACGCACGTCGATGGATTTCAGCCAATACATGGAGGTGGTTTTGCCGGTGAACGCCTTGCCGTCGGCGCTGTCGGTTTGATCGCCGCCGTTCGCATCCGTCAGATAAGATGTCACCTGCGCGTTGTTGTGTTGGCTCGGCTGCACGTCCGCGCCGGTCACGAAGAGGCTGACGCCCAAATCCTGTTGCGCATCGACGCGCATTGCGACGGCGTCGCTTTCCACTGTGCCCCCCGCCGGGATTGTGACGCTGCCCTTCCCGCCGAACGTCACCGGCTTGATCAGGCCCGCCGCCAGCGCTGGACCGCGCACGCGCGGACCGATGGTGGCATGGGCAAACGTCACCGGGGTTTTGCCGAACGTGTTGTCGAGTCGGATGCGCACGGCATCGCCGGGAACGGTCACCCGTGCGATCAGGCGCAAGGAGGCATTGCTGATTTTTTGGTCCGACAAGCCTTGCTGCGAGGTGCCCCACGCCGCGACCCAATTGGTATTCTGCGACGACGCCGGCGCCGACGCGAATGCCAAAATTGCCGCAGCCGCTAAACCTGCAATGCGAACGCGCGCTTTCATGTGTTCCTCCGATTCAGAGTTTTTTCGCCGGCACTGGCAGCCCAGCGGTTTTCAAATTCACGCTCGCCAGGAAATTGCGGCTGGTGAAATAGAGTGTTTTCCAATCCGGCCCGCCGAACGCCACGTTGGTCGTGTTCGGGCCGCCATGGACGATACGCCCGAGCTTCTTGCCCGCCTTGTCCAGAATGTAGAGCCCGCCCGAGCCGCCGGAATAGACATTGCCTTGCGCGTCGACTTTCATGCCGTCCGGCACGCCGCCTTCCGGCCCGTTCAGATCGGCGAACACCCGCGCGCTCGCTTTGGCAAGCGCACCGCTGGGCGCGAGGTTGAAGGCGCGGATATGCCGACGCTGCGAGTCGTCGATGTAGAGCACGCTTTCGTCCGGCGAGAAGGCAAGCCCATTCGGCGTCAGGAAATCGTCAGCCAAAAGCATGACGCTGCCGAGATCGGGCGAGACCCGGTACACGCCGGGCATCGATACTTCCCAAGGCAGCCCGCTTACGCCGCCGCCCGGATCGGTGAAGTAGATCGCGCCATCCGATTTGACGACCACATCGTTGGGGCGGCCCAGCCGCTTGCCCTGATAATTGTTGGCGATGACCGTGACACTGCCATCCGCTTCGATGCGGGTAACGCGCTGCGCGTCGGCCTCACAGACGACCAGCCGTCCTTGCTGATCGCGCGTCAGCCCGTTGCCGCGATTGGTCCCGTCCTTGAACACCGAGGCGCCCTGGCCCGGTGCATATTTGATGCGGCGGTTGTTGTTGATGTCGCTGAAGAGGAGATAGCCGCCATTATCCGACCACCAGACCGGGCCTTCCGCTTGCCCGCGATCGCCGCCATAGCCTTCGGCGAGTATCTTGATCGGTTCGTCCGCGGAAATGATGGCATCCAGCGCCGGGTCGAGCCGCTCGATACGCCGCATCGGGGCAGCGGCTTGCGCCAGCGCGGCCCCCGTGCGAGTCAGCGCCACACCGGCAAGCGCCGCCATCGTCAGCATGGACCGCCGCGAAAGCCCGTCCCCTTTGCGCATCACACCCTCCCCATATCGTTGGGATAAGGCTACCGCATCGGCGCGCCTGCTTCCACGGTACCAATGTCCCCTCCCCGAAATTGCTTCCGCAATTTCGCGCTACGGGCGGGAAAAGGTGCACAGGACCTTTTCCTTTTCGCCCTCCGACCCTCAAGGGGAGGGTAGGATAGCGCTTACAAACCACCCTCTCCTTGAGGGAGGGTCGAAGGCGGCGTTTACGGCGCCTTCGGGGAGGGGACATGCGATGGAAGACACATTCGATTTTGTCATCGTCGGCGCCGGGTCGGCGGGATCGGTGCTGGCCAACCGCCTGTCGGCCGATCCGCGCAACCGCGTGGCGGTGATTGAAGCGGGCGGCCGGGACAATTGGATCTGGTTCCACATCCCCGTTGGCTATCTGTTTGCCATTGGCAATCCGCGCGCCGATTGGATGTTTCGCACCGAACGCGATCCCGGCCTCAACGGGCGTAGCCTCGCCTATCCGCGCGGTAAGGTTGTGGGCGGCAGTTCCGCCATCAACGCGATGATCTACATGCGTGGGCAGGCCGCCGATTACGACCGCTGGCGCCAGGGTGGCCTTGACGGCTGGGGCTGGGACGATGTGCTGCCCTATTTCCTGAGACAGGAGGACCATTTCGGTGGCGCGTCAGACGTCCACGGCGCGGGCGGCGAATGGCGTGTCGACCAGCCGCGTGTGCGATGGGACCTGCTGGACGCCTTCCGGGAAGCCGCCGCCGCAACAGGAATTCCGTTCACGGATGATTTCAACAGCGGCGACAATGAAGGCTGTGGCTACTTCCATGTGAACCAGAAGAACGGCCGCCGCCTCAGCGCCGCGCGGGGGTTTCTGCAGCCGGTGCTGAAACGGCCCAATCTGTCGCTGATCACGGGTGCGTTGGCCGCACGAGTTGTTTTCGATGGCACGCGGGCGACCGGGATTGCTCTTCAAGAGAATGGAACCCAACGCATAATTTCCGCCCGCCGCGCGGTCATTCTATCGGCTGGCGCGGTAGCGACACCGGCGCTCCTGGAACGGTCGGGTATTGGCGATGGCGAACGCTTGCGCGCGCTGGGCGTTCCGGTTGTGCAGCATGTGCCTGGCGTTGGAGAGAATTTGCAGGATCACTTGCAACTTCGCCTGATTTTCAAAGTCAGCGGTGCGCGCACGATGAACGCGGACTACCGCTCGCTATGGAAGCGCGCCGGTATGGCGCTCGACTATGCGGTGCGGCGCAAGGGACCGCTTACCATGGCGCCCTCGCAATTAGGCGCCTTCACACGCTCATCGCCAGAATTCGCAACACCGAATTTGCAGTTCCATGTGCAGCCGCTTTCGCTCGACAAGTTCGGCGACCCGCTGCACGACTTTCCGGCCTTCACCGTCAGCGTCTGCAATTTGCGCCCGGCAAGCCGTGGTTCCATTCACGCGCGCAGCCGCGATCCGCACGATTCGCCGCTGATTGTGACGAACTACCTGTCCACACCGGAAGACCGGCGCGTTGCCGTGGATGCCCTCCGCGTTGCGCGGCGGATTGCGGCCGCGCCTCCGCTCGCGCGCTATCACGCGGAAGAATTCAAACCGGGCGCGAATCTGCAATCCGATGCCGAGCTGATGAAAGCCGCAGGCGATATCGGCACGACGATCTTTCATCCCGTGGGCACCGCCCGCATGGGCCCCGATCACGATCCCCTGGCGGTGGTGGATTCCTCATTGCGCGTGCGTGGCATCGAAGGCTTGCGCGTCATCGATGCTTCGGTGATGCCGTATATTACCTCGGGCAATACGGCGGCCCCCACCATGGCGATTGCGGAAAAAGGCGCCGAAATGGCGCTGCGCGATTGATCTGAATTAACGATCGTTAAAATACATATTATCTGTTGGATAATTGGCGGGAGAAGAACCACACTGGCTTGGCTGTATTTGAGAATGCCATGTCCGTCAGTCCCGCCCCGGAATGTTCCCCGCCCGCCTCGATTGCGTTGCCGTCCGTCGCTTACGGCATTGGATTTTGCGCCCTCATTGCAGCGGCGGCCTTTGGCCTGCGCAGCATCCCCGGCGTTTCCACGCTCAGCCCGCTGATCCTTTCAATCGTCTTGGGCATGGCCGTCCATAATGTTTTCGGTACGCCCGCAGCCGCCAAACCTGGCACGGTGTACGCGATGCGGCACATTCTGCGGTTCGGCGTGATGCTGCTGGGTTTTCAGCTGACGATTCTGCAAATCGGCGAAGTGGGCCTCAGCGGCGTGGCCATTGTCGCCATTTCCCTGGTGGCCTGTTTTGCGTTCATCATTGCCATGGGATGCGTGTTGAAGGTGGAGCGGAAGCTCACCGAATTAATCGCGGCCGGCACATCGATCTGCGGCGCGTCGGCTGTGATCGCAACGAACACCGTTACTCAGGCCTCGGACGAAGACACAGCCTACGCCGTCGTGTGCGTGACGCTGTTCGGCACCGTTGCCATGTTCGTCTATCCCTTGCTTCCCGCGCTTTTGGATTTGTCGCCGAAAGCCTATGGGTTGTGGGCGGGCGCTTCCGTACACGAGGTCGCCCAAGTGGTGGCCGCCGCCTATCAGGATGGCAAGGAAGCAGGTGATTTCGGCACCATTACCAAGCTGACGCGCGTCATCTTCCTGGCCCCGATGGTGGTTGCATTGGGCGTCATGGCCGCACGCAGCCGCACCGATACCGGCCCGCGTAAGTCCTTTCCCATGCCCTATTTCATCCTGGGCTTCCTCGCGGCGGTGCTGGTCAACAGCGTGTTTCCCATCCCCCCGGCGCCCAAGGCGATTATTGTCACCACGACGACGTTTCTGCTGGCGTTGGCGCTGGCGGCGCTTGGACTGGCGACCGACTTCGGAAAACTGAAGGCCAAGGGCATGCGTCCGTTGCTGCTGTGCGGCGCGGGCTCTATCTTCCTCAGCGTTCTGAGTCTCGTCCTCGTCAAAATCGTGGGATAACCTTTGCGTGTTACGCTCGATCAGATGCGGGTCTTCGTGGCCGTCGCCGAGAATGAGCATGTGACACGGGCCGCAAAGGCGCTGAATTTGGCGCAGTCCGCCGCCAGCACGGCGATTGCCTCTATCGAGCAGCATTACCGGACCAAGCTTTTCCATCGCATCGGCCGGGGAATCGTTCTCACCGATGCCGGGCATGTGTTTCTCGCCGAAGCCAAAGCCGTGTTGGCGCGCGCCGAAGCCGCCGAGCAGGCGCTCTCCGATCTCTCTGGATTGAAACGCGGCACACTGCATGTCGAGGCGAGTCAAACCATCGCCGGTTACTGGCTGCCGCGCCACCTCGCCGCGTTCCGGCGGGCATATCCCGATGTGGATCTAACCCTGAAAATCGGCAACACCGCGCAAGTGGCCGCCGCGGTGCGCGAAGGTCTCGCCGATCTGGGCTTTGTCGAAGGCAAGATTTTGGATTCCGAGATCGCCGCTACGGCGGTTGCCGGCGATTCCATGGTGCTGGTGGTCGGCCCGGATCACCCTTGGGCGTCGAAACGGCGCATCGCACTCTCGGATTTCGGCGCAACCGAATGGGTGTTGCGGGAGAAGGGTTCCGGCACGCGGTCCGTTTTCGAATCCGTCCTGCAGCAGGCGGGATTCGCCCCGGAGAATTTGCGGATTGCGATGGAACTTCCGTCCAACGACGCGGTGCGCGCCGCGGTGGAGGCGGGCATGGGCGCAACGGTCATTTCGGTATCCGTCGTCGCGCACAGCATCGAAGCGGGGCTGCTGCATCACGTGGCCTATGCGCTGCCGGATCGCGCCTTCTATGTGCTGCGTCACCGCGAGCGGTATCAGAGCCAGGCGGCAGAGGCGCTGGTAGGCCTGATTCAAGGCGGCCAGACCGGTACAGCCAAGCGCAGCACCCGGCGCCGCACACGTTGAGTTGTGGCGTGGGGGCGATTGCTGCCTAAGGCGAACTCGCATTAGAGTCCGCCGAGCACCCAGGGGAGGGTCCGATGGCCAATGTGACGTTGCGCGTCAACGGAAGATCGCAAACGATCGATGCAGACGATCCGAACATGCCGCTGCTGTATGCGCTGCGCGATAATTTGGAGCTGCACGGACCCAAATTCGGCTGCGGTCTTGGGCAGTGCGGCGCGTGTACGGTGATTGTGGACGGCAACGCGGTGCGCTCCTGCCAAACCTCGGTCACCCAGGCGCAAGGCAAAGAGATCACAACGCTGGAAGGGCTCGGCTCGCCCGAGCGGATGCACAAGGTGCAAGCGGCATTCGTCGCCGAGCAGGCCGCGCAATGCGGCTATTGCACCAACGGCATGATCATGTCCGCGACCGCGCTGCTGGCAAAGACGCCCAAGCCGAATGAGGCGCAGGTGCGGCAGGCATTGGCGGGGAACCTCTGCCGCTGCGGAACGCATGTGCGGATTTTGCGCGCGGTCATGCGCGCGGCGAACGCGTGAGGAGACGGCCATGAACCAGATGATCCTCGAACGGCGTCAATTCCTCAAAGGTTCCGGCGCGTTGTTTATCGCGTTTACCATCGCCGATGTCATTCCCGCCGAGGCGCAAACCGCGCCGCAAAAAAGTCTCGCCGCCGATGCGGTGGATTCCTATCTCGTCGTCGAACGCGATGGCCGTGTCACGCTTTATGCCGGCAAGGTGGACATCGGCACGGGTGCGCGCGTCGCTTACCGGCAGATCGTGGCGGAAGAATTGGACACTCCGATCGAGCGCATCGCGATGATCGACGGCGATACGGCGCTATGCCCCGATCAGGGCGGCACCGGTGGCTCGACCGGCATCGTGAACGGCGGCATGCAAATTCGTCAGGCATCCGCGAGCGCGCGTCAGGCGCTGGTGGCGATAGCTGCAAAGACGCTGAATGTTCCGCCTGCGGATCTTAGTGTCGCGGATGGCACGGTTCGTACGCGCGACGGGCGCACCGTCGCTTATGGCGAATTGGTGGGCGGTGGGCATTTCGATGTGAAGCTCGATCCCAAAGCGCCGCTGAAGGACCCCGGCCAATACAAATATGTCGGCCAGCCGGTGCAGCGTCCCGACCTGCCCGCCAAGATGACGGGGCGGCATACCTACGTGCATGATTTCCGCCTGCCCAACATGCTGCATGCGCGCGTCGTGCGCCCGGCGGCGATCGGCGCAACGCTGGCGGAAGTTGACGAAAGGTCGATTGCGAACATTCCCGGCGCGCGCGTCGTGCGCATCAATAACTTTCTCGCTGTGGTGGCAGAGCGCGAATGGAACGCCGTTCGTGCGGCAAAGGCCTTGCGCGTCCGCTGGACGGGCGGCGGCGGTCTTCCCGGATCGGAAGGCGTGCACGCGGCGGTGCGTGCCGCCGAAGTGGCGCGCAATGAAGACCTTATCAAGAAAGGCGATTCCGCGGGGACGTTGCGCGGCGCAGCGCGCAAATTCGCCGCGACTTATGAATGGCCGGCGCAATCCCATGCCTCCATGGGTCCATCTTGCGCCCTGGCCGATTATAAGCCCGACAGCCTCACCGTGTGGTCGTCCTCGCAAGGTACACACGGCCTGCGGCGCATTATCGGGCGCGAACTCAACATTCCCGTCGAACAGATTCGCGTCATCTATATGGATGGTTCGGGTTCCTATGGCACCAATGGCAGCGACGATGTCGCCGCCGATGCCGTGCTGATTTCGCGAGCCGTCGGCCGTCCGGTGCGCGTGCAGTGGATGCGTGAAGACGAACACGGCTTCGATCCGAAGGGACCGCCGCAGCTCTTGGATGTACGCGCCGCGCTGGATGCGTCCGGCAATATCGCGGCGTGGGAAACCGAAGCGTGGCTCCCCGAGAACACGCCCAATTTCCGCAGCCGCCCGATGCTGGCGTTTTTGGCGGCGGGCATTCCGCAACCGGTCGGTCAGTCCGTCGCGCAAGTCCAGGGCAATGCCTATCCGTCCTATGACCTGCCCAACATCACCGCGACGGTGCATTGGCTGAAATCCACGCCGCTGCGGCCATCCAACCTGCGCGCGCCCGGAAAGCCGGGCAATGTCTTCGCGGTCGAATCCTTCATCGACGAATTGGCGGCGGCGGCAAATCGCGATGCACTGGAATTCCGGCTGGCGCATCTGAAAGACGATTTTGGCCTGGGGCTCTTAAAGCGCGTCGCCGATCGCATGAATTGGAAAAGCCGCCCCTCGCCCAATCGCGACAACAGGAACGGCGCGGTGCTGCTCGGACGCAGCATCACCTATGTTTGGTACAAGCACATGGACAACCGGATGGCGCTGGGGCTGGAAGTTTCCGTCGAGCGCGCCACCGGCAAGGTGCGCGTTACGCGCGTCGTGGCGGCGGTGGAAAGCGGGCTGATGATCAACCCCGATGCGGTGAAGAACCAGGTCGAAGGCAATATCGTTCAGGCCGTCAGCCGCACGCTGCTGGAAGAAGTGACGTTCGATCAATCGGGCGTCACCAGCGTCGATTGGCGCAGCTATCCCATTCTCACCTTCCCGGATGTGCCGGTGGTCGAGGTCGAGTTGATCGGCACCCCGCGCGACAAGCCGCTCGGCGCGGGCGAAGCGGCCTCCGCGCCGGTTCCTGCCGCCATTGCCAATGCGGTGTTCGATGCGACCGGCGCTCGCATCCGGCGCGTGCCTTTGACGCCCGCGCGGGTGCGTGGTGCGTTGGTCAGCACGCGTCAGACATAGGAGCGGGTTTACTTTCGTTTGGCTATCATGATCGCGTGAGTCGTTAGGAGTAGCGTCCATGAATGTCCAAGTACCCAAGGAGAAAGTTCAAGTCAGAGCGCACCAATTGTGGGAGGAAGCCGGCCGGCCGGCAGGTTGCGATCTGGAACATTGGCTGCAAGCGGAAAAAGAGTTTCTGCTGAATTCCGCAGCCGCCGCGCCTTTGATGGAAGACGTAAAACAAGAGTTTTCGGGCAACGAACCCGGCAAAAAACCTGCTAAAAAGGCCAAGAGCGAAAACGGCGCACAGAAAGCGCCGCGCAAGACTTCGGGACGAAGCAAAACCAAATAGCCGCTTTTTCGCGCGCGGCTTCGGGAGAGACGAATGAGGAGGAGTTTGGTCCCCGTGCTGCTACTTGCGGCCGCGGTTGAGAGCCTTTTGTCCGGCGCCATGGCGCGGCCGTTCATCGATCCGCGCGCCGAAAAGAGCGAGGCGATCGACAACGCCAATGCGGCCGAGCCGCGCGATGCCGCGTGCGTCGCGCCGCGACTCGTTTCCACGGGAGGAGCGGCGCCGAAGAATCCGCACACGCTGGCGGTGCGCTGGATCGGCTTTTCCAATTATGAACTGGTCTACAACGGCCGTGTGATTTTGCTGGATGCGTATATCGATCGTGGGAGTTTCTTCACGCCACTGGGCGTCAAAGCCGCTGACTTCAAGAAGGCGGACGTGCTGCTGATCGGGCATGGCCATGTCGATCACATGTCGGACGCCGCTTCCATCGGCGCGCAGACGAAAGCGCAAGTCGTCGGCGCGCCGGTGACGACGGAAAAGCTGATGACGCAGCCGATACCGGCAGCGCAGATCAAAACGGTTACGGGACGCGGCGGCGAACTGCTGCGCTTCGACGGGTTCACGGTTGAGCCCATTCTCGGCCGTCATGGCGAACCCAATCCGCAAGTCGGCCAGACCGTCGGCAAAGCCATCGACGCGCTGCTGCCCGCGATGACGCCGGAGCAGAAAGCCGAAGAAGCTGCTATTCGCACGCGCGGCGTCGGTGGACCGCGCGTCATTACGGAGGGCACGATTGCCTATCTGATCACGCTCGACACAGGTTTCCGCATCATGTACCGCGACAGCGCGGGCGTCGCGACGGATTACGAAAAGCAAGCCATGGCGCGCGTGGGCCGCGTCGATCTCGCCATCACCGCATTGCGCGCGGATTTCCTGCCGCAATATGTGGTGCCGCAAGAGATGGAGTACATGCAGGTCTACAAGCCGGACGTCATCATGCCTGCCCACCACGATGCGGGTTTGACGGCGGGCTACGATGGGTTGTGGCGCACGACCGAGCCGGTGTTCCAGGCGCTGAAGGATGCGAATCCCGCGCTGGTGACCGTGTCAAAGGGCTATCGCGAACCGACATGTTTCAACACGGAATTCAACGTGCAGAAGGGCACGCGGTAACTTCTTCTTCTGTCATCCCGGCCGAGCGGAGCGAGAGCCGGGACCCACGGTGCACGCGGCTTGGTGGGTCCCGGATAGCCGCTGCGCGGCTTCCGGGATGACATAGAATGAAGGAGGCACCGTTTGAAACAAAAAGGGCCTCGCGAACGAGGCCCTTTCGTAGACCATGCGACGAACGATTAGCGTCCGCCAGCTGCGGCCGGCATCGCCGCCGGAAGCGGTGCGCGAGCCGGAACGACGGGCAACAGATCGGGCTGCTTGCCGATAATGGCATTCAGCGCATTCCAGCCGCAGATTTCGTCGCTCCATGTCGGCGGAGTGGCCGCCATGCCACCGACCCCGATGGCGCCAAGGAACTGGTTGTCCACCACGATGGGGAGGCCGCCCGCGACCGGAAAATTACCCTGCTGGAATATCTGCGCCGCGGTCCACGGATTGAGTGCCACCTGGTTTTGCAGCGCGTGCGTCGGATTGCGGGTCGTCCAGGCAGTCTTGGCTTTCGAGATCGCGGATTCGGCGGCGCCTTTCGGCTGGCCATCGGCGCGGAAGTAATAGGTCAGCGTGCCATACTGATCGAGCACCGCGACGCTGACGCTCATGTTCTTGGAGGCGGCTTCATCGACGCAATGTTTGGCGATTTTCTCAGCCACGGCGACACTGATTTGCGCGTTCTCATGAATGCGCTCTGCCATTGGCCCTTTGATGACGATATCGCTGAGCGAGGCGCCCATGCTGGTGCCCGCAATCATTGTCGCCGCTCCGGCGGCCAACAATCCCATATAAAATTTCACGACGGTTCCCTCCTAAGTTGATTCAACAGTCCCAATGTTGAAAACATCATGGCATTTCCAGCCGCGCGGTGACAACGCTGGGTGGGTCCCGTATCGGCGCAATACCCACCCTCCCCTTGAGGGAGGGTCGAAGACGTTCAACCCGCTGTGGCCACGGGGATCACGCCGATGGCTTTTTTGAGGTTGTCGTAGGGGCGGGCGCCGGCGCCGTGGGCGGGGGCGATGGTTTTCACCTTTAGGCCGAGCTGTTCGATGTTGCGGTATAGGTCGATGCCGTATTCTGGTGTGCGGCCGAAATCGCGCGGGTCATCGCCGTTCGGCGGATTGTAACCGTCGCCCCAGAAGATGATTCCTTCCTTCGGCAAATAGACCAGCAGATTGTTGCCGTTGTGGCCGCCGATCATGTGATACAGCTCGATGGTCTTGTTGCCGTCGGTCATCACCTTCTTGTCGGTCAGCGTTTCGAACGTCGCTTCCTTGGGCTGCTTCGACAGCAGATCGGGCGCCAGCGTCCGCGGACGCGCCCATACCTTTTCAAAGAACGCCTTGTTGCCTTCGTGCGTCACGACGGTCGCACCCTGCGCAACATAGGTGCGCAGGCCGCCAGCATGATCGTAATGCGGGTGCGTGTTAATCACGTATTTGATCTGCTTGTTCGGGATGAGCTTGGCGATTTCTTCGTTCACCGCGAGCGAACGTGCTTCGCTGGCGATGCCTTCCACGACCACGATGTAATCTTTGAAATCGACCGCCCAGCTGCGCGCGCCGCCGACATTCAGATACCAGACGCCGTCCGCCAGTTTCTCGCTGGTCACGACAGGGTTTTCCGGCGGCGGCGGCGCACTCACCACATTCTGGGGCGCTGTGATAGTCACCGCCGCATTCGGTTTCACATCGGTGATGCGCACATCCAGCGTCGGCGAACCGTCTTCCGTGCGCACGATGTGCGTCGGGAATTTCACGCCGCCGAAATCGGCGTAGTCGGAATAGGCGATCTCGATCGGATAGTCGCCGATCACTTCGTTGGTGCTGAGAAAGCTGACCTTCTCGACCAGGTTCTGATCGTTAAGCGTCGCTTTGACGTCGCGCCCCTCGGCCTTGAAGTCGATCTCCTTGCCGTTCAGCGCCGCATTGGCGGCCATGGCGGCTTTGATGACGCCCTGCGGTGTCGCCCACAATTCGCGCATACGGTCGGCGGCGTTTTCGTTTTGCGGCGTCGCCTGTTCGCCATTTTGCGCCCAGGCGTTCTTGCCCGCCGCCGCGAGGACGGTGCGCTGCTCACCCGCAACCGGCTGTGCGGCGCCGCCATGCGGGGGAACCTCGCCCTGCGCCCGCGTGGCGTCGAGCTGGTAAGCCGGCGTCTGATAATTCGCCGACACTTTGTACGCGACCTGCCGGAATTTCGGCCACGGATCGCCGGGCTGATATGCCTGACCGAAACCGAAATTGGATCCGCTGCCGGAATATTCGATGGAATTCAACGCGGTCGCGCCCATTGCATCGGACGCCGCGGCAAGCCCGCTCTTCTGCTGCTCGCAGGCGGCGAGCAGCACTGTCAATCCAAGAATGGCAGCGTGAACTATCCGCATGGAACTGCTCCTCAAAGCGTTTCGCAGGTCAGCTTTTCTTTTTCACCGGCACGGCAATGCCCGGCGTTTGCAGATCGACGGCGTACAACGAACCGCGCGTCGTGAAATAAAGCGTTTTCCAATCGTCGCCGCCGAAGGCGATGTTGGTCGTCGCCGCTTCGCCATGCACGATGCGTCCCAGCCTCTTACCCGTCTTGTCCAGGATGAACAGCCCGCCGGTGCCGCCGGTGAAGACGTTTCCGGCCTGGTCTACTTTCATGCCGTCGGGCACGCCGGGCTCGGGGCCGTTCAGATCGGCAAAGACGCGGCTGGTCTGTTTGGCGACCGTGCCGTTGGGCTGCACTTCATAGGCGCGTACATGACGGCGGCGCGTATCGTTGACGTACAGAATGCTTTCGTCCGGCGAGAAGGCGATGCCGTTCGGCGCAATCATTTCATCGATGATGAGCGTCAGCGTGCCCAGATCGGCGCTGACGCGGTAAACGCCTGTCATCGTCACATCCCACTGATCGGGCGCCAGCGGCCCGCCGGGATCGGTGAAATAAATCGCGCCATCGGATTTGACGATCACGTCGTTGGGACGCAGCAATCGCTTGCCGCCGAAGCTGTTGGCGATGACCGTCACGCTGCCGTCGGCTTCGTAGCGCGTCACGCGGCGGGTCAGATGCTCGGCGCAAACAATGCGGCCCTGGGAATCGCGCGTGAGGCCGTTCGCCTCGTTGGTCTTTTCCATCGCGACGCTGACGCCCTGACCGGGCGTGTATTTCATGCGGCGCGCGGTCTGGATGTCGTTGAAGAGAAGATATTTCCCTTCAGCCCACCACAGGGGACCTTCTGTGGGTCCAATGTCGCCGCCAAAGCCGCTGGCCAATTTTCGGATCGACTGTGCAGAAGAAAGAATGCGGTCGAGTTCGGGCGCCAGTTTTTCGATGCGCGGCATGCCCGTTTGCGCGAAGGCGCGGCCGGCAGCCCCATAAGCGATGCTGCCCGCTGCTGCTGCCAGCATGTGACGGCGTGTTAGACCTGATCGCACGGTGCCTCTCCTAAGTTCAACCACGGGGAGGGAGCGCGCCCCCTCCGCCGCCTACGGCGGCACCTCCCCCGTAACGACGGGGGAGGAAAGGTTTGCGCCAGCTTACGACGGCAAAGCGAAGACGTAGATCGCGTTGCCGTTGAGCGGATGTTTGATGTCCGGCGCGATGGCGCGCAGCACGTTGCGCGGGGACCCGCCGCCAAGACCGGCCGGGACGGCAATGTATTGCTTGCCGTTGGCGGTGAATGTTGCGGGGAAACCCTGGACCGATGTGCCGAGACGCGTCTTCCAAAGCTCCTTGCCCGTGGCCGTATCGTATGCGTGGAACCAGCGGTCGATATCGCCGACAAAGGTGATGCCGCTGTCGGTCGTCAACACGCCTGTCAGCCATTCGGGGCGCTGATCGACCGCCCATTTCATCTGCATGGTGCGCACGTCGAAGGCGGCGAGATGGCCGATATTACCGTTGCTGCCGGGCATTTCGAAGAAGCGCCGGTCGGCCTGCGTGCCGCCGCCGCCGTCTTTTTTGTCCACAACGCGGCCATTCATTTCCATGCAGGCCTGCGTCAGCGGAATGATGAGCTGCTGCGTCTGCGGGTCATAGCTCATCGTCTGCCAGTCCTTACCGCCGGCGGTGCCGGGGCAGGCCGGAACCCAATAACCGGTCCGCTGCTCCAGAATGTCGGGACGATAGGCGATCTGGCCCTTGGAGCGGTCCTTCCACATGAAGACGTTCTGGTAGACGGTTTCCTTAGCATCGATGAATTCGCCGGTCTGGCGATCCAGCTTCCACAGAATGCCGGGCTTGCCGATGTTGAACGACAGCTTGCGGCCGTCCACATCGACGAGCACGCGCTCATACACTTCGTCCAGGTCCAGCGATTCGCCGGGGATGAACTGGTGATACCAGGCAAGCGCGCCTGAATCCGGACGCAGCGCCAACGTCGAAGTGGTGAACAGCGCCGCATCGCCGCCGCTGGTGCCGCGGCTCGCCTGCATCCACGGCTTCGCATTCGCTACGCCCCAATACGTGAGGTTCAGATCGGGATCGTAGGTGCCGGTAATCCAGGTGTCGCCGCCCGCGCGGAGCATGGCGGGCAACTTGCCCCAGGTATCGCCGCCGGGCATTCCCTCCTTCGGCGTCGTGACGAAACGCCAAAGCTGCTTGCCGGTCTGCGCGTCATAGGCGCTGATGAAGCAGCCCTGGTCCTTTTCAGCGGCCTTGTACATTTCGCAGCCGCCAAGACCCTGAACCACTTTGCCGTTGATGATGAGCGGGCCGGAGGTATTGCCGAAGCCCTTGGACTCATCGGCCATCACCGTGTCCCACACGGTGCGGCCGGTTTTGGCGTCGAGCGCCATGATGTGCGCATCGGACGACGCGACGTAAACCTTGTCGCCATAGATGGCCATGTTGCGCATCGCGCCATTGCCACCGGTCACCGCGCCGGACGGACGGATGCGGTTTTCCCACAACAATTCGCCGGTTGCCGCGTCAAGCGCCTGCACGATGTTGTCGACATGCACGAGATACATGATCCCGTTGTGGACCAGGGGCGTGGGCTCATTGGCGCCGACGCCATCGTTCATCGCCCACACCCAGGCGAGCTGCAATTGCTTGACGTTGGTCTTGTTGACCTGCGTGAGCGCGCTGTGGCTCCAGCCCTTGTAATTGCCGCGCACCATCAGCCAATCGTTGGGGCTGGGATTGACCAGCATCTGATCGGTGACGGGTACGAAGTTCTGGATATTGCCTTCGATGGTCAGGCGCGCGGGCGTGCGCGGGGGACCGGCGGGGGCGGCGCCCGCGGTTTGGATCGCACCGGGAGGCGGCGCGGTTCCGGTCGCGACTTGCCCGATGGGAACGGACGTTGCCTGCGTCAGTTGTTGATTGCCCGCAGCCGCGCCGTTCTGGCGCAGGATGTAAGCCACCACCGCGCCCACGGCCTGATCCGACAGCGTGCGCGGATTGTCGGCGGGCATGGAGGTTTGAATCTTGGTGTAGAGGTCGGCGGTAGTGCGGCCGCGCCACGCGCTCATGAACGTCGCGCCCGCCAGCGGCGGTGCTTCCGAACCGCCGCGCAGATCGGGCTGATGGCACTTGGCGCAAACCGTCGCGAACGTCGTCTGGCCGATGGCGACCTGATCGTTGGTGAACACGCCATTGGCCGCCGTTTGCGGCTGGGCCGTGGCAATCGCAATGCCGAAGGCGGCAGCGACCGCGCCGGACACCAGCAATAAGGCTTTCAATCCGCGCATGTTTCGCTCCCTCAATTGGCGTGTCCGAGCCAGCCCCGAAGATTTCCATCGGGTGCGCGCTCGGAGTTTATCTGGACGTAGAGTTGGCCGTTCTTCAGGTCTTCGACCATTTGCGGCGTCAGGTCGACCGTGCCGCTGATGGCGGGCGTGGTCGATTTACTGACGGTGAGATCAAGGATGGCCGGCCCCGGAATGCCGGGCACGCCGCGATGAATATGCGCCACCGTCGCGGGCGACTTCAGGCCTTTGGCATTGCCGTTCACCGTCAGCTTGTTGCCGGCAAGTGTCGCGGTTATCGCGCCTTCACCCGCCACATTGATCTGCATGCCGACATCGATCGGAACGACCGAAAGCCGCGTACGGTAGGAATCGCCGTTGCTCGCCGCGAGCGCGGGTAGAGACAACAGGCTTGCGGCGGCCAGGGCCGCCCAGACATGCCGCTTCGTCATGGTCACTTTCATCGTTTGAATGATGCGTTTTCGGGAGCACCGAACGCGGCCCCGATCGCGGCGAAATCTATACGGTGTCGGGCCTTCGTGCCAGGGCGCGTGAGCAACGCTAACGGAAGAAACGCGCCAGCATGTCCGTTTCGGACTTCGCACCTGCAACATCGGCGGCGAGGCGGCGGTATAGCTCGGCGGTGGAATCGAACAGCTTTTCGCCCGCCGGGTCTTCCGAGACGAAGGCGGCGATCTCTTCCATTTCCGCCACCCAGCGATAGGCCTTGTCGAACATGGAGGGGACTTGACGCTCGAACCAGGCGAGAAGTTGAGGCTGGCTTTGGGCAAGTTCGGCTTTGAGCGCCTCCGCCGTCCCGGCGCGCGTGGCGGCCAGCAGCATGACGCTGGCCAGCGCGGTCAGGCCCTTGGTGATTCCGGCATAAGACATCTTCAGCGCGGAGGCGGCGCCGATGGGACCTTCGACGATTTTGCAGGGTAGGCCAAAATTGTTGAGCACTGCGGCAGCGTGTGCGCCGGCGCCGGAAAAATAGAACATCGGACCGTCATAGTTCGGTTTGGGCGGACCGCCGATGATGCCGCCGTCGACAAAACGGGCGCCCGTAGCATCAATGAGGGACGCGATGCGCTCGACGGTGGCCGGATTGACGGCATTGCAGTCGGCATAAATCGGCTTGCGCGATTGTGTGAGATACGGCGCAAGTTTTTGGGCCAACGCTTCGGCATCGCCCGGCGGAACGATAGACAGAATAATATCGGCCTCGCAGAACCGCTCCAACGCCGCGGCTTCCATGCGCGCAGCCGTGGCGCGTTTCGCGCTTTCGGCGCTGCGTCCTTCGAGCGAGGTCAGTACCGTCAGCCCATTATCGGTGAGACGCTTAGCGACGGCGCTTCCCATCTGCCCCTGCGCAATAATTCCGACGACGGGTTTCATACGAGACTCCTCAAACGTAAGAAGGGGAACCACAAAGGCCACAAAGAAGACACGAAGAGACACAAAGTACACAAAGTACACAAAGAGGCACTTCAGCGCGCCTTGCGCGCCCGAATTTTTCTTTGTGATCTTTGTGTCCTTTGTGGTTCCCCTTTTTCTGCCCTCAGTTGCGCGGAACGTGCGCGCGGCCGTTCATCCCGTAATCCCGCACGACGGACGCAACGCGAATCCGGTAATCGCGGAAAATATCGTCACGGCCAACCGCCTGCGCTTCGCGATGCTCGGCGAAATTGCGCCAGCGCCGCACCGCGTCTTCGTCACGCCAATAAGACAACGACAACAATTTGGTGTCGTCGCTCAAGCTCTGGAACCGCTCGACCGAGATGAACCCGTCCAGCTTTTCGAGTTCCGGCTTCAGACGCGCGGCGATGTCCAGATAGTCCTGCTTGCGCCCCGGTTTCGGCCAGACTTCGAAAATCACCGCAATCATGCGGGGCTCCTATTTGGCGCCAAGTTCGCGGTCGAGATTGCCGACGATGAAGGCGTAGGAGCCGCAGCCGAACACCAGCGCGACACCGGCGGCGACCAGCAGCGGAACGGTGAAATCGTTGGATGCCGAGATCAGGAACCCAGTGACCAGCGGTGCGAAAGAACCGCCGACATTGCCGCCGAAATTCTGCAGCGACACCAGCGAAGACACGATGTGCGGTGGCGCAACATCGATGGGCATGGAATTTACCGCCGCCGTGGAAAAGCTGACGCTCGCAACCGATAGCGTCAGAAATCCAATCGCCATTACGTTATCAGGGCTGTAGGCCCCCAGAATCGTGAAGACCGTCGCACCAAACAAACCGCCAACCGCGAAGCCTTTGCGAACGAGCGTCACGCGCGCGCCACGGGCGATCAACCGGTCGCCCAGCCAGCCGCCGAGAACCACGCAAATCGTGCCCACCAGAAACGGCAGCATGCCGACCCAGCCGGTGTTCAGCGTCGACAGCCCGCGCTGAAGGATGAGATAGCCGGGCAGCCACGTCGCGAAGACGTAATAGATGTAGAGATAGCCCGCCTGCCCGAGCATCACGCCCCAGGTCGTGGGATAGCGCAGCAGCGTCGCCCATTTGATTGTGGGCTGCGTTTCTCCGGCCCGCACGGCTTCGGGCGGAGCGGGGCGGTAAACGGCCATCCACCACAGCACCCATACAAAGCCGAGCGCGCCGGTGATGTAGAACACCCACTCCCAGCCCCAGTTGACCAGCAGCAAGGTGGCGAGCGGAATGCCGACCGTCAGGCCGACCTTGTTGCCCGCGAAGAATGTGCCGACAGCAAAGGCGCGGTTCTTCTTGTCGAAGGTTTCGCGGATGACGCGCGAGCCCGATGGAATCATGAGGGACTCGCCGATGCCGAGCAGCGCCAGAAATGCGGCCAACGGCGTAAACGCTTTGGTGATGCTGCACAGCAGAGTAGCGAAGGACCACATCCCGACGCCGAGCGGATAAGACCGGCGCGGACGAATGCGATCGGTCAGTGGCCCTGCGGCCAGCAGCGAAAACGTAAAGAACCAATTGAAGATGGAAAGCAGCAGCCCGACCTGGGCCGGCGTGTAGTGATAGACTTGGATGAGATGCGGCCCGACGACGGCGAAATTGACCCGGTCGATGTAGGCAATCGCCTGGGAGAAGGCGAGCAGAGCCAGGATATTCCACCGATAAGCCCCAGCGACCCCGGCGTTTCTTCCCGCCGCCGGTGCTGCAAGTTGTGCGTCAGCCGGCATTGGTAATCCCTAGAATGAGCCACGATTGTTCCATGGAGCGAAACTAGCCGTTCCTGCTCACATCGGCACAAGAAAAAAGGAGGAGGACGCCTGAACGTCTCTCCTCCTTTGGTACGGCAGATCGGCGGCTTTAGCTGACGACGATCTTCTCGTGAACGCTTTGGCCTTCTGTCAGTCCGCGCTCCTTCATCCAGTCATAGGCGCGACCGAACAGATCGGAGGCGTAGTAATCGACGTGCTTGTAGCGGACGAACGCCTTCAGCAGCTCATTGGGCTTCAATGCGCCCTTCGCCGAACCGGCGACATGATGGGCATATTTGTAGAAGTCCTTGTTGATCAGATCGACGGCTTCGTTTTCCGCGTCGTAATAGGCCTTGCGCTGCTCAGGCGTCAGGTGCGGCGCGACGACTTCCCCGCCGCGATAGAACGCCGCCGTAACGATGTGCGCGCCGTCCTTGAGTGCGAGGCTGATGAACGGCTCCATCACGGTCACGGCGCGATACGTGCCGTTCTTCAGGCCTTCCCAGCGGGTGTAGGGCAGGCCGCCATTGACGATCTTCACATGCTCGGCGCCGACGGCGCTCTCCAGCATCTGGATCGTCGTGTAATGCGATCCCGTCAGTTCCTGCACGACGACCGGCACGTCCGCCATGTCGCGCGGAACCTGCAGGGCTTCTTCAAAGGTGACGATGGCCTGGGCCGCAACCGCCGAGCGCAAGCCCGCGATGTTGCCCGCACGATTGCCGCGCTCCAGCCGGTCAATGCTGGCCCACTCGCATACGTTGTAGCTGTCAGCCGAACCGCAATCGAACAGGTTCTCCTTGAGCCGCGTCATGATCGGGCGGTCCGCCGTGTCATTCTCGCGCGCTTCATAAGGCGCGGACATCATCACGTTCAGGCCGTGCTTCTGGAACAGGCCTTCCTCGATGCCAACGAGAACGGGCAGGTCGAAAACCGGGTTGTTCGGAGCAATTTTTACGACGGGCATTGCGTCTGCCATTGGGTGGCCCTCCTTGGCCGGAGATATAGGACACGGATTTTCTGTACTTTCTCGTTTAGTTCTTTGCTCGGAGGCTGTCAAACCATAGGATTTATGCGGCCTTTGAGCCCGCAAAAGAATAAGGGTTCCCGGCAAAATCCTAAGACTATCCTTACGGAGATGTGATGGCCGCGTTAACCCTGAGGCTTGCCTGCAACGATTACGACCGCACGCGGGCGCTGATCGACGGCCGCGTGAAGGCCGATGGCATCGACCTGGACATTTCGGTGCTGAAGCCCCGCGAATTGTTTCCGCGCATGCTGGACCATCAGGAGTTTGACGTCGCAGAGCTGTCGCTGAGTTCCTATGCGGCGCTGGTCGCGCGCGATGCCAGCCCGTTCGTGGCCATTCCCGTGACGCTGTCCAAGCTGTTCCGGCATGACGCGATTTACGTGCGCAAGGACGCGGGGATCGCCCGCCCCGAGGACCTGAAGGGCAAGCGCGTCGGCACCACGCAGTTCGCGGCGACGGCGAGCATCACCATCAAGGGCCTGCTGTCCGACGAGTTCGGTGTGCAGCCCGCGGACATGCGCTGGTTCATCGGCGGCCTGAACACGCCGACGGAGAAGCCGCTGATCCCGCTGAACCTGCCACAAGACGTATCACTGGAATTTTTGGGACCGGGCCGGACACTGGAGGCGATGCTTGCGGCGGGTGAGTTGGATGCGCTGTTCTCGATCCTGATTCCGCAGATGTTTTTGGACGGCTCGTCGGAGATCGCGCGGCTGTTTCCGGACTTTAAAACCGCCGAACAGGATTATTTCCGCCGCACCGGAATTTTCCCGGTGATGCACATCGTGGCCATTAAGAAAGAGGTTTATCGCGAGAACCCGTGGATCGCGAAAAGCCTATATCGCGCCTTTTGCGAAGCGCGCGATCTGGCGGTGCAACCGCTGTATGACACCGACGCGCTGCTCGTCGCCCTGCCCTGGCTGATCGACCACATCGAAGAAAATTGTCGCCTCTTCGGCAAGGATTTCTGGGCCTACGGCGTCGAGCCCAATCGCCCCGCGTTTGAGGCGCTTTGCCGTTGGGTATACGAGCAGGGATTGGCCCCGCGGCGGGTTACGCCGGAAGAATTGTTTGTAGCGGTGGAGTAGGCACTCATGTCATGCCCGGCGAGCCAGAGGCGCGCATGCGCCGAGGCGAGGGAAGGGTATCCATTTCGTCCAGAATTGAAGTCGTTCTTCGAGAAATGGATTCCCTTCCCATCGCAGCACGTCGCGTGACGTGCTGCGATGCCGGGAATGACAATCGTTGTTACTGCGACATGCCTTTGTAGAGCAGGCGCTGCATGCCGGCCGTGGTTTGGGCAATGTAGAGATTGCCCTTGGAATCGGTCTGGATGTGATGGCCCGCACCCAGGATGCCCGGCGGTTCGATGGTGCCGACATATTCCAGGGACTTGGCATCCACCACCGCAATGCCCTTGCCGTAGCCGACATAGAGGAATTTCTGATCCGGCGAGAACGCCAGATCGCGTGCGAAGATCGCATCGCCCTTCATCAATTGCTTGATGAACTTGCCGTTGGAATCGAACATCTGCACGCGGCGGTTTTCGCGGTCGGCGACATAGACCATGCCGTCCTTGGCAACGCGGATGGCATGCACAATGGAGAATTGCGGCGGGCCCGGCTCCTTGAATTCCTTGTATGAGATGACTTCGCAGCTATAGGCATCGACCGGCTTATTGCCGAAGGCGCCCCACATGCGCTTGAAGGCGCCGGTGTCGGCATCGACCACGATCACGCGGTGATTGCCGTAACCGTCCGCCACGAACAGCTCGTTGGTCGCGGCCACATATTGCGCGTCGGCCGGGCGATGGAAATTGGCGGTGTCGGCATTGCCCTTGCTGGCGCTGCTCTTGCCGGCTTGCAGCAAGAACTTGCCGTCGCGGGAGAACTTCAAAAGCTGGTCGTCCGTAACCGGACGAAGTCCCGGCAAACCGTTTTCCGGGCAGGAATTGCCGCCGAGCCAGACATTGCCCTTGGCGTCGAACAGAATGCCGTGCTCGCGCTCCGGCCATTGATAGCCCGGACCGTCGCCGCCCCAGCCGCGAACATATTTGCCGGACGCGTCGAAAATCGTCACCGGCGGCGCGGCCTGCGCCTTGTCTTCGGGTTTCAACGTGCGCGGGCGCGTCAGCACCCAGGCGTTGTCCTTGTCGTCGATGGCGATGCTGGACACATCGCCGAATTTCATATTGGCCGGCTTCTGCGGCCAGCCCTTATCGACTTCGAACATCGGCATGGCTTTCGCCGCAGCCGCATAAACAGGTGCGGTCCAGCCGGCGACGGCAAGGACCGCAACAAGAACAGACGAAAACAAGGATGTGCGCGTCAAAGCTCCCTCCCGAGCGTGAACGTCTCCTGGCCTGAGAATGCGCTGTTCTCTCGCGCCGGGCAATTGGCTTAGGATATGGGCCAAATCGAGGGAGAGGCATTCATGGGTACGATCCGGCGGGATTTCCTGAAATTCGCTGCGGCGGGAGCAGCGGCGCTGCCGTGGCTTCGCGCCGGCGCAGCCAAAGCGGCGAACGCGCCAAAGTCACGCGATTCCAAGATGATGGGACAGGCGAAATTCGTCGATGCCGGGGGCATCCGCACCCGCTATTTCGACGGCGGCACGGGCGAACCGCTGGTGCTGATCCATGGCGGCCAATGGCCGGCCACGTCTTCGGCCGATAGCTGGGCGCCCGTGTTTGACCAGCTGGCCGAGCATTTCCACGTCTATGTCTTCGACAAGTTGGGCCACGGGTTCACGGACAATCCCAAGACCGATGCCGACTTTTCGATGGATGCCATCATCCGCCATGCCTACGATTTCATCCGGGCTGTGGGCGTTACGCGCTGTGTTCTTGGTGGCCATTCACGCGGCGGACTGCCCGCGGCGCGGATTGCCGCCGACCACCCCGAACTGGTCAGCCATCTCGTGCTTTTCGACAGCAACACGCTGGCGCCCGACGATCCCAACACGCCAGAACGCATCGATCCGGAACGGGACGCGCCGCCGCCGACGCGCGAGCAAATCCGCGCCGCCTCCATGGCGACACGCCAATCCTTCAAGAAGGACTTTTACACCGACGTCTATATCGAAGCGGAATACCGCATCGCGCAGCAGCCGAAACTTCGCGAGGTGGCGCAGCGGTTCAATCAGGCCCGCGATGCCTGGGTGCGCGCGAACCCCGAGCTGGTGAAGCAACATCCGCTCTGGAACCGCAACATGGGCGCAACGACATGGTGGATGTACAAGGCGAAATACGAAACCATCGACAAGATCAAAGCCGGTGCGCTGAAAGCGCCGACGATCATCATCTGGGGCTTCAACGACCCCACCGCGCCTTACAAGCTGGGCGTGGACTTGATGGAGACGGTGAGCAAAGTCGTGCCGCAAGCCGAGCTGCACATCATCAACCAATCCGGCCACTTCGTGTATGCGGAGCATCCGGAAGAGGTGACGCGGTTGCTGGTTGGATTTGTGAAGGGGTGATCCACTTGTGTCATGGCCCGGCTTGACCGGGCCATCCAGTGACGGCGCGTCTGCGCCGTCCGGAGAGCCTTACGATCGCCTGGATGGCCCGCTTTTGCGGGCCATCCAGGCTGGGTTTACTTCTTCACATGCCGTTCAAGCATCTGGCGGCGAACGACAGCACCGTAGACGTTGCCTTCTGCGTCCACGCCGATGCCTTCGGCGCCGGAATGTTCGGGGCGGGTGGATTCCATATCTTCGATAAACGCCGTCACAGCGCCGGTTTTCGCGCTGCCGACGCGGATACCTTTCTTGGCGCCCAACACCTCATGCGCGCCGGTGTCGGGACCCGACTCGGAATCCGCGACATAGATGGTGTCGTCCTTGGTGATGACGATGCCGCTCGGGCGGCCGAATTGGTGCCAGATGTCCAGCAAATTGCCGTCCTGGTCGAAAATCTGGATGCGGTTGTTCTCGCGGTCACCGGCGAAGAGCCGCCCCTGTGAATCGAACGCAATCGTATGAACTTCGGAAAATTCGCCGGGACCGGAGCCCTTGCGACCCCATTCCCGAATGAATTTGCCGCTCCTATCGAATTTGACGATGCGGTTGTTCTTGCCGTTTCGGTGCGAGTCCGAAACGAAGATGTCGCCGTTGGCCGCAATCGCCACATCGGTCGGTTGATCGAACAGATCGGGCCCCGAACCGGACACGCCCGCTTTGCCGAGTGTCATTAGCACGCGCCCTTTGGGATCGAATTTTATGATCTGATGACCCTTGCCATTCGCGCCGCCCGCGTCGGTGACCCAGAGGTTGCCGTCCGCATCCACCGTTGCGCCATGCGGAAAAACGAACATGCCCGCCCCCAGCGTATCGAGCAGCCGCCCGCGTATATTGTATTTCAGAATCGGCGCCTCCGGCCTTCCGGCGCAGGAGTTCTGAAAGCAGCGGTGGATGACATAGATGTTGCCGTCGGGGGCAGGCTCCACGGCGGTCACCGCCGCCCATTTGACGCCCGGCGGCAGCTCCCCCCAATCGCGCGTCGTCCTGTAAGGCTGCGGCAGGTCGTTGCGCGGCGCGCCACCATCCGCAGCCAGGACGACGTTCGCAAGCATCGTGATACCGGCCGCAAGGTGCACGGCTTTCCGCATCGTCAGCTCCTCCCTATGCCGCCGAAAGGACCGCCTTAGTGGCTCCTGTCGGGCGAAGTTCTGCTATAGTATGCGGCAGGGACAATGGGAGGTCATCATGATAGCGAAAACCACACGCAGCGCACTCTTTCTGGCTGCGGCAACCGGGGTGCTGGCCGCTAGTCTGGCCGCGACCGACGCCAACGCGCGGGTGACGCGCATTGTGATCGAGCGCAAGAACTCGCCCGCCTTTGACGGCGCGAATTTCGGTGCCGCCGGTCAATATGAACAGTTGATCGGCAAAGCCTATGGCGAGCTCGATCCTAAGGACCCGCATAACGCCATCATTCAGGACATCAACCTCGCGCCAAAGAACGCGAAGGGCATGGTCGAGTACATGGCGACCTTCCAGATCACCAAGCCGGTCGACATGTCCAAGGCCAGCCATCTGATGTGGCACGACGTGCCCAACCGCGCGGGCCGCATCACCATCGTCCCGGCCGAGCGCAACCTCGGCGACGTCGGCTTGTCGAGCGGTTGGCAGGGCGATGCATCGGGCGCGACGGCGCCGAAGGAAACCAACGACTATGTCACCGTGCCGGTGGCGCATAACCCGGACGGGTCGCCCATCACCGGGCCGATTCTGGGCCGCATCATGAATGCAAGCGGCGTGGGCTCGCAAACCATCTACATCCACACCAACCCCATTCCGTACAAGCCGTTCACGCTCGACACGGCCAAAGCGAAAATGGTCACGCGCACGCATGAGACCATGGACGGCAAGGTCGAAGGCGAAAAGAACGTAGCCGCCTCCGATTGGGCGTTTGCCAAATGCGACGCAGAGCATCCCTTTCCCGGCACGCCCGATCCGACGCAGATCTGCGTGAAGGGCGGCTTCAATCCCAAGCTGCTGTATCAGGTCGTCTACACCGCGAAAGACCCGCTGGTGCTGGGCGCCGGCTTTGCCGCGTTCCGCGATGTCGATGCGTTCTTTAAATATGCCAAGGCCGACGACATGGGCACGGCCAATCCGCTGGCCGACAACATCAAGTGGACGGTTACGCGCGGCCAATCGCAATCGGGCAATTTCATCCGCGGCTTCCTGCATCTCGGCTTCAACCAGGACGAACAGAACCGTCAGGTATTCGATGGCGCGTGGCCGATCATCGCCGGCAAGCGCATCACGCTGAACTATCGCTTCGCGACGCCCGACGGCGTTTCGATGCTGTATCAGGCCAGCAGCGAAGGCACGCAGACCTGGGCGCCCTGGCCCGATACGATCCGCGGCACGCCGACGGCGGGCGTGCTCGACCGTTGCAACACGACGCACTCTTGCCCGAAGATTTTCGAACATTTCGGCGCTGCCGAATTCTGGGGCTTGAAGCTGTCGCCGTCCTTCGTGGGACCGGCGGCCGATAAGGACGTTCCGATCCCCGACAATGTGCGCCGCTATTATATTGGCAGCACGCAGCATGGCGGCGGCCCCGGTGGGTTCTCGACCGCGCTGGCGGAGCCTCCCGCTTGCCCCAGCAACGGCTATGGCGTGGGCAGGTTGGCCGCCAATCCGATGCCGCAGCGTGAAACCGTGAATGCGTTGCGCGTACACCTGCGTGATTGGGTGATGAAGGGTACGACGCCGCCGGCCAGCGTCTATCCGACGCTTGCCGCAGGGACGTTGGTCGATCCGACCAAGAAGGCGATGGCCTTCCCGGACAACGTTCCCGGCCTGCCGAAGGAAGCACCGACGGGCTTCATGAACGTGAATCTCGACTACGATTACGGCCCGGATTTCAATTATGCGGACCACACCGGCGTGATGACCAAAATGCCGCCGGTCATCAAACACGTCATGCCGATGAAAGCGCCAAAGGTCGACGCCGATGGCAACGAGCTTGGCGGCGTGCCTGTCGTGCTGCGCGAAGCGCCGCTTGGGACATACACCGGTTGGAACGTAACCGCGGAAGGCTTCCACGCGGGCCAACTCTGCAATTACGCGGGCGGCTTCATTCCGTTCGCCAAAACCAAGGCTGAGCGCATGGCCAACGAAGATTCGCGTCCGTCGCTGGAAGAACGCTACGGCACGCATGATGGCTATGTGGCCAAGGTGAAAGATGCCGCGCAGAAGATCGTGGCACAGGGCTTCCTGCTGCAGAACGACGCCACCCGCCTGATCGACGAAGCCGAAAAGAGCAATATCCTCCGGTAAAGGCCCTGCGATTGTCATAACATGGCTCCTCCCCTGCGAAGCGGGGGAGGGGGACCATGCGAAGCATGGTGGAGGGGGCCGCCGCGCGCGCTGGTGGGCAATAGCAATTCGGGTTTTTATGAAACAGCTGTGGTGAGGCACGCCGCCCCCTCCACCGCTTCGCGGTCCCCCTCCCCCGTGACGGCGAAGCGCCGTCACGGGGGAAGATCATTATGACAGTTTGGAATTGGAGACATGCATGCTGACCAAAGCTGCGGTGGCGTTTGAGGCCAAAAAGCCGCTGGAGATTGTTGACGTTCAATTGGACGGCCCGCGCGACGGCGAAGTGCTGGTCGAGCTGAAAGCCACGGGCATCTGCCACACGGACGCTTTCACGCTATCGGGCGAAGATCCGGAAGGCCGCTTCCCCGTGATCTTCGGCCATGAAGGCGCAGGCATTGTGCGCGAAGTCGGCAAGGGTGTGACCTCACTGAAACCCGGCGATCATGTCATTCCTCTGTACACGCCGGAATGCCGCGAGTGCGAATATTGCCTCAATCCTAAAACCAATCTTTGCCAGTCGATCCGCACCACGCAGGGTCAGGGCGTTATGCCGGACGGCACCAGCCGCTTCTCCATCAAGGGCAAGCCGGTCCTGCATTACATGGGCTGCTCGACCTTTTCGAATTTCACCGTGTTGCCGGAAATTGCGCTGGCGAAAATCCGCTCCGACGCGCCGTTCGATAAGGTCTGCTACATCGGCTGCGGCGTAACCACCGGCATTGGCGCCGTCATCAACACGGCGAAAGTCGAACCGGGTTCGCGCGTGGTGGTGTTTGGCTTGGGCGGCATCGGGCTGAACGTCATCCAGGGCGCGCGCATGGTCGGCGCGTCGCAAATCGTGGGCGTCGATCTAAATCCGTCGCGGCGGGCGCTGGCGGAAAAGCTCGGCATGACGGATTTCGTCAACCCGAACGAAATATCAGGCGATCTGGTCGCCCATCTTGTCGGATTGACCAATGGCGGCGCCGATTACACCTTCGAATGCATCGGCAATGTGAAGGTCATGCGGCAGGCGCTGGAATGTTGCCACAAGGGCTGGGGCATGTCGGTCATCATCGGCGTTGCCAGCGCGGGCCAGGAAATTTCCACCCGGCCGTTCCAGCTTGTCACGGGCCGCACGTGGAAAGGCACCGCGTTCGGCGGCGCCAGAGGCCGCACCGACGTGCCGAAAATCGTCGATTGGTACATGCAGGGAAAGATCAACATCGACGATCTGATCACGCACACCATGCCGCTGGAAAAAATCAACAACGCCTTCGACCTCATGCATGAAGGCGCGTCTATCC
This sequence comes from Alphaproteobacteria bacterium, assembly GCA_947473475.1. GTDB lineage: Bacteria > Pseudomonadota > Alphaproteobacteria > Micropepsales > Micropepsaceae > CAIYRG01. The sequence continues at coordinate 31,431 of CANJBZ010000006.1, forward strand.
GGTCGGTGGTGGTGTATTAATTGTCTCTCGCGGAGCATCGCGGAGAACAAAAAGGGGTAACACGAAGGACACAAAGAGACTCAAAGGACGCAAAGATTATTGGCGCGCTGAGCGCGCCAGAATTCCTTTGTGATCTTAGTGCCTCCTTTGTGCTCTTTGTGTTACCCCTCCTTCTCTTCTCCGCGACTCCGCGAGAGGAATTTCTTCCCTAAAACCGTGCCAGTGTTCCTCCGGCGCCGTCGCTGCAGCCGGCGTTGGAACAGACGTGTTGGCCGTTGACGAATTTGACGCTCATCAATTGACCGCTGTGCGAGCCGTCCTTCATCGGGCGGAAGCCGACTGCGACTTTGTCGCCGCGATGAAATAGCTCAGGCTTCCAGCCCTGCATCGCAAGTTGTTCCGGGGAACCACCTTCAAACGTCCATCTCGCCACCGCGCCGTTCGCCGCAACCAAATCGAGATGCAGCCATGTGTGCGGATTGACCCACTCGAAATCCGTCACTGTACCGGCGGCGTAGAGCACCTTGGTCTGATCGAATTGGGCAAACGAGTGGTGTGCCGAAGCGGGAGGCGCAACGCAGGCAACGATGAAGACCGCAACACGCAGAGCATATCGGCGCACGACCCTCTCCACGAGCAGGACTGTGGAAGCCTACACCCTTCGGCACATCCGCTGAAGGATGCGGCTCAGTAGCGGTACGTCAGACCCGCCCGGACCATGCGCGGCCCATCGATGGTCACGATACCATCCGCGCCTTTCGCCGATGCGATCTCCGCGTTGAACACATTGTCGGCGGCGACGTAAAAATCCACTTCCGGCAGCAGATGAACGGTGGCGCGCATGTCCACGGTGATCGCTTCGGGGAGCAGCAGCGTATTCAGATCGTCCGAATAGCGCAGCGACTCGTAGCGTAGATACGTCTCCAGCGTCAGAAGCTTGTGCGGAGTTGCGATCACGCCGCCGGTCAACGTCAGGCGCGGCGTTTGCAACGGGCGCTTTCCAGTAAGCTGCGCCGCTTGCGTGCCGCCATTTACCTCCGCATCCGTGTAGGAAAACGCTCCGCGCACAGACAGTCTGTTCGTGAACTGATACTGCACGTCGCCCTCGGCGCCATAGGCACGGATATAACCGACGTTTTGCCGCTCGATCAGCAGCCCGCCCGTAGGCAAAAATCCGGCGATCGGAAAAGTGGCCGGACCGCGGTTGATGGTGACGTTGGTGATCGCGTCCGAAAGCTTGTTCCAGAATCCTGTCAACGACCAGCTGAACGGGCCCGAATCATCGCCGACGCCGATCTCCGCGCCGTAGAGCTTTTCGGGGTCGAGCGCGGAATTGGCGAGGGTGAAATTGTTGCCCAGCCGGAAGCCGCGATAGAGTTCGTTCAAGCTCGCCGGGCGAAAGCCGTTATACGCCGCCGCGCGCACATAAATCTCATCGCCCAAATCCTTGCGTGTACCAACGCGCCCCGTCGCGATCGTTCCGCTCTTGGACGCGGGCAAAGTCGTGGATGTCAGCGCGCCGGTGATCGCGCTGCTCTGGATAATGTGTGCGTTGGAATTTTCCCAATAATCGACGCGGCCACCGACCGTCAGAAGCCATCCGTCGGCGCGGCTTGCGCCTTCAAGATAAAGGCCCTCCACCACGCTGTTGCCGCCGGAAATGCGACGGTTCTGAAAGCGCCCGGAAGAAAATGTGAAAAACTCCTTCGACTCCCCGCTCACGACACGTGCATCGACGCCGATTTCTCCATCGGCGAAATCGAACGCGCCGCGCAGTGCGGCGTTCACGCCCCAGCCGAGCGCCGGAGTCGCAAACTGATCGTTGGACGGCGTCGCCGTCGCGCGTCCTGTGGCGATAGATGCCGACGAACTGGCAAGATCGGTGTCGCGAAACCACCCTTGCGCGCGCCACCCGAAGCCGCCCTGCTGTTCGGGATGGGCAAGGGTGATGCTGCCCGTTGTGCCTTTGGCCCGAGAGCGCGTGTTGATTACGCCCGAATCGCGCTTCTCGTCATAGGTGCCAAGGCGGCCAACGAGCACGGTGCCGCCCGCCATTTCGGCTGCGGCGCGCGCTGACATGCTGGAAGCTTTCAGCGTCACCGGCGTATCGGCCGCACCACGCTGCGCTTCGTTCACGGGAATCCAGCCGCCGGACGTTTGGTAGGTGAGACTGCCGCCAAGCGTTGCATTGTCCTGCCGGTAATTGCCGGCAGCGGCCCAGCGCCCCTGGCCATGATCGCCGCCATAAGCGTCAACCACCGCGCCCGCGCTTTCGTTCTCGAACAGCGCGATAACGCCGGTCAGCGCGCCCGCGCCATACGGGCCGGCGCCGGCGCCGCGCACGATTTCCGCGCCCTGAATGATTTCCGGCGGCAGCGAACTCCAGATCACCCAGCCGCCGAACGGATCGTTCTGCGGCACGCCGTCAAGCGTCACCAGCGCACGTCCGGCGCCCGAGCCGGCAATGGAACGTAGCGACACGCCTTGCACGGACGGATTGGCCGACACGCTCGAATTGCGCCGGAACAGCGACAGCCCCGGCACTTGGCGCAGCGCATAATCGAGCTGCGGCGAAATCTGCAATTGCTGGTCGTCGATCAGCGTTGCGGAAAAGGCGGCATTGCCCACCGGATCGGGCGGCCGGGCGGTGATGATCACCTGCTCGGGGACTTGTGTGCTCTCACCGGCTATGGCCGGTGCTGTGAGCGCGATGGCGGTCGAACATAAGGCCGCGGTTTTTAGCAATGTGCGCAAGCAAGTCCCCTCCCCGAAATTCCTTCGGAATTTCGACCCTCCCTCAAGGGGAGGGTGTGACGTGTTAGCCGTCTTGTAATTACCCACGCGAAACTTGGCTTATTTTGCGTCCGTTCGCTACTCCCCGATTTTTTCGCGCGGCGCACATAAAGGCCGGGGCTGGCTTCGCCAGTCCCGGCCTGAAAGACTCGAACACCTAAGGAACCGGCGTGAACTTCTGGACCCGTTTTCCGGAATCCACTTCGCCCGTGTACAGATTGCCTTTGGAGTCCATGAAGGCGACATGGACGAAATGGAACATCCCGCCCTGGTGGCCGTGATGGCCGATCTTGGCGACGACCTTGCCGGTGTCGCGCTCCAGCTCCCACACGACATTGTTCACGATGTCGGCGACGAAGATGTATTTCTGGCCTGGATCGGAGGAAAAATCGACCGATCCGGCAGAGCCACCCCGCAGGGTCTCGTTCGCGATGAAGAACTCCTTCAGGAACTTGCCCTGCTTGGTGAAGACCTGGATTCGGTCGCCGGCGCGGTCGCAGACGTAAACCAGCCCGTCCTTTGAAATGCGTACGCAATGCACGGGGGATTTGAAATCCTTCGCCGGCGCGCCCTTCGGATCGTGCGGCGGCTGCGGGCCGTTGTCGATGTCCGCCAGCGCCTTGCCATAGGCGCCCCAGCCGCGTTTGAACTTGCCGGTATCCCAATCGTAGACCAGCACGCGGCGGTTCAGATAACCGTCGGCGATGTAAATCTCGTGCGCATCCTCGTCCAAGGTGGCCGCCGCAACGCCGCGCAACAACAAATCCGTCTGCTGATTATCCTGCTTCTGGCCTTCGTTGGGCACAGTGGGGCCGCGATGGCCGAAGTCGGAAATGAACTTTCCGTCGGCGGTGAATTTCAAAAGACTGTCGCCGGGTTGCGAGCCGCCGATATAAACATTTCCGGCGCGGTCGGTGAAAATCGTGTGCTCGGACTTCGGCCAGCCGGGCACTGAATTGGGTACGCCCCAGGCGTGGAGAATGTTGCCCTGCGTGTCGAAGGCCATCACGGCCGGCGGCGGCACGCAGCATTCGCCGGCCGGCGGGCTTACCGCGGCGGCGTTCTCGCGCTCATCGAAATCGCGCGGGCGGTTCAACACCCAGACAACGTCGTTCTGATCGACGTAAAGCCCCGTAACGCCCTCCATGGTCCATTTGTTGGGCAGCTCTTTGGGCCAGGTGGAATCGTATTTGTAGGTCGGCGGCTTATCGGCAGCGGGCGCGCCGACGGCAAGGCTGGCAATGCCCCCCACGGCCAGCAGCGAAGCGGCAGCCAAGACGGATGTTTTCCAAGAAAGACGCATGTTTACCCTCCCCACGTCAGCGAAGGCGGGAAACTAGCAGGCCAGTCAAGGATTGAAAGCCTGGGGGCTTACTCCGAGATGTCGGGCCGGTTGGCGGGAGCGAAGCTTTGCAGGCTACCGCCCTTCCGCCCATCCTTCAGCGGATTGACCCGCAGGATCAGCCGTTCGCCGACCTTGATGTAATTCTTGTTCCAGCCCTCGCGGGCGAGCGAACCGGCGGACGGAAGCTCGATCAGCCATTCGTCGGTCGCGTTCTGGCCGTTAGCGACCTGAAGCTTGATCCAACTATGGGGATTGCTCCACTCGAACGATGAGACGCGGCCCTCGACCGAAACCGTCTTGTTCACGTCGAATAGAGCGAAGGAATGGTGAGCCGAAGCCGGTGCGGCTGCGACCGTCATCGCGAGAAGCGAGAACCAAAATGCCTTGCGCATGTCGAACGCCTCCACGGAGCCATTGCCGATGGGAACACAAGCATAACGCTCGACGGCGGTTTTTGATATGGCGCAAAATCCCTGCCGAAGTTTTGAGTCCCTAGGAACGAACAAAAGTGCCTTGCCATGCGAACCTTCAGTGCGCCATACGGCAGCCTGCTAATACTCTTGGATAGATCGGAATGAGCGGCACTCTTTCATCCGCATCGGAGGCGGCAAGCGCAGCCCATCTGCGCGCGCTCTATGCTGCCGAAAACTCCGATGGCAGCGCCGATTGGGCAAGTGCGCTGCAACATTTGGAGCAGGCGGCTTCGCTTGGCCACGCACTGGCGCAGAGCGAGTTGGCCGCCCTCGCAGGCGATTGGACGCTTGCGTCCGCCATTCAGCGGGGCGAACCCGCGCCCTTGGATTGGGCGCAGTTGCGGCGCGCAATCGATTTGAGCCAGTGGCTGAAGACTCCCTCGGTCAGCAGGCTATCGCCGCGTCCGCGCGTTGCGACGGTCCAGGACATTGCGTCTCCGCAGCTGTGCGACTGGCTTATAGCGCGCGCTCGCCCCTACCTTTCCGCGGCTGAAGTCTACGATCACGAGACGGGAAAGCAGCGCATCGAGTCGGTTCGCACGAACACGGCTTGTTATTTTTCCTGGGAGACGAGCGATCTTCTGCTGATGACGCTGCGCGCAAAGATGGCGCAGGCTGCGGAGTTGTCCGTCAACGTGATGGAATCGACGGCGGTACTTCACTACACGGGCGGCCAGGAATTCCGGCCGCATTTCGATTTTCTCGACGTCAGCAAGCCGGGCACGGCGATGGAGGTCGAACAACGTGGCCAACGCGTTCTGACGTTCCTGATCGCGCTCAACGACGATTATGAAGGCGGCCAGACGGATTTTCCGGAAATCGGCAAGCGATGGAAGGGCCGCAAAGGCAACGGCCTGTTCTTCTGGAACGTCGAACCTGACGGCACGCCCGACCGGCTGACCCGCCACGCCGGCCTGCCGCCAACAAGCGGCGAAAAATGGATGCTGTCTCAGTGGATCAGAGGACGGCCGGCGTAACGCCGTTCCCTCTCTCTTTTTCGGGGAGAGGGTCAGGGTGAGGGGGCGGTCTCACCACTGTACGAACCTCGCAGAATTGGGTGGTGGAGAGAACTCCCCCTCACCCCAACCCTCTCCCCCTCCGGGGGGCGAGGGAGACTTACATCCCCAATTCGCTCAATCCGGGATGGCCCGCGGGGCGGGGGCCGAGCGGCCAGAGGAATTTGCGCTCTGTCTCGTCGATCGGCACATCGTTGATGCTGGCTTCGCGGCGGCGCATCAGGCCGTTCTCATCGAATTCCCACTGCTCGTTGCCGTACGCGCGAAACCAATTGCCGGCCTCGTCGCGATATTCGTATTGGAAGCGCACCGCGATGCGGTTGCCGTGGAACGCCCATACCTCTTTGATGAGGCGGTACTCCAACTCGCCTGCCCATTTGCGCTTCAGAAAGGCGGCGATCGCAGCGCGGCCTTCGAAAAATTCCGAGCGATTTCGCCAGCGGCTGTTCTCGGTATAGGCAAGCGCCACGCGCTCCGGGTCACGCGAATTCCACGCATCCTCGGCCATGCGGGCCTTTTGGGCTGCGGTTTCGGCGGTAAAGGGCGGAAGTGGCGGGCGCGCGTTCATGCGGGATCATCCGGGTGTTGGTTGCGGGCATAGCTCCAGCGGTCGAGCGCCAACCTTCGCAGCTTCCCACCGGCGTCCACTCTCTATATCAAAGCGCGAACATCGAAAAGAATTGGCGACATCTTGAGCAAACGCCCGATCATTCGCCTTCAGCCCAAGCAGGGGCGCCGCGTCAAAGGCGGTGCGCCGTGGGTCTTCTCGAACGAAATCATCATGGACGAGGCGACGAAGAGCCTTGCGCCCGGCACGTTGGTGGAACTCGCGGCCGCCGACAGCTCGAAATTGGGCGCAGGCTACTTCAATCCGAAGAGCCTCATCAGCGTGCGGCTTTTGGCGAAGCCGGACGCGGAAATCGACACGGATTTCTTTGTCGGGAAGTTGCAGCGCGCACTGGAACTGCGCAGCCGGTTCTACGACGCGCCGTTCTACCGGCTGGTGCACGCCGAAGGCGACGGATTGCCGGGCGTTGTCATCGACCGCTTCGGCGATACGGCGGTCGTTCAGATCGCGACGGCTGGGATGGAGCGGCTCAAAGATACGCTGCTGAGCGCCTTGGATATCGTGATAGCGCCGAAAAACGTGCTGCTGCGCAACGATGTCCCGTCCCGTGCGCTGGAAGGCCTCAACAGCTACGTGCTAGCCGCCAGCGGTGACGTTCCGAAACGCGTTTCCTTACAGGAAAACGGTATTACCTATTTTGCCGACCTCTCGGGCGGTCAGAAATCCGGCTGGTATTACGATCAGCGCACCAACCGCAGCTATATGGCGGCCCTGGCAAAGGATGCCCGCGTTCTGGATGCGTATTGTTACACCGGCGGATTTGGCGTCCTGGCGGCAACGCACGGCGCGCGCGAAGTGGTCGGGCTGGATTCGTCTCAGGCCGCGCTTGGCCTTGCAGAGGAAGCCGCCGCGGCAAACGGAGTGGCGGACGTCTGCCGCTTCGCAAGAGGCGATGTGTTCGAAGAATTGGAGCGGCTCGCGCAAGGAAAAGAGCGGTTCGATATCGTCGTTTGCGACCCGCCGCCCTTCGTGCCGGCCCGCAAGGATCTGGAGCCCGGCGCCCGCGCCTATCGCAAACTGGCGCGGCTTGCCGCCCAGCTTGTCAGTCCCGGTGGCTTTCTGTTTCTGGCATCGTGCTCGCACAACATTCCGGCGGACCGGTTCGCGGACGAATGTGCCGCCGGTGTTTCACGGAACCGCCGGGGCGCCGCGCTCATTCACGAAGCCGGCGCAGGCCCCGACCATCCGGTGCATCCCATGCTGCCGGAAACGGCGTATCTCAAGGGGCTGGTGTACGCGGTGGGCGAGTGAGTGGTGAGTGGAAGGCCGGCCCGGCTCCGCCTCTTCACTACTCACTATTCCCTACTCGCTACTCACTCACCTAAATTTCCGTCTGCGAACCCAATTCGACGACGCGGCCCGGTGGCAGGCGATAGAACTGCGCGGCCTCCAGCGCGGATGCGTAAAGCCGGATGAAAAGCTTTGTCTGCCACAGCGGCATGGCCGACGCGCGAGCCGGGACCAGCGTTTCGCGGCGGATGAAGAACGTCGTGGTGTCGAGATCGAGCATCAGACCATAGGGCCGCGCGGATTCCAGCGCGGCAGGTACATCGGGCGTCTGGAAGAACCCATAGTGAATCTCGACGGTATAGAAGCCTTTGCCGAGCTTCTTCACGGTCAGGCGCTTCTCGGGTTTCACAAACGGCACGTCCTGCACATCCACGCGCAGGAAAATCACGCGCTCATGCAAAACCTGATTGTGCTTGAGATTGTGCAGCAGAGACCCCGGTACTTCATCGACGCGCGGCGTGATGAAGATCGCCGTGCCCGAAACCCGGATTGGCGTTTTGTCGGCGCGTTCAAGGAACCGGTCGGTGGAAATGCCGCCGCCATAGGCCTTTTCCAGCACTGCCCGGCGGCCCACGCGCCACGTTTCCATGACCAGGAAGACACCGGCGGCGATCGCAATCGGTAACCATGCACCTTCGACAAGCTTGAGCGAGACCGCCCCCAGGAAGGTCAGGTCGGTCAGAATGAACGTCCCGAACGCGACGACAATCCAGAACGGCTTCCAGTGCCATTGCTTGATCACCACGATCATTCCGAGGAACGTCGTAATGGTCATCATGCCGGTCACGGCCATGCCATAGGCGGCGGCCAGCGCGTCGGAGTTCTTGTAGATGAGAACGATGGCGATCACGCCGATCAGCAGCAGCGAATTGGCGCGCGGCACAAAAATCTGGCCGTAATCGGTCGCCGAGGTGTGGCGGATTTCCATGCGCGGCAACTGGCCGAGCTGCACCGATTGGCGCGTAATCGAGAACACGCCTGAGATCACCGCCTGGCTCGCAATGATGGTGGCCACCGTGGCCAGCGCAACCAGGGCGTAGTGAAAGCCGGGGGGCGCCAGCGCATAGAATGGATTTTGAAGCGCCGCAGGGTCGTTAAGGATCGCGGCGCCTTGGCCGAGATAATTAAGAATCAGGCCGGGAAGCGTAATCGCAAGCCACCCCATCCGGATTGCGGTGCGGCCGAAATGGCCCATATCGGCGTAGAGCGTCTCAACGCCCGTTACAGTCAGGACGATGGAGCCAAGCGCAACGAAAGCCGTCCAAGGCTCGTATACGAAGAGACGGATGCCTTCCCAGGGATTGAGGGCGAGAAGAATCTGCGGCGTCGTGATAATGGCCCGGACACCCAGAACGCCGATGACCAAGAACCACAGCAGCATGATAGGGCCGAACAGCCGGCCGAGTTTTCCCGTGCCGCGGTTCTGAATGAGAAACAGTCCGAACAGAATCACCAGCGTAATCGGCAACACCATCGGCCCGAACGCGGGTTCTTCGAGTTTCAGGCCTTCCACGGCCGAGAGAACCGAAATCGCGGGCGTCAGCATGCCGTCGCCGAAGAACAACGCCAAGCCTACGACGCCGGCAAATCCGATGGCTGTCTTCATGCGCCGGGACAGACCGGGCGAGCGATGCGCCAGCGAAGCCAGCGCCACCACGCCGCCTTCGCCTTTGTTGTCGGCCCGCAGAATGAAGACGATGTATTTGACCGTCACGATGATGATCAACGACCAGAAGATCAGCGAGATGGCGCCTATGACGGCATCCCGCATCGGCATATGACCGCTGGTCGCGAGAACGGACTGTCGCACGGCGTAGAGCGGGCTGGTGCCGATGTCGCCATACACCACGCCAAGCGCGCCCAGCGTCAGCCAAGCTTGCCGCTTACGCCATGCTGCACGCGACGTCGTCGCCGGAATACCCCGGCCGCGCGCGGCTTCGGTCCTGGACAAAATGTTCACGGGAAAAGGTACTCGCGGATCATCCGATACCGGCTGCCGGCCGAAAGCGGCCTATTCTGCAAGAATGCACTTACAACGCCTCGGCTTTCGGGAAGGTTTCTTTGCCCGAAGGTCGCGGAAAATACGCTTCGGCTCCCGCCGCCTCAAGCCCTAAGCTGCCGCAGGGCGTTTTTCTTTTAAGTGATTGAAATAAATTCGGAAATTCTCCGGACTCAGTCCAATGTGCGGCGATAGCGCAACAGGGCGACCGATCCGGCGATGAGCAAAAAGAGAAGAAGCGGCCAGATATTCGGCCAGATCTCGGCCGCGCCGTTCCCCTTCAAAAGGATGCCACGCACGATGCGCAGGAAATGCGTGTTGGGCAGGCCTTCGCCAAGATACTGCGCCCAAACCGGCATCCCGCGGAACGGAAACATAAAGCCCGACAGAAGAATCGACGGCAGCAGAAAGAACACCGTCATCTGCATCGCCTGAAGCTGGTTCTTGGCAATTGTCGAAAAGGTAAAGCCCAGCGCCAGATTGGCGGCGATGAAAACGCCCGTTGCCGCGATGAGCAGTGTCAGCGAACCGAACATCGGGACGTGAAACACATAGCGCGCGCCCAAAAGTATAAGCGTCGCTTGAATATAGCCGATCAGGACGTAGGGAATGATCTTGCCCAGCATCACCTCGAATGGGTGCGCGGGCATGGCGAGCAGATTCTCGAACGTCCCGCGCTCGCGCTCGCGCGTCATCGCCATCGACGTGACCATCACCATCGTCATGGTGAGAATGATTGCGATCAGTCCCGGCACGATGTTGTACTGCGTGATGCCTTCGGGATTGTAGCGGCGCTGAATAACCGGCGTGAACGGCCGCTTGGCGGCACGAACAGAGAGCGGCCCGACCAGATCGTCCCGAAGCGCCGATGTCGCGAGTTCGGACATCGCGGCAAGCGCATTTCCCGCCGCGACCGGATCGGTGGCATCCGCTTCGATCAGCATTTGCGGACTGAGGCCGCGAACGAGATCGCGTGCGAAATTGACGGGGATCGTGATGACGAACGTCACATCGCCCCGATCCAGCATGCGGTCGCCTTCCCCAGGCGAATGGGCGATGGCGACAATGTCGAAATATTGCGAGTTTTTCAGCGCCGCTGCGATGGAGCGCGCATAGACACTGTCATCGGCAATGTGGAGCGCCGCCGGCAAATGCCGCGGATCGGTGTTGATGGCAAAGCCGAACAGCATCAACTGCATAATCGGCACGCCGACCATCAGCCCAAACGTCATGCGGTCGCGGCGCATCTGGATGAATTCCTTCACCAGGATGGCGTAGAGCCGCGCCAGAGAAAAACCGTCTTTCATTGCGCTTTCACCTGGCCTTGCAGGTGGATGAACACGTCTTCAAGGCTTGGCGCTTCTTCGCGCACCGCGATGTCCTTCCCCTCCCGCAAAGGCGCGACAGCCGATTCCAGCGCGAGACGGTCGTGTCCGCTGACGTGCAGGGCCGCGCCGAAGAAGGCGATGTGCTCGATGCCCGGCCTGCCTTCGAGCTGCGGCAGATATTGGCGTACATCGCGGCCCTGCAGTGTGAAGGTGATCAGGCCCGATTGCCGGATCACGTCAGCGACGGTGCCGCGCGCGATGATGCGGCCCAGATTGATGTAGATAATGCGATCGCAGCGCTCGGCTTCGTCCATGTAATGCGTGCTGACCAGAACGGTCAGGCCCGTTTGACTCAAGCGATGGATTTCTTCCCAGAATTCGCGCCGCGCCTGGGGATCGACGCCAGCTGTCGGTTCATCGAGAAGCAGCAGCCGCGGGTTGTGCAACATGCAGGCGGCAAGCGCGAGGCGCTGCTTCCAGCCGCCGGACAGTTCGCCCGCAAGCTGGTTTTGCCGCGCCTTCAAGCCGAGCCGCTCCAGCGTGGCATCTACTTTCGCCCGGCGATCTGGAATGGCGTAAACCCGCGCCACGAATTCCAGGTTCTCGCGGATGGAAAGGTCTTCCCAAAAGCTGAAACGCTGCGTCATGTAACCGACCTGGCGCTTGATGGCGTCGGGCTCGCGCAGGACGTCATGCCCCAGACAGGCGCCTTCTCCCGCATCGGGTTTCAGCAGGCCGCACAGCATGCGGATGGTGGTGGTCTTGCCGCTGCCATTGGGTCCGAGAAATCCCCAGACCTGTCCTTCCGGCACCGCGATATCGACGCCATCGACGGCGACTTTGCGGCCAAAGCGCTTGGTTAGTCCGTGTACGTCGATAGCAAGTACACTCATGGCGCGGACGGCGCCGGCGTTACTGTTTCGACCGGCCACACTTCGACGGGGACACCGGGCCTTACCGTCAGGCCGTCGGCAACGCGGGCTTCCACCTTGAACACCAGCCGCTCGCGATTGCCGATGCTGTAGATGACAGGCGGCGTGAATTCGGCTTGCGCGGCGATGAACCGGATCGTGCCTGTCATGTTCGCGGCGCAGCCATCGCAGGAAATGTGTACCTGCGTACCCAATTTGAGGTTTGCCACCCGCGCTTCCGGCACGAAAAACCGCACGAACACATTGGCGGGCGGCAGGAGCGCAACGACAGGCGATCCTGCTGTCGCGTATTCGCCCTGGCGGAAATAGACGTCCTGTACTTCGCCTCCAACGAGGGCATGCACGGAGCGTTCGGACAGATTGAACTCCGCGGTGGTGAGATTGGCCTCGCCCTGACGCGCTTGCGCCTCGGCTTGGCGGCGTGCCGCAGCGGCTTGCGATTGCAGTGCGATAGCTTGGTTCTTCTGCGCGCGAACGCCGTCGAAGGCTGCCTGTGCCGCCTCCAAATCGCGCCGGGGAGAGCCGCCAATGCGGACCAGGTCCTGCTGACGCGCCAGTTCCTTTTGATTGCGCGCTATATCGGCATCCACTTGCGCCTGCTGCGCTTGGGCCTGCGCGATCTGGGCGGTGGCTTGACCCGCCAATTCCTTGGAGCCTGTGATTTGCGCCGCGGCGTTGTCGCGCGCCGCCAATTCGCGTGTCGCGTCCAGCGTGAAAAGGGCATCGCCCGGTTTCACCTGCGTGCCGCGCGCAATGTTCAGGCTGGTGATCCAGCCCGCCTGCGGGGGCGCGATCAGCGCAAGCTCGCCTTCGACATAGCCGAGCCAATGATCGTTCGCCGGTTGTTCGCACGCAGCCAGAGCAACGCAGATAAGACCGGCGAGAATGCGCCTCATAATACCTGCCCCTCTCGTGCAAGACCGTTCAGCAGCGTCGCGACATGCGCTTCGATGAAGCCCTCGTAATCGTAAGGTTCCGCGTCGAAGCGGGCGAAGGTCGTCCGCCAGATGGCGGCGAGCACAAGGGGGGCAATGCAAAGCCGCACCGCGTGCGGAACGGGCATTTCGCGGAATTCACCACGCGCCATGCCGGCCTCCAGCAGGCCGCCGAACAACGCCAATCCGCGCTCGATCACTTCCTCCCGATAAATACGCGCCAGATCGGGAAAATTCCCCGCCTCGGCAATCACCATCTTGGGCAGCACCACTTTGTCGCTTGTCGCGATGAAGTGGCCGAGATTGCGGAGCATGGCCGCCAGCAGAGGTGAAAACGGTCCTTCATGCCCGCGCGCCAGATCGGCGAGACGTAAAAGCTGCGGCCCGATCATCTCGCGCACCAACGCCCTGAATACGGCCTCTTTGCTGGGGAAGTAGAGGTAGATCGTCCCCTTCGACACGCCCGCGCGCGCCGCGATCTCGTCCATGCGCGCCGCTGCAAATCCCTTGTCCGCAAACACCGCGAGCGCGGCCTCCAGAATCTCCTGAGGGCGCGCGTGCTTGCGCCGCCGCCAGCGGGTGCCGTCGCCCCCATCTGCCTCTGACGAGGGCGCGGGGCCGGATGCGCTAGGCATAGAAGGTTGGGTCATCGCGATTTTTTATTAACTGACCAGTCATTTATATAATAGGTGCGGTCGTTCTGCAATGCTTCAATTCCCGGTGGGCGTCCCGTATGTTTTAGAGTTCAATGTTTCGAGGCGTGGCAAAGGAAAACCCAAGGTATGCGGCGGGCCACTCACCTGAAAGAACACTTTTTTTATCAATGGCTTGATGGGGCAGGCTGATGTCCGTTCCGCGCTCCTCGCTGCCAAAGGCAACCGGCGGGAAACGGGCCACCGTTTGGCGCGCTGTCGTGTTCACGGGCGCCGGGCTCGTTCTTTTCGCCGTGGCGGCTCTTTATGTGGTTCTCGGGACGCCATCGGCAGGCGACATCCTTGCGCGCGTTCGCGGCGAACCCTCGATCGCCCGTGGCTTTATCGGCATGGCCCAGTTCGGCCAATGGCGGCTGATCTGCGCGCCCGGCCCGGCGCCCTTGAACGGACTTACGCCGCCTGCGGGTGTATCCGCACCGGTGAACGCGCCCGCCGCGAATGCCTGCCGCATCAATCAGGAAATGCCGGCGCCTCAGGAGAAGGAGGTCGCGGCCTCCGAGGCAGCAAAGGTTCTCATCGCCGCCAATTTCAGCCTTGTCGGCGAAAGGCGCACCCCCGTCGCCATGCTGCGCTTGCCGCCAACCGCCAGACCCGGCGACGTCATCGCGGTGCGCTTTGACGATGGGGCAACCGTCAAGACCGTGGTCCGCGATTGCGCGGAGGCGGAGTGTTTCGCGACCGGCGCACTCTCGGAGGGCGACTGGACGCGTCTTGCCACGGCGCGCAGCCTGCAGGTGACGTTCCCCGTCGCCGGCCGGCAATGGGTCTTGCTCGATCTCTCCGTCGAAGGCCTGCCGGCGGCGATTGCCGCTTTGGCGCGCGCTGAGAATCCTCCGGGTGCGTAACTACTTTGTCGCCAGAACCATACGCGCCGCATCGCCGTCGCGTTCGACCGACAGCACCTCAAAACCTTCGGTGTGGCACATATGCGGCACGTCGATCGGCGCCATGGGATCGTCCGTCATGACAAGCACGGTCGTGCCCGCGGCCGCCCGCGAGAGGTGACGGCGCGCCAGAAGGGCAGGCATCGGGCATTTCAACCCGCGCAGGTCCAGCACTTCTGGATTTGTGTCCGTTTTTGCTGCCATATCGCTTGACCCGCAACCGCTCCCACCTATTCTCCGTCTCGCTTTTACGGCAGTGGGGGCGATTCGCCGATGGCTTTGTCCGATGCGGTGACTCGAGAAGCCGTATATGTCGCCGCAGTCGCGCGCACGCTGATGCTCACGCGCCATGTGCGGCCAGACGCAAAGCTGACCATCGCCGATTGGACCGAACGCTGGGCCCGCGAACGTGGCGATCAGCCTGCGATCTTGCAGCAGGACCGCGTCGTTACGTGGCGCGAACTGGATGCGGGCGCAAACCAATATGCCCGCTGGGCGAAATCGCTGGGCCTGCAAAAGGGCGATGTCGTCAGCATCCTGATGGAGAACCGCCCCGAATTCATCATGGCCTGGCTCGGCCTGCTGAAAGGCGGAATGGTCGCCGCGCTTATCAACACCCATCTCACCGGACAGCCCTTGGCGCATTCGATCGGCCTTGCCGGGGCAAAGCATCTCATCCTCGGTTCCGATCTGGCGGACAGCTACGCGGCGGCTCTGTCCGGAATGGCCTCGCATCCCACGCTCTGGGCCACCGGCGGCCATGTCTCGACGGGCTGCGAAAATCTGGACGCGGCGCTTTGCGCGCAATCCGATGCGCCGATGCCGCCGGACAGCCGCGACGACATCTTCTGCCGCGACAAGGCGCTCTACATCTACACCTCCGGCACCACCGGTCTGCCCAAGGCGGCGAATATCAGCCACATGCGCCTGCTGCATATCATGAGCGCCTTCCAGGGCGCGGTGAACGCCGGCGCCGATGACCGCATGTATGATGTGCTGCCGCTCTATCATTCCGCCGGCGGCATCGCGGCGCTGGGACCGCCCTTTCTGGGCGGCGGCTCGCTGGTGATACGGACACGATTCTCGGCGACGGAATTCTGGGAGGATTGCCGCCGCTACCGCCCGACCGTGTTCCAATATATCGGCGAATTGTGCCGCTACCTCGTCAACACGCCCGAACATCCCGACGAACGCGCGCACAATCTCAAAATCGCCATCGGCAACGGTTTGCGGCCGGAAATCTGGTCGCGCTTCCAGTCGCGCTTTGGCATTCCGCATATCATGGAATTCTACGGCGCCACCGAAGGCAATGTCGGCATGATCAATTACGACGGCAAAGTCGGCGCCATCGGCCGCGTGCCCTGGTATGCCCGCGGCATCCAGAAGATCAGGCTTGTGCGCTACGATCTGGACAAAGGCGCGCCGGCCCGCGGCGCCGATGGTTTGTGTACGGAAACGGCCGGTGGCGAAATCGGCGAAGCCATCGGCAAGATCGATCCCAACGATCCGCGCTCGCGATTCGACGGTTACACATCTACACAGGAAACGGAGAAGAAAATCCTCCGAGATGCCTTTGCCAAAGGCGATGCCTGGTTTCGCACCGGCGATCTGATGCGGCGCGACGGCCACGGCTATTTCTATTTTGTCGACCGCACCGGGGACACATTCCGCTGGAAAGGCGAAAACGTCGCCACCTCGGAAGTGGCCGAAGCACTCTCGGTCTTTCCGGGCGTCAAGGAAGCCAATGTGTACGGCGTGGAAGTGCCGGGCGGCGAGGGCAAGGCCGGTATGGCCGCGTTGGTGACCGATGCGCGTTTCGACTTGAGCGCCCTTGCCATCTATCTGGAAAAAAACCTGCCGTTTTTCGCGCGGCCGATCTTCCTGC
The DNA here is from genome assembly GCA_947473475.1 of Alphaproteobacteria bacterium. GTDB lineage: Bacteria > Pseudomonadota > Alphaproteobacteria > Micropepsales > Micropepsaceae > CAIYRG01. Next base: position 47,652 of record CANJBZ010000006.1, read on the forward strand.
GTTTCCAGCAGGAGATCGAAGTCACCAGCACCTTCAAGCAGCGGAAAATCGAGCTGCAGAAGGAGGGTTTCGATCCCTCCGTGATCGCCGATCCGCTCTATGTGCGACTGGCGTCAGCTGCGGACTACACCCACCTGACGCCAGATCTGTATCGCGGTATTTGCGACGGCAAAACAAAACTCTAACCGGTATTTCAGGACGCATTGCGCCGGCTTGCGTGTGGTCTTCCGCTTCCGGGCCGCTGACGGCCGAAAATCGCGGCGATAGGATAGCGGTGATTCGCACGCGGGGGACGCGGCAAAGCCAATCGGAGGGGACATGCCGCGCCGCTTCTTTGCGCCCGGCGGAGCTAACAGCGGAAGCATCATTATTTCGCACGGCACCGAAGACGGGCGCGTTACGTTCACCATTGGCGGCCCCTATCTGCACATCCTGGCGGAGGGAGAGGCGCAAGGTGAATCGCTTGTGCGCTGTGTGCGCGAGGCCCTCGACGCCGGCCTGATCCATAAGAACACGCGCAGCTTGATCGATCTGACTCTGTTCACCGGATCGATCGATTGGAAGGCGCTGGGCGCCATCCGGGACATGGTGCCGTGGGGTGAAGGGCGCGAGACGCGCGTCGCTTATCTCGTGCGCAACAGCCGCTTCGCGGCCATCGTCAGGGTTGTCGAAGTTCTGTTTGGGGGAATGCGCCACCGCACATTCGCCAGCCGTGAAAAGGCGCTTGCCTGGCTTGTCCCGGAAGACGCTATCGAAGTTGAAGCGCAAGGATAGGCAAAACGGGCAGCACAAAGGACACTGTTATCCCTCGCGGCCGACCGTCACGTTCAAATCGCGGATCAGCCCGTTGGCGATGGAATACACCCAGCCATGGACCCAAAGGTCTTGCCCGCGCGCCCATGCATCCTGGACGAACACATCGGATGCGACGTTCCGCACCTGCCGCACGATGTTCAGCTCGCAGAGCCGGTTCATCCGCGCGGCATCATCGGCAATAACGTCCAGCTCCGTACGATGATCGTGCGCGATTTCGCGGATGGGATGCAGCCAGTGATCCACCAAGCCGCGGCGTTTGCCGTCAACCGCCGCTGCGATGCCGCCGCAGCCATAATGGCCGACCACCATGACGTGTTTGACGCGCAAGACGTCGACGGCGAACTGCAGCACTGAAAGGTAGTTGGCGTCCTGCGGCGGCGCGAGATTGGCGACATTGCGGTGGACGAACAACTCGCCGGGATCGAGATCGACGATTTCGTTCGCCGGCACGCGCGAATCCGAACAGCCGATCCACAGATATTGCGGCGCCTGCTGCCCCTCCAGCCGCCTAAAGAAGCCGGGGTCCGCGGAAATCTTCCGCTGGGCCCAAGCGCGATTGTTCGCTTTCAGAAGGTCGAGCATGGTTGAGCCTCTAGCGCGCCTCCGAAGCTGCGGCAACCCTGTCGTTTAACGGTCACTGCCTCCCCGGCGACGTCGCTGCCCAGATCTCCGAAAACAAAGAACGGCACAATCCGCCGTTCCACGCGAACAGAGGCCCAGCGTTTCCGCCGGGCCTCCGCTCGCTGAAGATGGCTCAGGTCTCAGAATGCGAACTGCAAGCCGGAAACGCTGGCGATCGTGCCCAGCGTACCGGTGCGGTGATGCGTGACCAGCGGCATGGGACCATCGGTGTAGAATTTCAACCCGACCATCCACGTGTCGCCGTGACCGCCGCCGTTGGACAGATCGGTCCGCGTATAGCCCCCGAAAACGGAAATGGGCGTCGCTTCGGAGAACAGATATTCCGCGTTCACGCCATAGCTGGTGATGTGGCCGCCACCGATCTCGACATAATCGACGTTACCCTTAATGGCGAGGTCGGGCATCGCATAGCCCACCAACTCGCCCCCGAAATAACTGCCGCTATCGCTGCCGCTGCCAAATCCGCTGATGTTCAATTTCCCGGTGGTGCCGCCGCCTTTAAGACCGGCGGTGAACGCGTCGCTCAGAAAGAATTCCCCGAACACGCCATAGGTGGTCGCATGGGCATCGATACCGGATGCCGCACCGCTGAAATCGAGGTTGGTGTACGAGACCGAAGGACCGGCGCGAAAGGTGCCCGGCGCCCAGAAGATGCTTCCGCCGACACTCCAAATATCCGCATCGATGCTGCTGACGGATATGCGATGGTAGGTCCCGTCCACTTGAGCACCAATGTCGTTCATCCCCAGGCCAAATGCGCCCGCGGCATTGATGCCCCAAATGTTGGCGTTGTCGCCGCCGCCGCTGTAACCAGTGTTCGCGTAGTCGCCACTGATCGTGCCGACAAAACCGTTGGGCGCCGCTGCATAGGCCGATGTCGCAAGAACCGCCGCGAGGGCCGATCCGGCCAGGAGCGAACGAGAAAATCGAAGCATTGCTAATCCTCTTCTGTTGTTACACCGCCCAATAACGCAGCGGATGCTCAAAAGTTGGGCATGCCATGGCGCCGTATCAACCGTCCTCCGCGAAAAGCCGGCGCACTGTGGCAGAAAAGCCGCAACAAATTACCGCAATGCAACGTACACAGACGAAAGGCTGTCCGGATAATTACGCGGAGTTGTATGCGCCCAATACTTCTTCTGCTCGAGCGGGTGAGGAGGCTGTCTAAAAGATGAGCTTTGCGCGAGCACACAAAGCTCCGCCGCAAACCGTCGCTCAAGACCTTATCGAGTGGTAATTATATCGGGAGGTATCTTGGGGATCGTTGAAACGCGCCCCTGACCCTCTCCCCCGGCGGAAGGGGAAGAGGGAGCCGCCCAAGACGGCTCAGTTGTCCAAGAAGCTGCGCAGTTTCCGCGAGCGGCTCGGGTGTTTCAGCTTGCGCAGCGCCTTTGCTTCGATCTGGCGGATACGTTCGCGCGTCACGCTGAACTGCTGACCCACCTCTTCAAGGGTGTGATCGGTGTTCATGCCGATGCCGAACCGCATACGCAGCACGCGTTCTTCGCGCGGCGTCAACGTCGCCAGCACGCGCGTGGTGGTTTCGCGCAAGTTTGATTGAATCGCCGCGTCGATCGGCAGGATCGCGTTCTTGTCCTCGATGAAATCGCCAAGATGCGAATCTTCCTCGTCGCCGATAGGCGTTTCGAGCGAGATCGGCTCTTTGGCGATCTTCAGAACCTTGCGCACTTTTTCCAGCGGCATGGCGAGACGTTCCGCCAATTCCTCCGGCGTCGGTTCGCGGCCGATTTCGTGCAGCATCTGGCGCGAGGTGCGCACCAGTTTGTTGATCGTTTCGATCATATGCACAGGAATGCGGATGGTGCGCGCCTGATCGGCGATCGAACGCGTGATCGCCTGACGAATCCACCACGTCGCATAGGTCGAGAATTTATAACCGCGGCGGTATTCGAATTTATCGACCGCTTTCATCAGGCCGATATTGCCTTCCTGAATGAGATCCAGGAATTGCAGGCCGCGATTGGTGTATTTCTTGGCGATCGAAATCACGAGGCGAAGGTTCGCCTCGATCATTTCCTTCTTCGCCTGACGGCTTTCGCGCTCGCCCTTCTGCACCGTCTGCACGATGCGGCGGAAATCGGAGATCGACTGCCGGGTTTCCTGCGCCAGCGTCTGCATGTCGTCGCGCAGCGACTTGATCTTGTCTTTCTCTTCGTGCGCGAAGTCCCGCCAGCCCGTTCCCGTCAGCCGGCTGACGCGGCGCACCCAATTGGGGTCCAGCTCATTGCCGAAATGCTGCTTCAGGAAATCCGTGCGGTCGACGCCATGCGATTCGGCAAGCCTGAGCATCCGGCCTTCCATCGACACCAGACGCCGATTGATGCCGTACATCTGATCGACAAGGGCTTCGATGCGGTTGTTGTTCAGCCGCAGACTCTTGACCAGTTCGACGGTCTCGTTGCGCAGCTTCTGGAAGCGGCGTTCCTGGCCGGTGGAAAATTCTTCCGCGCCGAGCGCGGCTTCGACCTGCGCGTCCTGAAGCTTGCCCAGCTTTTTGTACAGCGTGGCGATCTGGTCGAGCGTCGCCAGCACTTGCGGCTTCAACGCGGCTTCCATCGCCGACAGCGAGAGATTGCTCTCGTCGTCGAAATCTTCTTCGCCGGGAGCGGGACCTTCGCCGCCTTCTCCCCCTTCGCCACCCTCACCGCCTTCGGCCGGCTTGGCGGCCGCCATTGGCCTGGGGGCCGGCGGCGGTGGCGCCGCGGGAGCGGGCGGCGGCACGGGTATGCCGGGGGCGCCAGGGACGCCAGGGGCGCCCGGAACGCCTGCAATGCCTTGCCCCAACGTGCCTTCGGCGCCGGGGACGCCGCCATACATCGCTTCCAAATCGATGATGTCGCGTAAGAGCGCCTTGCCTTCCATCAATTCGTCGCGCCACACGGTCAACGCTTCGAACGTCAGCGGCCCTTCGCACAGGGCGCCGATCATCAGCTCGCGGCCGGCTTCGATGCGCTTGGCGATGGCGATTTCGCCTTCGCGGGACAGCAGCTCGACCGAGCCCATCTCGCGCAGATACATGCGCACGGGATCATCCGTGCGGTCGTAGGTTTCCTCGGCCTTTTCGGGTACTTCGGCGACTTGCCGTCCGGCCTGGACGGCCGGAACCTGGCCTTCGCCTTCGCCTTCTTCCTGTTCCTCGCTCTCGATCACGTTGATGCCCATCTCACTGAGCATCGACATGGTGTCTTCGATCTGTTCGGAAGAAACCTTGTCCGAGGGCAGCACGCGGTTCAGCTCGTCATAGGTGACGTAGCCCCGCTGCTTGGCGCGCGTGATCATCTTGCGCACCGCGGCATCTGACATGTCCAGCAAGGGCGCGTCGGCGTCTTCTTTGCCTGGCGTGGCCGGCTGAGGCTGGCCGTCCGGCGTCGTGCCGTTCTTCTTGGCCGCTGCCGCCGCGAGCGCTTTCGGGTCGAGCTTCAGCGCGACCTTGGCCTTGGCATCGGCGGGAGCGGGTTTGGCCGCGACGGGACCGGCCTTTGCAGCAGCTGCCGGCGCAGCTTTCGCGGGCTCCTGTTTGACAGAAACAGGCTTGGGCGCCTTGGCGTCCGCCACCTTGGCGACAGGCGCTTTGGGCTGCTCCTTAAGGACCGTCTTCGCAGCCGCCTTGGGAGCAGCCTTGATGTCGGTAACTTTGGACGCAGACGCGGCCGGCTTTACGGAACTTGTTTTTTGTTCGGGCTTCTTCACGTCGGCCTTTGACTTGGTGGGTGCGGGTTTCACGGCGGCCGGACGGGCCGCCTCGCGTTTTGGCTTTTGGACCGCTTTGACGGTCTCTTGCTTTCCTTTAACGGGCTTGGCGGCCGTTTTGACTTTTGGAGGGGCTTTCTTGGTCACGATCCGTCCCGTTTTCCACCGGCTTCGACAGTAGCGCGTATTTCACCATTCAACCGCTGTAATTCATTCCAATCATTTTCAGAACCGCCGTTCAGATAGCGCTGGAGCGCCTCATCGCGGCGGGCTTTTAGATCATCACCTACGCCTGTAAAATCGGGATCGGCCAATTGGGCCTTGGTCTTGAGCCACAGTGCCTCACGGGCTTGTTCATCCGTCTGGCCTTTTAAGTCCGACTGGAGGACAGAATGCGTCTTAAGCCGTTCGGAAAGCACGCCCAACCCCTGCCGAACGAGGTGGTTCTCGACCGCCGGATTGTCAAGCCTTTTTCCCGAAGCTGCGAGGTTTAAGAGTTCGCGTCTTATCCTGTCAAGTTGCGGATCGTCAAAACTGATCCAGGCAAGAGCTTCGGAATAGCGTTCGATCAGGTCCGGGCTTGAAATCAGGAGGCCGAGAAGCTCTGCCTCCTTTTTGTGCTTGGCGCCGGAAAGAGCATTCACCACGATCAGGCTGCGCTTGACGGCGGCGGAAACGGCCTCTTGCGAGGGACCGTCAGGGGGGCGGTTTCCCCGCCCAAAGCGCCCGCGCCCCTTATCTTTTTGGCCCTGCTTCTTTCCTTGGGTCCGCGCAAACGGCTGGCGCTGCTTGAAGGCTTTGAACACGCGCTCGTTGAAATCGCGGCGGTAATAGTCCGCGATCTTGGCATCCCGGATGCGTTTGACGATTCCGTCGAGTTCCGCTTCCAGCCCGGCGCGGCGCTCGGGCGTGGAAAAATCTTTTCCGTCCGTCTCACCCGCCCACAGCGTGTCGGAAAGACTCTGTGCCTTGCCGAGAAGCGCCCGCATGGCTTCGGCCCCCTGGCTGCGTATGAACGAATCCGGGTCTTCCCCCTTAGGCAGGAACACGAACCGCAGGGACTGGCCGGGCTCCAAAAAGGGGAGCGCCAGAATACTGGCGCGCTTGGCGGCGCGAATGCCGGCCTCATCGCCATCGAAGGACAGCATCGGCTCGGGCGACACCTTCCACAGAAGCTGCAACTGGTCTTCTGTCAGCGCGGTGCCCAGCGGCGCGACGGCCCCGGCAAACCCTGCCTCTGCGAGCGCGATCACGTCCATATAGCCTTCCGCCACAATGAGCGGTGCGCCCTTCAGAGCCGCCTCGCGCGCCGTTTTTAAATTGTAAAGCAGGCGCCCTTTGGAAAAGAGCGGCGTCTCGCCGGTGTTGATGTATTTGGGCTTGGCGTCGGGTGTCAGCCCGCGCCCGCCGAAAGCGACGATCCGCCCGCGCACATCGGCGATGGGAAACATCACCCGGTCATAGAAGAAATCGCGCGCGGGCCGGTTGCCATCCGCGGGGCGCACCAGCCCCGCTTCAACCATGTCGGGAAGCGGTACGCCCTTGGCGACGAGATAGTCCCGCAGCTGGGAATTGCCGTCGGGCGCGTAGCCGAGCCGGTAGCGTTGCGAGGCCTCGGGCTCCAGGCCGCGAGTTTTCAGATAGTCGCGCGCCTCGCCGCCGGCGCGGGTGCGGTGGAGCTGCTCTTCAAAGAATTGCGCCGCCAGCTCGATAATCTCGTAGAGCGACTTCTTGCGGCTTTCGCGGGCTTCGTCTTCCGCCGACCATTTGGGCAGCTCGACCCCGGCTTCGCCTGCCAGCCTCTCGACGGCTTCGGGAAAGGTCAGCCCTTCGGTCTCGGTCAGCCATTTGAAGGCGTCCCCACCCGCGCCGCAGCCGAAGCAATGGTAGTGCCGGCGCTCCGTCTCGACCTTGAAGGAGGGCGATTTTTCCTTGTGGAACGGACACAGACCCCAGAAGACACGGCCCTTGCGGTCCAGCTTGATGCGCCGGCCCACCAGCTGGACGATATCCGTCCGTTGCAAAATCTCTTCAAGAAGGCCTTCGCCGTAGCGCATTCCGGCAATGTGTCATCCCGGACGGCGCGGCGAAAGCCGCGACGATCCGGGACCCACAGCGAATGCGGTCCCGTGGTTCCCGGCTCGGCGCGATGCTGCCGCATCGCTTGGCCGGGATGACAGGAATTTTGTCACGCCCCGCGCAGCGTTTTCACGAAGAACAGGCCCTTTTCGCGTGCCGTGGGATCGCCGCTGTACAGTGTGGTGTCCACGCCGCCCAAGGAGAACCCGCGCTTTTCGTACCAGGCGATGCCCGGCGCGTTGAAGTTCGAGGTTTCGAAGTGGACGCATAACGCCTGCTTCCGCTCGGCGCGGGCGAACACCTTCGCCAGCAGCCGGTCGCCCAGGCCCTGCCGCCGGAAGGGCGGGTTGACGTAAATGTGCCACAGCACCACCCGCCGGTTCCAAAACTGATAGGAACTGGCGACAAACCCTACGATGTCCCCGTCCGAAACGGCGACATGGGCCTCATCCCATTGCCGCCAGTCGCGGCCCAGATCGTAGACGAAGAAGCTTTTCACCAAAGGCGCGATCGGCGTTTCGATTAGCCTGAGCGAACGCGGCCCGATTTCGACATCGAAGAACGCCGTCGTCGTGAAGCTCGCATCGAGCTTGGCAATGCCGGGCTCATCCTCGGGCAGCTTGGCGCGGCGAATCTTGACGGCCATGCGAATTACTTCGGCGTCAAAGCTTCCTTCACAAGCCCGCTGGCTTTTCCAAAGTCCATCGCGCCCGTGTAACGCTCTTTCAAGGCCGCCATGACCTTGCCCATGTCCTTAGGGGAAGCGGCGCCCGTGGCGGCGATCACGTCGTTAATGGCGGCTCGCGCGTCGTCATCCGACATCTGTTTGGGCATGAATTCGCGGATGACCGTGATTTCGTCGCGCTCATTGGCGGCCATCTCCGGCCGTCCGCCCGCGTCAAAGGCCGTCGCGGAATCTTCCCGCTGTTTGATCATGCGCGCCAGCACGGCGAGGATTTCGTCGTCCGACAGATTCTCGTTCTTGGTGGCGATGCCCTGCTTCTGCACGTCCGCCAGCATCAGGCGAATGGCGCCCAGACGCTTGGTCTCCCTGGCCTTCATTGCGGTCTTCATCGCCTCGGTGAAACGGTCGCGCAAACTCATGAGTCGCATCCTTAGCTAGCGGGCGCGGAGAGTAGGCCAAACACAATGCTGTGCGCAAACGCGGTAAGGTGCTGAATATGCTTGTGAATTAAGGTAGCCCTCGCGCTTGACGCGCTGCACCCTCATCCCTATGTTGCCCGCGCATCCACTGATAGTCAGGCCGCCCCACATGACCGACGGCGCACGCGCATCTGCTCCTTCAACCGGAGCGGAGGAATTTTCCGCGCGCAAGACCGGCGCGCTGGTGCTGGCCGATGGCACCGTGTTCGAAGGTTACGCCTTCGGCGCAGCCACGACCTCGGTTGGCGAGGTCTGCTTCAACACGGCGATGACCGGTTATCAGGAAATCCTGGCCGATCCGTCTTACGCCGGGCAGATCGTCGCCTTCACCTTCCCGCATATCGGCATTGTCGGCGCCAATGAGGAAGACCTCGAATCCATCACGCCCGCCGTGCGTGGTCTTGTGGTGCGGGCGCATGCGGAAAATCCGTCGAACTATCGCGCGCTGATGACGCTGGACCGCTGGCTGAAGCGGCACAACATTCCGGGGTTGTCCGGCATCGACACGCGCAAACTGACGGCGCGCATTCGCGAAAGCGGCATGCCGCACGGCGTGATCGCGCACAGCACGGACGGCAGATTCGATTTTGTGTCGTTGCGCAAGCAGGCGCAGGAATTTCCGGGGCTGGTGGGCCTGGACCTCGCCAAGGATGTCACCTGCCGGCAGATGTTCCACTGGGACGAAACGCCGTGGAAGTGGAACGAAGGCTACGGCAAGCAAGCCAATCCGACATGGCGCGCGGTGGTGGTCGACTTCGGCGTGAAGCGGAATATCTTGCGATTGCTTGCGGGCAGCGGCGCGGACATTACGGTTCTGCCGGCGCAATCGACCGCCGAGGACGTCATGCGCCACAAGCCGGATGGCGTGCTGCTGTCGAACGGCCCCGGCGATCCGGCGGCGACAGGTTCTTACGCCATTCCGATGATCCGTGGGCTGATCGATGCGGAGATGCCGCTGTTCGGGATTTGCCTGGGGCATCAGATGCTGGGATTGGCGCTGGGTGGCAACACCCGCAAAATGGCGCAAGGCCATCACGGCGCGAACCATCCGGTGAAGGATCTGGAGACCGGCAAAGTCGAAATCGTCTCGATGAATCACGGCTTCACGGTGGATCGCGACAGCTTGCCGAACGGCGTCAAGGAAACGCATGTGTCGCTGTTCGACGGCACCAATTGCGGGATCAAAGTCGAGAACCGCCCCATCTTCTCGGTGCAATATCACCCGGAAGCATCGCCCGGCCCGATGGATTCACACTATCTTTTCGACCGCTTCGCCGAAGCCGCCCAAAAGCGCGCCTAGTTGGTTTCTCGCCGAGCCGCGTAGAGAAAAAAGGGGAACCACAAAGAGCACAAAGAGGACACGAAGATCACAGAGGAAAATTTCGGCGCGCATAGCGCGCCAACTTACTCTTTGTGTCCTTTGTGCCTCCTTTGTGCCTCCTTTGTGTCCTTTGTGGTTCCCCTTGTTTCTTCTCCGCGATCTCCGCGATCTCCGTGGCTCCGCGAGAAACATTCTTCAGCGCAATTCTTTCCGCACGACGAATTTGAGCCCGGACCATTGGTCCGAAACCGCGCAGACCTTTATGTCCACCAGATCGGTTTTCAGCAGGCGGGCGCGGATGAGGTTTTCGGTCACGTCCGTCGGAATTTTCGCGGACTGTTTGTACCAAGACACCCACAGCCCACCGTTGATCGTCATCGCCGTGCGCGCCGCCGCAAAATGGCGCTCCACGTCGGCCATCATCGGTGCGAACAGATGCACAATGGCGCATTCACCAGGCTTCGCGCGCGTGACGATAGACACGCCCTCCGGCAGCGGTGACAGCCATTCGCGATAAACCTCCGGCGCTCCGAAGGTGAGAATGCTATCGCCCGGCTTGATGCCAAGCTTCTTTGCCAATGGCGTTGCTGAATAACCGGCCATCCCCGCCCTCGTTATATCCGAACCAAGCCAACGGTCTTTGCATGACCGGCAACCGGTTTCGCGCTACTATTCCTGTAGAATTCTAAAAACACTGCTGGGAGGGACGTCATGGCGGATACCCGCGACTTAGCGCAAGTTTTCGGTGAGCCGGTGGCCGGCAACGGTCTTCTGCACCGGCGTTTCTTCCTGCAAGGCGCGGCGCTTGCGGGCGCGGCAGCCACCGCTACGGCGGCGCGGGCCGAAACCATCAGCGCGATCTCGCCCCCGACTATGTTGAAGCCGGGCGCTGCGTTCAACGCATACGGCATGCCTTCGCATTGGCGCGAAAACATCAAGCGCGTGCTGATCACCAACGCACCGCCGGGACGCGAGGTCACCGGCTCGTCGCGCACGCCGCTGCAAATGCTGGAAGGCATGATCACGCCCGCCGGTCTGCATTATGTGCGCAACCACAACGGCACGCCGGACATCGATCCCGACAAGCACGAACTCACCATCTTCGGCATGGTGAAACAGCCGCTCGTCTTCAGTGTCGATTCGCTGATGCGCTATCCCATGACGTCGGCGATTCACTTCATGGAATGCGCCGGCAATTCGGGGGCCGGGAATGCACCGCAGCCGCCGCAAGCGACCGCCGCCGACATTCACGGTTTGCTTTCCTGTTCGGAATGGACCGGCGTGAAGCTGTCGACACTGCTCGACGAAGCTGGCCTCGATCCCAAAGCGACATGGATTCTCGCCGAAGGCGCGGACGCCGCCGGTATGAGCCGCAGTTGCCCGGTGTGGAAGGTCATGGATGACGCGATGATCGCGCTCTACCAGAACGGCGAGCCGATCCGTCCCGAGCAGGGCTTCCCGATGCGTCTGTTGCTGCCCGGCTTCGAGGGCAACACCAATGTGAAATGGGTCCGCAAAATCAAAGTGACGGATACGCCAACCTTCACGCGCGATGAGACGTCCCGCTACACCGAGCTGATGCCGGACGGCAAAGCGCGGCAGTTCATGCTGCAGATGGAACCGAAATCGGTGATCCTGAAGCCCTCTTTCGGCATGAACATGCAGGGCCCCGGCTATTATGAAATCTCCGGCCTTGCTTGGTCCGGGTTGGGCCGCGTGCGCCGCGTGGATGTTTCCGCCGACGGCGGAAAAACCTGGGCGGAAGCCGCTTTGTCCGGCCCTGTGCTGCCGAAAGCCACCACGCGCTTCCGCCTTCCCTGGATGTGGAACGGCCAGCCGGTCACGCTGATGAGCCGCACGACCGACGAAAAAGGCGTGACGCAGAAGACGCACGCCGAATGGGCCGCGCAATATGCACCGCGGCAGAACTTCCACTTCAGCGCCATTCAAAGCTGGGCGATCGACGCGTCGGGCAAGGTGAGCAACGTCTATGTCTAAGCACACCGTATTTGCCGGATTTGTCCTTGCCGCTCTGGCCAGCGCCTCATTCGCCGCAACGCCGCCTCCGCCCAAATTGGGCAAGCCCGCGACGCCGGAACAAATCTCCAAAGTCGACATCAGCATTCCGCCGGACGGAAAGAACCTGCCCGCGGGCTCAGGCTCGGTTGCGCAAGGCGCGCAAATTTTCGCGCAGAAGTGCGCCGTCTGTCACGGCGCCAATGCCGAGGGCACGCCCTCCGGTGACCGGCTAATCGGCGGCATCGGTTCGCTCGCGACGCCCAATCCGCTGAAAACGGTGAATTCCTATTGGCCCTACGCGACGACGGTGTTCGATTACATCCGCCGCGCCATGCCGATCACCAATCCGCAATCGCTGCAGAATGACGAAGTGTATTCGCTCGTCGCCTACATTCTCTCGATGGACAATGTCGTGCCGAAGGATGCGGTGCTGGACGCAAATTCACTGCCCAAAGTGCAGATGCCGAACCGTGCCGGCTTCGTGAACTGGGAGCCGCGCCTGATTAAGCCATAACGAGGTGCGCCAAAGGGGGACGCGGTTGCCATGACGTGGAAGACCTCAACCCGATTGCGGACCCTGCTGACACTGTGCATGTCCTGCGTTGCGGGTCCGCCTGCTTTTGCAGCAACCGAAGTGACGCTGAAGAACGAAGGTCCGGCGCCGGTACAGGTGTCATTCGACAATGGCTCACCCGTCACTATCGCGCGCCGCGGTTCGCTTCGCGTGACGCTCGGTGATGGTCTGCATGTAACGCAGTGCCGTTACGACGGGTACGATGGCTGCAATCTCGCAAACGATTTCACCACCACCGCCGACGTGCCGCGCATGACGCTCACATTACTGCCCGTCTACATGTTGGAACATGCTGTTGCGCTCGTGGGGCAGGGGACCTTGTCCGCGGAAACGCGTCCCGACGGCTGGTCCATCAGCACGCTCGATGTGGCTGGCGCCGCCACCGAGTGTCTTGCGTATGACAGCGGCAAATTAGCGGCGTTTTCCAAAAGACAAGTGGGCCGTATTTCGCTGCGGGATGCCAAGCTGGCGACGCAGAATCTGTGCGGATCGGAGCATCAGGTGATCGGCGTAACTCTTAACGGCGCACCAGCCTATTTCCATCCGCGGTTTGTAGCCTTCAAGGAAAAGAACGGCAAACCTGTGCTGGTGCGGCAGTAGGCTCTTTGCATCGCCTCCCCCAACGCGGGGATGCCGAAATTGCGAAGCAATTTCGGGTGGGGGGAGCCTATCCGCGACAATCCCCCCACCCGAAATGCGTCGCGGCTATCGCCGCTTTGCATTTCGATCCCCGATCAAGTCGGGGACAGGCTCTCCCCGCAAGGGGGAGGTGATTAAAGTCGAACGAAATTGCATCGCGGCTAGCACGCGTTCGAGAATGGTGGATTCCACTTTGGGGCGCATCAGCAGGGGCGGTGCTTTCAACGCACGCACACCGCCGGCCATGACAATCGCGTTGCGGTATTTCTTTCCCGGTCGGTCGAGGATGCGCACGGTCGAAAAACTCGCCGCCATGTGAGCCGCCACGCCATCCGCGGCGTCATCCGCATCGCTCCTGATGTGCAAATTGACGAATACCGCGCCGCCCTTGTTCAGCCGCTTCTTGGCTTGCGCGAAGAATTCCTCCGTCAGCAATTCCGACGCAACGTCGCCGCCGCGAAAGGCGTCCAGCACGATGGCGTCAAATTTCCGCCGCGTGCTGCGAAGAAAAGCGAAGCCGTCCGCCACGCGGCAGTCCACTGCGTCCGGTAGAAAGAAATGCTGCCGCGCCAGCAGGAACGCTTGCGGGTTCAGATCGACGGCAACGACAGCGCAGCCCTCGCGCGTCAGCATGGTCGCCAGCGAGCCGCCGGCGCAGCCGATCATCAGAACGGTTTTGGCTCTCTTCTGCCGGATCAGCCCGAACAGCGCGTGGATGTAATTGAGAAGGCTGACGCCGTTCTTATCGGCGCGGCTTTGATAGTAAACGCCCTGCCAATAGGAGATCGCGCCGGTGCGCATCTCGTGCTCGATGACAATCGGCGGCCCTAACCGCGACAGATGCGCGCCTACTCTTGGTCGGCGGCTTCGGGGGCGATCCACCCCTTCAGATCGCCGGTCGGCGGCATACCGATGATGTTGTAGCCCGCATCGACGAAATGAATCTCGCCGGTCACGCCCGCGGACAGGTCGGACAACAGATACAGCGCCGCGCCGCCGACATGATCCAGCTCGATGTTTTTCTTCAGCGGGCTGTGCGCTTTGTTCCATTTGAACACCAGCCGCGCATCGCCTACCGCCGAGCCGGCCAGCGTACGCATGGGTCCGGCCGAAATCGCATTCACGCGGACACCCTGCTTGCCGAGATCGGCCGCGAGATAGCGCACGCTGGCTTCCAGCGCCGCTTTGGCCACGCCCATGACGTTGTAGTTCGGCATCACGCGAGAAGCGCCGCCGTAAGTCAGCGTGATCAGCGAGCCGCCCTTCTGCATCAGCGGGGCCGCGCGGCGCGCCACATCGGTGAAGGAGTAGCAGGAGATATTCAGCGTGCTGAGGAAGTTCTGGCGGCTGGTTTCGACATAGCGGCCTTTCAGCTCGTTTTTGTCGGAATAGGCAATCGCATGAACTAGAAAATCGATCTGTCCCCATTCACTGGCCAGACGGGCAAATCCCGCATCCATCTCCTCATCGTTGCCGACGTCGCATGGAATGATGACCTGCGATCCCAGGCTTTCGGCGAGCGGGCGAACGCGTTTTCCCTGCGCGTCGCCCTGAAACGTGAAGGCAAGCTCCGCGCCTTCGGCCGCCACCGCGCGCGCGATGCCCCAGGCGATGGAGTGATCGTTCGCCACCCCCATGATGAGGCCGCGTTTGCCCGCCATGAGCGAGCCGGATTTGGCGCCAGCGCCGGGCATGGTGCGTGTCCTGTCAAGCATCGTGGCGCTGGAACACCAGCGAAGCATTGGTGCCGCCGAAGCCGAAGCTGTTCGACATCACCGTTTCGAGTTTCGCGTTGTCGATGCGCTTGCGCACGATCGGCGCGTCCGCAACGTCCGGATCGATCTCTTCGATATTTGCCGATTCGGCGATGAAGCCGTTCTGCATCTGGAGAAGGGAATAGATCGCCTCGTGCACGCCCGCCGCACCTTGGCTATGGCCCGTGAGCGATTTGGTCGAATTTATTGGCGGCATCCGATCGCCGAAGACCTGGCGTATCGCCGAGATTTCCGCGACATCGCCGACGGGCGTCGATGTGCCATGCGCGTTGATGTAATCGATGGGCGCTTTGATCCCGGCAATAGCCTGACGCATGCAGCGTGTGGCGCCCTCTCCCGATGGGGCGACCATGTCGTGGCCATCCGACGCGACGCCGTAGCCAACAAGCTCGGCGTAAATTTTCGCGCCCCGCGCCTTGGCGTGTTCCAGTTCTTCGAGCACCACCACGCCGCCGCCGCCGGCGATGACAAAACCGTCGCGGTTTTTGTCATAGGCGCGGCTGGCGCGTTCCGGCGTATCGTTGTAGCGCGAGGAGAGGGCGCCCATGGCATCGAACAGCACCGTCAGCGACCACTCCAATTCCTCGCCGCCGCCGGCAAACATGATGTCCTGCTTGCCCCATTGGATCATTTCAGCCGCATTGCCGATGCAATGGGCGCTGGTCGCGCAGGCAGAGCTGATGGAATAGGAAACGCCTTTGATCTTGAACCAGGTGGCAAGTCCCGCCGAGCAGGTGGATGACATCGCCTTGGGCACGACGAAGGGACCGACCCGCTTGGGGCCCTTTCCCGGTTCGCTGCGCGCGGTGTCGGCGGCGTTGACGATGGCCTTCGTAGACGGGCCGCCGGAACCCATGATGAGCCCGGTGCGCTCGTTCGAAATCTCGTTTTCTTCCAGCCCGCAATCGGCCAAGGCCTGCTGCATGGCGAGGAACGTGTAGGCGGCGCCATCGCCCATGAAGCGGCGTGCACGGCGGTCGACCGAGGCGTCCAGATCGACTTTCAGGCTGCCCTCAATCTGGCTGCGAAAGCCCATGCGCTGGTAAACATCCGACCGGGTAATGCCGGAGCGGGCGTCACGCAGAGACGCAGTCACGTCCTGCGCGCTGTTACCGATAGGGCAAATAATACCAAGGCCGGTGACGGCAACACGCCTCATGGCCACAATCCTTCTTCAACGCAAAGTAGCGCGTGCCTCAAGCGGCCGCGGATCCATTGCCTTCTACAAACAGGCCAACGCGCAAATCCTTGGCTTCGTAAATGATTTTGCCGTCGACCTTCATCACGCCGTCGGCGATGCCCATGACCAGCCTGCGCATCACGACGCGCTTCAAGTCGATGGCGTAGCTCACCACACTGGCGGAGGGAAGGACCATGCCGCTGAATTTCACTTCGCCGACACCCAGCGCGCGCCCTTTGCCGATGCCGCCGAGCCAGCCGAGAAAAAAACCGACCAACTGCCACATGGCATCCAGCCCCAGGCAACCCGGCATCACCGGATCGTCCTTGAAGTGGCATTTGAAGAACCACAGCTCGGGATTGATTTCCAGATCGGCATGAATTTCGCCTTTGCCGAAGGAACCGCCGGCGTCGCAAATGCTTGTGATGCGGTCGAACATCAGCATCGGGGGCAAAGGCAGCTTGGCATTTCCCGGCCCGAACAGTTCGCCCCGCGCGCAGGCCAGCAGTGCCTGCATATCGAACGAAGCTTTGCGCACTTGTGTATCCACGTTTTCCGCCCGAGCGTGCTTTCGCATTTCGCTCGCCCTTATCGTTTAGCTCCGCCGAAGCCTCTTAGAATCATTCTAAGCCTCTGGCCCTTCGGCGCCTCTTCGTTTAGGATGGGACCGGAGCGAGCCGTGCGCAAGGTCCAAGCCTGTTTGCGCGTATTGCCACAGCTTGGAACCTTTTGGCAGCCTTTTGTGGGAGTGCCAGTTGAGTTTT
Organism: Alphaproteobacteria bacterium; assembly: GCA_947473475.1. Taxonomy (GTDB): domain Bacteria; phylum Pseudomonadota; class Alphaproteobacteria; order Micropepsales; family Micropepsaceae; genus CAIYRG01. Next base: position 64,336 of record CANJBZ010000006.1, read on the forward strand.
ACGCCAAGCCATTACACCGAGAGGCTGCGCATGGCGGGTTTGCGCCCTACGCGGCAACGGCTGGCCTTGGCGCAGCTGCTTTTTGCGCAGGGTGACCGGCACGTGACGGCGGAAGCCTTGCATGGCGAGGCCGAAACGCGGGGCGTGCGGGTATCGCTGGCCACCGTCTACAACACCATGCACCAATTCACGCAGGCAGGGCTCCTGCGGGAACTGACGGTCGATGGCAGCCGCACCTATTTCGATACCAATACCGGCAATCATCACCATTTTTACTGTGAAGACGACGGCTCGCTGATGGACATTGACGGCGGAAACATCGAAGTGGCGGGCCTACCCCAGCCCCCGCAAGGTTCCGCCGTCGACCGGGTCGACGTCATCGTGCGTTTGAAACGGCAGTCCTGAGTAGCAATACCTATAATTAGAATAATTCTAAACTATTGACTTGTAGCGTGGCGCTTGGCAGGTTCAAGCACCAGCTACCCCTAAGCATTGATTTTTCGTGGCAAAGGAGACGGACATGGCATCCCTGAAAGGCAGCAAGACCGAGAATAATTTGAAAGAGGCCTTCGCGGGCGAATCGCAAGCGAACCGCCGCTACCTCTATTTCGCGCAAAAGGCCGACGTTGAAGGCTTCAACGACGTGTCGACGGTGTTCCGCTCCACCGCGGAAGGCGAAACCGGCCACGCGCACGGCCATTTGGAATATCTGGAAGCTGTTGGCGACCCGGCGACCGGCAAGCCGATCGGCCCGACCGACAAAAATCTGCTCTCGGCGATTGCCGGTGAGACGCACGAATACACTGACATGTATCCGGGCATGGCCCGCACCGCGCGCGAAGAAGGCTTCGAGGAAATCGCGGATTGGTTCGAGACGCTGGCGAAGGCCGAAAAGAGCCACGCCGGCCGTTTCCAAAAGGCGTTCGATTCGCTCGGAAAATAGGCGAATGGCGAATAGCGAGTAGGGGGTGGCGCAATCTATTCGCCATTCGCTACTCGCTAGTCGCGAGGATTTTTGATGTCCCGCGAAGGCAGCTTGGAAGCTCCGACCCGCCATCCCCTGGGGTGGCAGGATCCGGAGTTCTATGACGAGGCGAAGCTCGACGCCGAAATGCGCCGCGTCTTCGATATTTGTCATGGCTGCCGCCGCTGCTTCAATTTGTGCGATTCCTTTCCGCGTCTATTCGATCTGATCGACTCCAATCCGACCGAAGACGTCGAAGGCGTGAAATCGGAAGATTTCTCCAAGGTCACCGAAGCCTGCACGCTGTGCGACATGTGCTTCATGACCAAATGTCCGTATGTGCCGCCGCATCCCTGGCAGGTGGATTTCCCCCATTTGCTGCTGCGTCACCGCGCTGTCAGCGCGAAGGACGGCAAGAAGAATTTCACCGCGCGTCAGCTCGCCGAAATGGACCGCAACGGCGCCATGGTGCGGCCGATCGCGCCGATTGCGAACTGGGCGTCGGAAAAAGACAACAAACTCACGCGCCCGCTGATGGAAAAGACGCTCGGCATCGATGCCCATGCGGAGCTACCGAAATTCGTCACGCGGACCTTCATGTCCCGCGACAAGAGCGCGCCGCTTTCGGCCAATCCGGACGCGCCGGCATTCGGCAAGCGCAAAGCCGCTCTGTTCGCGACGTGTTTTGTCAATTACAACAAACCCGAAACGGGCATGGCCGCCCGCGCCGTGCTCAACCATATCGGCGTCGAGACGCGCGCGGCCTATCCGGGCTGCTGCGGAATGCCGTTTCTGGAGCAGGCCGAAATCAAGCGCGTAGCCGAGCAGGCGGTGAAAGTGTCGCGCGAATTGTGCGCGCTGATCGACCAGGGCTACGACATCGTCGCGCCGACGGCATCCTGCGGGCTTATGCTGAAATTCGAATGGGCGCTGATCCTGCCGGATAATCCCGATGTGAAGCGGGTGTCCAAGGCGACATTCGATATCGCGGAATATGTGGTCGATGTCTCCAAGAAACATGGACTTCCGCCGGGACTGAAGCCTTTGCCTGAAGGTGTCAGTGTGCACATGGCCTGCCACGCGCGGGCCCAGAATATGGGCGCCAAGGCAGCCGAGCTGCTGCGCCTGATCCCGGATACGCCGGTCGATGTGATCGAACGCTGCGCCGGTCATGGCGGCACGTTCGGCGTTTTGAAAGAAACGCATTCGATCGCGATGAAAGTCGGCCGCCCGGTAATGCGTACGCTGGTGGGGCAGGCGCGCGGGCACATCGTCTCGGATTGTCCGCTGGCGGGAAAGCATATCGTGCAGGGGGCGCGCGAAATCGCCGAGAGAGACGGAAAAGCGTTACCCGCCAAGTCGGCCGAACATGCCATCGAATTGTTCGCGCGCGCCTACGGGATTTTTTGATTGTCGCGCAATCGGGCGGCGAACCGCGCAACACTTCGCCGGATTGCGCTTGTATGAGGACCGCCATGCCCGCCACAGACCGCCGCATCACTGCCGCCGACATCGTTGCCCCCGAAATTTATGCGCAGGAGCGCGCCGAACGGCGGCGCGCGCTGATTCCCATCAAGCGCAATCGCCGGGTGGAAGTGGGCCCCTATGCGACGTTTTATTTCGAGAATTTCGACACGATGCTCGCGCAGGTGCACGAGATGCTGCATGTCGAAAAAGGTGGCCCCGACCAGATTCCGGGTGAACTCGAAGCGTACAATCCCCTGATCCCGCAAGGCCGCGAATTGATCGCGACGATGATGATCGAGATCGATGAGGCGCCGCGCCGGGCAGCGGTTTTGCATAAGCTCGCGGGCGTTGAAAACAGCGTTTACCTGACCATCGGCGCGACGCGGATCAATGCCACGCCGACCGATTATGCCGACCGCACCTCGGACGATGGAAAAACTTCGTCCGTTCATTGGGTGCGGTTTTCCTTCACGCCGGAACAAATCGCCGCGTTCCGGCATTCAAGCGAGCAAGCGGTGCTGGGTATCGCGCATCCGAGCTACGGTCACATGGCCGTGATGTCGCCGGACGTCCGCGCCGAATTGGCGAACGATTTCGCGTAAACGCGCGTCGGATTGGCGGCAGTTGCCGCTGATGCTAAGCTTTTGTGATGAACGTGAAACTTCGCACCATCGAAATTGATGCCGAGACGGCGACAACGCTGAAGCAACGTGCGGCCGCGAGGGGGCTGTCCGTCTCTGACTTCTTGGCCGAAATTATAGAGGCTGACGTATCGTTAGACGCTTTGGAACGCTTGCGTAAAGGTGGACAAGGCCCCTGGGCGCCGGAAATTTTGAGTGAGGACGCCCAGCGGCTTGCGGACTTTGAAAGAACGGGAGACGGCGTACCATGGGAGGAAGTGCTCACCTGGATGCGCAGTTGGGGCACGCCCAAAGAGCTTCCGCCGCCCCGGTCCCGTAAATTGTGAAGGTTATATGTGCTCCACTATATCCATCGTCTGAAAGCCGAGACAGTTCTGATCCTGCGCATTTGGCACGGACGTGAGAATAGAAAATAGTTAGCGATCAAAAAGATCCGGATGTGCGTTTATCTCGCCAAGCCGCTGCTGCGTTTGCGTTTGCCCTTCCACGTCACCGCTGGGCAGGATGTGAGAAATAGCCACGCCGCGCGCCGCAAGCTCGCGGGAAATCAGGTGGAAGCGGTGGCAGTCGGTGGGATCGCGTTCCGCGCACATGAGCGCGATGGTGTATGACTTCGCACCCTCCAACACGCGGCCAATTCCGGTGCGGAACGTTTCGGTTTGCGCCATCGCCGCATAGTTCGGTTTCCCGTTCTCCTGGAGAGCCGCGTCCTTCGGGCGGCCGCCGAGTTCGGCGCCAAGATACACATAGGCAATGTTGGCATCCGCGAGAGCTGCAGTTAGCGCATCTTTGTTAAACTGCCGCGCCCAGCGCGAATAGGGCGCGGAGCGAACATCGGCTAGCGCGGTAATTTTGTGCCTCCCCAGCAGCGCCAGGAATTCTTCGATGCTGTGGTTGGAATGGCCGATGGTGAAAATCATCTCGCAGCGCCCTTCCTCCGTGCGACCCTGCGCGCGTTGCGCCCGATTGCGTCTTTTATCAAAATACCCTCATGCGCGTTGCTGCGTTTCTCCTGGCGGTTCTCATCCTCGGCTGCTCCATGCCGGCGCGGCTGGCGCGCGCGCAATCCTGCCAGGATGATTACGTCACGATCGAAACCATCCGCGGCGTCATCATCGATATCAAGCCCGCGCCCGAGCCGTTTAAGACGGCGGACATCTATTTTACCGGCCCAACGCCGTGCGCCCGAATTTGGATGCAGGTGTTCAAGACCGATGCGGCGCAGTGCCGGATCGGCGGCACGATAGAGGTCAAAGGCCTTATCACCTCCGACGTGGAAAACGACGCCTGGCAGATAGGATCGGCCAAGAACGAATACATGCTTCTGGGCGACGACTACACCTGCGGCTAAACAGTGTACGGATCACTTTTCGTGCACCCGCCTTGCGTCCAAGGCCGATTGCGCAGAAATTGACGTCCGGTCCGAGGGGATTCGCCGATGCGCACACATTTGATCTTGCTGACCGCTCTAGCCTCGGTGTTGCTCTCGGCCTGCTCGGTTGTCGGGACCGCGGTCGCCGTCACGGGCACAGTCGTCTCGACGGCCGTGGACGTGACGGGAGACGTGATCAGCGGCGCCGCGCGCACCGTCACCGGCAGTGGCGACAGCGACAAAAAGTCGAAGTAGTGGCTTAGAAGACGTCCTTGCGCCGGCGCGTTTCGGCGAAGACCTCGACATCGCTGGCCATCTCCATACCCAGCACCTTCCGGATCTCCGGCGATTGCGGCCGCAGGAACGGATTGGTCTTTTTTTCCAGACCGATATTGGATGGCAGCGTGGGAAGCCCCCTGGCGCGCGTGGCCTTTACGTCCGCCATGCGCAAGTTCAGATCGGCATTGTGCGGTTCAACCGTCAGCGCAAAGCGCCCGTTGGATTCGGTGTATTCGTGCGCGCAGTAGACGCGCGTGCCGTCGGGCAGCTTCATCAGCTTGGAGAGGCTGGACCACATGGTCGGCGGATCGCCTTCAAACAGGCGCCCGCACCCCATCGCGAAGAGCGTGTCGCCGGTGAAGACGGCCGAATCGGCCTCGAACCAGAACGCGATGTGTCCGCGCGTGTGAGCCGGCACTTCAAAGACTTTGGCGATGTGGCCGCCCACTGCGTAGGTGTCGCCCTCCACCACGCCGATATCCATCCCGGGAATGCGAGCGGCGTCCTTGCCCGGCCCGACGATGGTCAGGCCGAATTCCTCCTTCAGCGCCAAATTCCCGCCCACATGGTCGGGGTGATGGTGGGTGTTGAGGATGTGGGTCAGCTTTAGGCCGCGCGCCTTCAGCGCCTCCCGGACGGGCGCCGTCTCGGCGGGGTCCACGATGGCGCAGACGCCCTGGTCCCGGTCGTAAGCCAGCCAGGAATAATTATCGCGAAGGCAGGGAACGGGCTCGATCTCAAGCATGACGGAAACATCCTTGGTGAAGGCGGGTTTTCTCTATGGTGCGGCACGCCAACGCGAAGGGCAACGGGTGCCGCGACGGAACCGCGTAATTGAGCCGCAACCTTCGCAAGGCTAAGAATATGTCATGGCGTTAGACGTTCGCGCGTTGGAAGAATTCTACGAGGGACGGATGGGTCAGGTCGCCCGCCGCCTCATTCTTCGGCGGATTCGGACGCAATGGCCCGATCTTACCGGGCAGCGGGTGCTTGGCTTTGGCTATGCCGCGCCCTATCTGCGCCCCCTGATCGGGGAAGCGGAGCGCGTGATAGCCGCGGTTCCGGAATCCCTCGGACCATCGTCCTGGGGCGCGGCAGGGCGCAATCTGACCGCATCCGTGGATGAGCTGGCATTGCCCTTCCCGGATTCCTTCTTCGATTGCCTGCTGGTCGTTCATGGCCTGGAAGCCGCCGAGGCGCAGCGGCCCATCCTACGGGAGCTCTGGCGGGTGCTGACCCCGGCTGGACGGCTGATGGTTGTGGCGCCCAACCGGGCCAGCCTCTGGGCGCAACTCGAAACATCGCCCTTCGGTCACGGCCAGCCCTATTCGCGAGGCCAGCTACACGGGTTGCTGGAGCAGTCCTTGTTCCGGCCGGAACGCTGGGACTCGGCGCTCTTCATGCCTCCGTTCGGCTGGCACCGGTCGGTTCGGGGCGGCAACGCCTGGGAGAAGGTAGGCCATCGTCTCTGGCCGCGTCTGGCCGGCGTGCATCTGGTGGAAGCAACCAAGTCGCTTTACGTGCCCGCGCCCAAAGGAAAGTCGCGCCGGCTGGTTCTGAAGCCCGCGATGGTTAACGGGTTGCAGCATCACGTGCAGCCTGCAGCCTCCCAGGACGTGTCGGAAGTTTCATCTGAGGCATAGGCGGGCGTAAGGCTCGCGGGAATATAATCGTCCTGCATTTCAGGCAGGGAAGACGATGCGTCGCGCCGGTGTTGTACTCAGTGTATTGATATTGGCCACGGCCATGGGCGGGGATGCTTTCGCCAAAGGCGGCACCAAGATCTCGCCCGAAGAAAAGAAATTGGCGAAGCAGGAGCAGGGGCAACAGCAGAGCCCGTCCAGCAAGCCCGATCGCAGTCAGGGCGCTCCCTTGATGCGCTTTCACAGCGGCAGTCATTCCAAGCCGGACGCTTCGTGGCTGCACGAGAGGCGGGGCAAAGGCCCTTAAATCAGCCTATTGCTTGGCGAGCAGGAAAATCGCGCCTTCGGCAAAGATGTTCGGCCCCCAGGAATTGGGGTGCATGACGCGCGTGCGCTGATTGCCGTCGTCGAGAGTCAGCGCCTTTTCGATCTTCGCGCCCGTTTCCTGCGCCAAGGTTAGAAAGTCCGTGATGGTGCAGAGGTGAATATTGGGGGTGTCGTGCCAGCTATGGCCGAGCGTCTTGGTCACGGGCATGCGCCCATTGACCAGCAGCGATAGCCGGACTTTCCAGTGCCCGAAATTCGGGAAGGAGACGATGACGCGCTTGCCGATGCGTAAGAGCTCGCGAAGCACGTAGCTGGGCTTTTCGGTCGCTTGAATGGTTTGCGACAGGATGACGATGTCGAAAATGCCGGACGGGTATTCGTTCAGGTCGGCATCGGCATCGCCCTGCACGACCGACAGCCCGCGCGCCACGCACTGATTGACGTTCTGCTGGATCAGCTCCAACCCGCGGCCATCCACGCCTTTGGCGCGCACCAGATATTCCAGAAGCGAACCGTCCCCGCAGCCGATATCCAGCACGCGCGCGCCAGGCGGAATCATGTCCGCGATGGCGGCAAGGTCCGGGCGCAGTTTGGAAGCCGGCTTCGCAGTGAGCAGTTCCCGGCTCATGCGACGCCCTTCACTGCTGCGGCGGCGCCGATAAACCCGCGCATGGTGTCGAACAGCTCCGGCTCATCCAGCAGGAAGGCGTCATGGCCGCGATCGCTTTTGATCTCCACGAAGCTGACATTGGCGCCGGCGGCATTCAGCGCGTGGGCAATCCGCTTGTTCTCCGAGGTCGGAAACAGCCAGTCGCTGGTGAAGGAGACGAGGCAGAACCGCGCTTTCGTGCCCCGGAACGCTTCGGCGAGGACCCCGCCGTAATCGGCGGCAAGGTCGAAATAGTCCATGGCACGGGTGATGTAGAGATAGGAATTGGCGTCGAAACGGTCGACGAAGGTCATTCCCTGGTGGCGAAGATAGGATTCGATCTGGAAATCCGCATCGAAGCCGAAGGATAGCGCGTCGCGATCCGCTAGCTCGCGGCCGAATTTCCGCTGCAAGGCGGCTTCCGACAAATAGGTGATGTGGGCGGCCATGCGGGCGACGGCGAGCCCCTTGGCGGGCCGCACGCCGGCCAGAGTGTAATCGCCCCCGCGCCAATCGGGATCCGCCATGATGGCCTGCCGCCCAACTTCATGGAACGCGATGTTCTGGGCGGAGTGGCGCGCCGCCGTGGCGAGCGGCATGGCGGAATAGACCCGCTCCGGGTAGGACGCCGCCCATTGCAGCACCTGCATGCCGCCCATGGAGCCTCCAAGCACGCAGAGAAGCTGGTCGATGCCCAGCGCGTCGATCAACATGGTTTGGGCCCGGACCATGTCGCGTATGGTGACGATGGGAAAGCCCAGGCCATAGGGCTCGCCCGTGGCCGGATCGATCTCGCCAGGGCCGGTCGTGCCCATGCAGCCGCCCACCACATTGGCGCAGATGACGAAGAATCGGTTGGTGTCCAGCGCCTTACCGGGGCCTACCGCATAGCTCCACCAACCAGGCTTGCCGGTCACCGGATGGGTGCTGGCGACGAATTGGTCGCCGGAAAGGGCATGACAGACCAGCACGGCATTGGACTTGGCGGCGTTCAGTGTGCCGTACGTCATATAGGCAATGCGGAACGGAGAAAGCTGCTTTCCGGAATCCAGGATTAAAGGCTGGCCCGGGCCGAAATCGAGGGCAAGCCCGCGGTTCTCGTCCGGCGCTTTGAGAGGCTGCCAAAAATTCGGGTGAACCGTGTCCGACAATCCGTTCTCCCTGACGGTCCTAGGGGGGAGCGTGACCTAAGTCTCGCAGGCCCCCATGTCAACGCGCTCGATTTGGCCGCCGGCGCGGCACGCGTCTATAGGAACGGTAATGTGCCAGCCAATAGCTTGGCCGGCCGCCCCTCCAGAGCGACCTATCATCGGCTTGCCCCTGAGATGGAAGCCCGGACAAGCTCGCTGCGTTGACGCAATAGGCACGCGCACTTAGTCTGCGCTGCATGGACTACAGTAGCATCATCACTATTGAGCCAGGGAAGCGCGGCGGCAAACCCTGCATCCGTGGGTTGCGGATGACCGTCTCCGATGTACTCGGTTATCTCGCCGCGGGAATGTCCGAAGACGATATTCTGCGTGATTTTCCCTATCTGACCCGCGAGGATATCCGCGCGTGCCTCGCATTCGCGGCAGATCGCGAGCGGCGCATCGCGCTGGCGGAAGCTGAATGAAGCTTCTATTCGACGCCAACCTTTCGCCAAGGTTGGTGACGTCGTTATCCGATATTTACCCTGATTCAGCCCATGTTTACGGCTATGGCGGCATCGCATCGGACGATGCAGCGATCTGGCAAGTGGCGAAGCGTGACGGCTATGCGATTGCGACAAAGGATACAGACTTTCTCGAGCTCAGCCTGTTGCGTGGCGCGCCCCCTAAGGTCGTACTGCTGCGCATAGGCAACGGAACCACGGCGCAGCTCGAACATTTGCTGCGCCTACGCGCGGACCGGGTCCGGCAATTCGCCGAAGATCCAAACGAAGCGGTGCTGATCGTCGATCGTTAACCCCGGACGTTCAAAAACCGGACGCGTCACTGGGGCGGACCAAGGGCTCTGCCTTGCCACTTGCCTTACCGCTAACTTCGCCGCGCGCTCGACCAGCTCGCCGCGGGTGACGTGCTGATGGTGACACGCCTCGATCGCCTGGCTCGATCGACTCAACACCCTCGCCACGATCGCCAGCAAGAAGGCTGGCTTCTGCTCCCTTGGCGACACAGGAGCCGATACCACAATGGCACACGGCCGCCTTATGCAGACCGTGCTCGGCGGTCAGGCCGAGTTCGAGAGCGAGCTGATCCGCGTGCGCACCGGAGGACGCAGAGCCCATGGCGTGACGATGGAACCTAAGCACGGCACGCTTTCACGGCTGATTGGCTAAGGCGATGGATACTTTGCAGGGGGAAAGGTAAGCGCATCCATTTATAGCACCTAGCTCGGCTTAGAGACCAAAGTCATATGAAGGGTCGAGCTTGCCAGCGTATTGCGCGCAGGCACCTGCGTTGCCGCTAACATCGAAGTGCCCAATTACGTCCATATCGATGAAAATACGAATCGTACAGCGAAGATTGAGCGCGTCCCCTCCTACATACGCAGCGTTTGACATTGACCAGATATAAAACTTTTCGCCCGCAATCTCTCCCTCGCTGCTGGGATAACCAAGCTTGTCAAAAGCTACTTTGACCGATTGACCGTGGAGACTACTAAGTTCTTTTTTTAGAACGGGCCACGGCTCGTTGACGCATGCCGCCAGAGCTACGGCAACAACAGGCAATAAAAGAAGGCATTTCGTCATAGCCGCCGCCTTTCGTTCGATTTCAATATATCCGGCATTTTCAGTAGTGGCACAGTTTACGGACGCTAATGACGAACCCAATTGATAAATGGCAGCACCGCGAGGACAAGAGATAATAGGCCAAGCACGAGTGAAACCACCGCAAGTTTTGCTGCCACGCGATAAGCAGTTTCGGACGCATTCCACGCCCAATAGACCTCGCCGAAGAAATTAGCCTCCACAATCTCAAAATCCTCTGACTGTTGAAAGCAGACGCCCATAGTGCGGCGGGAGGCATCATCCATCAAAATTCGGCCGCGATCTTTTTCATCGTCGCTCCCGCGCAGAATGAAATATGTCGATTTTCCCTGAATGCTGAATTTGTGGACGCGCCCCTGCGTAAGGCCATTGCGACTATCTTCATGTATGCGAACGATATCTCTGAAAACTTCTTCCTTGCGGCCTTGGTGAACCTCTAACCTTCCCTTAAATTGCCCTCGCTTCATTTGCCCGCTCCCAGCCCTCAAGAAACGCAACCATATCAACAGTTACCTTTGCGGCCATGCCACATGCACGAAATAGATCGCCATCATGTTCGCGTAGTTCTATCAGGCGACTCACACCACCCTTGCAGACCACTTTTTCGCGAACCGCGCCGAATCAGGGGTGTGTCTTCGACGTTTTGCGAGGGCCTTCAACCGCTCGAAAAAGACCAATAGTGGCCAAAACGGGCCTTTCGCTGGGAACCGTCGCGACCGCGCTGAAGCGGCTCAAGGTGCGATGCTGACTTTCTGGATATCGGGCATGAAACCTGTGCCGAGCCTTTCAATCCCGAATGGAGGACTAGAAGCGGGCCTTAACTTTGCTCGGCTGGCACCGCAAACAATGCGCCGGTGATGCGGTAATTGTTGAACAGCCAGTAGAGCTTGCGCATGGAGCGTTTCCAGCCGCCGAAGGCGACGAAGGGGAACGGGAAGCGGAAAACGTGCCGCAGCAAAATCAGCGGCCGCTGCCGGACCTGCCCGCGATACGACTCGCCGACGTCGATGATCTCCCCTTTGAGCATGGCGGCGGGCGAAAACAACGCGGCCAGTTCGGCCGGCGAGGGCCGGAACATCGTGTCGATGGGATCGCGGTGGTGCGGGTAGCTATAGGGCACGGTGACGGCGATCAGCCCGCCCGGCCCTACGATCTCACCGCACCGGCGGGCCAGGATTTCCGGTGAAACGACATGCTCCAGGATATTGCAGCATAGGATCGACTTGGGCTGGAACGCCCGAATGCGCGGCAAATCGGCGTCGGAAAGCACGTCGGCGCGAATGTCGATGCCGTCCCCCTCCCGGTTGTCCAAATGAATGATTTGGACCCCCCGTGCCCGCAAGGGCGCGAACAGCCGCTGCTCGGCCCAGGGCTGCTCCACCTCGCGAAAACGGGCGGTGCTGCTGCCGATATTGAGCAGCGGCGACAGCTCTTCCACAGGTCTGTCCCGCAGCAATTTTTCCAGCCAGATCGCCTCGGCCTCGAACATCCCCCCGCCTTTCCGGGCTATCGCGTGTTCACCTCCCCCAACGCGGGGAGGTCGAAATTGTGAGCGGAGCGAGCAATTTCGGGTGGGGGGAGCTATCCGCAACAATCCCCCACCCGAAATCCCTCGCGGCTGACGCCGCTTCTGCATTTCGACCTCCCCGCAAGGGGGAGGTGATTGAAGATGCGATATCCTCGCTATGTCTTTCGCGCGGCACAGTGCGGCAAAGGCTGCTGCCTCGCAACGCTTTGATTTTGCGCGGCTCCGCCCCTATCAATAGGCGGCTGCCAGGGGAGCGCGGGCTTACGGCGCGCTTACAGAGCAGCAGGGAATTTGGGGTCTGGCGGTTTATGAACAGTGAGAAGAGTACGCTCGAAACGCTGCGGGAGGAGATCGACAGGATCGACAACACCCTGCACGACCTGCTGATGCACCGGGCGGAAGTGAGCGGCCAGATCGCGAAGGCCAAACAGCCGGCTGCCAGCATCAATGGCGTGCCTGTGCCCGCTTTGCGGCCGGCGCGCGAAGCCGCCATCCTGCGGCGGCTGTTGGCGCGGCATCAGGGCGAAATGCCCGCCCGCGTACTGGTTCGCATTTGGCGCGAGATCATCGCGGCCTCGTTACGGGTGCAAAACAAGTTTCACCTGCATGTCTACGCGGCGGACAATCAGTCCGCCTTTGCCGACATCGCCCACGACCATTTCGGCTCGTTCACCCCCCTCCGGCTGCACACACGGCCCTCGCTGGTGGTCCATGCCTGCGCGGAGGAACCTTATTCGCTGGGTATCGTGCCGCTCCCGGAGATCGAGGAGCCGGGCCCATCCTGGTGGGCGCAACTGGCGCCGGCGGGCGAAAGAGGCCCGCGCGTGGTGGCCAAGCTTCCCTTTGTTCAGGATGGGGACGACGTCCAGTCGGCCTATGCCATCGGCACGGTAGAACACGAGCCGTCCGGCGACGATACGACGCTGCTGCTGATGGAAATTGCGCCGGGCATCTCGCGGGGGACGCTTCAGAATCTGCTTAAAAGCTCGGGGTTGGAAGCCAAGCTGGTGGCGGCGGGCCGTCTGCTGGAGAAGAAGACGCCCGACGAAATCCTTTTGGAGGTGAAGGGCTTTGTCGGGAAGGACGACCCGCGGCTCAAGGCGCTGGCCGAAGCGGCGGGCGATTCCGTCACCCGCACCGCCCCCATCGGTGGCTATGCCAACCCGGTTATGCTACCCGCGCGGGCCAGTTGACGGATTATGGCCATGCAGCTTTCCCCCAAACCCGGCGTAATGGATATCGAGGCCTATGTGCCCGGCCGCTCCGAGGCCAAGGGTGCGGCCCGAATCTTCAAGCTGTCTTCGAACGAGTCGCCCTTCGGGCCGAGCCCGAACGCGGTCACGGCGTATGAGACGGCGGAATCGACGCTCGGCATTTATCCCGAAGGCACCGCGCGAATCCTGCGCGAGGCGATTGCCGCCCATTACGGGCTGGCCGCAGACCGCATCGTTTGCGGCAATGGGTCGGACGAAATTCTGACACTGCTCGCCAATGCCTATGTGAATCCCGGCGATGAGGTGCTGTTCAGCGCACATGCGTTTTCGCTTTATAAAATCGCGACGCTTGCCAATAGCGGCGTGCCCATCGAAGTCCCGACACCGGATTTGACGCTGCACATCGACGACATGATTGCGCGCGTTACCGAAAAAACGCGGCTCGTCTATGTTGCCAATCCCAACAATCCGACGGCGAGCTATGTCCCGGTTTCCGAAATGCGCCGGCTGCACCGCGCGCTGCCGCAAAGCGCTATTCTGGTGATCGACGCCGCCTATGCCGAATATGTGCAGAAGAACGATTACGAAGCCGGCATCGAACTGGTCAGCACCACCAGCAACGTGGTGATGACGCGCACGTTCTCGAAAGTGTACGGCCTTGCCGGCATTCGCGTGGGCTGGGCCTATTGCCCCAAGGCCATCGCCGACGTGCTGCATCGCATACGCGCGCCGTTCAACGTCAACATTGCGGCCCAACGCGCTGCGGTCGCCGCGCTTGCCGACACAGGACACACAGAGCGCGCGATCAAGCACAATGACACCTGGCGCGCCTGGCTGATCGAGCATATCCGTGCGCTCGGTTTGCGGGTAGACGACAGCGCCGCCAATTTCATTTTGATACACTTCCCGGACGCGCAAGGGCGCCGCGCGACAGACGCGGACCGTTTCCTGATGGCGCGCGGAATCATCATGCGCGCCTGCACGTCCTATGAATTGCCGAATTGTCTGCGTCTGACGGTGGGCAGCGAAGAGGCGAACCGCGTGGCGTTTGCCGCGTTGCAGGAATTCCTGGCGGCGGCATGAGCGAAACGGCTCCTATCTTCGGCAAGCTTACCCTTATCGGCGCGGGACTGATCGGATCGTCGATCGCCCATGCCGCGCGCCGCGCAAATCTGGTGGGCCACATCGCGGCCTACATTCCGCGGCCCGAAACCCGGGCGCGCGCCGAAAAGGCGGGCTTTGCCAATTCGCTGCATGCCGATTTGGAGCCCGCCGTTACGGACGCGGATTGCGTGGTGCTGGCGACGCCCATCGGTACATACAAATCGCTCGCCGAAAACATTGCGCCCTATTTGAAGCCCGGCGCCATCCTGACCGATGTGGGCTCGGTTAAAGGCGTTGTGGTCAACGAGGTTGGGCCGCACGTCCCCCCCGGCGTGAATTTCATTCCGGGCCATCCGGTGGCCGGCACGGAGCATTCGGGACCGGAAGCCGGGTTTGCCGAATTGTTCGATGGGCGGTGGTGCATTTTGACTCCGGTGCCGGGCACCGATTCGCAAGCCTTGGAACGGCTGAAGACGTTCTGGCAACGCTGCGGCAGCAGTGTGGAAATCATGGAAGCCAAGCACCACGATCTGGTTCTGGCGATTACCAGCCATGTGCCGCATTTGATCGCCTACAACATTGTGGGCACAGCGGCCGATCTCGAGACCGTGACGCAGAGCGAAGTCATCAAATATTCCGCCAGCGGCTTTCGCGACTTCACGCGCATCGCGGCGTCCGATCCGACGATGTGGCGCGATATTTTCCTCAACAACCGCGAGGCGGTTCTGGAAATGCTGGGCCGCTTCAATGAGGATCTGGCGGCCCTTCAGCGCGCGGTACGTTGGGGCGACGGCGATGCGCTGTTCAACCTGTTCACGCGGACCCGCGCTATTCGCCGCTCCATCATCGAAGCGGGACAGGATACGCCGGCGCCGAATTTCGGGCGCTCAGGGACTTCCAGCCCGCGCCGGTAAGGCTAGTTTTATTCCGCCCTTGGCAAAGACGAGCCCAAAGGGAATCCGCGCGTCTCCCGTTCCGATTTGCTCGCCCGTCAGGGTGCCGGAAGGCCGGTTCTGATCGTCGAGAACAAGATCGCCCTTCAGATCGCCGTGGGCACTGCCCCAGTTCACCGCCAGATCGCTGACGCTGAGAGCGCCACCGGCTTTGCGCCACGCCAACACCGCGTCGGCAATACTGATCTGAGCGGTTCGGAGCGGCTCCAGGGTCTGGCGTTGTGTCAGTTTGCCGGTTAAGCGGCTTCCCGGCAAAAGCAGTTCGCCGCCGCCGGTCCAGCCGGCGCCGATCTTTGCGTTATTAACCTCGGCGATGACGTCCGCTCTGTTGTCCGGCCGCGCCAGCACATGAAGCTGCATCCGATCGGCGCTGAACGTGTCCTGCGGCTTGGCGCTGGCATCGGCTTCTTTCGCCTGCACGCCGTATAGATCGGCATCGAAGCGGGTGAGTTTGCCTTCGACGAAAATGGCGCTGGCTCGCGCGACGGCCGGGGTGACATAGGTGACGCGTGGAACGCCGCCCATACGCAACGGCGGACGCGCGAAGGACTGCAAGCCCGACGCCTCGAAAATGAACCGGTCGCGCTCATAGGAAAGCGCGTGTACGGCCAGCTTCTCGCTGCGCCACGCCGTCTCGCCTTCCGGAGCCCGGTGCGAAAAGGTTACCCCCGACAGCACGACGTCCAGCCGGAACGGATAACCGCCGACCGATTTCTCCGCGAAGGCAAAGACGACGCCGGGAAGGACTTCCCCGCCATTGGCGCGGTCCAGACGCGCGGCCAGCGTATCGGCCTGCACGCGCCAGAAGACGGAATAGAGAATGACGAGCAGGACCAGCAGCCCGACAGGGCCGTAGAAGAAGATTCGATTGGAATAAGACATCAGCGAACGACAGGGGACAGATCAGCGGGCGACAGTCTGGCAGGTCAGCCGCATTTGGAATAGCCGCAGGAGATGCAGGTGTCGCAGCCTTCCAGCTTCACCAGCCCCACGGCGCTGCAGCGAGGGCAGCGCCGCACAGGGGCTCCTTCGGCGTTCGCCTCCGCGGCTGCGGTCCGTTGCGCATCGGTCTCGTCTCGCCGACCTTTGTTCATGAAACCGATCGCGTTGAGGTGGCGCTCGATTACCTCGCCGATGGCCGCCAGCAGCGAGGGAACGTAGCGGTTGCCCATCCATTGTCCGCCGCGCGGGTCGAACACGGCCTTAAGCTCTTCAACCACGAAGCTGACATCGCCGCCCCGGCGGAACACCGCGCTGATCATCCGCGTGAGGGCAACCGTCCAGGCATAATGTTCCATGTTCTTGGAATTTATGAAGATTTCAAAGGGACGGCGGCGGCCGCCTTCCTCGATATCGTTGATGGTAATGTAGAAGGCGTGGTCGAGATCGGGCCAGCGAACCTTATAGGTGTGGCCCGGTAGATCGCCCGGCCGGTCCAGCGGCTTGGTCATATAGACGACGTCGGCATCGGCGCGCTCAAGTGGCCGGGGAGCCAGCGCCACGGCAGCGACGGGGAGCGCAGTTGGAACCGATGAGGGCATTGGCGCCAGCACAGGCCGATCCGCGGCAACGCGCGCGCGCGACTCCGTTTCTTCGGATGCTTGGCGCGGCTCGTCGAGCGTTTGCAGCACGGCGCCCGTCACCGCGTTCGGACGGAATGTTGTGCAGCCCTTGCAGCCCTCGCGATAGGCCGTGCGGTAAACGTCCTTGAACGCGTCGAAGGAAATCGAGGGCGGGCAGTTGATCGTCTTGGAAATGGAGCTGTCGATATATTTCTGCGCCGCCGCCTGCACGGCCAGATGATCGGACGGCGCCAATTCCTGCGCCGTCACGAAATAATCGGGCAGCGCGGTTTCTTCGCCGAATGTTTCGCGGAACATCCGGTACGCGTAATCGGACACCATTTCCTGACGCCGCGATCCGTCGGGCATCAGCACTTTGCGCCTGTAGCTATGCGCAAACACCGGCTCGATGCCGCCGGAAACATTGTCCGCAAACAGCGAGATGGTGCCGGTGGGTGCAATGGACGTGAGCAGCCCATTGCGGATTCCGTGCAGCGCAATGGCGTCGCGAATATCCTGTGGCAGCGCGGCGATGTTCGGCCGCGACAGATACGCTTCGCGGTCGAACAGCGGAAAGGCGCCTTTCTCCGCCGCCAATTCGGCTGACGCGGCGTAGGCGTTGTCGCGCAGGATTGTCAGCCAGCGTTCGATGAGCGCGAGACTTTCCTTAGAGCCGTAACGCGTGCGGCAGAAGATCAGCGCATCGGCAAGGCCGGTAACGCCCAGGCCGATACGGCGTTTCTCTCTGGCTTCTGTTTCCTGCGCGGGCAGCGGAAAGCGCGAAATATCGATGACATTGTCGAGGAAGCGAATGGCCGTGTGCGTGAGACGCGCAAGCTCGGCTTCATCAAGAACCGCATCGTCCGCAAACGGACGTTCGACAAGCTTGGCAAGATTGATCGAACCCAGCAGGCACGCGCCATAGGGCGGCAAGGGCTGTTCGCCGCATGGATTGGTGGCGTAGATTTCTTCGCAATAGGACAGATTGTTGAGCGCATTCACGCGGTCGATAAAGATCACGCCCGGCTCGGCGGCTTCATAGGTACAGACCATTATTTTGTCCCACAGCGCGCGGGCGGAAATGGTGCGGTACACCGTTCCGTCGAAAACCAGGTCCCACGGACGGTCGTTTTCCACCGCCGCCATGAAAGCATCCGTCACGAGCACGGACAGATTGAAATTGCGCAGCCGTTCTCCGCTACGCTTGGCCTCCACGAATTCTTCGATATCCGGGTGGGAGCAGATCAGCGTTCCCATCATGGCGCCGCGCCGTGCGCCCGCGGACATGATGGTCCGGCACATGGAATCCCATACGTCCATGAACGACACAGGCCCGGACGCATCCGCGCCGACGCCTTTCACCGCCGCGCCTTTCGGACGCAGCGTGGAGAAGTCGTAGCCGATGCCGCCGCCCTGCTGCATGGTGAGAGCGGCTTCGCGCAAATGGCCGAAAATGCTCGACAGGGTATCGCCGATCCGCCCCATGACGAAGCAGTTGAACAGCGTGACGGTCCGGCCCGTGCCTGCGCCCGCAAGGATGCGGCCGGCGGGAAGAAATCGGTGATCGGCGAGGGCTTCCCCAAAGGACAGCGCCCAAGCCTGCCGCTTTTCAGGGGCTTCCGCTGCCGCCGCAGCCAGCGCAACACGGGCCCATGTTGCCGTGACCGTTTGATCGATCGGCGTACCGTCCGGCGCTTTCAGCCGGTACTTCATGTCCCAAATCTGATGCGAGATCGTGTCCACGGGCGTCCGTCTTTCTCAGACACCCAATGTTTGCTCTGAAAGGCCCGGAGTCAACTATTGTTCGTGGTTCGTTCCCGATGCGCGTGCCTTGAGCATGATCCGATCAGGTTGAATCGGATCATGCTCAAGATTCTTAGTTTGCCGCGCAATCTAACGGCGAACCGGCATCCACTTCGCCGGATTGCGCTCTAGCCGGCAAAGGTTGCCCGCACCCGGCGCGATTGTTCCAGGTACACCAGCCATGCGCCGGAAATCAGGATTTGGGTTATCGCCTGAAACGTCGCCGGTCCGCGGACCATGCTGGCGATTGCCGGATCGGAAACGGACACGACCGCGCCCAAGACCACCATGCCCAATTCCAGGACGCCCAAGGTCAGCATCACAATGAAGAAAATCTTGCCAATGGAAGCTGCGCCTGGACGCAGCCGCATGAGGCCAATACCTGCATAGAGTGAGAAGAGGGCGATGCCCGTTTGCACCACCGCGCCCACCATCAGCACGTTCTGCACCGCTGCCGAGCCTTGGCCCAGCGAAAGCGCCATGAGAACCGGAACGGCCCGCAGCGGTTCAAACAGCAAAAGATAAGCAACCAGAACCAGCAGCCAGCCGCCAATCCCTTGCCGCCCCGATTCGCCTGATCGTGTGGCTTGCTCTGCGCTCACGTCGTGCCCCCTTGCTGCGGCTGTTTACAATCCATGCCGCCATCGCTCCTAAACTCTCGGGATGTCCGTGCCTCGTCAAGAACGTGCCGGGTGCCCTCTTCGAGACGTGCCTCCAGCATTGCCATGAATTGCTGGCGCGGGAGACCCGGTTGGATTGGCTCCATAAGATGCACCACAATCGTGCCGGGGCGCTTGAGAAAGCCTGTCCAGAACAGCCCGGAATTGTGCGCCACCGGAACGCACGGGACCTTCAATTGCGAGTACAGCGCCGCGACACCCGGTTTGTAATCGGGCGGATCGCCGGGCTGCTTGCGCGTGCCTTCCGGAAAAATAATGATCGGCCTGTTCTGTGTCAGAACCCGCTTCGCATCGGCCGCCATGCTGCGGATCGCACTCGCACCGGCGGCGCGGTCGATCGCGATCATCCTCATTTTGCGGCAATACCAGCCGTAGAGCGGAACGCGAAGCAGCGATCGCTTCATCACAATGGCCGGGCGGGGAAGGATCGCCATGAACGCCGCCGTCTCCCACATGCTGAAATGTTTGGAAGCGATCAGCACGCGGTTGCCCGGAAGATTTCCGCGGATCTCCAGCCCAACACCGGCGATGTATTTCAGGCCGAACAGCATCGCGCGGCTCCACAGAGCGGCGACCCGGAACGTCAGATCGGCAGGCAGCAGCAGCAGCGGCAGCGCCAGGACGTTTATCACCACCGAGACGACGGCAAACCAGAGGAAGAACAGCGTCGAGCGGAGCGCCAGCATCAGGCGCCACGCGCGAAAATTGCGTCCGCAACGAAGACTCTGACCAGGCTGGCGACGTATTTCAGATATTCGCCGTTCAGGCGTCTCATGCCTCCCCAGGACAGCGGCTTGGAATCCGCCGCGACCGCATAGGGCTGCAGCTTTACGCCTGGCATTTGTGCGCCGAATTCAACCAGACTGCGCGGCATGTGGTAATCCGCCGTAACGACGATCAGGCTCGTGTAGCGATGTTCACGGACCCAGCGTGCGGTTTCCTGGGCGTTCCCCCTGGTGTCCAGCGCGGCAAAACCCAGATCGACACAGCAATCGAAAGCCACACCGCCGTGGAGAACGGCTTTCAACTCCCGTTTGGAGGTAAGGCGGTTCACGCCGGTGATCAGCAGCCTTTGGCCGGTGCCTCGTTCCAACAGGCTTACGGCCGGGGCCAGCCGTCCGCCTTGCCCGGTCAGAGCCACAATGGCGTCCGCTTGTGCCGAATTTACGGCCGGATGCGGCAGGCCGGACAGGAAAACGGAAAATCCGATCCCATAGGCCAGCATCGCCGTCACGGCCCCGGCGAGGAACGCGCGCCTATAGGGAACGCCTGTTCTGGCGCCGCCGGTCAGGATTTGGCTCTGCTGTTGTGAGACCATGCGACGATGTTAGCGCGCTCAATAGAATTCGTGCAGCGCCGCGATCACCGAAGCCCGGGCGGTCCCCCAGGCGATCACAGCAGCTGCGGTGGGAATGACGGCAAGCCAGGGAAGTTCCGCCAAGTCCAAGCCGAGCGGCGGCAAAAATGAAATCGTCGCGACGCCCAATTGGTCCAGGCTGCCGGCGGCGAAAAAGATCACCCCCCCGGCAGTGGCTCCGCACGCCGCCGCGATCAGGGCGGCGATGAAATAGTGCCATTCGAAAGCGCGGGCGATGAAGCGGTCCTGGGCGCCCATGAGATGCAGCAATTGCACAATCTCCCGATGCGCCGCGAGGCCGGCGCGGGTGGCGAACGCAACGGTGGCTGCCGTCGCGACGGCAATCAGCGCCAGCACGGCAAAGGCGCTCAGCACCACACTGTTGGCCGTGGTTTTCAGCCGGCCGATCCAGCGGCCATGATCGTCCAGAACCGCATGGGGCGCGGCACGCTTCAGCCTTTGTTGCAATCCGGCGATATCGGGGGTGGCGCCCGGCGAAAGCTGCACATCGATGAGCAGGGGGAACGGCAGGGCTGCCACCACGGCATCGCGCCCGAGCCACGGTTCGACCAGCGCAACATTGTCGCTGTCGGACAAGGCGTTGGCGTAAAGCACGCCGGGCGTTGCGCGCAGAATCGCGATTGCCTGGTTCACTTCCTGGATCGGGACCGTCTCACCCTCGGGCAGGACCTGCACTGTCAAGCGGCCGGCAAGCCCGGCCTGCCAGGTTTCCGAAAAGCGATTGGCAATGAGCACGCCGCCCAGTGCGAGTGAGGCCAGAAAGGCCATCACCGCGATGACCAGATCCAGAGACGCGGCGCCTTCCTCGCGCGGCAGAATGCGCCCCTTTGGCCGTTCCTTGGCAACGATGCGAGCGGGCGCAGCGGTATTCATCAGGATCGCATCTCGATCAATCGGCCGTCGATCAGACGCATTTCCCGGGCGGGCGTCGCCTCGATCAAGGCGCGGTCGTGGGTAGCGATCATCACGGTGGTGCCAAACCGGTTGAGTTCGACGAGCAGCCGAATCAGGCGTTCGCCCATGTCCGGATCGACGTTGCCCGTGGGCTCGTCCGCAAGCAACAGGTCGGGTTTGGCCACCACAGCCCTGGCAATGGCGACCCGCTGCTGCTCGCCCCCCGAAAGGGTTGGCGGTTTGGCATGCAGCCGCGCGCCCAGCCCGACCCAGGACAGAAGCTCCTCGACGTCGCGCCGGTATTCGGCGGGATGGCTCCCGGCCAAACGCAGGGGCAGCGCCACATTGTCGAACGCCGACAGATGATCCAGCAGACGGAATTCCTGGAAAACAACGCCGATACGGCGGCGCAGCGGCGGCAATTCAGCCCGTTTGACACGGGCAAGATCGCGGTCGAACAGCGTGATCAAGCCGCGCGAGGGCCGCTGGGCCAGAAACACCAGTTTGAGCAAGCTGCTCTTTCCGGCGCCGGAGGGGCCGGTCAGAAAGGTGAAGGAGCCCGGTTCGAGCGTAAAACTGACGTCGCGCAGGACCTCTGGTCCGGCGGCGTAGCGCATCCCGACATTCTCAAATCGAACCATATCCTACTCGAAAAAACGCGCCTGCCACGGGCGCGCGACTCTCAGCGGCGATTCAACCACAGCCAATCTGCGGGCGCACTCACGATGTGTCTTGTCACAGAAGACTCGATGCGCCAATTTCGAATCATCCCGGGGCATATATTCACGCCATGATTCTAACCTGCCCATCGTGCGGAACGCGCTACCAAACGGTCGAGGCGCAATTCAAAGCGCCCGGGCGCAATGTGCGCTGCGCCAAATGCCGCCATGTCTGGTTTGAGGCGGCTCCGGAAATCGACATGCCGGGCGAATCAGAGCCGGTGATGCCCCCTGCTGCTGTGGAGACCGTGGCGCCGGGATCGCTGCCGTTCGGCGTAGCGCCGCGTAAGGACGAACCGGCAGCCGATGCCGTGCGCGCGCCCAAACGTTGGCGCGGGGCGGCGGTGGCGCAAGCCGTAGGCTGGCTGGCCCTGATCCTGTTGCTGGGCGCCATAGGGTGGGCGGTGGTCGCGTATCGCGAGACGATTGCCAGCGTTTGGCCGCCATCGGCCTCGCTCTACACCATGATGGGAATGCCGGTGAATGTGCGCGGCGTGGAGCTGACCAACATCACCTACAAGCAGGAATATGACTCCGGCCAGCCGGTGCTTTCGGTTACCGGTAAGGTCCGCAATGTGAGTGACCGCGAGCAGCCGGTGCCGCAAATTCGCGTCGTCCTGATGGATGACGTCCGGCGTGAGCTCTACCACTGGACCTTCGACGCGGGCGTTCCAAAGCTTAAGCCGGGGGCGGAAACGCCCTTCACAACCCGGCTGAACAGCCCGCCGGCGGATGCGCGCAATCTCAACGTCCGCTTTGCGGAAGCGGGCGATTCACGTTAGCCGTTGCGTATGAGTAGCGGCGAACGCGAGCGCATCCTTTTTTCGGAATCCCAACTTGCTGGGCGCGTGCAGGACGTCGCGCGCCAGATTGCGGAAGGGCCGTTGCGGCCTGAAGTGGCCGTGCCGATCCTCGCCGGGGCGTTCGTGTTTGCCGCCGATCTGCTGCGTGCCCTGGTTCACCACGGTCTCGATCTGGAGATGGAGTTCATCTGGCTGCGCTCCTACGGCCAGTCGGAGAAGCCGGGCGATTTGATGGTGTTGAAGGCGCCGACCGATTTGGTTCGAGGACGGACGGTTCTGCTGATCGACGGCGTTCTGGACCGTGGCATGACACTCATCCGCGCCAAGCAGTTGCTGGAAGAAGCGGGCGCGGCGGCGATTGTTTCCGCCGTTGCGGTGTCGAAGACCTATCCCGGCCGCACGATCGAAGCCGACCACGCGCTGTTCCGAGCGGGAACGGAATTTCTCTACGGCTACGGCATGGACCGCTCAGGCCACAGCCGCGGGCTGACCGACATCCGCGCGCGGGAAGCGGGGTAGCGAGCGCAGAGGAATCGCCTCCCCCTTGCGGGGAGGCCGAAATTGGGAGCGCAGCGAGCAATTTCGGGTGGGAGGAGATCTCCGCAACAATCCCCCAGCCGAAATGCTTCGCGTCTGACGCTGCTCTCACCTCCCCGCATGGGGGAGGTGATGACCGAGCTTACACCTCGCCGGTCAATAGCTGCCAACGGAGCTGCTGCAGGATTTTCCCAAAATCACTACCCCAACGCGGATCCGCAAGGGGGAGGTGACTAATGACGTGTTGGTTGCCGTTAGCGAGTAGCGCGGGCGGATAGACCGCCCCCTCACCCTAACCCCCTCCCCCGCGGGGGGAGAGGGAATCTGATCAGAACTGTTTCAGCAGGCGTTCGATGTAGTCGAGTTCTTGCGGCAAACGCCCGGCTTCGCCTGCGCGTTTGCGCAGTTCTTCGAGGATTTCTCGCGCCCGGGCCAGATCGGATTGGTCCGGAATCTTGAGCGACCCGCCTGCCATGGAGCCCGCTTGATCCAGCGGCCGGCCTAACGGATCGGTGCGCTGGGCGTTCTGCTGGTCGCCGCCCTGGCCGGGCTGCTGCCCGTTGGCGGTGATGATATTCTTTGCCAGCTCCTGGGCGCTGCTGCGGAGCTGGTCCAGCGCACGCTGTTGCGCGTCTCCCGCCCCCCTAAGCTGGTTGCCCTGCAGGTTGTTCTGCGACTGGCCCATTTCGCGGCTGGCTTGATCCAGGGCGCCCGGCGTCTGCACGCCGTTCTGAGCTAAGCCCTGAATGATCTTATCCAACTGGCTGCGCAGGCCCTGCTGGTCCTGGGCAAGCGCATTGGGGTCGGTCCCGCCGGGCATCTGTCCGCCCGGTTGTCCCTGTCCTGGCATCGGCTGGCCGTTCTGACCAAACTGGCCTTGCCCCGGCCGCTGACCGCCCTGGCCACCCTGGCCGCCCTGGCCCATTTGACCTTGGCCCTGTTGGCCCTGGCCTTGCTGGCCCTGCCCCTGCTGGCCCTGGCCTTGTTGACCTTGTCCCTGCTGCCCTTGCTGACCGCGCTGGCCCTGCTGACCCTGCTGGGCGCGGAAGGTGCGGTCCATCAATTGGCGCTGCTGGCCCATCAGATTGCCGAGGCCCTGGAGCGCGTTGTTCATCGCGTTCTCCTGGGGCGTGCCCTGCTGCTGGCCCTGTTGGCCTTGCTGCCCCTGTTGTCCGGGCTGGCCGCGGCCTGCGACCATCTTCATATTTTCCATCATCTGCATCAGCTGCGCCAGCATTTGACGGGCCAGATCGCGGTTACCGGTCCGGGCCAGATCTTCGATGGCTTTGAGCAGGTCCTGCAGATCGCGCTGATTCATGGCGCGCGCGTTGGGCGGCATTTGCCCCATCTGCTGCTTGCCCTGCTGCGCGTTGCGCGCAAGCTGCTGCATATAGCGGTTCATCGCCTCACGCAGCTTGTCCATCAGCGCGCGGATTTCCTCATCCGGGGCGCCGCGCTCAAGCGCGTCCTGAAGCTGCTCCTGAATCTTCCGCAATTCCTCGGCAGCGTTGGCCAGATCGCCGTCTTCAATGGCGAGCGCCATATCCCACATGAAGTTCTGCGAGGTCTTGAAACCTGGGTCGTTCTTGGGCGCGGACAGCCGGTAGTTCAGCGCGCGCAGCGCGAGATAATTGCTGTAATCGTCTTTGTAGAATTGCTGCGGACCCATGGCCAAGGCATCTAGCGCGGTCTGCACGCGTTCGCGCGAGGGCTCGCCGTCAACCGCCAGCGTCTTGCGCTGTTCGATGAGCGATTGCGCCAGCGGCTCGGTGAACACGCGCTGCGGCAGCTTGATGGTCAGCGGCGCCGACGATCCCTTATTGCCGGCGGCATCGGTCGCTTGCAGCGTAATATGGACGTTGGAACCGGCATAAGCATGCGCGGTCAGGTCGCGATAGACGGTGTCGGCGACGGTCTTGCCCGAGCCCGGAACCGGCAGTTCGACGACAAAGTTCTCGGCCGTCTTGATCTCTTGGCCTTTATCGTCCAGCGGACGAACCAGTGCCGCGGCTTTGACGACGCCATAATCGTCGGCGCCCTTGTAAGCCAGCTTGAGCGAGCCATTCTGCTGCGCGGCGGGCGTCTCGGAGAACGCAATCGTCGGCGCCTTATCGGGGATGATGGCGAAGCGATAATCGCCGTAAGCATGCGAGCCCAGCCGGATCGAGACATGCGATGCGGTGGTGATGGTGAGCTTGGCTTCGTAGCCCGCGTCGCCTTTAACGAATTTCGGCTGGCCGCCCTTCGGCACCGGGCGCGCATCGATCGCCGGCCGGCTGCTGGTGCCGCGCAGACGCATCACCAGTGTGCTGTTGACCGGCGCCTGGATAACGCCATCCGACGTCAATACCGTTGTGTCGGTGAGCGAGCGCGGCGGCAGGCCGGTGTACGCAGGCGGGGAAACCCAGGCGACAAAGACGGAATTATCGACCGGATCGGCAAAGACCGGCAGCAGGCCCGAAATCAAACGATTGCCCGATTGCGGGCCGGCAATGATGAAGCCGACCGCAACGCCCAGCAGCACCGCGAAACGTAAGCCCCGCGGGTCGCGCTTGCTCATGCCCGGCGAAGGCAGGGCCAATCTCAAATTCGAGGCGGAAGCGAGCAGGCGAACGACATGGGCGCGCCATAGACGTTCGGCGAGCGGATCGCCTTTACCGGCTGCGACAGTGTCCGTGCCTTCGGTGATCGGTCGGTTCGGAAGCTTGCTGTCGCGTTCGACGCGGCGCGCGCCGTCTTCCCAGCGCGGGCTGCGGAACTTCGAGAAAGACCGCCAAAACACGTAGAGAAGGGCGGAGAAAAACGCGAGCAGCAGAACGGCATGAACGGCGCCCGGAACGATTCCGAAAAAGCCGACCAGCGCGAGAATCATCCCGATGCCGACAATGCCCAAACCCGGCCACATAGCGGGCCAGATGCGTTCCCAAAGGACGATCAGCCGTGCAGTGGCGATAAAGCGTTCGGCCTTTTGGCGGCGCGCTTCCCGTTCGGTTTTGCTCTCAGTGCTCAAGCCAGCCCGGAACCCGTTCCAGCGCGATAAGCGCCTCTAGCGTCAGCCGCGGTTTGACAACGAACCATTCCCGGCCGTTCACCAGGACCTCCGGTGCGGGTGGCCGAGCATTGTATGCGGACGCCATAACCGCGCCATAAGCGCCCGCCGTCATGATGGCTATCAGATCATCCCCCCGCATTTCCGGCAAGTCTCGATCTTTGCCAAAACAGTCCGCGGTTTCGCAGACCGGGCCGACGACGTCATAACGCCGGACCGGGGTTTCAGGGTGCGGTTCCACCACCGGCAGAATGTCGTGATGGGCGTCGTAGAGCGCGGGCCGGATGAGATCGTTCATGCCCGCATCCACGACCAGAAACGTCTTGGAATCGCCCGGTTTTGGATAGATCACGCGCGTCACCAGGATGCCCGCATTGGCGGCAATCAGGCGGCCCGGCTCCAGGATAAGCTGCACGTCCAGACCGCGTGTCGCGGCGGCAATCACGTCGCCATAAGCGTCCGGATCGGGCGGTGGCGTGTTGTCGAGCCGGTACGGCACGCCCAAACCGCCACCAAGATCGGCGCGCAAAATATTGTGACCATCGCTCCGAAGTTCAGCGATCAGCGCCGCCACGCGGGCAAACGCCGCACGGAAGGGCGCCAGATCGGTGATCTGGCTGCCGATGTGGACGTCCACGCCGACGATCTCGATTCCCGGCAGCTTCGCCGCGCGGGCATAGGTTTGGCGGGCGCGCGACCAGGGAATGCCGAATTTGGATTCATAGGTGCCGGTGGTAATTTTGGCGTGCGTCTTGGCGTCGACATCGGGATTGACGCGAATGGTCACCGGCGCGCGCATGTTCATGCTGACGGCGACTTCGCTGAGCGCTTCGAGTTCGGGTTCGCCTTCGACATTGAATTGATGAATGCCCGCTTCGAGCGCGAGGCGCATTTCCTCGCGGGTCTTTCCCACGCCCGAAAACACGATGCGCTTGGCTGGGATTCCGGCGGCGCGCGCCTTCATCAACTCGCCGCCGGAAACGACATCGGCACCGGCGCCGAGATTGCCCAGCGTTTTGAGCACCGCGATGTTGCCGTTGGCTTTGACGGAGAAGGCGACCAGCGAGCCTTTCGGCAGGGCCGCTGCAAAGACCTTGTAATGGCGGGTCAGGGTTGCCGTAGAGTAGCAGTAAAACGGGGTACCGACGGCTTCGGCCAGTTCCGGCAAAGAGACATCTTCGGCGGAAAGAATTCCGTTTTTGTATTGGAAATGATTCATGGACCTATGGTGTATGGGGACGTTCTGCCGCCCGGCGAGCCCAAGGGCGTCGGCGGGCTGGATGGATCTTTCCGCGGATTGACCAGTGTTTGTTGCTGCGGCTGGATCATCTGCCCCATGGGACGATCCAGACCGGTTTTCACGCCGCAAGCCGTAAGCGTCAGCACCGCGAGTGCCGCAGCGAGTTGGCGCATCATCCGAGGCGCTCCTTCCAAAATCCGATTTGGTCCTTCACGCATTTGGGCGCTGTTCCCCCGAAGCTTCGCCGCGCATTCACGGAGGCTTCAAGCGACAGCACTTTATAGACATCCTCGCCGATTTGGGGTTCGATTTTCTTCAATTCGTCGAGGGGCAGTTTATCCAGCGCAACGCCCAATTCTTCGGCGCGGCCAACGGCCTTTGCCGCGATGTGGTGCGCTTCGCGAAACGGCTTCTTCAGGTTGGAGACGACCCAGTCGGCGAGGTCCGTGGCTGTGGGATAGCCCTTCTCCGCCGCGCGGCGCATGGCGTCCTTGTTGACGTGCAGTTCGGCAACCATCCCGGCCATCGCCGCGAAGGAAAGCTCCAGGGCGTCCGAGGCGGCAAACACCGGCTCTTTATCTTCCTGCAGGTCCTTGGCGTAGGCGAGACTAAGGCCCTTTACCACCGTGATTAGTCCGGTGAACGCGCCAAGCACGCGGCCCACCTTGGCGCGCACCAGTTCGGCGGCGTCGGGGTTGCGCTTCTGCGGCATGATGGATGAGCCGGTCGAGAAGGCGTCCGGCAAGCGGATGAAGCCGTACGCGGGGGAAGCCCACAGCACGATCTCTTCGGCCAGCCGCGACATATGGACGGCGGCGATCGAGGCGGCGGCGAGAAACTCCAGCGCGAAATCGCGGGCGGAGACGGCGTCCAGCGAATTGCGCATGGGTCCGTCGAAGCCCAGTCTCTTGGCCGTCATCTTGCGGTCGATCGGATAGGGCGTCCCGGCCAGGGCGGCGGCCCCAAGTGGCGACTCGTTCAGCCGCTTGGCGCAATCCAGAAAGCGGCCCCGGTCGCGCGCGGCCATTTCCACATAGGCGAGGCAATGATGTCCAAACGTAACCGGCTGCGCCGGCTGCATATGGGTGAAGCCGGGCATGATCGTGTCGGAATGCCGTTCGGCCTGTGAGAGCAGCGCCTGCTGCAGGGCGTCCAGCCCCTCGTCGGCCTGGGCGCAGGCTTCGCGCACCCACAGGCGGAAATCGGTGGCCACCTGATCGTTGCGCGAGCGGGCGGTATGCAAGCGTCCGGCGGCGGCGCCGATCAGTTCGGCAAGCCGGGCCTCCACATTCATGTGGATGTCCTCGAACTCGCGGCGGAAGGGGAATTTTCCGTCGGCGATTTCCTCGCGGATCGTGGCCAAACCTTTGCGGATTGTATCGGCGTCGCTTTTTTCGATAATGCCGGTGGCGCCCAGCATGGCGGCATGGGCCTCCGAGCCGGCAAGATCTTGCGCGGCAAGACGCTTGTCGAAGTCGATGGAGGTGTTGATGTCCTCCATGATACTGGCGGGGCCACTCTCGAAGCGTCCGCCCCACATTTTGTTGGTGGTCATATTAGGAGCCTTGGACGATGAACTCTCGCACGCGGGCAATCGCGATTTTGGCTGCAGGCCTTGGCGCCGCCGCTGTTGGGGCCGTCCTATACGGGATGATGGGCGGCAATGTCCACGCAAACGGGACGCCACCCGCGGTGCTGGACAAGATGAAACTGAGCGCAGGGAGTCCCGCCGCGCCCCCCATCGCCTTCAAGGATGCCGCGGGCAAAGAACTCAAGCTCGCCGATTTTCACGGCCGCTACATGCTGGTCAATCTGTGGGCGACATGGTGCGGGCCCTGCATCAACGAGCTGCCCGAGCTTGCGAAGCTGCAAAGTCAGTTGCCGCAGGACCGCGTGACGGTGGTGCCGGTCGATGTGCTGGAGCGGCTGGATGCGGAAAAACTCGGCGAGTTTCTGAAAATGCACGACGCCGCGGGCTTGCCGGTCTTCATCGACGCGGAACGCGCAACCCAGCGCGGATTCGTCGCCAACGAGCTACCGCTGACCGTGCTGATCGACGCCGACGGCCACGAAGTGGCCCGCGCCGCCGGTGGCCAGAAGTGGGCCGACCCAGCGGTGGTGGCGTATCTCAAGGCGATTTCCGCGCCGGCAAATTAACACTCACCATGGCCGGGCTTGACCCGGCCACCCCGCAGGCGAGCGTCCGCGAGCCAATGAATTTTTTGCGCCCGCAGACGCGTGCGCGCTGGGTGGCCGCCTCAAGGGCGGCCATGGTGATGGATGGGTGCGCTGTTGCGCTTCAGCGTGTTGGGACGGGTTTTTCGCCGCGGTAGTCGTAGAAGCCGCGGCCGGATTTGCGGCCCAGCCAGCCGGCTTCCACATATTTCACCAGCAGCGGGCAGGGGCGGTATTTGGAGTCCGCCAGACCTTCGTAGAGCACCTGCATCACGGACAGACAGGTGTCGAGGCCGATGAAGTCCGCCAGTTGCAGCGGGCCCATTGGATGATTGGCGCCCAGCTTCATCGCGGTGTCGATCGCTTCCACGTTCCCGACGCCTTCATACAGCGTGTAGACGGCTTCATTGATCATCGGCAGCAGGATGCGATTGACGATAAAGGCGGGGAAGTCTTCGGCCTGCGCGGCCGTCTTGCCGGCGTGCCGCACCAGTTCAATGGCGGCGGAATAGGTCTCATCTTCCGTGGCGATGCCGCGAATGACTTCAACAAGCTGCATCACCGGGGCCGGGTTCATGAAGTGCAGGCCGATGAAGCGTTCGGGCCGGTCGGTTGAGGCGGCAAGCCGCGTGATCGAAATGGACGAGGTGTTGGTGGCCAGCATTGTCTTGGGGCCAAGCCGCGGACAGAGGTCCTGAAATACCTTGCGCTTGACCTGCTCGTTTTCGGTGGCGGCCTCGATGACAAGGTCGCGGTCCTTCATCGCATTGAGGTCCGCGGCCAGCGTGATGCGGTTAAGCGCCGAATCGGCGTCCGCTTGCGTGATGTGGCCGCGCGTCGCCTGCCGGTTCAGGTTGCGCTCGATCATGGATTTGGCCTTCGAAAGCGCATCGCTGTTGATGTCTTCCATCACAACGTCATAGCCGGCCAGGGCGCACACATGCGCGATACCGCTACCCATTTGCCCTGCGCCGATGATGCCAACTTTTTCGATCTTCATTTCATCCTACCGATGGTCTGGACGCGGGATTACGCCCGTCGCCTTCACTTCTGGTCCAACGCTTTTTCAAGTTCGGGCAACGCCTCGAACAAATCGGCGACCAACCCGTAATCGGCGACACCGAAAATCGGCGCGCTTTCGTCCTTGTTGATGGCGACGATGACTTTGGAATCTTTCATCCCGGCCAGATGCTGGATCGCGCCGGAAATCCCAACGGCGATGTAAAGCTCGGGCGCGACGATCTTGCCGGTCTGTCCCACCTGACGGTCGTTGGGCACGAAGCCCGCATCGACCGCGGCACGCGAAGCGCCCACGGCCGCGCCGAGCTTGTCGGCGATGCGCTCGATCAGCACGAAATTGTCTTTGGATTGCAGTCCGCGTCCGCCTGAAACGATGATCTTGGCGCCCTGAAGTTCGGGGCGTTCGGAGCGGGAGAGATTCTCGCTGACAAATTGCGAGATGCCCGGATCGGCAGCGGCCGCGACCGGCTCAATGGCGGCATTCCCATCTTTCGCAACGGCCGTGAAGGCGGCAACCCGGACCGTGATGACTTTCTTGAAGCCCTTGGCTTCAACCGTCTGGATGGCGTTGCCGGCATAGATCGGACGGCGGAAAATGTCTGGCGATTCCACCGAAAGGATTTCGGAAATCTGTGGCACGTCGAGTTTGGCGGCGACGCGGGGCATGACGCCTTTGCCGTTAGCGGTCGCTGCCGCGAGAAGGGCGTCATAACCGGCGGCCAAGGACAGCACCAATTCCGCGACCGGTTCGGCGAGGAAGTGCGCGTAACGCGCGTCGTCGGCGACCAGAACCTTTTCCACGCCGCCGAGCTTTGCGGCTTGTTCGGCTACGGCGCCGCACGCTTGTCCGGCGACGAGGATATGGACCGGCTGCGAAATCTGCGCCGCGGCGGCAACGGTTTTGGCGGTGCCTTCGTCGAGCGCCAGGCCGTTGTGTTCTGCGATAACGAGGGAGGCCATCAGATTACCCCCCGCTCGCGCAGCTTGCTCACCAATTCGGCCGCGGAGGCGACTTTGCCGCCGGCTTTGCGTTTTTCCGGCTCGCGCACTTCCAGAACCTTCAGGCGCGGCGTGGGATCGACGCCGTAATCGGCGACGGATTTCTCGGCGATCGGTTTTTTACGGGCCTTCATGATGTTGGGAAGGGAAGCATAGCGCGGCTCATTCAGCCGCAAATCCGTGGTGACGATCGCGGGGAGCGACAGAGAAACCGACTGCAAACCGCCATCGACTTCACGGGTTACCGCGATGCGCCCGCCTTCAATGTCGATTTTGGCGGCGAACGTTCCCTGTGGCCAGCCCAGCAGGGCGGCCAGCATTTGCCCGGTTTGGTTGCAATCGTCGTCGATGGCCTGTTTGCCCAGGATAACCAGCTCCGGCTTCTCTTCGGCGCAGACACCCCTCAGGATTTTCGCCACCGTCAGCGGCTCCAACTCGCCGTCATGCTTCACCAGAATGGCCCGGTCCGCGCCCATCGCCAACGCGGTGCGCAGCGTTTCGCTCGCGCCCTGCGGGCCCACGGAGACGGCCACCACTTCCGTAGCAATGCCCTTTTCCTTGAGGCGCACGGCTTCTTCGACCGCGATCTCACAGAACGGGTTGATGGACATTTTGACATTCGCCAGATCAACGCCCGTGCGATCCGCTTTGACCCGCACGGCGACGTTGAAATCGATCACCCGTTTGACGGGGACGAGAACTTTCATCGTCTGAAGATGCCTTATGTTGGCAGGGCTTACGGCCCCCCGGCCGTGCGCGCCCGTCAAATTTGTGCGGCGCAATAACTAAGGGCGGGCGTGGGTCCTGTCAACGCAAGCAGCCGACTTGGCGCGGGCTTTCCCGAGCTGTTGTTGGCTGGTTTGGCGAATGCCAACCCGGCAGCGGCGTTCGGCTGGGAACCCGGAAGTCCCTGCACGTTAAGGAAACTTTCCCGCCAAATCGGCCCGGCAGCTTGCGCATAAGTGGCGGTTGAGGAGGCTGGCCCAGCCATTCCAACGGCGGTTTGCCGGCCGGATTGCGCCTTATAGTCGCTGGCCCGGTGGGGGGCGGGCGGCCTAAAAGTCCGGCCGCTCAGTGCTTGGGATAGCTGTCATGTGGCCCGAGTAAAACTCGAACGCGTTTTCGGCACAGACTTGTTCAACCCACTCGCCGCGAATCCGGCGGTAGGTCGCGGCCGCTGTCAGAGGGGCGGTCAGGACTTTGGGGTCTTCGATGGTGAAGGTTACCTGCAGGCCTTTGCCCATGTAGGTGGGATCGACGGTGACGTTGCCGCCTTGGCCGGCAACGCCATCCTGCTTCTGATGGCGCTCGGCGGCTTCCTTCGCCGTCTTGTAATCGACCAGCCGGTAGCGTTCCACTAGGTGGAGCGCATCGCTCCGGGGTGTTCCGTATCTGTCCATCACCGGCACGCGTTTTGTCTGCACCCCTACCGTATCGATGACCAGCGTGTCGCCTTCGTACTGGCCGATGGAATCGCCCCAGGCGCTCGGCATCACTTTGGGGGGATGCGACCCATTCAGCCGCACGCGCCGCACCTGATCGTCCTGATTGTAGAGCATGGTCAGGTGGTCCTTGGTTTGGAAAATCTCCACACCAAGCTGCATGGCCAGATGGAAAGGCGGCGCGTAGGTCGCGCATTGATTGGACGGATCGGGAAAGTTTTCTCCCTTGGCGGAGATTTCGCCCGCGCGTTTAACCGCCGCTGCGGCTTCGAGTTTCAGGATCGGGTTGTTGTAATCGCCGACAAGGGCATTGGGATCGCCGATGCCGTTGGGTAAGCGGCGCGTATTGGTGATGGGCTGCAGGCCGCCCGGCACCGGCTCGAAGTTGAAGGCGTTGCGCCCCCAGCGGCCGGAAAAATCCGGAATGTTCTCAGCCGACACCGCAGGCCACGCGAATGCCGTGGCCGAAAGCGCCGCCCCCAAAATCAATTGCCGATATCCCAATGTCATTGCGCGCGTCCTTTGCGGGCGGCGGAATCACGTATCGCAGATTCCGCCTCGAGCGTGATCGTATAAGCGACCTCATCGTCCACGGCGATCTGCTCTTGTTTACGCACCGCGGCTTTGAGCGGCAGAAGATACAAGCCGCTTTTATCGGGGAAGATTGAGGTCTTCCATTCGGTCTTCCCCAATTTCACGGTGACGGGAATCGAGCCCCAGCCGCGCCGCAAGCTGCCCATTTGCGTTGCTTTAAGCGCATGCGAGTTCTCTTCATCGACACTGATAAAATGCCACCCAGCCTTGCCGGGATACAGCCACACTTTCGACTTGAGCTTAAACGTCGTCTTCATAGGCAGCCGAACGCGCCATTCGCTCCGTCAGTGGCTAACCGGATCGAGTCCCGCTTCGACCATGATGTGGCGGGCGTCGGCGTTTTGCATCGCTTTGAGCAGGGCGCGGGCGATGTCGGGGTTGGCGCTGTTGGCGCCGACCGCGCCGTCATAGCTCGACGGATTTTGCACGGCTGCCGGAAGCGGACCCACGACTTTGGCGCCCTTGATGGGTTTGATTTCGCTGATGAAGGAGATCGCCATGTCGGCTTCGCCTGCCGCCATCTTCTGCACCGCTTCGGCGCCCGTCTTGCCGTATACGGACTTTTTCATGACCTCGTCAGTGATGCCCATTTTCTGCAACAGGCTGGTGATCGCCTGACCGGCCTGACCGCCCACCTTCGGATCGATCCAGGCGACCGACTTGGCCGCGACCAGCCGCGCCTTCAGCGCATCGACCGTCGAGATATCGATCATCGGCGCGCCATCGCGGACCGCCACGCCGATATTGGCGCGGGCAAGCTCCACACGCGTACCGGGGACAACCAGCTTTTCCTTCTCCAGCGCGGTCATGCCGACGGACGTAACCTCAACCACATCCGCTTTCTCGCCCGCGCGCACTTTGTCCTGAATGACGCCGGTGGTGCCGACCACGAAATCCAGCGTGTGACCGTTCTTCTTGGCGAAATCCTTCGACACTTCTTCCAACGCGTGCGCCATCGCGCCGCTGACCATGACTTTAATCTGCGCGGCGTTGGCGGTGCTTGCGAGCACAAGCGGAAGGACGGCCGCAAAGGCGGCAATACGATATTTCAACATGCTTCTCCCCAAATGAAACTTAGCGGACCTGGATTTTCACCAGCTTGGATGGCGGGCGATAGGCCGGCACCCACACGGTCGGACGCGGCGCGCCCACTTCCACCTTCAGATCGCGAACTTCGTAATTCGACGGTGTCATATATTCGATCGATTTGCCCGTCTTCATGTCCATGCGATAGAGGCGGCTGCTGCTGAAATCATGCGTCCAGACGATCTGGTTCTTGTCGTCGGCGCTGGCGGAATACGGCTCCGCATACGGCGCGGTGTATGGCTTGGCGCCTTCGATCAGCGGGTATTCCTTCAGCTCTTTCTTGTCGGGGTCGAACATCAGGATTTGCCCGGAATAGAATTCCGCCGCCCACAGACGATTCTGCCCGTCGATCTGGCCGCGGCGCGGACCCGACATCGGCGTCGGCACCTTGTATTCGGCGTAGGACACGTCTTTCGGATCGAAGATGCCGATCTTGCCTTCGCGCCAGATGTACAAATCGGTACGGCCCTTCGCGTCCGTGTCGATGTCGTAAATACCCATGTTCTTGGGGATGGGGTACAGCGTACGCTTCAGCGTCTCGCTGCTGGTATCGATCTTGGTGAGCTGGCCGTTGTCGGAGAGGTGCCAGACATTGTTGTCCGGGTCCAAACCGAACATGGCATCACCATTGGCCCACGGTGTGAATTTGCCGGTCCTGGGCTCGTATTTCACGGTCCCATGATCCATGCCGACGATGACATTGTTCTTTTTGTCGAATTGCAACTCGTGCGCCCCGCCGCCGGGCTGACCGGGACGGCCATCGCCCGCGCCCATGGCTTCACGGCCGGCGCCCGCCGGAACCGGGAAGGGCATCTCCTTGGCTTCGCCTGTTTTCAGGTCGATGCGGCCGAGCATGTAAGAGAAGTGGTCGGTGTAGTAGGCGAACTCCTTGTCCATGATGACGTCGTGCGGCCACACATATTGGCGGTCGCCGCGCAGCATAAAGCTGTCACGCTCGCCGCCGCGCGGAAGGTCGTATTCGGTGACGACGAGGTTTGTGGACGCTTCGTCGACGGGGCGCGGACGCTGTTTGAAGACAATCTTGTCGGATGAGCCGGGGCCGCGAATTTGCGTCAGATAATCCGCAAGCGGCTCGATCATGTTTTTCTGGCTGAAGGCATAGGTGCCCGGCGTGTCGGCTTCCGCCGCGCGGCCCGCCATCATCTTGACGACCTTGACCCAGCCGTCATGCGTGCGGGGAACTTGCAACGCCCATTGCAGCGTGTGGCAATTGCTGCATTGGGAGAACAGCACCTTCTGCTTGTCGGTGCCGGGCAGCGCGGCAATGATTTCCGACGCGGTGGCATCGTCATAGGCCAGCGGTTTGGCCTTCAGCGTGAAATCGATTTTCGCGGTCTTGCCTGCCGCAATCGCGACGCTGTCTTTGTTGACGTGCGCGAAGTCCGGAAGATCGACCTTCACGGTGTAGGAGCCGGGGCGCACGTCCGACCAGCTCGGGAAGGAATAAGCGCCGGTCTTGTCCGAATAGACCGCCACCGTCATCGTGCTGTTCTTCATCTGCGCTTTGACGGGGATGCCCGCGAGTGGCTGGCCGTCCGGCGAGGTCACGCGCCCGGCAAGCGGTGACACAGGCTCGGCGGATTGGGATGCACTCGGCGCCAACACGCCGTAACTGGCTGCCAGAACGGCGGCAGACAACGCAACACCTGCAAGATGACGTGTCTTAAGCGTGGCGACGTGCATGGCCATGTCGGTTCCTCCCAGCTTGTTTTGCCGCGATGATACGCCGCACAGCCGGGGGGCTCAACGCCCCTGCGCACGCTATTCGCTATTGCATGCCTTTGGCGGTTTCGATGGCGCGGCGAAAGCCGATGGGATCGGCGATGGTCGGAATCACGATGGCATCCACGCCGGTTCCCTCGATCTTCAGGTGCCCATAGCCCCACATGCGCCCCCACAGGCTTTGATGGACTTCGACCCCTTCAATGTTCGGCAGGGCGATTTCATCGGTGTGAAGGGAAAGA
Source organism: Alphaproteobacteria bacterium (assembly GCA_947473475.1). Taxonomy (GTDB): domain Bacteria; phylum Pseudomonadota; class Alphaproteobacteria; order Micropepsales; family Micropepsaceae; genus CAIYRG01. Next base: position 101,195 of record CANJBZ010000006.1, read on the forward strand.
AACCCGGTCTTTTTCACAAAGCGGTGGGAGGTGATCCCGATTTCCGTGCTCCATTTGCGGATCATCAGGCGCAGGAAAATGAAGGCGCCAATCACCAGCAGCACAAGCGCCGCTGAGACTGCGCTCCGGCGCGTGTCTGGATCGCTGAGATTGTCCGCGGCGATCACCAGGGCGAGCGGGACAACGACGGCAAGCCAAGCATTCACCGAGTACCACCAGTGAAAGTGGGCCAGGCCGACGATACGCTCGCCGTCGCCTAACGATCTGACGATATACGCCATGAGGACCGAACTCCGAGGGGAAGGCGATCCTACGAGCTCAAAAAAAGAAATCCCATTCGGAAGAATGGGATTTCAGTGCTTAAGGGGGTGTTCGGGGTATTTCAGGCTTACACAAACCCGATGAAGCGGCCGCAGATCACCACGCTGACCCAGAAGGCCATGGACATGGCGCCGGCGAAACGGGCGCTGAAGGGCGGGATGGAATCGCTGTTCCACAGGCTCACGTTACGGAACGTCACGAGTTGGAAGAACACCATGTTCAGGCCGGCCAGCGCCATCAGCACCATCTTCACATCAAAGAACGCCATGCCCAGATAAGCGATCGGCTTGGACGACCAGAGCAGCACGCCGAAGATGGTCGCCACGATGAAGGCGGTCCAGGTGTAGGGAAGCATCTGATCGGAAAGTTCCGTCACCGAGCGATGGCGCTCAACAAGGCCCATCAGGCGCAGATCCAGCCGGGTGATCGAGCCCACCACGAAGACAATGGACAGAACGTGGATGCATTCCATAGTGGGGAACAGCCAGAGAGATTCACGGACGTTTTCCGCGAAAGTCGTGTTGTCGATCCACGCAAGCAGACCGTTGATTGCGTCAAACATTGGATTTCACCTTCCGTATAAGTTCGTAGGATTGCGAGTGTTTGGACGGACGATTCTACGTGGCGTAGGCGACCAGACGGCCCGCCACGGCAATCCCGAACCAGAGGGTAAGCGAGGCGACCGCGAGCAAACTCACCGTGCTCTGCCGTTGTGCCGTACGCTCCCAGTAGTTTTCATCGCCCTTCGTGGTGTTTTGAACCACCGCCGCAATCGCAACCGAGATCAGCACGAGCGTCATCTTGGTGAGGAAGGTTGTGCTGCCGAGTTCGCGTGTGGGTTCCGCGATGGTCTGAACGATGCCGGTGGCCAGCAGCACCGTAAGGGCGCCCCAGGTCCATGGCATCACGTTTGAAGCGACTTTGCCCAATGTTTCGCGCGTGCCGGCAATGCGAAGGGCCCGCAGGTTCAACAGCCCAGCACAGATCATCAGAACCGACACCGCCAGGATGTGGATAGTCTGCGACATCGGCACGATGAGCCACGTGGACATCTTCGTCGTGTCGGAGAAAAAAGTGTGGAGCGGCGTTTGTACGAGCCAATCACCTAAAGCTGTAAACATTTTAACCCCCGGGGTCTGGTTTCCGTAGGTTGAAAGTTAGTGCGCGGCCGGACCGTTTGGTTTGATACAGGTCAAGCCGCCGCAAACTCCCCGGCGCGCAAAACGCTTCGCGTATGCAGCAACGCCAGGAGTCGCGCGGTGTTTACCGGCGCGTGTTTTCGAAGTTTGGGACGCGTGCGGCGTTGCGGCGCAGGGCGTTTACCGCTTCGCCCGCGCGTGACGGTTACTCGTGGCCTTCAGGCAGCAGTATCTCGCGTTTGCCCTGGTGGTTCGGCTTGCTGATCATGCCGTCTTCTTCCATCCGCTCGATCAGACGCGCGGCGCGGTTGTAACCGATCTGTAGGCGACGCTGGATGTAGGAGGTGGAGACTTTGCGCTCGCGCGCCACGATGGCGACCGCTTTGTCGAAAAGATCGTCGCCGCCTTCTCCGCCAGCCGCCAAACCGTAGGGATCGTCCGCGTCGCCATCGGGCTCTTCGGTGACCGCTTCGAGATATTCGGGGTGACCTTGCGTCTTCAAAAAACGGACGACGTCCTCCACCTCGGTATCGGTGACAAAGGGGCCGTGGACGCGGCGGATGCGTCCGCCGGCCATCATATAGAGCATGTCGCCCTGGCCCAGGAGCTGCTCGGCCCCCTGTTCGCCGAGAATGGTGCGCGAGTCGATTTTCGAGGTGACCTGGAAGCTGATGCGGGTCGGGAAGTTCGCCTTGATCGTGCCGGTGATGACGTCGACGGATGGACGCTGCGTTGCCGCAATCAGGTGAATACCGGCAGCGCGCGCCATTTGCGCGAGACGCTGCACCGCGCCTTCGATTTCCTTGCCTGAGATCATCATCAGGTCGGCCATTTCGTCGACCACGACGACGATGAACGGCATGGGTTCGAGTTCGAGCACTTCATCTTCGTAGATCGGCTGGCCGGTCTCGCGATTGAAGCCGGTCTGAACGGTACGCTTGAGGACCTCGCCCTTTTCCTTCGCGTTGCGGACGCGCTCGTTGAAGGCTTCGACGCCGCGCACGCCCACCTTGGCCATTTTGCTGTAGCGGTTTTCCATCTCCTTCACCGCCCATTTCAGGGCGACGACGGCCTTCTTGGGATCGATGACGACGGGCGACAGCAGATGCGGAATTCCATCGTACACGGATAATTCCAGCATCTTCGGGTCGATCATGATGATGCGGCAATGCTCCGGCGGCATGCGGTACAGCAGCGACAGGATCATCGTGTTCAGCGCGACGGATTTGCCTGAGCCGGTTGTGCCCGCGATCAGGAGATGGGGCATTTTGGCCAGATCGGCCATGACGGCCTCGCCGCCGATGGTCTTGCCCAGAGCCAGCGTCAAAGGCGCGCGCGACTTTTCATATTCGGGCGCGGCGAACAGCTCCCGCAAATAAACGGTTTCGCGCTTCAGGTTCGGCAGCTCGATGCCGATGACGTTGCGGCCCGGAATGACGGCCACGCGCGCGGCAACGGCGCTCATGGAGCGGGCGATATCGTCGGACAGCGAAATAACGCGCGAGGACTTTACGCCCGCGGCAGGCTCCAATTCGTACAGCGTGACGACGGGGCCGGGCCGCACTGCGGTGATACGCCCGCGCACGCCGAAATCGCCGAGCACCGCTTCGAGCAGACGCGCATTTTCTTCCAGCGCATCGTCCGAATAGGCGGGCGCCGCGGAGTCCGTGGGCGGTTCGGTCAGAAGCCCCAGAGGCGGGAGTTGGTATTCGCCTTCCGCAAGATTGAGCGCAGGCTGGAGGCCGGACTTGCCTTTGGACTTGCCGCGGCGTGTCTCCTCGCGTTGTACGCGCTTGCCGGATGGCTCAATGGGTTCCCCGGAAATCAGGACGTCGATCTCCGCGTCATCGAAGTCGTCTTCGAACGCGGGCTCGTCATCATCGTCGCGGTCGAGCGCGTCTTCGCGTTCCGCGCGATCACGCCGGCGGAAGGCCAGCCGTCCGAGCGACAGGGTCCCACTCCAGGCGGACACGCCCGTTGAGGCGATGGCATGCCAGAGGCTGGCCGTCTTGATGCCTGTCGCCAGGAACACCAGCACCGCGCCCAGCATCGCGAACAGAATTGGAATGATCGTAAGAAGCCATGGCGCGGTGAATTCTGCCGCAACCTTGCCGGTAAAAAACATGGCCATGCGGCCGGGAATGCCGCCGCTGCCGGCTGGCAGCGCGGTCAACTCGGGTAGCGCGCCGAAGGATGCGGCGAGCAGGAATGCGCCCAAGAAAAGCGCCAGGATGCGCAGCGCCAGTTGGCTGACCCGACCGCCTCTCGCGATCTGCCAGCCCCACGCCGCAAGGGTGAGGCCAAACGCCAGGGCGGCGCCGCCGAAGAGCTGGAACAGGGAATCGGCCGTATAGGCGCCCGCGCCCCCAAGCCAGTTCGTGGGCTCGCGCCCCGTCGCGACATTGAGACTGGGATCGGCGGAGTCGTAGCTGAGCAAACTGACGAAGAGGGTGAATGCGAGGACCAGAAGGGCAATGCCGAGCGTCCGCCAGAGCGTCTCGGCCAGCAAATCGACGAACCAGCCGCGAAAGGCGTTCAGCGCATCCGCGATCTGTCCCTTGCGGGAGCGCGGTTGATAGACCCCGGCACTGCGATTGGCGGCCATTCTCAGTTCGCCTCCTGCAAGAAGTCCGCAATGCGACCGAGTGCGGCTTCGATGGTGAGAGAATCGTGAACCAGCGCAACGCGAACGTAGCGGTGTCCGGGATTGCTCGTGGGATCGCCTGGAATTTGCTCGACGCCCATATAGGCGCCGGGCATGACGCGAACCCCATATTTGCGCCACAGCGACTTGGCGAACGCCGCGCCGTCACCCACGTCGAGCCAGAGATAGAAACTTCCCGGCGGAACGCGGAAGCCTGTGTGATTGCCGAGCAGCCGGCGCGCGATGGCAAAGCGCTCTTGATACAAAGCCCGGTTCTTTTCGACATGGGCTTCATCGTTCCAGGCGGCGGCCGATGCCTCCAGCACGGGAATGGGCACCTGCGGCGCGGAGGTGTTGCGGAACCGCGTCATGGGCGCGATCAGACTGTCCGGGCCGAACACAAATCCCGACCGTAAGCCCGGTGCGCTCGACCGTTTGGACAGGGAATGGAACGCCAGCAGCCGTTCGAAGCCGCCGGTCATGGCATAGCGCACTTCCAGCGCGCCGACGGGCGGGGCTCCGTCATAAATCTCGCAATAGCATTCGTCCGCCAGCACCACGAAATCGTAGCGGTCGGCCAGATCGAACAGACGCCGCCAGTCCGAAGCGGTGGCGCAGGCCCCTTCCGGATTGGAAGGCGAGCAGAAGAAGGCCGCGACGGTCCGTTCCAGAACGTCTTTGGGGACGCTCGCGAAATCGGGCAGGAAGCCGGTCTCCTCGCGAGACGGGACATAATACGCCTCCGCGCCTGCTGCCAGCACAGCAGCGGGATAGGTCACGTAAAACGGGTTGGGGATCAGGACGACGGGACGGCCGCCGTTTTTTGTCTCGGGCGTCAACGGGGGAATGGCGAAGAACAGCCCCTCGCGCGAGCCATTGAGTGGAATGATCTGCTTGTCCGCATCAATGGAACTGGCCGGAAGGTTGAACCTTCGGCACAGCCATCTGGCCGCGGCGGTACGAAAGGAAGGCGTGCCGGCAATCGGCGGATAGCGGCCGAAGTCGCGGGCGTGCTTGGCGATGGTTTCCGCGATCAGCGCGGGCGGTTCGTCCTGCGGCTCGCCCACGGTGAGCACAATCGGTCCGCTCTTGCCCGGCGGGAAGCTCTCAGGGAGAACCCCGTCAAGCAACTGAGCCAGGCGCTGGAACGAAGACGAAGGAGCATGCGCCATGCGACCGGAAAGCAACGGGAATACCTCGACGAATCAGGACTTAAGGACCGTGCCAAAATAGCTGGGGATTAGCCGGGTGTCATCCGGTGCTGAGATGGGCCTCCATCGGCTGACCCGCGTTGGAAGACGCGCAAGCCTTTCCCCAAAAGAAAAGGGCGCCCGGAGGCGCCCTTAAGTTGGGGAGATTGCAGAAAATCAGGCGTGAACGGTTTCACCGTGAAGATTGATGTCGAGGCCCTCGACTTCGACATCGCGCTTCACGCGCAGGCCGATCGTGGCATCGATGATCTTCAGGATGATGAGGGTGGCAATGGCGCAGTACACGAAGACCGCGACAATGCTGTAGATCTGGATGAGGATCTGGCCGTAATTGCCGTCGAAGATCGCGCCCTTGCCCAGCGAGTTGATGGCGCTGGAAGCGAACACGCCCGTCAGAACGGCGCCAAGCGCACCGCCCACGCCATGCACGCCGAAGGCGTCCAGGGCGTCGTCATAGCCGAAGATGCGCTTCAGATGGACGGCGGAGAAGTAACACACCACGCCGGCCATCAGGCCGATGATGAGCGCGCTTGAAGGGGTTACGAAGCCGCTGGCCGGCGTAATCGCAACCAGACCCGCCACTGCGCCGGAGATCATGCCGAGGACAGAAGGCTTCTTGGCAATCATCCACTCCACGAACATCCATGCGAGCGAAGCGCCTGCGGTAGCGATCTGCGTGGCCGCTGCTGCCATGCCGGCGTTAACGTTGGAGGTCACGGCGGAACCGGCGTTGAAGCCGAACCAGCCGACCCACAGGAGCGAAGCGCCGATGACGCTGAGCACCAGATTATGCGGCGCCATGTTTTCGGTGCCGTACCCAACGCGCTTGCCCAGAACGATACAGGTGATAAGGCCCGCGGTACCGGCATTCAGGTGAACCACGGTGCCGCCGGCGTAGTCGAGAGCGCCCAAGCTGCCGAGCCAGCCGCCGCCCCAGACCCAATGCGCGATCGGGCAGTAGACCAGGATCAGCCACAGCGACATGAACCACATGAAGGCCGAGAATTTCATACGATCCGCCAGCGCGCCTGCGATGAGCGCGGGCGTGATGATGGCGAAGGTCATCTGGAAGAACATGTAGACCGATTCAGGAATGGTCGCGGCCAGCGGATTGACCGAGTTCAAACCCATGGGTCCAAGCAGCAGATAATTGAAGCTGCCTATGAACTGCTGCATGCCCGCATTGGGGTTGGGCGTGAAGGCAATCGAATAGCCGATGACCATCCACAGGACTGTGATGACGCAGGTGGCGCCGAAGCTCTGCGCCAGCGTCGCCAGCACGTTCTTTTTGCGCACCATGCCGCCGTAAAACAGCGCCAGGCCGGGAATGGTCATCATCAATACGAGCAAGCTGGAGGTCAGCATCCAGGCGGTATCGCCGGTGTCGATCTTCGGCGGCGCCGGCGCCTCTGCGGCAGGAGCGGCGTCTGCAGGGGCCGCTGCCGCTGCTTCGGCTGCCGGAGGGGCTGCGTCGGCTGGGGCTGGGGCTGCTTCGGTGGCAGCGGGAGCGGCCGGCGGGGCCGCGGCGTCCTGGGCATGCACGGTCGCGCCGCCCAAAATCATAAAGGCCGCGGCGCCTGCCACCACGGTCCGGCTGAACCATTTCATCATCGTGTTCATCGTCTTTTTCCTTAAATGTCTATTGCTCAGAGTGCGTCGTTGTCGACTTCGCCCGTCCGTATGCGGACGACCTGGTCGACGGCGGTGACGAAGATCTTGCCGTCCCCGATCTGTCCGGTCCGGGCGCTGTTGGTGATGGCTTCGACGACGGCGTCCGACATTTCGGTGCGGACGGCGACCTCGATCTTGATTTTGGGGAGGAAATTCACGGCGTATTCCGCGCCGCGATAGATTTCCGTGTGACCCTTTTGCCGCCCGTAGCCCTTGACCTCGCTGACGGTCATGCCCTGGACGCCGAGCGCCGACAGTGCCTCGCGCACTTCATCGAGCTTGAAGGGCTTGATGATGGCCGTGATGAATTTCATTTCTGATGCCCCTGTTCGACCTGATTTTTCCGCTGCGTTGTTCGGCAGCCGTCAAAAGGGAATCAAGAACCGTGCCGGTTTTGCGCAAATGCGGTAAATCATTGGAATCGTTCAGTCTCTTTCGTGTGACGGGCGAATCCCCGCCGTTCCCCTGGAGGTCGCAGCCCAATTTTTAGGCAAAATTTCTAAAATGCACAGTATTTAGGCGCATGCCTGAAAGTTGGCCACTTTGCCTCGGGAGTGGGCACGAATTGGCGGTTTCCCTCTGGCCCGGCACAGGTAAGATGCCGATGCATTTCCGGTGTCGAGCTGTCCCACGTAATGAGTGAAATCGCTCCTGCGGCGCCTCGCGCTTCCGCCGCCACAGCTTTGCCCCGCCCCACATGGCAAGCCATCAAGCATGTCATCAGGACGGTTCATCTCTGGCTCGGCATTGCGCTGTGCGTGCCCATGATCCTGATTGGGCTCTCCGGCAGTGCGCTGCTGGTCCAGCGCGAGATTCTCTGGCTGTCCGCGCCGCCGGTTGGGGCGGCCGGCGCCGCCCACCCCTGGAGTGAGGTCGTGGCGGCGGCCGAGGCAACAATGCCTTCGGTGAAAGCCAACTGGCTGGAGCTCCCGCGTGACGCCTCGCGGCCGGCCGCGGTTCAGTTCATCGTGGCCAATCGCCCGCAACGGACGGTCGAGGTGCTGGTCGATCCGAAGAGTCTCAAAGTGCTTGGCTCCTTGGAAATCGTTCGGCGTGGGCCGGTGATGTTGGTCATGACCAACATCCATGAATTCCTGATGATGCCGACGGGCATTGGGCTGCGGTCAGTCGGTTGGACGGCGGTCGCCATGACCGTCATGGGGCTGGGCGGTCTTGTTTTGTGGTGGCCGGGCAAAGGGCGCTGGCGCTCGTCCATGACGGTGAAGCGTGGCGCCCGGGGTTTGCGCCTTCATCTGGACCTCCATCATGCCGTGGGCTTCTGGGGCTTGCTGTTGTTCCTGCTTTTGGCGGTGAGCGGCATCTATCTTGCCTTCCCGCAAACGGTCAGCGGCATATCGCGGTTCACCTTTACGCGCGGTGCGACCGACGTGCCCGCCTTGCCGCCGGGGTTCCCGGCAATTTGGCCGTCCGACGCGAACGCGGCCATCGCGGTGGCCCAGCAAGCGGTGCCGGACGCTCATCCGGTCGCTATGAAGCTGCCGCGGTCGGCGGACGATCTGATGATGGTGCAAATGGAGACCAACGGCCTGGCGCCCTCCATTCCGCCGATCACGGTGACGTTCGATGCGCGGGACCGCAAAGTGCTGATTGACGATCCGCGGCATTATCCCTCCTCGGACCGTTTTTTGAATCTTCTCTATGCTCTGCATTTTGCCGTCGGTACGGGACCGTTCTGGACGTTCCTGGTGTTTCTGTCCGGTCTGTTGCCGTTGTTTCTGACCGTGACCGGTGTGACGATCTGGTGGAAGAAGCGTCAGGCGCGCCGGCGCATGACGGCTTTACGGGTGACATAAGCGCCATGAGCGAAATCAAAGCCGATATCGCAATTGCCGGCGGCGGCATGGTGGGGGCGACGCTGGCGCTGGCGCTGGCGCAGGGCGGGCTCGACGTGGCCGTGGCCGATCCCTTGACCCGCGCGCAGATGGAGGACGAGCGGTTCGACGGCCGCGTGGTGGCGCTGGCCTTCGCAACCGTCCGTATGCTGAAGACACTCGGCGTCTGGGAGCGCCTGGCGCCAAACGCGCAGGCGATCGACGACATTATCGTCAATGAGACGGAACTGGGCCGCGGTCCCTTTCCCTTCTCCATTCATTTCGATCACCGGGAGATTGGCGAGCCTCTCGGGCATATCGTCGAAAACCGGTATATCCGGCAGGCCCTTCTAGCCTGCATGGAAAGCGAGAAGCGGATTCGTTTCCTGCCCGGCACGGCGGCCAGCGATCTCGCCGTCGGCGAAAGCCGTGCCGTGCTGACGCTTTCCGATGGGACGCGCATCGAAGCGCCATTGGTCATCGCCGCGGAAGGGCGCGACTCGCCGCTGCGCGAAGCGCAAGGCATCCAGACAGCCGGATGGAGTTACGGTCAAAGCGGCATCGTCGTCACGGTTGCACACGAGCGCCCGCACAATGGCGTGGCGTGGGAGCAGTTTCTTGCCACCGGACCTTTTGCCATCCTTCCGATGACCGGAAATCGCGCCTCTCTGGTGTGGACGGAAACCGACCGTGAAGCCCGCCGCATTATGGCTCTGCCGGACGTTCCGTTTACGGAAGAGTTGCGCAAGCGCTTCGGCCAGCATTTGGGCGACGTGCGCCCTGTCTCCCAGCGTTGGAGTTATCCTCTCAAGCTTCATCTGGCGCGGTCCTACGTCAAACCGCGTTTCGCGCTCGCCGGCGATGCGGCCCATACGATTCACCCGCTCGCGGGCCAGGGCCTGAATCTGGGCCTCAAGGATGTCGCGGCATTGGCGGAGACTGTTCTGGATGCGGCCCGGCTTGGGCTCGATTACGGGCGAGTCGACGTCCTGCAACGCTATGAACGCTGGCGCCGCTTCGACAGCTTCACGCTGGCGGTGGTGACCGATGGGCTCAACCGGCTCTTTTCCAACGATTTTCTGCCTTTGCGTCTGGTGCGGGACGTAGGGATGGCGGTGGTGGATCAGATACCGCCGCTCAGGCGCCTCTTCATGCGCCATGCCGGTGGCGAACTTGGTACTTTACCGCGCTTGTTGAAGGGCTTGCCTGCGTAGGCTCTTGGAAATCCGTGCCGCACCTCGCGCAAATGTGTTACTAATTGTTCAGGTGCTGCGGCTTGCGTGGGCTTATCGCGGCCGCTTTCCAGTTTTTCGTCTGTGTCTGATTGGGGCTTGTTTGGGAACGTCATCTTGCGGGGCCAACCGCACGATGAGCAAAGGAGGAAAACACATGGCTTTACGGGACATCACCCGCACGCTCGCGTTAGGCGTTGCAGCGGGCGCCATTATGCTCTCAGCCGCACCGGCTCTTGCGCTCGACAATGCAGGTTCGCTCGAAGGTGTGGTGAAGAATGCGGCCGGCCAGCCGGTGCCGGGCGCCTTTGTGCGTCTGAAGAACAGCGCCGCGCGTCCTGCGCTGACGTTCATGGTGGTCAGCCAGGCTAATGGCGGCTTCTCCGCGAAAGACCTGCCGCCGGGCAGCTATACGGTGCAGGCAATAGGGACGGCGAACCAGAGCGCCATTTCGCCGGCCGTTGCGGTCGAGTCGAACAAGGCAGCCAAGCTGGATGTGTCTCTGACCAATCCGCGCGGTCCCATGCTGACGCCGGCCTGGCCGGGCCGCGTGCCCGAAGCCCTGGTCGACAAGACGTCCAAGGACGCCAAAGACCTTCCGGCCGGGCAGCACAAGCAGCTGGTCGCTGAAAAATGCACCGTCTGCCACGACGTGCAGCGCATTCTCTCCAAGCGCTCGCCGGTCGACGATTGGACGTTCACGGTCCGCCGTATGCGGACGAATATGGCCGTTTCCTCGCTTCCCGATATGTCCGACCAGGACGCGGGCAACATCGTCGGCTATCTGTCGGCCAACTTCAAACCGCTGCCGGGCGGCGATGATCCCAACGGCCGTCTGCCGAATTACGCCATGACCGGGCAGAGCACGAAATACCGGGTGGTGACGCTGGACCTTCCCAAGCGCTTCTCCGAGCCGCATGACATCGCCTCCGATCCGAAGGGCATTGCCTGGGCGGCGGAACGCGCGGGCGCTTTGATCCGCTTCGATCCCAAGACCTATGACTTCACGGAAGTCCGAGTCCCGGCGGGACCGGCGCCGGCGAACCGTCAGCGTCTCGGCAATCCGCAGATCAACGCGCAGGGCATTCTGTGGACCGCGGATGGCCCGAACAATCGCTGGCTCAGCTACGACACCAACGCCTTCAACAAGCAGAACCCCGGTGTCGCCTTCCACATCTATCCGTGGACGGCGAAGGGCCATGGCGGCGCGGGCGGCAACTCCTTCGCGCTGCATCCCGACGGCACAATCTGGGGCACCGGCCAAGGCAAGGAAGTCCGCATGCTGAATCCCCAGACGGCGGAATTCAGCTTCTATGAAGCCCCAAGCTTCAAGCAGACCAAGGAAAACCCGGGCGCTTACGGACTTGCGGTCGCCGGCGACGGCTCTGTGTGGTGGGCGGAAGACGAGGCCGACATGATGGCGCGTCTCGATCCCAAGACCGGCAAAGTGGAAGAATTCAAGCTTCCGCCAACCGGTGGCCATGCCCTCCCGCGCCGGATGAACACCGACTGGGACGGCAATCTGTGGGTCGGTATCTGGGAAGCCGGCAAACTGATGAAGATCGACTACAAGACCAAAGAGATGACCCTTTACACGCCGAAGACGCCGGCGTTGGGCATGTACTCGATCGTTGCCGACAAGAAGAACAAGCTGATCTGGGCCAGCGCGCAACAGGTGGACAAGATTTTCCGGTTCAATCCTGCGACTCAGGAGTTCACCGAATTCCCGCTCCCCTATGCGCAACAGGATCCGCGCCGTATCGACATCGATCCGACCAATCCGAACCGCATCTTCTTCAGCGGCAATACGGCTGACCGCATCGGCTTTATCGAGCTGACGCCGTAAGCCTGTTTATCTGGGTGTTACGAAGGGCTGGGCCGGCAATGGCCCGGCCCTTTGTTTTTTCACTTGGGGTTATCGGGTTTGGGTAGGGCGGGACCTGCGGCCATCGGCGGTTCATAACGCCGCCGGCCCGAGAGATAGATCCTGTCCAAGTCCTTATAAAATTCGCGCGCCTTCTCGACGATGAGCGCGTAACGCGCAGCTTCCGCTTCTTTGCGTGTCGCGAATTGCTCGCCCAAAAAAAGATAACGCGTCACGGGCTGCCCGGTGCGTTCATCCGGAACCGTAAGCTTGGCCACTGCCTCGATTTGTTCTTCCGCAAACTGAACCGTCTGCCGGTAGTGGGCCTCCCGATCGAAAAGGGATTGCGCTTCTTCGGCGCGCCGGCGCGCATTATTTGCATCAAAACGCCGCAAAGCAGCCAGAATACGATAGCGGAACGCAGCCACCAGCAGCACGGCAGACAAAATCAAAACGGCGTTGAAAAGGTCTGACATTCCTAACCGGCCTCATATCCGTGATCGGCGTAAAAAGCTTTTCCTTTGACTTGCCGTAAACCATGGGACAGAGTTTTGAGCGAATAATAATTCGTAGCGGCTCAGTGCGGCCCATAAGACGCGAAACTCGAAACGTCATGGTAGGCAAGATGCCCCCTCGAAATATAGTGCTCTTCAGCGTAGCGGCAATCCTCGCCGGGTGTGCGACAGCCCCCGCTCCTGCCAGCAATCAAACGGCTGCGGCCCAAAGCGCGATTTATGTTGTGAAAGATCCGTCCGCGGCGGATGCATTGCAAACTGCGGATGGCGCGCAAGATGGAGGCACGGTTCCCGGCGTCTCCAAGGTTATGCGCATCTACTGGTTCCTCGGCGGCCGCTAAAAAGGGCAACGTCGGAGATCAGCCTGCGGCTGCGATTTCGCGCGGTATTCGTTCCGCACCCAGATAGTCTGCGCTCTGCATTTCCATGAGCCGCGAAGCGGCGCGCTTGAAGGCCTCGGCATTGTCTCCGTCGGCGTAAAGCTCCGTTGGCGCCGCCGCGGCCGAGCAGACAAGTTTCACCTTTTCGTCGTACAGCGTGTCGATCAGCAGAACGAAGCGGCGTGCTTCATTGGCTTCGTGCGGGCCAAGGCGCGGAATTGCGTCGATCATGAGCGTGTGAAAATTGCCGGCCAGCGCCAAATAATCGGCAGCGCCCAGCGGTTCGCGGCAGAGCGCGTCGAACGAGAACCGCGCCACGCCATGCGCCGCTTCCGGCACGATCAGTTTGCGCTGCAAGACGTCGAGCGCTGCCGCTTCGCCCTGTGCGGCGCCGGTCAACCGGCGCCAGGTTGCGTCCATGGCCGCATCGGCGCCCGCGCCCAGCGGCGTGATGTAGACGTTCAGACCGCTTATCCGGTCGAGCCGGTAATCGCGCGGTCCGTTCAGCTCCACGACGGAGAGCCGGTCCTTGATCATCACGATGAAAGGCAGAAACAGCGCGCGATTGAGCCCGCCTTCGTAGAGGCGGCCGGGTTCGACATTGGATGTCAGCACGATGACCGCGCCATAGGCGAACAGCTTTTCGAACAAACGTCCGAGGATCATCGCGTCCGCCACGTCGGTGACTTGGAATTCGTCCAGGCACAGAAGCAGGGCTTCGGACGAAATCCGCTTGGCAATAGGCGCTATCGGGTCGTCACCCGCCTCGCGGACGAACTCCGCGCGCTGCGTCCGTTCGCGTTGGGAAAGATTGCGCCATTCGTGAATGCGCGCGTGGGTCTCGGCCATGAAAGCGTTGAAATGGACGCGGCGCTTGTGCGGCACGGGCGCGCTCGCAAAGAACAGATCCATCAACGCCGATTTGCCGCGTCCGACATCGCCGTGGATGTACAACCCGTTCGGCGTTTCCTGGGTTCGCCGGAAGCCCAAAAGCGCAAGCAGGCCGTATGGCTTCGGGCGGTAAGTATTCAACGCTTGGTAGAGCGCATCCAAGGCCGCGGCGGCCCGCGCCTGCTCCGCATCCGGCTTGAGGTTGCCGGTTTGAAGCAGTGCGCGATAACGCTGAAGGGGCGATTGGGGCATCAGGCCTGCGAGGAGCTGCTCAGGCTGCCCGCTTGAGCAGCTTGCGATTGATCAGCGTCTCGGCGATCTGCACCGCGTTGAGCGCCGCGCCCTTGCGCAGATTGTCCGCCACCACCCACAGGCATAGGCCGTACTCGACGGTCGGATCCTTGCGGATGCGGCTGACATAGGTCGCATCTTCGCCCGCGCACTCGATGGGGGTGACGTAACCTCCGTCTTCGCGCTTATCGACGACCAGAACGCCGGGGGCCGAGCGCAGGATGCCGCGCGCTTTTTCCGCCGTGATCGGCTTCTCGAATTCCACATTGATGGACTCGGCATGACCGATGAACACCGGCACGCGCACGCACGTGGCGGTCACCTGAATGTCCGGATCGAGAATTTTCTGCGTCTCCACCATCATCTTCCATTCTTCCTTGGTGAAGCCGGAATCCAGAAAGACGTCGATGTGCGGAATGACGTTGAAGGCGATCTGCTTGGTGAATTTCTTTCTCTCGATCGGATCGGCGACAAATACCGCGCGCGTCTGGCGGAACAATTCGTCCATCGCGTCCTTGCCGGCGCCAGAGACCGATTGATAGGTCGAAACGACGACCCGCTTGATCGTGGCCGCGTCATGCAACGGCTTCAACGCGACGACCATCTGCGCCGTCGAGCAATTCGGGTTGGCGATGATGCCCTTCTTGATGTCGGTGTCGAGCACATGGGCGTTGACCTCAGGCACCACGAGCGGAACCTCGCGGTCCATGCGCCAATGGGAGGAGTTGTCGATCACGATGCAGCCCTTGGCGGCGATCTTGGGGGACCATTCCTTCGCCACGGCAGACCCGGCGGACATCAGGCAGATATCGACGTCCGAAAAATCGTAATAGTCGAGCGCCTTCACCTTCAGGATGGCGTCGCCGAAGGAAACCTCCGTGCCGACAGAACGCGTCGATGCGAGGGCTACGACTTCGCTTGCGGGGAACTGACGTTCGGACAGCACGCTCAGCATTTCCCGGCCGACATTGCCGGTAGCGCCTACGACGGCGACTTTATAGGCCATGACGCGACTCCTTATTCCGGCGCCGGGCTATATGCCCCGGGCGGGCGGCGACACATATAGCAACGGCCACACCACGAAAAGGGGCGGCTGCTCCCCTTGCCGATAGGCCCGAGGATACGTCAGGCGCGGTAGCGGTTCGTTAAAGAAGCGTCAATTTGCTCTGGGTTAGAATAGTTTACGATGGTACAGTGGTGTTCGGTCCGAAAGGCGGCACTCCTGTCTTTGGAAGCGCGGACGCTTCCATCTTTTGCGGGGTTCGATGCGGAAATCTCTTAAAACCGGCGTTGCGGCTCTGATGCTCACCTGCATGGCGGGCAATGCCTGGGCGGCGGGTGCGGCAGGCTGCGCCCGGCCGGCCGATCTGACCGCCATCAAGGCGGCTGCGGTTCAGCAAAAGCTGATGGTCGCGGCTCTCTCCTGCGATGCGATCCAGCTCTACAACAGCTTTGTGACCTCCTATCAGAAGGAGCTGCAGGCTTCGGACCGTTCGCTGCAGAATTTCTTCCGCCGGCTGAACGGCAGGACCGGAACGGAAGATTACCACGCCTTCAAGACCCGGCTTGCCAACGGGTCCTCAATGCAAAGCATCGGGAACATCACGGACTACTGTTCCAGCGCCAAGCAGGTCTTCGCGCAGGCCTTGGACGGACCCAAAGCAACGCTCGCAGTCTTCGTCTCAGGGCAGACCACGTCTGCGGACAACACGTTTGCGCCGTGCCAATTCCGCACCGCGGACGCGGACGATTCGGACTCCCTGCCGCCGGACATCGCACCGTTGCCGCACTTTAAGCCCGGCACGATCGTGATGTGGGTGCGCACGGCCACCGTCGTCTGGCCCAAGTAACCCGGTAAGCCGTCTCCGTCAGCAAATCTGTTTGATGTGCAGGCCAGGACTATCCGTCTGGGCACCCACCCCTTTGCGCTCAATCCACGCCCGTTTGGTCAAAAGAAAAGGGCGGGCTGTGAAGCCCGCCCTTTGTAGTTCAACCGAACCGTTTTACCGGCCGAGGTCGATAACGGCGCGCCGGTTTTGCGGCTCGCGCACGCCCGGACCCGTCGGAACCAGCGGGTCCGAGAAGTTCCGGCCCACGGTCATGATGTCGCCCATGTTCAAGCCTTCGCGGACCATTTCGTCCTTGACGGCCTGTGCTCTGCGCTCTGACAGGCGCTGGTTGTACGCCATCGAACCCACCGTATCGGTGTGTCCGGTCACGACAACCCGCACGTTGCCGCTGGTCCTTGCCGTCTGCACGGCTTGCTGCACGACCTGCATGGCCTCGTTCGTCAGGTTCGACTTATCGAAGTCGAAGAAGACAATGAACGTCCGTACAGCCGGCGGCGGAGGAGGCGGCGGCGGTGGCGGCGGTGGAGGCGGCGGCGGCGGCGGCGGCGGAGGAGGCGGGGGAGGCGGGGGAGGCGGCGGTGGCGGCGGCGGCGCGGGTGCCGGCGGCGGCGGCGGCGGCGGCGGCGCCTGGAAGAAGTAGCGAATATTCAGCATGACGCTATGCGAATTCGCGTTGTCGTAGGCGATCGTCCCAGCCGTCGTCCCGACCGGCGAGTTGTAGACGTGGTCCGTTTTGCCAACCCCGATGTACCGGTAGTCGAGCTGCAGATCGAGTTGTGGTCCCAAGGAGTAGATGACACCCGCGATCAGCTGATACGCGAAGGCCGTCTCGCCTTTGCGGTTGGTTTCCGCCGAATCGGAATAGGCGGCAGTGACACGGCCCGCGCCTGCACCTGCGCCCAACGTGAAAGACCATTCCGGCGTAAGCGGAATATCGTATGCGGCAACGCCCATCAGCGTGCCGACAGACACGTGCCCGTCTGCGCTCGGAATATTGCTGCCGCCCACGCCGGCGGCGCTCTTGACGCCGTATTGTGCGTAGCCGGTTTCCAGTTCGAGCCGAACGCCGTTGGGCATTTTGTAACCGGCCGCGATGTCGAAACGGGCCGTGCTATCGAAATCCACGTTCCCACCGGTCCCACCGATGGCGCCGTTCAGGAATGTGATTCGTGTATCGAGCTTTTGCAGGGTGCTCCAGCCTGCGCCGAGACCGAGATAATAGCCGTCGCCGGCAGCAAGCGCCGGTGACGCGAGAGCGAGAAGTGACACGCCCGTCAGGGCAATGGTTCTGAGTTTCATTCAATTATCCCCATCCTAAAATTAGCGATGACCAGCGCAAATCGGCCTGGCAATCGCCCAGCTCTTCTCCAGACCGGAGAAGGAACCTGGGCTAAACGATACCAAGGGGGGCAAGTTCCTCCGGGAACAGAGCTATATTGTGGCGGCCTAGCTTTTTTTAGGGAGTGATGCACCGCGGCAACAAAGATGAACGGCGGTGTAAAGCGGGAAAATCAGCCCGGAAGCTGCGAAATTGCAGCCGGTTTTGCTTTCATAACAAAGGCATAGCGGCCCGGCCAGATACGAAAACTGCGCTGCTCACGCGCCTGCGTGCCGGATTCGAGCCAGCTCAGGAGCTCTTCGCGCGGCGCAACGTGGAAAAGCCGCAGCCATGCGCGCAGGGCCTTGCTGGCAAGTGCGGGCAGGGAGCGAAAATCGCCGAAGTCGACGACATGGACGAAGCCGCCGGCGCGAACATTTTGCGCCCCGCACCGCAAGGCGCCGCGCCAGTCCGGAATCATGGACAGGCTGTAGGGAAAGATCACATGGTCGAACGGCCGATCCAAACCGAACAAACCCGGCGACAGTTCATCGGCCAAAGCGTGCTTCAGCACGATGCGCTCGGAAAATCCCGCCCGCGCAATGGCCTCTTTCGCCGTCTGAAGCATTTCGGCCGATGCGTCGAGCCCGAACAGCTTGGCGTTTGGGTAGGTTTCGGCGATGCGGATGAGGTTGCGCGCCGTGCCGCAGCCAATTTCCACGACCGTTTCGCCGGGTTTGGCGTCGAGATCCTGAATCAGCCGGTCGCGGCCGAGCAGGTAATACTTTCGCGTCAGATCGTAGATGTGCCGCTGACGGCGGTACACCTTGTCCATCAGCGCGGCATGTTCCGCGCTTTGTTTGGGCTGCGCTGAGTCGTTCAAGAAGCGTTTTGTCTCGCGTAGACGTGAAACCCGCCATAGATGGAAGAGCGGTCGCGGGCGTGAAATTGCTTGCTCTGTTCTTCGAGATAGGTCCAACCGGCCAATAAGGCTTCCGGAAGTTTCTGGGGCAGCGGCGATTCGGCGCCTGCCGTCCGGAAGATGACCCGGGCATCGGTTTCGTTCGCGGTACGATCGATCTGCGTCCAAAGGGCGGTCATCTGTTCCGCCGTCATCCAGTCCTGCGCGTCCAGCAGAACATAGCGATGCAGCGAGCGCGCAGGCTGTTCGGCCAGGAAATCCGTCATGGAGGCGTGATGCACCTCGACGGATTTGGCGCGGCCCTTGATCGCTTCGTAGTTCTCTTCCCGCAAATAGGGCGGAACGGCGGTGCGGCCTTCGATGTCGTAGCCCCGGCTGAAGGCTTGCCAGGCAAAGTAATTATCCGCAATCGGAAAGTCGCAGGCCAGACGTTTGACACGCTCGCGCAATGTCGTCACGGGATTGCCGTCATGGGCGGAGGCGACCAGCTCGTCATATTGCGCCGGCGGAATGCCCAGCCCGTAATAGGACACGGGCATCCGCGAGAGAAAGCGCACCAGGCGGTTGTCGAACAACGGCGCGATAGTGCGCTCGAAAACCACGCGTTGTTCCTCGATGTTGCGCGCGGCCAGGATGTCGGGAAGGTGCTTGCCATGGAGCTTCGCCACCGTATGCAGCACGCCGATAAAGCGGCCAAGCAAGCCGTAGCGATAGAGGTTGCGCGCAAACATATTGATGCGGCGGCCGCGCAGCGGAATGCGGCGCTCCCAATAGCGGCGCGTTTCCTGGTCCAGGCGCTGGGCGAGGAAATTGTCGAACGCGCGGCTGTTCGCTTTGTCCTTGGCGACGCCGAAGAAACGGAAGAACGAATCGTAATCGGGCAGATGCTCCAGCGCCTGCAATTTGAGCTTGGTCAGCGCGATATGGTTCGGGTTGAGATCGACCGCGATGATGCGGCTTGGATTGGCCGTCAGATAGTTCAATACGTTGCAGCCGCCCGACGCGATGGTGATAAGGCGGTGTTCGGGGCCGAGTATGAGGGCCTCAATGTCGACCGCCGGATCTTCCCAGATCTGGTTGTAGACGAACCCCCTGAACATCAGGGTGAAAAGACGCTCCAGCGCGCCCCGTTTGGTGGTAGCAGGCCGCTGGTGTGCGGCGCGTTCGAGAAGGACGTTACCCATTACGGTGTTTTCCAGTCCGAGCGTCCCGGAGGCAAGGGAAATCTGTCGCAGGAGAGACACAAAGGGGCGCCCCCTTCAGCCCCCTTAAAGATAAGCTGTTGTTTTTGCTAATTACTTTTTCATAAGACAGGATTGGAGCGCATGAGCGAGCAAAACGACCCACCGCCGCAATCCAGTGAAAGCGAGGGCGAACAAGCCCTGGCTTCGCTGCTTACCCTGCTCGATCTGGAAACCATGGAAACCAACATCTACCGGGGCGTCTCGCCCAAGGATCGCTGGCAGCGGGTCTTTGGGGGGCAGGTTCTGGGGCAGGCCTTGGTGGCGGCCACGCGAACGGTGGAGGACCGGAACTGCCATTCGCTGCACGCTTACTTCCTGCGTCCAGGCGATCCGAAGACACCCATCGTCTACGAAGTCGACCGAAGCCGCGATGGGCACTCCTTCAGCGCGCGCCGGGTTGTGGCCATTCAGAACGGCGTTCCGATATTCACGATGTCGGCCTCCTTCGACCGGGCGGAGGCGGGTTTGGAACACCAGTCCGCTATGCCGGACGTCCCGGCGCCGGAATCGCTGAAAACTGAACAGCAATGGCGCAGTGAAATCGTGACGCAGCTTCCCGAGCCGGTGCGAACCTGGTTCATGCGCGTGCGGCCGATCGAGATCCGGCCCGTCGATCCGGCGAACCGCTTCGAAAAGGGCCGCCACCCTCCAAGGCAGGTGGTTTGGTTCCGCGCCACCGGGCCCATGCCCGATGCGCCCGCGCTGCACCAATGCGTGCTGGCTTATGCCTCCGACATGACGCTGCTCGACACCTCGCTGCTGCCGCACGGCTACACGCTGTTCAGCAACGCGCTGCAGCTGGCGAGTCTCGATCACGCGATGTGGTTTCACCGGCCATTCCGGGCCGACGAATGGATGCTTTACGTGCAGGAAAGCCCGTCGGCATCGGGATCGCGCGGCTTCAACCGGGGCGAGGTTTTCCGCCGCGACGGCGCTCTTGTCGCGTCTGTCGCGCAGGAGGGATTGGTTCGTCTCCGGCCGAACAAAGCCTAGAGCATGATCCGATCAAAAAGAATCGGATCATGCTCTAGGGCGTGTCGTCATTTAAGGGATTCGTAAATCAGTAAAAGTGTGATTCATAGGGAGCTTCCTGAAGGAGGCTTGCGATGGAACGCCATGCGTTGCGCGACGATCAATTCGCCCGGATTGAAAAATTCCTTCCGGGTCGCCCC
>CANJBZ010000007.1 GCA_947473475.1 Alphaproteobacteria bacterium
CTTCGCATGGCTCGGACGGTGCAGACGGCTCGCAAAGGATTGGGAGAACCTCAATCGAAAGGCGCGCGCATTCTTGCGCCTCGCCTCCATCAGGCTCATGTTGAGAAAGCTATGCAATCCAACATGATCTTCCCGGACAGACTCTAAGGACACCAAGGAGACACGAAGATCACGAAGTTTATTCCGTGCTTGTTAGGTCTGCGAATGTGTCTAAGTGACTTATTCGGTTCTAAATCAGCCTCGACAAGAATGCTGGCGCGCAAGGCGCGCCAATTTTTCTTGGTGTCCTTTGTGTCTTCTTCGTGTCCTTAGTGGTTCCGCTTTTCTTTGCCCCGCTCCGCGAGAAAATAACTCCTATCCGAGTTTACCGACGTTCCCCTCAAGCAGGTCCCAGGCGCGTTGGCCGATATGGGCTTTCCACTTCGGATAGTACGGCACGAGCGCGGGGCGGAAGGATGCCTTGTCCGCCTCGTTAAAGGTCATGCCCTTCTTCACCAAGTCGGTGCGCAGTTCATCGTTCAGTCTGTCGGTATCCGCGCGCTGCAGGGCCACGAACTTGCGCGTGTTCGTTTCGATCACACGCTGCACATCCGGCGGCAATCCTTGCCATACTTTCATACTCGCGAGCATGTTGTAGCCTGACCAGGAATGGTCCGTGACGCTGGCGTATTTTTGAAATTCGTAAAATTTGAACAGCTCGACGACATCCCACGGATCGTCCTGCGCTTCGACCATGCCGCTCTTAAGCGCGTCATAGGTGCGCGTCAGGTTCATGGTGAAGACTTGCGCGCCCAGCGAGCGGAAGAAATCCTGATACACGGTCGAACCGGGTATCCGCATCTTCAGCCCTTGCAGGTCGGCGGCATTGCGGATCGGCTTTGTCGTGCAGGTGATCTGGTGCATGCCGTTTTCGAAACAGCCACCCGGAATGGCATAGACGCCTTTCGCGCGCAGCTCTTGCGTCAGATAGGCGCCTAGATCGCCGTCCATGGCTTTGTAGACCTGCTGCGGATTGCGAAAGCCATAGGGCGTGGCCTGCACGTCGGCGGCCGGCAACATGGCCGACAAGCCATTACCAGCGAGAGTCATAA
The DNA here is from genome assembly GCA_947473475.1 of Alphaproteobacteria bacterium. Taxonomy (GTDB): domain Bacteria; phylum Pseudomonadota; class Alphaproteobacteria; order Micropepsales; family Micropepsaceae; genus CAIYRG01. Next base: position 1,092 of record CANJBZ010000007.1, read on the forward strand.
ATGCGAGCCCGCCGCCGACCAGCGTATCGAGTCCGGCATCGCCGCGTGAAATCTGCACATCGACGCGACCATTGGTTTCCGCTTTCACCGCAGCCCACATTTCCGTGGCGCGCTTATGCAGCGGGCTTTCCACCGGCAGATTGTGGTTGTGCTTCAGCGTGATTTCCGCCGCTTGGGTTTTGCGCACGATCAGCGTCACGCCTGCGGCGGCAATGCCAAGATTCACATGACGGCGAGTCAATCGCGAACGGATCATGATGCCCTCCCGAGGCGGAAACGATTTTCGAAGATTAGATCAAAAGCAGCAACGCCGCGCCATAGATCACCGTGGCCACGATGAAGGTGACCACGGTAAATCCCATGACACGCTGAATGCCAATCCCTGCGATCGCCACCGCCGGCAGCGCCCAGAAGGGCTGCAGCATATTGGCGACCTGCTCGCCCATGGCGACGGCCATCGTGGTCGCGGACACCGAGCCATTCAAAGCGACCGCGGCGGGGATGGTGAAGGGGCCTTGGACCGCCCAATGGCCTCCGCCGCTGGGGATGACCAGCGAGATGAAGATGGAGGAAATAAAGCTCAGGATCGGCAGGCTGAACGCGGATGCCGACGCCGCGATGGAGGCGGAAATCTGCTGCGCCAAGCCGGTTGTGGTCATGATTCCCATGATGCCGCCATAGATCGGATATTGCAGGATCATCGAGCCGGTCTGCTTCGCCGCGCTTTTCACGGCGTCGGCAAAATTCAGTGGCGAACCGTGCAGCGCCAATCCCGCGATCAGAAAAATGAAAATCACCAGATTGGCATCGACCGTCAGACGCCCGCGATAAAATGCCGTCGCGATATAGGCGATGCCCGCCGCAACAAGGAACCAACTGCCAATCGGCGAATGCTCGATGCGCCGCGCCAGCAGATTGGAGCGCGTGATCGCCTTCAGCGGTGGTTCCACGGGCGGAACGAAAACCTGTGTCTCATGTTCGTTCGGACGCATGCGTATCAGAACAAACGGCATAACGAGCAGAACGAGCAATGTCGGGATGATATTCAGCGGCGTGAAGATCGACTGGCTATACGGCAGGATATGCCCAGTTACCTTTTCCACAATATTCAGCGCGCTGCCCGGCGAGGCTTGCGACAGCGGAATCGAGCCCGAAGGCCCGCTGTCATAAATCACGAAACCGGAATAGGCGGCTGCCACCAGCCAGGCGAAATCGACGCGCACCTGCTTGGCGACTTCGCGCGCCAGCACGGCGCCCACCACAAGACCGAAACCCCAATTGATCCACGAGGCGGCCGCCGCGGTAAGAAACGTCGTCACAACGGCTTGGTTCGGTGTGCGGATAGCCGCGACAATCGTTTTCAAGCCACGCTGGACCGGCGGCGTGTGGGCAAGCGTGTGACCCGATACCAGGATCAGGATCATCTGGAACGCGAAGCCCAGGATTCCGAACATGCCCGTATACCACGAGGTCACGATCACCTCGGGCGTACCCATCGGGGCGAAGATCGCCGCGGCCAAAGCGACAACCGCCGTCAGCATGATCGCCAGCACGAAAGCATCGGGCATCCATCGCTCGAACAGGTCCACCGAGACGGAGGTGAAGCTGCGCTTGGCAATCCCGGCGCTCTGGGTACTCACAGACAGCCCCCTTCGGCCCGCAATTTCGCGATGGCCTCCGTGTCGAGCCCGGCTTGACGAAGGATGTCGTCGGTGTGCTGGCCGAGCGTTGGCGCAGGCGTGCGCCACACACCGGGCGTGCCGGACAGACGCGGCACGATATTGTGCATCGGAAGCGAACCCAGTTCCGGGTCTTCCACATCGACAATGATTTGGCGTTCGCGGAAATGCGGGTCCTCCACGGCGTCGTCGATGTTGTAGACGGGGCCGACGGTGACGCCCGCAGCCCGCATCTGTGTCAACGACTCATCGCGCGTCTTGGTGACAAACCATGCGCCGACCGCCTCATCGACCAGCGGCCGGTTGCGGACACGATCGGTATTGGTGCGGAAGCGCGGGTCTTCGATCATGCCCGCCCGGCCGATTGTTTCAAAAAGGCGGCGCGCCATGGCCTGCGTCGATCCGGAGAGCGCAATATATTTGCCATCGGCACAGCGGTAGATATTGCGCGGCGCGGTAATGTTCGAGCCGTTTCCGGTGCGCTGCTTCACCTCGCCTGTGCGCTGGTAAATGGCGGCTTCGGGGCCAAGCGTCGAAAACAAAGGTTCCAGCAGCGACAGATCGATTACCTGTCCCTTGCCGGCCTGATTGCGCGCAAAAAGTGCTGTCACCGTCGCCATCGCGCCGGACAATCCGGCGATCATATCGGCAAGCGCAAGCGGCGGAAGTACGGGTTCGCGATCTGGGAACCCGGTGCGGGCCGCCAAGCCGCTCATCGCTTCGATCAAGGTGCCGAATCCGGGAAGCTCCGCATACGGCCCGGTTTGGCCAAACCCGGAAATGCGCACGACGATCAGCCGTGGATTGCGCGCAAGCAGCGCGTCGGGGGCGAGTCCCATTTTCTCCAGCGTACCGGGGCGGTAGTTCTCGATAAAAACATCCGCCGTTTCGATCAGGCGAAGCAGCGCAGCTTTTGCGTCCGCATTGCGCAGATCGAGCGCGGCGGAAAACTTATTGCGGCAATAAGTTTTCCAGAACAGCTGCTCGCCGCCATCCAGCCACGCGCGCAAGGGATCGCCTTCCAGCGGCTCGATCTTGATGACGTCCGCGCCGAAATCGGCGAGTTGCAGGGACAGCATGTTGCCTGACACCAAACGCGAAAGATCGAGCACGCGGATACCCGCAAGCGGACCTTTCGCGTCAGGCGAAAAGCGAATCGTGTTTGCCAATGTATGTCTCTGGCGGCCTTGCGTTCAGCCGATGAGTTTCGCGCTGAGCGTAATTTCCGTGCCGGGGGCAAGCAGTCGCGAAATCGGGCAGTCGCGCTTGGCATTCTCCGCAAGTTGTTGGAACGCGGCCTCGTCGATGCCGGGCACTTCCGCTTCGGTGGTCAGGTCGATGCGCGTGACGCTGAATCCCGCAGCGGTCTTTTCAAAATTCAGCTTCGCCGTGGTGTACACGCGCTTTGGCGGCGTGCCGGCTTTGCCGAGGCCCGCGGACAGCGCCATGGAGAAACACCCCGCATGGGCGGCGGCAATGAGTTCTTCGGGGTTTGTCCCGGCGCCGTCTTCGAAGCGGGACTTGAAGGAATACGGCCCATCATAGGCGCCGCTTCCAAGTTTCATATGGCCCGAGCCGTCCTGCAGCCCGCCCTTCCATTCTGCTTCCGCCGTGCGCTGTACCATTGTGTTCTCCCTAATGTTGGGGCGGATATTGCCCGGAAATGACGCGATCGCAAACCGCAAACGGTGCGTTCACAGCGGCTTCCACGCAAAGTTGCGGAACAGGTACCGGCGTCAGGCCGGTTTGAGCTTCTTCTGCACGCGGTCGTCGAAGCGGGCGACGTTGACAATGACCCGCCGGTGCGTGCCCCCGCCAATCGGCTCACGCTCATCATGGGCTTCGACGTGAAACGCCATGGTGCGGCCTTCGATCCCCATGAGTTCCGCTGTGGCGCGCACCCGCATGCCGATGGGCGTCGCTGCAAAATGCCGGACGTCCAGTTGAATGCCCAAGCTTTGGTGGCCGGCGGGCAAAAGGTGTTCCACCGCGGCCAGCGCGGCCGCCTCGATAAGGTTGATCATCACGGGTGTGGCAAGCACGGGAACAACGCCGCTGCCGACGCTTGGCGCTGTATGCTCCTGGGCCACGAGCAGCTCAGCGGACCCTTTGAGGCCGGATGTCAGGCGGGAAAGATCAAGCATGAGAAGGCTCCGGCGCAGCGGGTTCACGCATAGAGCCGAAGCAACGCAACCGCAATATGTGTATAGTGCGGCTTGGCGCCATGGGGAAAACCCCGGGGCCTGGCGATCACGGGAGGGTATGCAACATGCTGCGCAAATCGGCACTTGGAACGGTTGGTCTTTCGCTCGTGGGGCTGTGCGCTCTGGCGACACCCGGCCAGGCCCAAATGGGCGGCCAGAACGGCGCCCCCTGGCGCGGAGCCGGGACGCAGCCCTGTTTCTCGCCCATCGACAATGCTGCCAACAAATGCGGTCCAGCGGCGGAAACGGTGGCGGTGAAAGCGGGGCGGCTGTTCGACAGCAAGACCGCGCAAATGCTCACCAACCAAATCATCCTGCTGCAAGGCGAGCGCATCACCGAGGTCGGGCCCGTGGCGCAGGTCCGCATTCCGGCGGGCGCGCAAGTGATCGACCTGTCGAACCAAACGGTTCTGCCTGGATTGATCGACCTGCATACGCATATGTTCAACACGCCTAAGCCCGGCATGTCGCGCGAGTTGTCCACGCTGGTGGCCATTCAGAACACGCAAGCTGACCTGCGGGCCGGCTTTACGGCCGTGCGCGATATGGGCACGCATGGCAACGGCTATGCCGACGTCGACATCAGGAATGCCATCAACAAGGGGCTGATCGATGGCCCGCGTGCGCAAGTTTCGACGCGCGGTATTGTCTGGAGCGGTGCTGCCAATGCAGAACCGGACAATGCCCTTGCCAGCACCGTTGTGCGCAATGCGGATGAAGCGCGTGCCGCGGTGCGCGATCAAATCCAGCACGGCGCCGATTGGATCAAAGTGTACCCGACGGGCGCCTATTCCTTCGCTCCGGACGGTCAGGCGCAATATGTGCTGACCTATCCGATGCCGGTGCTGCAGGCCCTGATCGATGAGACCCATCGTTTGGGCCACAAGACGGCCTGCCATGTTTACGGCGGCGATGGGCAGAAGAACGCGATTGTTGCCGGTTGCGATTCCATCGAGCACGCCTTCGGCCTGGATCAGGAACAGGCGAACATGATGGTCGCCAAGAGGCTTACCTACGATCCGACGCTGCAGCGTTACACCGAGCCGTATATGGACGATAACGACCGCAAATCGACCGGCGGCAAATACCGGATGATCCCGATCTTCGAAAAAGCCGTCACCATGGCCTCCAACACGCGGGGGCTGAAAATCACGGTCGGCAGCGGTGTGGATGGCGCGACGTTCCCGCACGGCACGCAGGCGCTGGAATACATCGCGCTGGTGAAACAGGCGCATCTGACGCCGGCGCGCGTTCTTCAGGCAGGCACCATGAACAATGCGGAAGTGCTGGGCTGGGATAAGGACATCGGCAGCATCGAAAAAGGCAAATACGCCGATCTCGTCGCCATGGCCGGCGATCCCCTGGCGGACATCACCGAGCTGCAGCGCGTCGCCTTTGTCATGAAGGGCGGCAAGATCATCCGTAACGATCTGTTGCCGCGCGCGACCCAAACAGCGACGCGTTAATTGCGCAAAACCCTGCTGTAGAACGGCCGGGATACAGCAGCCGTAGCCCTAATTTTAACTGGAACCCGCTACAAGTGACCGGAAAACGGGCAGTTAAGCGCGCCCGGTAACATTACTGTGCGGCCGTTCATATCGTTGCGGCAATTTCCGCGTGCGGGCAGGGGAAATCTGCCATAAAAATCCTGATCTTTTGTGCCGGGGGATACCGTGACATATGCAAGTTCCGTTGCCGAGCGGAAACGCGGTTTCGCCAATCTTTCGCCCCTGGCGCTGTTGCTGGCAATCTGTTTCGCGGCAGCCATCATTATCTGGAATCTTGCGTTTGTGGGTTTCATCTCCAGTGACGATGTCAGCTATCTGGGCAACGCGCGGGACTGGTTGAATCGTTTCCCCAACGTTCCCGATAGCCACTGGGGCGTCCGCCACACCGTCGTTCTGCCGATTGCCGCCAGCATCGCGATTTTTGGCGAAAGCGAGCGCGCTCTAGCCCTGCCGAGCCTCTTCTATCAACTCGCGCTCGTCGGCGTGACGGTCTGTTTTGTCTATCGCGCCGCCGGCATCGTCGCGGCCTCAATGGTCGGGGCTCTGGTCCTGACGCTGCCATTGTATGCACTGAACTCCAGCATCGCCAACGCCGATACGCCTGAACTTCTGTTCGCCACTCTGTCGTTCTGGCTGTTCATGCTGGCGACCGAACGCAAGGACAACGTTCTCTTACTGTTCGGCGCGGGTCTGTCCGCCGCATTTGCTGTGATGACGCGCGAGAGCGCCATCGCTCTGCTGTTCTTTTACTCCGTACTTTTCCTAGCGGGCTACGGTATGTCACGCTGGCGCTACTGGATCATGGCTGGCGCGTTCCTGATCGTGGAAGGCAGCGAGATGCTGTACTACGCGCTGGCAGCAGGCGATCCGCTGCACCGTGTCAAGATCGTGCTGGAATCGGCCAGTACCGATTACCGTCCCCCCGCGAACGGTCTTGAATTCGACTATAAGGGCGCCGTCCGCATCAGTCCTCTGATCGACTGGGCGCTGCCCATCGTTACACGCGTGGACTTTGCCGCATTGTTCTACTTTACTGTTCCAGCGATTGGCTGGCTCTATATCACGCGCAAGAAGACCGGCCGCGCCATGACGACGGCACGAATGGCCTTCTGTCTTGCCGCCGTGTGGATCGTGTTCATCGCCTTTGCGCTGCGCAATGTTGGGCTCCAGCCGCGCTATTATTCCGTTCTGGCGCTGTCGGCGATCGTCGTGATTGGCATCTGGCTTGGCTACGGCCTCTGGCCGAAATACCGAAAGCAGGCCGCGATCATTTTTGCGCTGGCGCTTGGTGGCAATCTGCTCGCGCTTTATGTTGCCAACAAATCGCCCATGCCGGGTCCGCACGCGCTGGTGTCCTATTTATCCAGCAACGACGTGCAGAATCTGGTCATCGATCCGGAATTGTACAATCGCAGTGCGACCTTGCTTGGTTGGGCCGGGCAAAAAGGCCGTGTCAAGCGCACCACGCCCATGCCGGGCGATTTGGTTTTCCACGACGACTGGTCCTTTAACCGCTTGTGGTCGCCGCTCTCGGACAAAACCCGCAAGCCAGAGTTCACGCCGCGCGAAGGATGGACCGTGGTCTGGCGGCAGGACGCCAACAACAATTTGGTCGCGCGTCTGATGCAGACGGCACGGCTGGATAAGATTATCCCGCGTCCGATTTACGCACGCATCGTGGATCGTCGCCCGCCCGTCATCGTGTACCGGGTCGAGCACAACTGAAGGCGCGGGGGCGGCAGGCCTAACGCGTGCGGCGGTCGATCATGTCGGCTAGAAGCGCCATCATCAGCGTATTCAGCGTGAAAACCAGCAGCAGTACCGAGGTGTCCGCGAGGTTCTGCGTTATAAAAAGGTCCCTGGCGAGACTCAGCACGCTGAGGAGAAACAGCGCCAGTCCGACCGGAAAGAACACGCGCAACGGGGCAAAATACATGCCCGTCCGCATGATCAAAACGACGAACCGCAGCGTGTCGCGGATCGGTTTTATCTTGGATTTGCCGACGCGGTGCCGGTAGGAGATCGGGATGAACAGCACCGGGCGGTAGCTCGTCAGCATCGCCAGCGTAATCGTCAACGTGAAGCTGAACGTGTCGGGCAGGATGCCGAGATAGGTTTCCGCCACGTCTTTGCGAAAAACCCGCATGCCCGAATTGATATCGGGGATGGTTTGCCGCGCTATCCAAGAAGCCCAGACCCGCAGGAACGCCTTCGGAATGGCGCGAACCTTGGAATAATCGACGTTATCTCCGGTACAGGCGCCGACCACCATGTCGTAATCCGCGCAAGCGTCAACGAGTTCGCGGACGCGCTCGTTCGGATAGGTGCCGTCCGCATCGGTGATGGCGATGTATTCGCCGGACGCGACGCGAATGCCGGTCTTCAGCGCCGCCCCATAGCCGCGATTGCGATCATGATGCATGACCCGCAATCCCGGATGTTCGGCGGCATAACGATTGAGAATGGCGCCGGTCCCGTCGGTTGAGCCGTCATTGACAATAATCAGCTCAAAGTCGCCTTGCGGACCCAGCGTTTCCACGAAATGGGTCAGCGTCTCGGCAATCGCGCCTTCTTCGTTGTAGCAGGGCACAATGACGGAGAATCTAACCGCCGTACTCGCCACACGCGGCGTCCGTTCTGTTTCTGAAAGGGTCATCGCGCTCGCAGGTGTGGCTCTTAAGAAAATGGGGATATAGATTCGATTAACCCCATTATCCTTAACAAAGGCCTTACGGCAACGTCCGTGTGCTGCCTGACGGCGTTATGTTCGCTCCGAGGCGTGAAAACGCGCCGTTAAGCCGGACGCCGGCCCGCGGCGACCAAATTCCAGGCAACCGAATACAGAATTGGAGAAAGCGCGCTTTCCAGCACGCGATCCAAGGCGCAGCAGATGTAGGAAATCGGCGCCATCAAAGGCTGCGCGGGCATGGACACTTCGGCGAAGGGCGTCGAGAGAATACCCTGCGGCACGATCTTGATGTCGGTCAAACCGGCCTTTTCGAAAATCGCGCGCAAATCGCCGCGCGCGTATTCCAGCTGCTCGTCGGAGTAGTTTTTATCGACCTTCTTGCGCATTTGACGCAGCCACGAGACCAGCGGGTTGCCGCTTTGCGGCTCGTTGGCGACAACCCAGCCGCCAGGCCGTAGGTGCTTCAACACCTTCGTGAGCGTCTCCGCGGGATCGTCCAAATGGTGCAACAGCCCGATCATGAAGACGACGTCGAACTGCTCCGGCGGTTCGTAGTCGTTGATGTTGACGACTTCAAAGGTCGCGCGTTCGTTGCGATTGAATTCGCGCGCGTACGAAATGAGCTTCTCGGAATAATCGATGCCGACAAAGGCTCCGTAGCGCCCTTCCATGTAGCGGGCCGCGAAACCGGCGCCGCACCCGATTTCCATGACGCGAGGCGCCGGGCCGAAATCGGCGACTTTCAGGGTTTGAGTCAGACGCAGTTTGCGTGCAATCCGGTGCGCCGGCTTCAAATCTTTTTTGGCGTAGGTGCTTGCAATGCGATCGAAAAGCTCGCGGTCGCGGCTTTCACGTTCGGATAGCGCGGCAGAAGAGTCCATATCAGCCCCCATTGGCAGAAACTTGCGGCGGCACTTTGGCGCGCGGCTTCCACGAGCTGCCGCCGTCGCGCTTGCCATAAACGATCACGTCGTAGACGACGAATTTCACAACGAAAGAAGCCGCGATCACGACAAAATTGGCGATGAAGTAGCGAATCCCGATAACCAGATAAAGGAACGAGAAACACGCATACTCGCCGCCGCGGAACAGCACATTCGTCATGGCGTAGGTGCGGAACTCGCGTAAGGCGGGGCCGCGCGAACGGTAAACGAAGTATTTCGTCGTGAAGAAGTTGAAGACGAAGGTCGTCGCGAAGCAAACAGCAACCGCCACCGCCGGAGCGACACCGAACGCCTCATGTAGCAGAATGGGGCCGGCAAAGCTGATCGAAAAACTAGCCAAACTGGCCAACACATAACGCAACGCCGACGACATCCCCACAACCTATCTGTCTATTCAGGGCACAGCCTTGTAGCCTTCACCGACCATACCAGCAAGGAACGGACTACAGGGGAATCCTTTCGAATCTTGATTAAAGAGGTCCGCTTTCAGCCGATATCCCTAGGGAACGACGTCACACAAGTGTGTCAGGTATTGGCGGGAGCTTGGCCGATAATTCAGAAGTCCCGGCTTTTTGCATGCGGTATGTCGCGCGTCTTGCCCTCGATCGCGTCGTAATCGTCTTCGGCGCAGACTTGTTCCAGCCATGGGGTGGGCGTGCGGCGATAGGTGGATGTGGCCGACCACGCCGTGGTGAACATTTTCGGGTCTTCGACAGATATCTGGACCTGAAGCCCTTTAACGCTCGTGTTTGGATCAAGCACCATCGCACCGGGCGCACCGCCGACACGGCCCTCGCTCCGCTCAAATGCGTCCTGCGCCTGCTTGGCGGTGGTTCCATCGATCAAACGATAGCGTTCGACAACGTGCAGCGAGTCCGTCACCGGCACGCCATAGCGGTCCACCATCGAGAACGGGAAGGACTGCACACCGACGGTATCGACAATCAGCGTGTCGCCTTCCCAATGGCCGACCGAATCGCCCATCGGTGAGGGCTTCAGGTTGCGCGGATGCGCCGTATTCATCCGCACACGGCGTATCTGATCGTCCTGATTGTAGATCATGGTGAGGTGGTCTTTGCCCGGCAAAATTCTGATGCCCAGCTGCATGGCATAGGTGAACGGCGGCTGATATGGCCCGCAATGATTGGACGGATCGGGATAGGCGCGGCCGGTCTTTGAGATTTCGCCCTGTTTGCGAACGGTTTCCGCCGCCGCCGGCTTTAGGATGGGGTTGTTGTAATCGCCGACAAGCTGGCCCGCGTCGGCGGAGCCATCGGGCAGGCGATTAAGGTTCGTCAGCGGCGCGGGCTGGCCTGGGATCGGCTCAAAATTAAAGGCGTTGCGTCCCCACGGCCCTAAAAACGCCTCGGCAGGATCGGCCGTTTCCGCGCCAAATGCGGGCAAACCGATGCACACAGCGCACAGCGCCGCCGCAGGGATATAACCTGCCCTCATGGAACACCTCTTCAAAAATCGGGTTTCGCGGCTTGTGGTATCGGCTCGACATCGCCATAGCCGAACCATTGGGAATTGTTCTCCGCGCAGGACGCTTCCACCATCGGGCCGCCAGTGTTGCGCTGATAAACCTGCAGTGCGCTCCAAGCCGTCGTAAAAGCGCCTGGGTCTTCCACGCGGACAGAAACTTCTATCGTTTTTCCACCGGGGGGCAGCCGGTAACGCTCGACGACATGCATTTGGGCCGTGTGCGGCGTGCGGTAGGAATCGACGAAGGTGCGGTCGTTCAGGCCAATTGTGTCGACAACCAGCGTGTCGCCATTTTCGTAATGACCAATGGATTCGCCGAACCAGGACGGCTTCACATTCTGCGAATGTTTGTCCGTCAAATACACATGCCGGGCCATGTGGTCTTCCTCCCAGATCATCGTCACTTCCTTCGGCGTCTGAAGAAAGTAGACGGGCCGCACGGGATAAAGCAGCCATCCCGGCACGCCGATGGGCCAACAGCGTTCCTTGGGCGTGAAATAGGGTTTGCCGGAAAGCGCCTGTTCGTTGGCTTTGCGAAGCGCATCCTTAACCCACGGCATCAGCATGGGATTGTTCAGGTTGGCGACGCGATAGGTCGGCTGCTTGCCGTCGCGGCGCGCGGCGGCATCGTCGGTATGGGGATGGGCGGGATCGTTGGTGACGGGGCCGGGGCCGCTCACCGGCGGCAGATAATCCTGGCCGGTGGGGTTCTCTCCCCTAGGATCGCCCGCAATCCAGCCTGTTCCGCTGTCCGGCGAAAAGATGGGAATCGGACCATTGTTCTGGGCGGCGGCGGGCCACGTGATGGCTCCCGCCAGCATCACCAGCGGCACGACATTCAAGAGGGTCCGCATGGCTGTCATGGCGCCTTAGAAGTCCGGTGTCTTTGCCGTCGGCTGGTGCTGAAGATCGCCCAGATGGAACATGTCGACATTGTTGTCGGCGCAGACACCTTCATTCCAGCCGCGAATGGCGCGCTGATAGGTGACGTTCGTGTACCATGGAACGGTGTAGGTCTTGGGGTCGTCCACCATCAACTCGACCCGCAGCGCCTTGCCGGCTTTCGGATCGACGGCCATCGGCCCGGTTTCGCCGTGCACGCTCTTATGCTTCTCCAGCGCCGCTTTGCCTTCCGTGGCGTCGATAAGCCTGTACCGTTCGACCACATGCATGGCATCGCTCTGGGGCGTGCCGAAGCGGTCAACCACCGTGTACGGAGCAACCCTGATGCCGACCGTATCGACGACCAGCGTGTCGCCCTCGTAATGGGCAACGGAATCCCCCATCGGCGTGGCCTTAAGATTACGCGGATGGCTGGAATTCAGCCGGATATGCCGCACCTGATTGTCCTGCGTGTACAGGATGACGATTTCGTCCCCATTGCGCACCATTTCGAAGCCAAGCTGGATCGAGAACAAATAAGGCGGAGAATAGGCGCCGCACTGGTTGGATGGATCGGGAACGTCGTGGCCGCTCTCGGAATATTCGCCGTTACGCTTCACGGCCGCCGCGGTCTCTGGCCGCAGGATGGGATTGTTGTAGTCGCCGACCAGCGGGATGGGGTCGCCATCCACCAGCGTGTAGCCCGCGAGCTTACCAACCCGGCGCAGGTTGCCGATTGGGCCGGGCGTTTTGTCTGGGGTCTCGGTGTTGAAGGTGTTGCGGCCCCAGGTGCCGGAAAAATCCGGCACGGAGCCGGTGTCCGCAGCGAGGCCCGGCACAGCGCAAGCGGCCGTACAGAGCAAACCGCATGCGATGCGAAAACGCACCGATACGCCGGGCAAAACCGTTGTGCGCGCAATCGGCGCTGTTAGAAATCCTCTCACAATTCCCCTCCCAGAGAACTTGCTCAGAAATCGCGTCTCTCGGCCCGCGGTACGTTCGTAATTTTCTCCGCGTAATACTCGGTCTGATTTTCGGCACAGATCTGCTCCTGCCATTCGCTGCCGGCCTTGCGGTAGGTCACGACCTGCGACCATGGCGCGGTGAAGACGCCGGGGTCTTCGACTGTATAGGCAAGCTGCAGCCCTGGGCCTTTGTAATCGGGATCGTAGAAGACGCCGTTGCCGTTCGGTCCATCGGTGCGGCCGAAATCCTTCTCGTTTTGAACGACGGCCTTTTGCATGGTCTCGTTATCGACCATGCGATAGCGCTCGGTGACATGCATGGCTTCGCTTTGCGGCGAACCATACTGATCCGCCATGCTCATCGGCCCCACCTTGATGCCGACCGTGTCCACAACAAGCGTGCCGCCCTCGTAATGTCCGATGGAATCGCCCATCCAGGAGGGCGTGACTTTCGCGGGATGCCGCGCGTTCAGGCGAACATGCCGGACGTGATGATCCAGCATGTAGAGGATGGTGACTTCATCCTTGCCTTGGACAAGCTGGATTTCCTGCTGGCGCAGGATATAGGGCGGCTGCTGCGGCGCGCACTGGTTCGACGGATCGGGAAAGGCATCTCCGGTCTTGGAGATATCGCCCAATCGTTTCACCTGGGCGGCTGCCACGGGCTTCAGCAGCGGATCGTTGTAGTCACCGGCCAGTTTTCCGCCGTCATAGGCGCCATCCGATGCCCGGTGCATCAGGTTCACAATTCCAGCGCGCCCGGATTCCGGCGGTTCGGCCCCGAAGGTCATCCGCGCCCATACGCCCGCGAAATCCGGTACGGCCGCGCTTTCAGCCGCCTGGCCTGGCCAAACGGCAGCGGCAGCCAACAGCACCGCCCCGATACAGACACGAGGTCCGGCCGGTATCTTGCGCGCCATCGAAGCCCTCCCAGACATTCGCTGGAGTATAGCCCGCCAGATGCGGGAAATCAGGCGCTAAATGGGTGTCAACGCGCGGTGGCTGCGACGTCGGCCCCGCCAAGCGTATTCTTCACCACCATGCCGCCCTTCATCACGAAGCGTACCCGCTCCATTTCCGCAATATCGTCCAGCGGATTGCCTCCGACCGCGATGATGTCGGCGAACTTGCCCTTCTCGATGCTGGCTATCTGGTTTTCCCAATTGTAGTTCAGCATCCGCGCCGCCGGCAGATAGGCCGTCTGGATCGCCTGAGCGGGCTTCATCCCCCATTTCACGAAGAAGCCGAACTGGTTCCCCTGCTTGCCGTGCGGTATCGCGGCGGACGTGGCGCCGCTGCCGAAGACGATCGTCACCCCTGCGGCGAGCGCGCGGCGGAAGGCCTGCTCGGCCAGCTTCATGCGGGAATTGCGCCCGCCCGTGGCTTCCATGTCCTCTTTTTCCAGCGCGATGAGATCATCGATGGTGCAGACGAACGGAAGCCGCTTTTGCAGCAAGGTACGTATCTGCGGCGTATCCATTTCCAGCAGATGATTATTCGCATCCACGCCCGCGTTGATGCAGGAATCCATGCCTTCGCCGCCATAGGTATGACAGGCGACTTTCAGCCCGAGCCGGTGCGATTCATCCACAATGGCTTGCACTTCTTCGAAGGTCATCGACGGGCTGTTCACCAGCGTCGCGTCCGGCTTCCACATATGCATCGTGCCGGAGAAATCCTGGGTCGTATAAATCTTGATGTAATCCACGCCGTGCAGCTTGGCTTCGCGCACGGCCGCGCGCGCCAGCCACGGCCCATTGATATTCTTGTTCTCGGTGTAGCTCGAATAGAAGCGGCCCTCGGCGGGGTCGGTATAGTAGTTCGTGGCGCGCGGATTGAGTGATTGTCCCACCACCTGCATACGCGGGCCTTGCACGAGTCCTGAATTTATCTGATCGCGCAGATCGACCGTGTTCCAGCCGCCGCGCGAGTCCATGTCCAGAACGGTGGTGAAGCCCGCTTCCAGATCGACCTGAGCGTTGGCCAGCGCGATCAGCGCCCGCTGCGTCGGCGTATTGCCGCCTGTGTTCACATGCACGTGGGCATCGACCATTCCCGGCATAACGGTGGCCGCGGAAAGATCGATGACCCGCGCGCCCGCCGGAATAGCGAGATTGGGTCCGGCATCGGTAATGCGGTCACCTTTCACCAGAATTATTTGATTGTTGAGCATCGTGCCGGTGCGCGAATCGAACAGCCGTCCGGCGCGAATGGCGATGATCTGGTCCGCCGGCGCAAGATATTTGCCTGCTGCCTGCGCCCCGGCCGGCGTTGCGCCTAATGTTGGGCCGATTGCCGCGAATGCAAGAATGGCCATTGTTTTGGCGCGCATGAGTCCCCTCCCAATTCGATGCTCTTTGGCCCGAGCTTAGCGAATTTTGCCGCGGGGGGCACGCTGATAGGCACAAAAGAAAAGTGCGCAGGCGGCGAGCACCCACGCACTTTAGAGGTCAAACGCTTGCTTTAGTCGAGCGAAGCCACCGGCGCGTTGCCGATGTTGATCATAGCGCGGCGATTCTGCGGTTCGCGCACGCCCGGTCCCGTCGCAACCAGCGGATCGTCGAAGCTGCGGCCCGAGGTCGCAATTTCCGAGGAGTTAAAGCCCATGCGGACGATTTCGTTCTTCACGGCCATCGCGCGGCGTTCGGACAAAGCCTGATTGTACTGATGCGATCCGACCGTGTCCGTGTGCCCAGTGACCGTCACGCGCACTGGGCCGTTCATGCGGGCTGTCTGTACAGCGTGCGAAACGATTTCGCGTGCTTCCCGGGTGAGGTTCGACCTGTCAAAATCGAAGAACACAACGTAGTTGTGCACATAATCGGGTGCGGGCGCGGGAGCCGGTGGCGCTATTTCCTGAGCAACCATCGGAGGCGGCGGAGGCGCGGGCGGCGCCGGAGGAGCGGCTGCTTCCTGCACAACGGTTTCGCGCACCTGATCGCGCTGCGTCACGGTAACCGAGCGATAGTCCGAGGGCTTCGGATTCGGAGCGGACCCGATATTCAGGTTCACACCCGCGCGCGGATTGCTGAAATAATTGGCTGATACCGGCGATGCGATGAGCGCCGATAACATCAGCAGGGGCACTATTGTTTTTCTCATTGTTTTTCTCCGTTGGGCGAGCGCGACCATGACCCAGGAGGGTTTGGCCAGGCGCCCGCGCGACCACACCGAGAAAAACGCGCAAAGCAGGCGCAAGTGCCCGTTGTCCGCGAGACTGTTGCTGTCAGCCTTGCCGGTTAGACCGTTAAATGGCCGTTTGGGCGCCAGTTTTCAGGGAAAAAGAACGGCCTGTGGGCAGGCCTCAATGGTGACGCCCGAGTCAGGATCACAGATGTATTCGGCTCAACCCGGTTCCGCCCCCGGCGGCTGCCTGCTATGGTCCGGCTCGTTTTCACAGCAGCAGAGAGACGAAATGGCAGCGATTACCCGACGTGCTTCCCTGGCAGGCATGGCCGGCATGGCAGGATTGGCAGCAGCCTCAGGCTTGGCCGGAACCAGCAGAGCGCAACCCGCGCCGCAGCCGCCCATTCCGCCGCAAGGTATCGCCAGCCGCCGCATCAAGCATATTTCGTACAGCGACGTGGGCGGCCGTTCCGACACGGTGCAGATCATGCTGAACCGCGGGCATCTTTACGTCGGCCATATGTTCACCGACGGCGTGACGACGCTGGACGCGCGCGACCCGCGCAATCTCAAGCCGGTGCACTTCTTCCGCACGGCGCCCAACACGCGCACGCATCATTTGCAGGTGTCCGACGATCTGATGCTGCTGGGTAATGGCGCCAACATCGTGCGTATGCAGTCCTACGACAGCCTGCGCGGCTATTTTGAAAACAACGTCGCCGACAGCCTGACCAACCGCGTGCCCTTCCGTTCCGGTTTGTCGATCCACGACATTTCCAAGCCGGCCGAACCGCGCGAAATCGCATTCCTGGAAATGCCGGGCATCGGCATCAACCGCTTGTGGTGGCCGGGCGGGCGTTACGCTTATGTCTCGGCGCATTTTGACGGCTTTACCGACCACATCCTTTGCATCGTGGATTTGAAGACCATCACCAAGCCGGAGATCGTGTCGAAGTGGTGGCTGCCCGGCATGAACCGCGCCGCCGGCGAAACGTCGAAAAATCCGCAGGGCAAACGCTGGGCGCTGCATCACATGATCACCGCGGGCAATCGCGGCTATGCCGCCTGGCGCGATGGCGGCTTTACCATTCACGACATCAGCGACCCCACAAATCCCAAGCTGCTGTCGCACATCAATTGGTCCCCGCCGTTCCCTGGCGGCACGCACACGCCGCTGCCTTTGCCGGGGCGCAAGCTGGCCGTCGTCGCAGATGAATCGAACGCCGATTTCTGCGCCAAGGGCCACTTTCCCACCTGGATTCTCGATGTGCGCGCCGATGACAATCCGGTGCCAATTGCGACCATGCCGGAGCCGTCGGACCGCAACGATTATTGCAAGCTGGGAAATTTCGGGCCGCACAATCTGCATGAGAATCGGCCGGGCTCGTTCCAGAGCGAAGAGACGATCTTCGCCACCTATCACGATGCCGGCGTGCGCGTGTTCGACATCCGCAACCAGTTTGAGCCAAAAGAGCTGGCCTATTGGGTGCCGCCGCCGCCGGTCAAAATGTTCGACCCGCGTCCGAACGTGGCCAAATGCGCAATGACCTGCGACTGCTACGTCACGCCGTCAGGGCTCATGTATGTGAGCGACTGGAACGGTGGCCTGCACGTCCTGCAGTATGAGGGGTGACAGTTAAGCCCCGGGTTTCTTCGCGAAGACCAGGCGGTTCTTATTGTCCTGCATCAGCGCGTGGAAACCGCTAATCGTGTCCAGTCCGATGCCGCGCGGAAATCCCGTCTCCTCATCGGGTTGGATTTTGCCGTAGCTCGCGGAGGCGACCTTTTCCCATTTCCCGATAGGCTTCTTGATCTCCAGATTGACGACGGTGCCTTTCAGGATCAGGCGGACGATGGCCGGGTGAGGCGGCGATGGTTTGGTAAGGCTGGGATGGCCGTCGACCATTTGCCAGCCATTGGCCAACGCCCATTGCGTCAACTCGTCCTTGTCCATGCTATGGCCCTTGCTCGATACGTTGCCGGTCCGGTTCGTCGGGATCGACCACCCTGAAATCGCCATCGATAATCGTGACGCTTGCACGTTGCCGCTGCGGCCGCCGCCGGCCGAACATCGACGGGAACAAATAATACAACACCGTCATAACGGCCACGAAAGGCAGCACGAACAGGAAGATGCCGAGCGCCAAGACGGCAATCGCGACCAGAATCAGTCCGACGACGAACAGACCGGCGATAATGCTGATCCAGCTTCCGGTCGAAAGCCTGATTCGAATGGGAGAGTGAGGCGGTTGCGTCATGCCGTGAAAATATCCGATAGAAGTCTTGCTACCATATCATATCGATAGCGTGAGCCCGGCAAACAACGGCGATACGATAAATTCATCTGGACCGCCAGGCATCGCCATAGGGGACGTGCGGGTCGCAGGCCGCGTGTTTTTTGCGCCGATGACTGGCGTTTCGGATTTACCATTCCGCCGCGCGGCCTCGAAGCTGGGAGCCGCCTATGTCGCCACCGAAATGGTGGCCTGTGACAGTTTTGCACGCGGCCGCCCCGATGTGGTGCGCCGTGCAGCCGTCGGCGAAGGCTTGCCGCTGATGGTAATTCAGCTTGTGGGCCGGGAGCCTCACTGGCTGGCAAAAGGCGCTGCTCTGGCCGAAGCGGCCGGCGCGGATATCATCGACATTAATATGGGGTGCCCGGCGAAAGAGGTGACGGGCGCGCTGTCCGGCTCGGCGCTGATGCGCGATCTCGATTTGGCCGAGAGCTTGATCGCCGTGGCGGTCAACGCGACCAAGCGTCCCGTCACGTTAAAAATGCGGCTTGGCTGGGACGAGCAGTCGAAGAACGCGCCCGAGCTTGCCGCGCGCGCCGAACAAGCGGGCATCAAAGCGATTACGGTGCATGGACGGACGCGCCAGCAATTTTACAATGGCCGCGCCGATTGGAGCGCGGTCGCAGCGGTGAAGGCCGCGACGAAATTGCCGGTGATCGTCAACGGCGACGTAACGGATGAAACCTCCGCCCGCGAGGCACTGCGCTTATCAGGTGCGGACGCCATTATGATCGGACGCGGCTGCTACGGCCGCCCCTGGATCGCGCGCTCGATCGATGCCGCTCTGCAGACAGGAAACAAAATTCGTGAACCGGATTTAACCGAGCGACTGACAATCGCCCTCGATCATCTGGCAGACAGCCTGCGCTTCTACGGCGATAACATGGGCCTGAGAATTTTCCGCAAACATCTCGGCTGGTACATCGAACACTCGCCTTTGCCCATGTCGCACGAAACCCGCCGCGCCGCCCGCGCGCAGCTCTGCCGGTTGGATTCAGCTACCGCCGTTGAAGCTGCACTGACCGCATTGTGGAACGAAGACGCCATCGCCGCTTAAATGCTCCTCCCCTGCGTAGCGAAGCGCAGCGGGGGAGGGGGACCGCCGCAGGCGGTGGAGGGGGCGGCCGCGCGCGCAATAGCTTGTATGACGCGCGACCGACCCGATCGCATTCACAAGAAATCTCCAGCGACCTATCGGTGGCAGCCCCCTCCACCATGCTGCGCATGGTCCCCCTCCCCCGCTTCGCGGGGGAGGATCAATCAATTCGAAATCGTGACCTTCTGAATCACCACCGGCATTGCGGGGGCGGCGTCGCCGAACGGCCCAATCCCGCCGCCGAGTTCGACTTTGGAGATCGCGTCCACCACGTCCAAGCCTTCGGTCACTTTGCCGAAGGCGGTGAAGCCGGTCTTGTTCTCCATGTCGTCGGGCATGTGATCGAGCCCTTTGTTGTCGGCAAGATTGATGAAGAATTCCGCGCGCCCCGAATTGAGCTCGTCGCCATGGGCCAGCGTGATCGTTCCGCGCAGATTGCTCTGGGACGTGGCCGTTTCAAGCGGAATGCCTTCATGAATGCCACGCGGCTTGCCCATCGCGTCATAGCTTCCGGCCTGAATCACGAAACCCGGCACCACGCGGTAAAATACCGTACCGTCGTAATGCTTTTCCTTCGCGTAGCGGATGAAATTATCGACCGTTTGCGGCGCATGTTCGCGATCGAGGTCGATGACGATATTGCCCATCGACGTTTCCAGCGTTGCCGTCGGCGCAGCAAAGGCTGGTGCCGCGACGAACAAGCCCAACGCTACAAAGACATTTCGTAATTGCCGCTTCATGTCGGACCTCAAGGATTTTCCACCCAATCCGCGACGAACACATTCGTGTCGCCCGGCTTGGCGGCGTGACGGTTGGATTCCCAGATCAGTTTCTTGCCGTCCGGACTGAACATGGCGAAACCGTCGAAGCTTTCGTCGAAGGTAATCTGTTGCAGCCCGGTGCCGTCGCGATTGATCAGATAGAGATCGAAATTGCCGCCGCGCGGGTTGCTCATGTTGGACGCAAAGATGATCTGCTTGCCGTTGGGATGGAAATACGGCGCGAAATTCGCCGCACCATTCGACGTAAGTTGCTTCTGCTGCGTGCCGTCCGACTTCATGATGAACAATTCCATCTTGGCCGGCATCACAAGGTTCTTTGCGAACAGATCCTTGTAGCGTTTAATTTCGTCGTCGGTTTTCGGACGATTGGCGCGCCAGACGATGTACTGCCCGTCCTGCGAATGCCAAGCCCCGCCATCATAACCAAGATCGTGCGTCAGGCGGCGCTGTCCGGTGCCGTCGAGATTCATCTCGTACAGTTCAAGATCGCCATCGCGCGCCGACGTGAAGATGATCTTCTTGCCGTCCGTCGAGATGGTGCCTTCCGCATCGTAGCCGTTCGTGTTGGTCAGCCGCTTCAAATCGCTGCCGTCGACATTGGCGGAGAAAATGTCGAACGAGGGATAGATCGCCCACACATAGCCTTCGCGCATGTCGGCGGGCGGCGGGCAATCGGGCGAGTTCACATGGGTCGACGCGTAAATGATCCGCTTGCCGTCCGGCGTGAAGTAGCCGCAGGTCGTGCGTCCCCGGCCCGTGCTGACGAGCTTCACATTGGAGCCGTCCGCGTTCATGGTGAATTCCTGATCGCATTTGTACGGCTCATGTGTCGACTGAAAGATGATTTGCTTGCCGTCGGCCGACCAATAGGCTTCGGCATTTTCGCCGGACATGGTGATCTGGCGGATGTTACGCAGATGCGTTTCCTTCGGATCCGGTGTGATGAAGGACTGTTGCGCCGAATAGACCGGACTCAAAGCCAGCACGGCAACCACCGAAGCCGAAAGTAAGGTCCTCAATTTCATCGTCATCTCCTTGCTTCCAGCGTGACGCTGGTCTTCACGTCCTGGCCATTGCGCTTCACGACGACGCTTACCACGTCGCCCGGCTTCTTCGCGCGCAGCGTGTAGGCATAATCGTTCAGGTTTTGAATTTGCTTGCCGTCGAATTCGGTCATGATGTCGCCGGTTTTCAGGCCCGCTTTGGCGGCAGGGCTGTTGTTTTGCACATCGGAAAACAGCACGCCTTTGATGTCGTCGCGAAAATCGGGCACTGAGCCGAAATAGGGGCCGTAGCCGCGCCCGCTGCCACGGCTCGCCGGAATAGGCTGCGCCACTTCGTTGTAAGCGAGCTTCGCCGGTTCCGAGGCAATCTGCCCCGTTAAGCGATAGACCAACGAAAGCACCTGCACGGCGCCTTCGGCGTTGATCTTGTCCGCCGTATCGGAGGGCTTGTGATAGTCGGTGTGCAGGCCAGAGAAGAAAAACAGCACCGGAATTTTCTTCGCGTTGAACGAGGTGTGGTCACTGGCGCCGTAACCCGATTCCGAGAATTCCAGTTTCAGCGGACCGTCTTTGTCGAGCTGCTCCAGCGTCGGTTTCAGTTCGGGCGAGGTGCCCACGCCACCGACAAACAAGCGTTCATCTTTCAAGCGTCCGATCATGTCCATGTTGATCATGGCATCGATATTGGTGAGTGGAACGGTGGGATGGTTCACGAAATTGGACGAACCCAGCAGCCCGATCTCTTCACCGGCAAAGGCCATGAACAGCACCGAACGCTTCCATGCGGGTTTGGCGGCCATCGCGTAGCGCGCCAGCTCCATGACGCCCGCTGTGCCCGACGCATTGTCGTCGGCGCCATGATGAACTTGTCCGATCAGCGAGGGCGCAAGCGAATTGCGATTGCCAAGCCCCAAATGGTCGTAATGCGCGCCAATGACGACCCACTGATCTTTCAGGGTCTGATCGGATCCGGGCAGGGCGGCAATGACGTTCTTTACCGTTCGCCGGCTGCGTGTCACCTCTGTTGCGATATGCGCGGTAATGCCGGGGAGCTCGAAAGATTGCGGCTGCAAGTCTTTGTCGATCGCCTGTTGCAGGGCTGCCAAATCCTTGCCCTTCGCGGCGAACGGCTTCAGCACGAAATCGCGTTTCACATGGACGGCGGGGATGCCCATATCGGCTTCGTCGACCTGCCGCTCGGTCGGTCCAAGCTCGTCCATGGGATGGCTGGGTTCGGTGATGAACACGATCCCCTTGGCGCCATGCAGGCGGGCATTGATCGCCTTGTTCGTGAATGAGGCGTGGGCCGTGAAATCTTTTCCCAGGAAGACGCTCTTTGCGTCCTCCTCCTGCGGCTCGTGATCGAAGACGACGACAATCTTGTCCTTTGCGTCGATGCCGGAATAATCGTCGTATTTGTATTCAGGCGCGGTGATGCCGTAGCCGGCAAACACCAGCGGACCGTCAAACGCCGCCGTGTTGGAGAACAGGATCGGGATAAAATCCTGGTTGATCTTCGGGGCGCTTCCGGCGATGCGCAGCTCGTTCTTTGTCCCGAGTTGCGCGCCTGTTGTAATCTCGAAAGTCTGGAAATAGGTGCCGTTGTCGCCGGCGGGATGGAGCCCGGCTTCGCGGAACTTCCCCGCGATATAGTCGGCCGCCTGATCCAGTTCGGGGGAACCATCGCCCCGCCCTTGCAGTGCGTCGGAGGCGAGATAGGTGACATCGGCGAGATAGCGCGTGGCCGAAAGTCCGCCGGGCGCTTGTGCCGCTGCCGGGCCGGGCATGCCGGCAGGTTGGTCGCCCAGATAGACAGAAACCGCAATGCCGGCGGCTGCGACGCCTAAAACGGCCGCGAAGAAGCTTTTCCTCATAAGCGACTTATAGCCGGGCAGGGGAATCCTGTCAGCGGCCCGGACGCCTCCCGCATGGCCCGAAAGGGATAAAGCCCGTCTCGATCAAACGAATATGAAGAGCAATTCCGGGCGTCCTTTGCAGGCGCCTAATTGATCATGCTCTTAAGGGTGGCCGCGTAACCTTCCAGGTCCGCAACGGCCTGCCGGCAATCCCGCCTTTGCGACAAGAGTCGAGCCAGCGCATGAGCCTCGGCGGCTTCCGTGCGCAAGGAGCTCCCATGCTCTTGGGTAGCCTGTATCGAACGTTCCAGCTTTTTCAACTCCGCCCCCTAGCGGTGACCTTCGGTGATTTTCTTAAACTTCCGATCCGTGAGACTCGATGCAAATCAACCTAGCGTTATGTGCGGGCAAGTGATGCGGGGCGCTGTCCTACAGCAAATTTGGGGTCAACGGTTCAGGCCGGGCGTCCATAAAACTTCGTTTGCTCCGCGGCCGTTGCAATAACGAGCCAGTACAAACAGAAGGTCTGATAACCGATTGACATACTTCAGTGATTCCACATTCACCCGTTCTTTTGAGGCAAGCTCTGCGATATCCCGTTCCGCGCGACGGACGATGGTTCGCGCATAGTGGAGATAGGCAGAGGCAGGACTTCCCCCTGGAAGAACGAAGCTCGTGAGGGGGGATAGCACTTCGTTGAACCGGTCGATGTGACGCTCGACACTTACCGTCTGCTCTACTGTCACACGCAACCGCGGCCTTGTGTCCGAATCGTCTTCCGGCCGGCACAGGTCCCCACCCACATCGAAAAGGTCGTTCTGGGCCAGGGCCAGCACAGAACGAACTTCCTCATCGTCGATATGGAGCAGTGCCACGCCGATTGCGGCGTTGGCTTCGTCCAATCCGCCGCAAACCTGTACCCGCAAGTCGAATTTGGGCACGCGCGAGCCGTCGCCCAGCGAGGTCAGGCCGCTGTCGCCGCCTCGCGTGTAAATCCGGTCAAGCCGCATGGTTTTTCTCCTTCGTCATTAGAGCGGGGCAAGATAATCGACAAAAGCGCCGCCTTGCGCGCCCGCTATTGAGGCGTCCACGCGAAAAATCCGGCGCAGCAAGTCGGGCGTAAGCACGTCTTGCGGCGATCCATCGGCGGCGATTCGCCCCTGATGAAGCGCGATGAGGCGGGTGGCGTGACGGGCGGCAAGCGTCAGATCGTGCAGTGCCGCGATGATCACCTTCCCGCGTCCGGCCAGCGCCCGCAATCGCGCCGTGGCATCAAGGGCGTATTTGGGATCGAGCCCCTCAAGCGGCTCATCGACAATAAGGATGTCCGGGTTCGCCACCAAGGCGCGCGCGAGCATGGCCCGAGCAAGCTCTCCACCCGACAAGGTGGTCGCTGCCTGATCGCGGTGCCCCATCAGGTCGCATTCCAGCAAGGCGGCGGCGACGCGGGCCTCATCGCTTTCGGAGAGGCCGCTGAACGCGGGAAGCGTCGGTGTGAGGCCAAGGGCAACCAAACGTTCGACCGGAATGGGCCATTCGCAGCGCGGGCTTTGTGGCAGGTAGGCGCGCAACCGCGCCAGCTCAGAACGGCCGTAGGCGGATATATTGCGGTCGTTCAGCAACACCGTGCCTTGCGCGGGACGTGCGAGCCCCGCGAGGGCTTCGAGCAGCGTGGACTTTCCCGCCCCGTTGGCGCCGATGACCGCCACAAATTCCCCGCTCTGCGCGGTCAGGGAGAGGTCGCGAAGAATGGTCCGGCCGCCTTTGATGACTGAAATTTGGCGTGCGGCGATCGCCGTCATGGCGCGGTTCTCCGCAGGCGAACGACCAGCCAGAAGAAGAACGGCGTGCCAAGCAAGGCGGTTAGCACGCCCAGCTTCATTTCCGGTCCGACGCTGATAAGGCGCGTCGTAACGTCGGCCCCCAGCAGCAACACCGCGCCCGCAAGTGCGGAGGGAAGCAAAAGGCGGCTTGGCAAATAGGAGGCGAAGGGCCGGATCAGGTGCGGCGCTACCAGCCCGATGAAGCCCACCGCGCCGGTGACCGACGTTGCCGCTCCTACCGCCATCGCCGTCCCGGCCAGCGCCATGACGTGCAAGCGCGGAAGATCGACGCCCAAACTTTCGGCCTGTGCTTCCCCCAGGGTAAGGGCATCGAGCGCTCGTCCCGTAAAGGCGAGCATGGCTGAACCTGCCAGGATCAGCGGCGCTGCCAGCGCAATGTGATCCCAGCTGCGGTCCGCGAGCGATCCCATAAGCCAGGTCATGATCTCGTACGCGGCATCGACGCCGGGGGCGAGATTAAGCGCCAGCGCAATCAGCGCTGCGCCGAACGTGTTCACCGCCGCCCCCGCCAGCACCAGCGAAAGCGTGCCGCCGCCGCGGCCCAGAGCAAATGTGAGCGCCATCGCGCCGAATGCGCCGATCAATCCGAACAGCGGAATGACCGCGGGCGACAGTTGCGACAGATCGAAATAGATGGCGATGACCGCGCCGAAACTGGCGCCGGACGTCACGCCGAGAAGGCCGGGCTCTGCCAGGGGATTGCGTGTCAGCCCCTGTAACACCGCGCCCGAAAGGCCGAGTGTCCCACCCACCAGCACCGCAAGCACGGCGCGCGGCAGCCGCAACTCGGTGACGATGAGCGAGGAAAGCTGCGCATGCGTCGAGAAGAGGCCGTCCAAGACATCGGCCGGGCTCAGCCAGACGCGGCCCGCCAGCAGCGATACGCAAAACAGAATACAGAGGGCGGCAAAAATCCCCGCGCTGAGGGCGTGCACCGAATCGATGGCCCGCCCCGCCGCGTGTTTTTTCACCGAGCTTACCGTTTCGACCGTCATGGACGAGCAGCCATGGCCGCGAGCGTGTGCCGCATGGTTTCGCGCAATTGTTTGGCCGCATCCGCCGATTGCGGCAATCCGCAGCGAAAGAATGTTTCATTATAGGCGATCTGGCGGCCCGCAAAGAGCCTCTGCACCACACGGTGCTGCACCTGCCGATGCACGCTATCGGGCCGCCGGCTGTTGGACCCGCCATACACGACCAGCTGCGGATCGAGCGTAACCAACTGCTCGAGATCGAACCCGGCATAATTTCCGTGGAACGTGTTTTCATTGAGCCGCGCCGCAACGTTTTCGGCGCCGGCCGCGCTCAGGATGGCATCGAACAGCGTCCCCGGTCCGGGAACGTTGCCGCCGCCGTCCCAGGCGACGACGGCAATCGGCTTTTCGGGGGCAGTCTGGCGCAGCTCCGCCAAGGTAGAATCCATGCGTTGCAACAAGGCTTCGGCGCGCGCCTCTTCTTCAAGCGCGCGGCCAATGGTGCGGGTAATGTTCCGGATGTCCTCGAAGCTCTCCGCGCCCGGCACTTCCAGAAGCGGAATGCCCGCCCTTTTTAGCAAAGCGCGCGTAGCGAAGGTTGATGTGGTGCCCGCAATCACCAAGTCCGGACGCTGCGCCAGAACCTCTTCCGACGATCCGTAGTTCACTTTGACCCGGCTGGCGTCGATGGACGGAAAACCAACGTCCGGGCCGCGTGCCAGATAGGTCACCGACGCAATCCGCTCCGGCGGCAGAAGTTGCAGCACAATCTGGTCCGTACACAGATTGAGCGACATGACCCGCTGCGGCTTGCCCACGGCGGAAGCGGCGCCTGCCAAAGCAAGCACCGCAACCGTCGCGAGGAGCGTCCGCGGTTTCATTGCAGGTAGGCCCGCAAACCGGCATACGCCGCGATGCCTGAAGACCGGATGGTGTAGACCTCCTGATATTTCCTGTTGAACAGGTTTTCGACGCGGCCGTAGAGCTGCCACATATCGCTGATCCTGTAATCGGCGCCTATATTGACCAGTGTGTAGCTGGGAAGAGTCACCTGTAACGGTCCGGACAGGGTGAAATTCCGGTCCTGCTGTTCGCCGTTATAGCGCACCGTCAGGTTCGCGCCGAACCGCCCGCCGTCATCGCGCCACGCCACATTGGCGCTCGCGATATGAGGGGCGCGGCGCACCTCCTGCTCTCCGTCTTCCAACGCGTGCAAGTAAGTGTACGCGAGATCGACCCGCCATTGGTTACCGAGCCGCGCGGACAAACTGGTTTCAATGCCGTCCCGCGGAGAAGCCAAGGTTGCGTTGCGCGGTGAAGCGGCAAATGTCGGCGGGAGAAAATCGACGACAATCTCGTCTTTCAGGCGCGCATTAAAATAGGTGATGTCGAAAACCGCCATGCGGCCGAACAGATTTTGGCTGAATCCGGCTTCCCATCCCTCGGATCGTTCCGGTTTCAGATTGGGATTGCCGGCAAAGGATCCCGGTCCCGAGGTGAATCCGTAAAGTTCATAGATGGTCGGTGCTTTGATCCCGGTGCCCAACGCAGCATGCGGCCGAAACCCGTTGTCGAGGCGATAGCTTGCTTGCAGCCGGTACGTGAAAGCATTCTCAAAGCGATAATTCTCATCGTAGCGGGCAGCGGCGCCCACCGAGAGGCGCTCGTCGAACACCGCCTCATATTCCGCAACGTAGCCGTAGTTGATCGAACCGTGGGTGCTCGTATCGGCGAATCCCGTCGGATCGGTGTTCTGATAGGTCTCGCGTTCGTAGTCGATCGCGCCGGTCAGGCGCTGCATCGTGCCGCCGCTGCTCAGGTCGAGCGAACTGACATAAGACGCGCGGAAGCGCCGGCCTTTGTCGCCAGAGTTGCGCTCGTCGGGCGCCGCGAAAAAACCGCCATAGCCGTCGCGTTTGGCATCGACGCCCTGGATGGAGACGTCGTTCTTCCAGCGTCCGTCGAAGCCATCAAACTCGGCTCCGAGCAGACCCATGATGCGCGAGTCTTTGTAATGCGCGTCGCTGTCGATCTCGAAGCCGTAGTGCGCGCCGGGCGGGAAGTTGAAATCCTGTTCGTTCTGATCCGCGCGCGTGGCGCTGTAGCGGGTGACGGCGCGAAGGCGGATGGCATCGTTCAGAGCATAGGAAAACTTGCCGCTCAGCGAGCCAATTTTCGTGCCCAGTTTGCGCGTGCCGAAATCGTTGTCGCGTGCTCCGGCGGTCGCGAAATATGCGGCGTTGACGGCGTAATCGAGCGCGCCGGAAACACCGGCGGCGCGCAGCGAGCCGTTGACGGTATCGAACGATCCGCCTTCCACGCGGCCACGAATGCCCGGCGTGTCCGTGCCGCTGGCGGTAATGTAGTGGATCACGCCGCCGATGGCGTCCGATCCGTAAAGCGCGCTCTGTTCGCCGCGAAGAACTTCCACTTTCGCCGCTTCATCCGTCAGCAGCGTGGCGAAATCGAATTCCCCGTAGAACGGATCGCTCGCTTTGATGCCGTCGATAAACGTCAGCGTGTGGTTGCTTTCCGCGCCGCGAATCCGAACCTGTGTGAAGCTGCCCACCGTGCCGGCGCGGCTAACCGCAACACCGGGCACGTCGCGCAACACGTCGGACAGAAGCGTGGTTTGCCGCAGTTCGATGTCCAGTGGTTCAAGCACCGTCGCTGATGCGCCCAGAAATTCGGAGCGAATCGATCCCAGACGCGATGCCGTCACGACAACATGCTCGACGGAATCGGATGCATCCTGCGCGTACGCCTGGAATGGTGCGGCGATAAATCCTGTACAATGAAAGAAGACGTAAGGCGGCGAAATTCTGCTCATGGCTCCCCTTTCGGACACTGCGTGTCCGCTTGCGTTCGAACGAGCCGCAGCAACGCCATAGGCGTCGCGAACGGCGTTGAAACGGCAGGCCGGGTTTAATCGGCACACCGTCACACGCGGCCCGAAGGCCGCACGTCGCTCGCGGGATTAGCCGTGCATGGAACTCACCTGGTTCCTGCATGAGCGACACGCACCGGCCGGTCTACTGGCTCGCGGGTCAGACGCGACATGCCCGCCTTCCCAGGATTTCTCCCAGTGGCTGCGGTCCCGAATAACCGGGCCCGCTTGGGCATGCGCTCGCCGCTTACAGTTGCAGGGACAGCCGCAGATTGGGGAAAAACCCCGCTGCGTTCCCGTGGTAGCCCTCTCGGGCACCGGTGCGCATAAGCGAGAAATCAATCTCGCTTGGGCCGAACACTCGTCCTTCAGCTTCGCGCCGTCAAGCGCGAATCGGGATGCCCTCGCGGTTACACAAAGGCTGCGCCATAATGCCGGTGCAGAAGTTTTTTTCGTGAAAGAAAGTCATGACTCCGCCCCAACTCGATCTGATGGTTATCGTCGATGTGATTTGCCCCTGGTGCTATGTCGGCAAACGCCGGCTGGAAAAAGCGTTGGCACTTCTTGGCAGCGATGTTGGTGTGCATGTCAGCTGGCTGCCGTTCGAACTCAACCCCGGTATGCCCAAAGAAGGCATCGAGCGGCGCGAATATCGCATCAAGAAATTCGGATCGTGGGAGCGTTCGCTGCAACTCGATGCGCAACTGGCGGAGCAGGGCGTCAAAGAAGGTCTGGCCTTCCGCTACGATTTGCAGGCGCGTACACCCAACACATTCGACGCGCATCGGCTGATACGCCTGGCGGGGCAGGGGCCGTTTCAGACAACGCTGGTCGAGACGTTATTCCGCGGATACTTCACGCAAGGGCGCGACATTGGAAATGCGGAAACGCTTGCGGAGATCGCTGCCGAAAGCGGGATGGATCGCGCTGAGGTGCTTGCGTTTCTAAGGACGGATGAACTCGCCGGCGAGGTGCGGCAATATGAAGATGTGGCGCGCAACGCCGGAATCACCGGCGTGCCTGCCTTCGTGGCAAACCGCCGTCCTGTATTGTCAGGGGCGCATCCGCCCGAAACAATCGCGGCAGCGCTCAGGGACGTTCTGGGGCTTGCTCCGGTGGTGTGACGCCGCGGCATTTGCCTCTTTCAGCACATCTTCCATCCACGTCATCGAGTGGACCCGCTTCGGCGCAAGCCTCACCCAGGTTCTGGTACGCAGCCCAGATCTCCGGGTGACGGCTTGCGATACGCTGCGCGCCAGCTGGCAGTCTTTCGCTCATGCCTCAGCAGAAGGCTGCGACCGAGCGCGACGCGCGCCTTTGGTGCGCTTGGCTTGCGGTTTGCTCTTCTCACCGTTCACGGCGGACATCTTGTTGGCTGCCGCGCGGCGCGATTGTTTCGTACGAGCGCTTACCGCGACCGTCCTCCCAACCGGCTTACTATCGCGATGCCACCATGCCTCAAGCGCCGAAATTCCGGTGATACGCTCTTTATTCCGCCACAGCGCATAAAGACCGCCCGCAATGGCGCCGATGCCGAGCGAGGCCGCGCCGACAATCGCCGTGGCATTTGATTTCTGAGAAGCACGGCCAGCCTTGGCCCAATCTTCCAATTGCGCCGCAACACCGCGCGCTGCGTGTGCCGCGCTATTCGCCGCTGTCCGCACGTCCTTCGCATCCGGTAATGCCGTCCCGAAATACTTGCGCATATGTGTCCCCATGAGAAATTGCGGCGAGACAACGTGTAGTCAGCCCCATCGGTTCCGCCGCGCCAAAGCTAGCGCCGCGCGTCGAATACAATTGTGATGGGAACGTTCTCGATTTCTGCGTGTTCTTCAGGCAACGCAACACGGAGGAAATCCCATGCGCTTTGTCATGCCTGCAGCAGCAGCTGCCACCCTTATCGCTTTTTCCGCTTTTGCCCAACCCGCGGCGAATAACAATGCACCCAGCAATCCGGCCGTGAAGACCACGGAAGGCAACAATCCCGGCGCTCCGGCGTCAGGCGCGAACAGCTTCACTGAAGGCCAAGCCAAAGCGCGGATGGAAGCGCGCGGTTACGCCAGCGTTTCAGGATTGGCCAAAGACAACCAGGGAATCTGGCGCGGCAAGGCCATGCAGAACGGTAAAGCCGTCAACGTCACGCTCGATTACCAGGGCAACGTGACCGTCAACTGAGCCGTACAACTGAACTTTAAAAAGGATTGTTCCTATGACCGTCACGATTTCTCGCCTGTACGACGATTATTCGGCCGCAAGCCAAGCCGTTCGCGATTTGGAAGCTGCGGGACTCTCGTCCAACGACATCAGCATCGTCGCCAGCAATGCGGACAATTGGTACAGCGATAAGCGCTCGGATTCGCGTATGGACCGGGTGGACACTGACCGCGATGGCACGGATGACCGCGTCGAAGGCGCCGAAGCGGGTGCCGGAATCGGCGCTGTTTTAGGCGGCGCTGCGGGCCTGCTTGCCGGTCTTGGCCTCCTTGCCATTCCCGGTATCGGGCCGGTTGTTGCCGCCGGGTGGCTGGTCGCAACGGGGGCTGGAGCCCTTGCGGTTGGTGCGGCCGGCGGCATCATCGGCGCCCTGACGCAGTCAGGCGTGAGCAAGGAAGATGCACACGTCTATGCCGAAGGCGTGCGCCGTGGCGGCACGCTGGTGACGGCACGCGTCCCCGATGGCGAGCGTACACGCTACGAAGCCATCCTGGACAGCTCCGCGATCAACATTCGCGAACGCGGCGAAGCCTACCGCCGTGGCGGCTGGTCCGGCTTCGAAGAAAAGGCGCCGGCTTATTCAGCGGAACAAGCGCGCCGGGAACGGGAAACCTACGGTTCGACCGGTATGGGGCCCCCGCTCTAAACCGAGTTGCCATACACCAACGCAAAAGGCCTCGCCCTCCGGCGGGGCCTTTTTTTCGTGCGCGCCCGAGAACTCTTGGCGCGCTGGTGCCGATTGCGTAAAGATTGGGGATGGAAAATTCGCTGCAACCGGCAAGCGTTGCCGGAACCTTTTATCCCGCCGATCCGACCGAACTCGCCGCGGGCGTCGATGCCAGTCTGGCACGCGCGGCTCCGCCGCCCTTGGCGCCCAAAGCGGTCATAGCTCCGCATGCGGGGCACATTTATTCCGGCGATGTGGCGGCGTCCGCCTACCGCCTGCTCGCTCAGCGCAAGGGCGAGATAAAGCGCGTCATCCTGCTCGGTCCGAACCATCGTAAACCCGTTCGCGGAATGGCGCTGTCGCCGGCGGATGCTTGGGAGACGCCGTTCGGCCCGTTGCCTGTGGCGAAAGAGGCGCGCGATTTGCTCGCGCGTCAGCCGGGAGTAGCGGTCGACCCGAGCCCCTTCGTGAACGAGCACAGTCTCGAAGTGCATTTGCCCTTCATTCACCGCACGCTTGGCGAGGTGGAAATCCTGCCGGTTCTCGTCGGGCAGACTCCGAAGGAGGCCGTGTCCGGCGCGTTGGATATGCTGTGGGGCGGACCGGAAACCGCGATCATCGTGTCGTCGGACTTAAGCCACTACCACGATTACGCGACCTGTCAGACGAAGGACGAGGAAACGACGGTCGCCATCGAGCGGCTGCAAGCGCAAGGCTGCGATGGCGATCGCGCCTGCGGGCGGTTTTCCATCCATGGGCTTCTCGATCAGGCGCAACGCCGCGATTTGCGCGTGACCGCCATCGACGTGCGCAATTCCGGCGACACGCGCGGGCCCCGCGACCGCGTGGTCGGCTACGGTTCGTTTGCTTTTGAGTACGCGCATTCGGCGCAGCTCGATGCCGGCACGCGGGACCTTTTGATGCGCATCGCCAAGGAAGTCGTAAAGCAGGGCGCGAACAATCCAGGCGGCGGCGTGACGGTGAAATTCCAGGGGCCGATCCCGCGTGTGCTCCGCGCGCAACGCGCCACCTTCGTGACGCTGAAGATCGGCGACCGCCTGCGCGGTTGCCGCGGCTCACTCGCGCCGCATAAGAGCCTGATTAACGACGTCGTAGAGAACGCACGCAAATCCGCCTTCGACGATCCGCGCTTTCCGCCGCTGACGCCGGCGGAATTGGATCAGATCAATTTCCACATCTCGATCCTCTCGACACCGCGGCGCATTCGCGTCGAAACCGAAGCGGAGTTGGCACGCGCGCTGAGGCCCGACATTGACGGCCTCATCATCCGCGATGCCGGCAAGCAGGCGATCTTCTTGCCGAGCGTCTGGGAAAGCATCCACGATCCCCTTAGCTTCATCCGTCACCTGAAACACAAAGCGGGCCTGCCGGCGGATCATTGGTCGCCGTCGTTTGAGGCGTTCCGTTACGTCACGGAAAGCTTCGGCGACACCGCCGCGCATTAGAGACGTTTGCGTTGAGGGGAGCCTCTTCTCAAAGCTAAACTCACCATGGCCGCCCTTGAGGCGGCCACCCAGCGCGCCCGCGTCGGCGGGCGCAAAAGAATCATCGGCTCGCAGACGCTCGCCTGCTGGTTGGCCGGCTCGGAGGCCGGCCACGGTGAGAGATCTTAATTTCATCCACCCAAACAACAATAGGCCCTGCGTGTTTCGAGGCGTTGCTTCGCAACGCTCCTCAGCATGACGAAGTGCTAGGCTGAGGTAGTCGCGAAATTTGCCAGCCTGACCGGCTGGCGCTTCGGGCCCCATGTTCCGGCGGGGCCGTCGAAAACGCCGGCGCATTGGGTGCCGCACGACAGACAATGTCCCTGAGCATCCAGACGCCACGTGCCAAGGGCATACCAGTCGCGCTCGATCAGGCACGAGCCGCAGTGGTGGCAAAAGGTGCTTTGCCGTCCGATGTCGTGGACATTGCCGGTATAAGTGTATCGGACACCTTGCTCCATCGCGATGCGGCGTGCGGCAGCGAGCGTGGCGTGCGGCGTGCGCTCCTTCCCCAGCATGCGGTAGTCGGGATGAAACGCCGAGAAATGCAGCGGCACGTCGGGGCCTAACTTGTCCACGACCCAGCGCGATAACCGTTCGATCTCCTTGGGGGAATCGTTCTCGCCCGGAATGAGCAACGTGGTGATTTCAAACCACGTCTTGGTCTCGTGCTTCAGATATTCCAGGGTGTCGAGCACCGGCGCGAGATGCGACTTGGTGATCTTGAAATAGAAATCCTCGGTGAAGGCTTTCAGGTCGACATTGGCCGCATCGATGTGCCGGTAAAATTCCGCGCGCGGCGCGGGGCTCATATAGCCCGCGGTCACGGACACCGTTTTGATTCCCCTGGCGTGGCAGGCTTCCGCCACGTCGATGGCATATTCAAAAAAGATCGTGGGATCGTTGTAGGTGAACGCAATCGAGCGGCAGCCGAGCTTCACGCAGGCATCCGCCAGCATCTCCGGCGTTGCGCGGTCGGCCAGCGTATCGGTTTCGCGGCTCTTGGAGATGTCGTGATTTTGGCAAAAGGAGCACGAGAGGTTGCACCCCGCCGTGCCGAACGACAGCACGGGTGTTCCGGGCAGAAAATGGTTCAGCGGCTTCTTTTCGATAGGATCGACGCAAAAACCGGACGAACGACCCCATGTCTTCAGGACGATCTGCCCGCCCTCTGCGGCACGAACGAAGCACAAGCCCCGCTGGCCCTCATGCAATTTGCATTCGCGCGGGCACACGTCGCAGCGAATACGCCCGTCGTCCAGCCTGGTCCAATGCCGGGTCGGAACGGTGTCTGAGGGGAATGGGCTGGGGTCCGGTATCATCGTTGCAGGCGCCGACGTGGGTGGTGAATTGTGAATAGGTGCGTAGCGGGGGGATTAGGGAGACTCTATTACTTTCTGTTCACCCCTCTCGCTTGACGGGCACCATGCAGCGCATAGGCAAGAAGGCCAATCTAGGCGAGGTTTAAGGCGCCCGTCGATGACCCGCGCAAAGTTCCCTGCAATTGCCGTCGATCCTAGGTACGTTTCCCAAGTTGCGGGTTAGGAAAAATTTAGAATACAAACGGAAAATTAAACCCATTTCCGTGAGGATGGGTGGGGAGTGCCCGCCACGGGGCGGATTCGCCGGCCGAAAGGTAGCTGCCATGTTTCGCTCGTCGAGCTGGTTTGAATGGCCCGCCAAGCGATCGCGCCAAAGCACGATCGCCAATTCGACCGCAATCGTCTGTCTGATCGGGATAGCCGACTATCTATCGGGCTGGCAGATTTCCTGGTCGGCCGTTTACGTCTACCCGATCGCGATCATTGCTTGGTATGTGGGTGCACCGTGGGCGTATGGCCTCTCGCTGCTCAGCGTAACTCTGTACACGGCGGGCGACCTTGCCACCGGTTTTGCTTTTAATACCTGGCTGGTTCCGGCTTGGAATGCGGTGATCCGGCTCGTCTTCTACGCCATTCTCATCCACATGCTCACCTACATCCGGTCTTTGACACAGGGATTGGAGCTGCGCGTGCTTGAGCGTACGGCGGAGCTGCGCCGTGAAATCGCCGAGCGTGAAAGGCTGGAGCGCGAATTGCTGGAAGTGGGCGAGCGTGAGCGCCGCCGCCTGGGTTTCGACCTGCACGACGGATTATGCCAGCACCTGACGGGAACCGCGCTCGCCGCTCACGTTCTCATGGAAAAGCTGACGCGCCGCGGAATTCCGGAAGCGGCGGAAGCCGCCAAAACCGTCGACCTCATCGAAGAGGGAATTTCCTTATCGCGCAAAATGGCAAAAGGCCTGCAGCCCGTGGAAATGCACGCCGGCGGGCTGATGCAGGCGCTGCAGGATTTCGCGGGCGCCACGACCAATCTGTTCAAAATCTCGTGCCGCTTTGAATGCGATGCACCGATCCTGTTCGGCAGCATCTCGCAAGCCGATCATTTGTACCATATCGCCCGTGAAGCGACGACCAACGCGATCAAACACGGGCGGGCACGCAATGTCGTGATTTCGCTCGAACCCCGTGAGGAAGGCGCTGTTTTGACTGTCACGGATGACGGTTTCGGCATCCCATTGCCTCTGCCCAAAAAGGGCGGCATGGGTCTGGCCATCATGGCCCAGCGCGCCAAACTTATTGGCGCTACATTCGATATCCGCCCGGTGTCGAATGGCGGCACTGTGGTATCGTGCACTGTTCCCCATCCGGCAGCCGGAATAGAAATCAATTTCGACTCCACCAAGCAGCGTGATCCCCAATATGTCTGACAAGAAGCACAGCATCCTTTTGGTCGACGATCATCCGCTGGTGCGTGAATGGCTCGCCAGCCTGATCAATCAGCAGCCCGACCTCGCCGTCTGCGGCGAAGCCGAAAGCGCGCAGGAAGCCCTCGAATTCATCGCCACCCGGGGGCCAGATCTTGCCATCGTCGACCTGTCGCTGAAGGAAAGCTCGGGCCTGGAACTCATCAAGACGATCAAGACGACCCATCCGAACGTCGCCGTCATCGTGCTCTCGATGCACGACGAAAGGCACTACGCCGAGCGCGCCATTCGCGCCGGGGCGCGCGGCTATGTCATGAAGCGCGAGACCACCAAGAAGATCATTTCCGCCATCCATCAGGTGCTGGCGGGAAAGCTGGGCGTCAGCGAGGAAGTCGCCGCTCTGTTCGCCGAACGCTTCGTCGACAACAAGTCCCGGACATGGACTCCGGTCGAGGAATTGAGCGACCGCGAATTGGAAGTGTTCCGTCTGCTCGGCCAAGGGTTGGACACGCGAGCGGTCGCCAATCGGCTGCAAATCAGCATCAAGACGGTTCAGGCCTATTGCGCCCGTATCAAGGACAAGCTCAGTCTGGCCAACGCGACCGAGTTGCTGCGCGAGGCCATCCGCTGGACCGAGAGCAACGCCGCGTAAGAAGCGGGATCGCCGTGCCGGATATATTCGTCGATGCGGATGCTTGTCCCGTCAAAGCGGAGGTTGAGCGCGTTGCCGTCCGTCATGGGCTGACCGTGCATATCGTCAGCAATGGCGGGGTTCGGCCCAGTCTCAATCCGCTCATCAAAACCGTGATCGTACCGCAAGGCGCCGACGTGGCGGACAACTGGATCGCGGATCATATTAGCCCGTACGACATCGCCATAACGGCCGACATACCGCTGGCCTCACGCTGTCTGCAAAAAGGCGCGGCGGCCATCGGTCCCTCCGGCAAGCTATTCACCGCCGATGGCATCGGGATGGCGCTGGGCATGCGCGATCTGCATCGGCACTTGCGCGAGGCCACGGGACAGCAGACGTTCAATCCCGGTTTCACGGACAAGGATCGTTCGCGTTTCCTTGGCATGCTGGAGAACGTGGTGCAGGCAAAGCTGCGTGAGACGCGGAATGCGCCACAACGCCCGCCAGACAGCCCTTAACGAATGCCGCGCCCCCTCTGGGTTGACTTTATTAAGCTAAGCGTTGATATAAGCGCCGCACCCCAGCGGTCGCACGACGGCGCCATTTTTGGAAAGCCTGTCACGGCGGGGTGAATTTCCAACATACCGTTCGCTCCAGATGTGCGTGGAAGACGGCAACCGCCCTCGAACACGCTTTTGCGTTCTGGAGCAATAAGGACAAATGTGACTGACGTTACTTTCTCGACCCTCGGCTTGGCCGAGCCGCTTCTGCGCGCGCTTGCCACCGAAAAATACCTCGTGCCGACGCCGATTCAGGCCCAGGCCATTCCCCTCATCCTCAGTGGCCGCGACGTGCTCGGCCTCGCGCAAACCGGAACCGGCAAGACGGCGGCGTTCGGCTTGCCCCTGCTGCAGCATCTTTCCGCACCGCATGAGCGGGTTCTTCCCAATTGCGTGCGGGCGCTGATTCTGGCGCCGACCCGCGAGCTTGCGGTGCAGATCGATGAATCGCTGCAGACCTATGGGCGGCATCTGAAGCTCCGTCATGCCGTCATCCTTGGCGGCGTCAACCAGCACCGTCAGGTGCAGGTCATGCGTGGGGGCGTGGACGTTCTGGTGGCGACGCCGGGCCGCCTGCTCGATCTCATCACCCAGAAACATGTGCGGCTGGATCTGGCTACTACGCTGGTCATCGACGAGGCCGATCGTATGTTCGACATGGGCTTCATTCGCGACGTGCGGAAGATCGTGTCTCGCCTTCCGCGCAAGCGGCAGTCGATGCTCTTTTCGGCGACCATGCCGAACGAAGTGGCGCATCTGGTTGCGGAAGTGTTGCACGAACCGGCGCGGATCGAGGTTTCACCCAAGACCATCACCGCCGACAAAATCGAGCAGCGCGTCTACTTCGTTCCGGCGCAGGACAAGCGGCCGCTTCTGAACACGCTTTTGGCCGATGCCGCCATGAAACGGGTGATCGTTTTTACCCGCACCAAGCATGGCGCCAATAAGGTCGCCGAAAATCTGGAAAAGGCGGGCCATCGCGCCGAAGCCATTCACGGCAACAAGTCCCAAAACGCGCGGCAGCGGGCGCTGGATGAATTCCGCCAGGGCCGCGCGCGCATCCTGGTCGCTACCGATATTGCCGCGCGCGGTATCGATATCGATGACGTAACGCACGTCGTCAATTTTGAGCTTCCTGACGTCGCCGAGAGCTATGTGCATCGCATCGGCCGTACCGCACGCGCGGGCAGCGCGGGCATTGCAATCGCCTTTTGCGACCCGTCGGAACGTCCCTCGCTCAAGGCCATTGAAAAGCTGGTGAAGCAGGATCTGACCGTAATGGCTGGTGAACGCTACGGGCAGGCGTCGGAGCGCCAATACGCGAATGCGAAACCGGAACCCGGCGAACAGCAGCGCCGCTTCAATCGTCGCCCACGCGGGCAGGGCCGTCCGGCACGCCCGCAGGCTGCTTGATAGAGGAACTCCATCATGGCGAAAAAGAAGAAGGATACGCTCCCGCAGCCCTACGCGGAGGTGACTAAGGACGCCCGCTTTGCAGGCACCTACGAGGTGTTCGTGCCGGTAGAGGGGCGGGTACGCCCACACCGCGTGCCGTTGCAGTTCAAGTCCAAAGACAACGCCGAATCGTGGATCCACAGCTCCGAAGGCGAAGACGCGATCCGCGATATCCGCAACGCCGAAGATTGAAAAATAAGGGGAACCACAAAGGACACTAAGGAGACACAAAGATCACAAAGCTTGTTTTCTCTTTGTGTCCTTCGTGTCTTCTTCGTGAACTTAGTGGTTCCCCTTTTTATTTCGCAGCAGCCGTTTTCAGCTTGGCCGCCCAGTTTGCGGCGTACCGCGCGCGGGGCACTTCGTCGCCGCGCAAATAGACTTTGTCGATCTTGCGCGTGTTCGAGATGTTTTCGAGCGGATTGGCGTTCAGCACGATGAAGTCGGCCTGACGTCCGCCCGCGACCAGTCCCGTGTTGAATTTTCCGATACGCGCGCCGTCGCTCGTGGCCGCTTTGATCGCCTCGTTCGGCGTCATGCCCATCGCGACCATGCTTTCCAGGTCGAGGTGATTCTGGAACGCCATCAGATGGCGCGTCTGGCCGGTGTCCGTGCCGCCGACGACGATCATCCCCGCTCCACGCAGCACCATCATGTTCTTGCCGTCCGCCGCGAACGCGGCCTTAGCGCGCGCCACCTGATCGGGCGTCATCTTCTTCAGCGGCTCGCCCCAATACCGCTCGATCTGCTGTGGCGAGTACAGCGCCTTCAGGAGCGGGTCGTCGAGCCATGAAGGCCGCGCCGCGCCCCCGGTCATGTTCATCCATCCCGTAATCAGCGCGGGTGTCACCCACATCACCGGCCTGTCGTTGCGCGCGATGCGGTCCTTCACCAGCGCGATCATCTCGGCATCAACCACATCGCCGCCGCGCACCGGAACATGCAGCCAGCCTTCCAAGCCGCCTTTGACCATCAGCTTGGCGTCTGACAGTTTCACGTTGTGGACGGCGACGGGCACATTCGCCTTATGCGCTTCATCGAGGACCGCGCCGTAAAGTGCAGGCGTCAGCGTCTTCTTCTGCCCCTCGCGGTCGTCCACCCAAATCTTGATGAATTCCGGCTTCAATTGCGCGTAATCGCGCACGGCGGCACGCGCTTCTTCGGGCGTGGAGACGCCATAGGAAACATCGACTCGCGACGGATCGCCTTGCGCGCCTGATCCCGGCCACGCCATGCCCGGTCCAGCGGTCTTGAACACAGCGGCGCCGGGAACGACCTCGTTACGCACTCTTAGCGGCACGTCGCCCCATTTGGTGCGTCCGCCGTGCAAATCGGAGCGGTCCACCAGATCGCCGATGCCGACCGCCGCGCCGACGCCGACATAGGCCAGCCGCTGCAAATGGTCGATCAGGTTCTCGCGGGTGAACGTCTCCTTCGACATGGTGCCGGCGGCAAGGTTCTGAAAGCCGAAATGGCCGTGCATATCGACCAGTGCCGGCATCACCGTTTTACCGGTCAGATCGACTCGCGCGGCGCCGGCGGGCAGAGGGATGTCGCCTTTGCGCCCGACGCGCGTGAAGGTGGCGCCGGTGACGAGGAACGCGGAATTCTCGACCGCCGGTGAGCCATCGCCCGCAATCAGTCTCGCGCCTTCATACAGGGTAATGCGCGGTGCTTGGCTTTGTGCATCCGATGAAACAAGCGCGGCAAACAGGCCCGCAGCGGCGATGAGCGGACGCGCCAGGAGGCGCTTTGCAAGCGACATGGAAAATCTCCTACTTACCCAGCGGCGCTGGACCTTGTGAAAGCATGCTCCGGCGGCCACCTACTCGCCCACAACATCCCCGCGGCAAGCGCCGGCCCCTCCCGAAGGCGCGCTGGTTGCGCCCCCGGCTAATCGAGTGGCTGCAGCTTCACGATCGAGCCGCCATGATTGCTGCCGACCCAGAAGCTCACCGGCGTCGTGGAATTGTCGATCCAGACGCGGCGGATGTTGGTGGAGTTCGGCAGCAGATAATCCGTCATCTCGCCGGTTTTGGTGTTAATGCGCGTGACGCGGTCGGTCATCATCGAGCCCGTCCATGCGTCCCCGTTTTTGTCGACGGCGACGTCATACGGATTGCTCCAAGCAATCGGAACAACCCATTCGCGGATGGCTTTGCTTTTGGGGTCGTACATGCCGATGGCGTTGCCGTCATATTCCGCGAACCACAAACGGTTCTGCTCGTCTACGCGGCCGCGCCGCGGGCGCGAGCGCAGAATGCTGGTTTTATGAACTTCCAGCTTCTTCGTTGCGCCGTCCAGTATGCCGATATTGTTGCCGTTGAAATCGAGCATATACAGTCTGTTATCGCGGTCTGCGTTGATGCCGTAGGAGCCGATGGAGCGTTTGGTTTCCGGATCGGTGAACGAGCCGAAATTTTCCCACTGCCCCGTTTTCACATCGAGCCGCAGAATTTGCGCGCGGTCGGAATTCTTCACCCATACCTTGCCGTCGACATGCACGGACGTGGGCGAGGCAAAGGATTGCTGCGTGGCGTCCGTCTGCCATTCTTTCGGGACGGACCATGTCTGCACTTTGCCGGTTTTCTTATCCAGTCTGGCGACGCCGCCCTGATACATCATGGCGGCCCAGATATTGCCGTCCTTGTCTTCTTCCAGATCGAGCGTGCCGACCGGGAAGCCTTCCTTGATTTTCGGAACGGGATATTCCGTCACCTTGCCGGTTTTCGGATCCATCTTGCCGATGAAGAGAGCACCGAAATCCGAGTACCAGACCATGCCGTCGCCATCGACGATCACGTCATGGGGCATGATGTTTTTTCGCGGCAAATCGTATTCCGTGACGATCATGCGCGTGGCTTTGCCGGTGGGACGGGGCAGCGTCTTATAGGAATAGCTGTGCTGCGGCCCCTTGCTGAGATTGATGCTCGCAAGCCATTCCGCGGCTTGCCGCATGGCATTGGCGCGTTCATCGCTCGCGCCCATCGCATTGCCCGCGCCGCCGCCCAGATTGCGCCGCGCCGTGCCGATAAGACGTTGCGGCTGCGTAGGCATGCTGCCGGGGTAGTAACCGGCCATGCGGTCGAACACCTGCATGAACTCGTCGGCGTCGTGCTGTGAGTTCACGATGCGCTGGTAGGAGTGACAGGAATTGCAGGAGAGCAAAAACTTCTTCTGCTCATCGCTACCGGGCGCGCTCGCCAGCCATTCGGCGTTCGTCAATTGCGCCACGAGGTTCTTTGTCGGCGCAAGTTTCAGATCCGCGTTCGCCGGAGCGCCCGCCTTCACATCCGCCGCCGCGGCGCCATCGAGATCGTAACCGGTGGCGCGAATTTTCAGCGTGTAATGCCCCGGCTCCAACCGGCCGGCGGGAAAGCTGTAATGGCCCTTGTTGTCTGTCGCGACCGATAACGCGATCACCGAACCGTCTTTCTTCGCCGTGACCACGACGCCTTCCATGGCGCCTTCTTTGGCGGAACTTACCGTGCCCTGAAGGGCGGCGCCTCCTTGCGCATGCGCTTGTGCCACAAGGGCGAGAAGGGTGGCAGACACGGTAAGCAATAGCGCTTTGCGCATGACATCCTCCTGGCCGGGGACATAGCCCCGTGTTTCCCGCGTGCGGTCCCCGCCTCTCCAATTATGTTTTGGGTTTGTCCGGGCGACAGCAGTTTTCGGGCGCAAGGGTGCGCTTTTCCGCTTATCTGGGCAAGACGGATTGCGCCCGGGGCAAAGGCGCGGGCGTTAGGTAAATTGATGTTGCAGCGGGATCAGGCCTGGGTGTCGACCAGCATGCCGGACATTTCCTTCAGATATTCCCGCATCGCAATCAACTGCTCCGACGGCCATTGTTTGATGACCTCGCCGGTGTCCGGGTTGACCGAACGATAGATGAAGGTGCCGAGCTCCTTGTCCTTTTCCACCTGAAGCCTGGAATTGGGAGGCAGGCTTTTCTTGATCAGTTTTTCGACAGCCGCTCGGACGACTTCGACGCGCTGATCCGGCGCGAGATTGGTGTCGGGCGTTGGAGCGCCAGGCGTGGCCGCCGGGGGCTGCCGTGTTTCATTCGCGGCATCCCGCGTGTTACGGCCATTGGTGATGGGATCGATCATGATCGTGTCGCAACAGCAGCGCCTTCCAAATCCGAACTAGAAAAAAGTGGGACCGGCCGAGACCGGCCCCACCGAGACTTCATTAACGGAACAGAGACAGGGTGATCGACGGCGCCTGGTTGGCGATCGACAATGCCTGCACGCCCAGCTGCTGTTTCACCTGTAGAGACTGCAGCTTGGCGCTTTCGGTCGCCATGTCCGCATCCACCAGGTTGCCGATACCCGAATTCAGGGTATCGACCAGCTTCTGCACGAACTCGCCCTGGATCTGGAACTTCTTGGATCCGGAGGCCAGCTTCGCCAGCGATGAGTTGACGTTCCCGATCGAGGCATTGATGGTTGCCACCATCGTGGACGCCTTTGCCTGGGTCGAAATCGTCCCCGTGCTGGTCAGGGTGACGATCGAGCCGGACAGAGCCAGGGTCTGCCCCTGAGCGGTGATCTTCTTCGTGCCGTCGGACGATGCGAGGGCCTGGTAGTTCGCCGTCGAACCGTCAACCAGATTGACGCCGTTGAACCCTGCATTCTGCACGATCGTCCCGATCTGATCGCGCAGTGCCGAGAAGTCCGCGTTCAAAGCGTTGCGGCTGGCCGTATCGAGCGACGCATCGGCAGCGGCGAGGGACTTGCCCTTAAGATCGTTGAGCAAGTCCGAGATGGACTGGCCGGCGGAGATCGCCACGTCCACGGTCGACATACCGCGGTTGAGGCTGTCCGAAACGGCCGTGTAGCCGGCAATGTTGCCGCGCATGGTCTGCGCGATGGCAAAGACGGCGCCGTTGTCTTTCGCATTGGCAACCTTCAAGCCCGAATTGATGTGGCTCTGGGTGGTTTGCAATTCCGACTGGGTCTTGGTCAGAAACTGCAGGGCGGCCATGGCTCCGTTGTTCGTATTGACGCTAAGCATGCAATGTCTCCGTTCTGGCAGATAGCGAGCGTTGTGCTCGTGGGATGTTTTTCCCAAACGGTGCTATCGCAATGCCCATTCCGTACAATTTGACCGATCGATTAAGGACGTCCGCGCAGGAACGGTAGGAAATTTTTGACCCGGCAGAAACCAATTAGCGGCACATCGTGCCCGGCAGTTTCTGCCGGGGTGGGCAATTTTTGCCGTGAATGCGGCATTTCTTGCCGGGCCGGCCGGAAATCGATGTCGCGGGTTCGCTCGCCCTGTATGCGGCCGCTTACCTCCTGCTAACCGTTTTTCGCGGACCACCGAACCGCGCTGCAACATTCGCACCGGGTTTGACTCACATCAAAACGGCGCCATCAAAGCGGAGCATTCTCCGCTCAGCAAAAAGAGGAGCTGCACCATGTACACATTCGGAGATTTTCTGTTCATCGGTATCGTCGCGGTCGCGCTGTGCACGTTTGCTGCCGTGCTGGCTTTCGCCGAGCGCCAGACGAACGGGCGGCTTTGAGTGAAGTTACCGGGCCAGGACGGCGGAACTATTTTTCGCCGTAGTTCGTCGTCAGGTACTCGATGATCGTGTCCGCGT
The DNA here is from genome assembly GCA_947473475.1 of Alphaproteobacteria bacterium. Taxonomy (GTDB): domain Bacteria; phylum Pseudomonadota; class Alphaproteobacteria; order Micropepsales; family Micropepsaceae; genus CAIYRG01. The sequence continues at coordinate 44,703 of CANJBZ010000007.1, forward strand.
CCGATTTCTGAATCGGGGCTGCGAAGGCGTTGATCATCTTGTTCACCTCCGCCGTCCAGGTCTGCCGGTTCATGAACGGCGCATTGATCCGGATGTAGTCGAGGCTGTGGCAGACGCCGCAATTATTTTCCACGATTGCGCGGCCCGGCGCATCCCTGAGAAGGTTCGGCGTCTCGGCTGCGAAAGCGCCCGTCATGGCGAGCGCGGCGGGGATCAGAATAAATTGGCCCAATTTCATAGTTGTGCTCCTTAGGCCACGACGATGGACGTCGGCCGCACGACATTGTTCTGGTAGCCCGCCGGATTGAACACGAGCTTGTCGACTTGGGTCTCGCCCCGGCTGTTTGTGGCGCGCGAAAGAATGGTCTGCGTTCCGGCGGCGTTCGCTCCGAAGCGGTAGGTCCAGGGCCGGAATGAGAACCGCCCCATATCCCTTCCCAATGTCGCGTTCTGCCAATTCATGCCGCCATCGACGGATACGGCAACGGCGCTGATTCCATAGCCGCCATCCCAGGCAATGCCGGCGACGTTGACCATATCGCCGCGCCGCACCTGGCCTCCTTCGGCTGGAGAGGTAATCAGCGAGTTGACCACCATTTCCGTGATCGGGGTGTTCATCGCGTTCTCCTGGCTGGCAAAGCTCTCCATCCGGGGGAACATGCCTGTCGGCAGGCGGTAAGCGCCTTTCATCCAGAAGCCGTCATAGGGCTTTGTCACCGCCTGGATGGAGGTGAGGTGTTTCATCCAATAGGTGGCGGTCCAGCCGGGCACAACGAGACGCGCCGGGAAGCCGTTGAAATGCGGCAGAGGCTGGCCGTTCATCTGCAGCGCGATGATCGTGTTGTCGTCGATAGCCTTCGACAGTGGCAGGCTTTTGACGAAATCCGGCGTTCCCATGATGACAGCGCCATCGGCGCCATCGACGACGATTTCAACCACGCCGCCTTTCAGACCGGCTTTGCCCAGCACGTCTTTGAGGCGGGGCCCGCGCCACGTCGCGTTGCCCATCGCGCCGACGCTCCACTGCACGCCCGGAACATGGGGCGTGGAAAGGCCGCGACGGTTGCCGGAGCACTGGCACACCGCCGTGATTTCCACCTGCTCATAGCCGCGTTGCAGGTCGGCGAAGCTCAGTTGCAGCGGGGTGTTGACACCTTCGCCGCCGACCTCAAGCTTCCACTGCGCCTGATCGATCCGGGGCGGGATGTTGGCCAAATGGTAGCGCACGAAAAAGGCATCGTTTGGCGTGATTGGATCGGCAAAGAAAGACGCGGGCGTCTCATAATTCGGCGGCCGGTTGGTCAGCTTAATCAGCGGGCGCTTGCCGGGAAGCGCCTCCATGACCGCCATCTCATAGTCGCCTTCAGGAAGCCCCGCCGTCAGGGATGCCCGCTCCGCGGCGAAGCCGAGCCCCGGAAGAACCGGCGCTGCGATCGTGCCCCCTAATGCGCCAATAAAGAATCTACGGTCCACGAAGCCTCCGCTGTACGGCGATAAATCCACACCAGAGTCGTAAAATAGAGGCACGCCCCCCGCAAGCGGCATTTCCAACGCTTCGAAAACGGTCAAAACTGCGTCCGGAACCTTGGCGTTGGAGAAAATGGCGGTGGCCGCATGGCTTGAGACAGCTCTGAGGCTCCAGCGCGCCGGGCAGCTTGCCCAAGCCGAGCAAATCTATGTCGGCGTGCTCGCGGCGGACCCCAATAACGCCGAGGCCTTGCACCTGTCGGGTCTGATGGCGGCAAGCCGTGGCAACATGGATGCGGCCAGCCGGCTGCTTGAGCGAGCCGTCGCCGCAATGCCCGTCCAGCCCTATCTGCACGCCAGCCAAGGCAATCTCTATTTCGCCCGTGGCATGATTCCCGAAATGACAGCCGCCTATCGCCGCGCGCTGCTGGGTGAATATTTCCGCGATATTCCCGCGCCCTTCGCCGATATTATCGCGCGGGTGGGTGCCCCGGCGCCCTCTGAGGGCTTTGTCACCGATCCGACGGCATACAGGTCGCAGTATTTGCAGGACGTCGTGCTGGACCGCTGGATGTTCGGTGGGCTGACCGGCGGCACCTTTGCCGACATCGGGGCGCACGATGGGGTGACCTTCAGCAACACCTACTTCTTCGAGAAGGTTCGCGGTTGGACGGGTGTTGCGGTCGAGCCCAATCCCGATGTCTTCGAAAAGCTGACCGCAAACCGGTCATGCCGCGCGCTCAATTGCTGCGTTTCGGACACGGAAGGCACCGTGCCCTTCCTGAAGCTGAGTGGTTATTCCGAGATGCTGTCGGGCATTACGAAAGACTACGATCCCGAGCACCGGCAACGCATCGAGGCGGAGCTTCGCCAATATGGCGGGCGCGCCGAAACGATCGAGGTTCTTACGCGGCCTTTCAACGGCATCGCAGCCGATAGTGGCCTTTCGGAGATCACCTATCTGAGCATCGATACCGAGGGCAGCGAGCTGGCCATCCTCCGGGCCATCGATTTCTCCAGACTGTTTGTCCACGCGCTCACCGTGGAATGCAATTTTGACCACGCCCAGGCCGAAATGGCGGCGTTCATGCGCGAGCGCGGTTTCGACCACGTCCAAACGCTCGGGCATGACCTCGTTTTTCTCAATCGCGCCAGCCGGTTTTATGAGCCGTTCACCCGATTGTGCCGGGGTTGAGCTTTCTCTTCGATTGGTGCACGAGAATAGCTCCCTTACAGTCCCAGACAACTCAGCACGGCCCGAACATGACAGCGCAAGACGGTTCATTCACCACCTCCGATGGTTGCAAGATTTCCTACACGGTCAGGAGTGCCGGAAGCGAGCGCGCCCCGAAACTGGCGCTGGTCCATTCGCTCGCGCTCGACCGCACGGTGTGGGACGGCGTGGAGGAGCAGATCGGCGACCGCGCGGACATCCTCACCTATGACGCGCGCGGCCATGGCCGCTCCAGCCGCCCCCACATGGTCTATTCGTCCGAGCTGTTTGCGCGCGATCTGGCCGAACTGATGGATCACATCGGCTGGAAGGAAAGCGCGGTTGCGGGCTGCTCCATGGGCGGCTGCGTGGCGCAGGCCTTCGGCGGCCTTTACCCGGCCCGGGCGCAAGCCTTGGCGCTGATCGACACGACCGCCTGGTACGGCCCCGAAGCGCCCAAGCAGTTTCGCGAGCGCGCGGCCGCCGGCAAGGAAAAGGGCATGGCGGCGCTGATCGCCTTCCAGATCACGCGCTGGTTTTCGGAAAAGTTTCCGCCGGTGCGCCCGGACGTGGTGAAGAAATTCACGGACGTCTTCGTGGCTAACGATGTCGATTGTTACGCTTCGACGTGCGCGCTTCTGGGCGATGCCGACCTGAGGCACTATCTGCCCGCGTTCAAAATGCCGGTCGCGGTCATCGTCGGCGAAGAGGATTACGCGGCCCCGGTCGCCATGGCCAAAGCCATGCATGACGCGATTGCCGGTTCGACGCTGCACATCATCCCGAGCGGCCGTCACCTGACGCCTATCGAAAACCCGGACGTGATCGCGCAAGACCTGCTGACGCTGCTGGGGCGCATCTGATGTCCGCGGGCGGGGGAGCCGCGCAGACGGCCGGGGCAGTTGCCGACGATGCCGTCCGCGCGGCCGAGTTGATCGCGCGCATCGAATCCGTGCCGTTTTCCCGCTGGCATATCCGCCCGCGCGTCATCATGGGCAGCGCCACATTCTTCGATGCTTTCACGGCGCTGTCGCTCGCATCCGCAACCCCTGTGCTGGTGCAGCTATGGGGCCTGACGCTGACGCAAGTCGGTTATCTTTTGGCGGCGAGCTACATCGGACAATTCGCAGGCGCGTTGATCTTCGGCTGGCTCGGCGAGCGCATCGGCCGCGTGATGAGCGCCACCTATGCGACGCTCATCATGGCCGTCGTCAGCCTTGCATGCGCCTTCACCGGCAATTTCACCGAAATGTTCATCTGCCGTCTGATCCAGGGGATCGGCGTCGGCGGCGAGATGCCAGTGGCGGCTACGTACATCAACGAACTGTCCCGCGCGCATGGGCGAGGGCGGTTCTTCATGCTCTATGAGCTGATCTTCCCCATCGGATTTTTGGCCGCCGCGGTTGCGGGCGCGCAGCTTGTGCCCGTCTATGGCTGGAACGTGCTGTTTCTCATGGGCACCGTGCCGGGGCTGCTGATCACGTTTTTGGTTTCGCGCCTGCCGGAAAGTCCACGCTGGCTGATCCGCAAGGGACGCTTTGCCGAAGCCGAAGCCATCATCCGCAGTCTTGAGGCAAGTACGCCCGAGCGCACTCCCGTGCAGGCGCACGCGCTTTCGGCCACGGCAATGCAGAAGAGCCGCTGGTCCGAGCTGTTTTCGCCGGTCTATCGCCATCGCACGCTGATCGTATGGGTGATCTGGGCGACCGCTTATGGGGTCACCAACGGCCTGAACAATTTCATGCCGACGCTCTACAACCGCGTCTATCACCTGCCGCTGCAGGCCTCGCTGAATTTCGCGCTGCTGACCAATGCGACGCAAATCCTGGTGCTGCTGGTCTGCGTGTTCGTGATCGACCGCGTCGGGCGCAAAGCCTGGATGACCGCGGGCTTCATCCTGGGCGGCTTGCTCCTCGCGCCGTTGGGCCTGTTCGGGGCGGACGATGTGAACCGGGTGATTCTGTTCGTGACGCTTAGCTACGGCGTAATGAGCACCATCAACACCGTGCTCTATCTCTACACGCCGGAGATTTATCCGACGCGCATGCGCGCCATCGGAACGGCGGCGGGGACATGCTGGCTGCGTTTGGCATCGGCCGCCGGCCCGACTGTGGTTGGCCTGACGATGGTGTCGCACGGAATCGAGTCGGTATTCCTGATGTTTGCCGGCGTGGCGATAGTCGGCGCCGTCGCCGCCACCCAAATGATCGAAACCCGCAACCGCCGCTTGGAAGATATAGCACCGTAGACTCCCTCGCCCCCTTCGGGGAGAGGGTCGGGGTGAGGGGGCGGTCTATCCACCTTCATATCGCGCATACATTGCGCCGCCGTCGCCCCCTCCGTCTCGCCGCTTCGTGGCGATCCACCTCCCCCGTAACAACGGGGGAGGATCAGAAATCCGCGGTCTTCGCTTCCGGAATTGGGGCCACACCGAGACTGAAGAAGTTGGTGTGATTTTCGGCGCAGGGCGATTCATCGACTTCGCCTTGCAGTCTCAGGCGATAGGTTTGCCGGGCAGACCATTTCGTCGTGAACGCGCCGGGGTCTTCGACATCCACTTTCACTTCCATCGTGCGGCCGTCGGGCACGAGCGTGTAACGCTCGACGACATGCAGCGCCTTGGTGTGCGGCGTCAGATAATTGTCGACAAAGGTCTTGTCCGAAATCGCGATGGTGTCCACCACCAGCGTGTCGTGGCCTTCGTAGTGGCCAACGGATTCGCCATACCAGGACGGCTTCGGATTCATGGAATGCGGCACGTTCAGATAAACATGGCGGGTCTGTGCATCGCCCTCATTGATGAGCAGCACGTCCTTGGCGCCTTGGACAATATAAACGGGCCGCACGCGCGTGTAGACGGTGAACGCTGGCACGCCCGCCGGCCAGCAGCGCTCGCGCGGATTGTAGGGTATGCCGCCCGCAAGAACGCGCGCGTTTGCTTTTTCCAGCGATTGCCTGACCCAAGGCTGCAGAATGGGATTTGATGTATCGGCGACGCGATAGGTCGGATCGCCGCTTTGGTTGCTGCGATAGGGGTGTTTGGGATCGGCGAAGATCGGTCCTGGTCCAGAGTCGGGCGGCAGGAAATCATCGCCCACTTCGTACCAGCCATAATCGACGGCGGCGAAATTCGGGATGCCGTCGGCGCGCGGCTTCAGCGTCCCTTCCGCGGCGAGCGGAAAACCCGCGCCCTGCGGAAGACCGGCGGCGCGCTGGTCCAACGTCGCCGCGGATGCCGCCGCCAGGGAAGCCGCAACCGCTGCCGCCGTATAGACCTTCAATCCGCGCATAAGACTGTGCCGTGATGCCTTCGCCACTCGGCTATCAAAAATCGGGCCGGTTGGCGACAGGAACCGGCCAGTCGAACAGGCCGAAATTGTTCTCCGCGCAGACCACCTCGGTGAGCGGCCCTTCCTCAACGCGACGATACCGCTGTAACGCCGACCAGGGCTTGTTGAACGTGTTCGGGTCATCCACCGTGATCTTCGTCTCCAGCACACGTCCGTTGTCCGTCAGGCGGTAGCGCTCCACGACGTGCAGCTTTTCAGTGTGGGGCGTGCGGTAATTGTCGACATAGGTCTTGGTGTTCATGCCGATGGTGTCGACCACAAGCGTGTCGCCTTCATAGCGGCCGACCGACTCGCCATACCAGGACGGCCTAGGATTTTTGGAATGCTCTACGTTCATCCGTACTCGGCGGACCTCCTGGTTGCCGGCGAAAATGAGCCGCACGTCCTTCGGCGTCTGGATGAAATAGATCGGCTCGACAATGTAGGACGAAAATCCGGGGACGCCCGCCGGTGTGCAGCTTGACCGCGCGGTGAATGCGTTCTTGCCGGCCAAGACCGCGTCATTGTCTTTCTTCATCTGCGCCGCCGCCCAGGGCTTCAGATTGGGATTGGCGGTGTCGGCAATGCGGAACGTCGCCTGCGCCGCCCGTCCATTCGGCACATAGGGATGCGCCGGATCGAACGTGCTGGGCGGCGTCTCACCCGGCACCGGCGCCAGATCGTTGTTCATCGCGATCCACGCCGTACCGCCATTGGCTTGGAGATCGGGCGGGGAGGGCGCGTCGGCAGCGAATGCCGCGGATGAGAGCACAAGGCTCACGATCGACAATAGCGTCCGTTTACGGAGCATTATTTCTTCAACCTCTTTACCCCTCGTTCAAAAACCAACTTTACCATGGCCGGGCTTGACCCGGCCACCTAGTGCGCACGCGTCTGCGGGCGCAAAAGAATCATTGGCTCGCCGACGCTCGCCTGCTGGGTGGCCGGCTCGGAGGCCGGCCATGGTGAGAGATTTGGTTTCATGATCACGGTTTCGCACAACTGAAACTGGCAGCGTCCTTCACGTCGCCTTTGCCGTCGTAGCGCGGGTAGGCGGGATACAGGCACATCGGCCGCGCGGCGACCGTCGGGAACGGCGCCTTCTGTTCCTGCGACACCTGCATCAGCACTGCCGGTGCTTTGCCGCCATCGACCCATCCGTCGAGCGCACCCAGCATGTCCACTTTCGCCGGTACCGCTTCGCCGTTTGCCATCACGCCGTTACCCGGATGATTGACGCCGGGCGTCGTATAAAAACGCATAAACGAATCCACGCGCGCCGGGCCCATCTTGGCGACGACGGATTTGTAATAGGTGGTCTCCTGCAGCACGCTGCGCTGATAGTCCGCGCCATTGCCTTTCAGGATCAGCTTGCCGCCACGCGCGAGGAACGCAGACAAGTCCGGATCGGTCGCGTCGAACATCTGCGAGATTTCGCGCAGGCGGGCGGTGCTTTCTTGAATCGAGAATTGGAACGGGTTGAACTTGGCGTCCTTCGCGACGTAGTAGCGGATAAAGCCGTTGGAGTTCGCCCAGGCGACCGATTGCACCTTTTCCGAGATAAGCGGGAAGCGCGGCGGCTCCAACCCGGTAATGGTATCAACCATGCCGCCGGGCTGAACCTCGCTGCCATAGGTCCAGCCGGGGAAACTTGTCGTCCCGTTCTTCATCGCGAACGGATACGGGAACGGCCGGTGTATCAGGCGGTCGGCTTCGATCTGTGCATCCGATAAACAGGTATCGCCTTCATCCTTGCCGGACGCGCAGCGGATTACCTTCGGATCGAAAACCGTCATGCATTGTTCGTAGGCGCCGATCACCCCGTCCGCCAAACCGTCGAGCTTGTCGCAAGCCGCATTGACGGCCGTCATCAGCGTTTTCACCTTGGCCGGGTTGAGCCAGCCGCCATCGTTTTGCAGTTGCGCCAGCTTATTCCGCACCAACTGACCGCCCGTGTAATTCGCCACTGGGACCACCGCGACGATGCCGTCGAAATCATTGGGGAAACGCTGCGCCATGGTCAGCGCCTCGCGTCCGCCTTCGGAGCCGCCATAGAAATACATCTTCGTCGGCGCGCGGTCGTAAAAGGCCGTCGCGATGCGCACGCCCGCATCGTGCGTCTTCTTGTAGGCGGCATAAGCCATGTTGGTCAGCGACTCGTCGTTCAGCGCGAACGCCATAGGCTCAGCCAGCTTCTTGTTGTCGTGGCCGGAATCCGTGCCCCATGTCGCAAAGCCACGCGCCACCGGAACGGGCGTATCGCGCCGCGCATCGCGCAATGGCGCAAGACCGGTAATCAGAACGCCATTGCTGCCGCCGCCGCCATATTGCACCGCCTTGCCGTTCCACTGCATCGGCAGGTTCACTTCGAAATTCACCGGCGGCGCGTTGGGATCGAGCGGCTGCACCGCGCCGAGCACCTTGCAATATTCCTTCGTCGCGCCGGGGTTAGCGGGATCGGCAACCACCGTGGCGATTTGTGCAGACGAGATCGTTGCGCCGCCGTTCGGCAAGCCGATGTCTTTGGCAGCGATCTTCAGTTGAACCAGATCGGCGCACGCCGTGGCTGCGTTGGCGGGCGCAGCGGCCAATGCCAACGCCGCCGTGGCGCTCGTGGCAAGCAACAGGCGCAAAGAGGCGTGGGTCATAGGGGCGTTCCTTTTTCTTAGAAGTCAGGGGTCTTGGCCTGCGGAATGGGGTCCATGTCATAGCCGAGGAAATTGTTCGGATTCTCGGCGCAGCTTTGCTCCGGCATCGGCCCGTTCTGCACGCGGCGATAACGCTGCATCGCATGCCAGGGCGTCGTGAAGGCGCCGGGGTCTTCCACCATCACGTCCACCGTCAGCCCCTTTTGATCGGGATTGATCTTGAAGCGCTCTACAACGTGCAGTTTGGTGGTGTGCGGCGTGCGGAAATTGTCGACGTAAGACTTGTCGTTCAGTCCGACGGTGTCGACCACCAGCGTATCGCCGTTTTCATAGTGGCCGATGGATTCGCCGAACCAGGACGGCCCAGGATTGGCGCTGTGCTTATCCGTCAGATAGACCCGCCGCACCTCATGATTGGGCGGCCAGACCAGCACCACTTCCTTCGGCGTCTGGATGAAATAGACGGGCTGCGCGGGATGCAGCAGATAGGCGGGTACGCCCTGCGGAATGCAGCTCACCTGCGGCGTAAACCCGCCACGCCCGCCCGCCTTTACATTCTCATTCACCTTGGTGAGCGCCTCACGCACCCAGGGTTGCAGAATGGGATTGCTGACGTCCGCATCGCGAAAGGTAGGCTGCGCCCCCGTGTTGTTGCCACCATGCTCGTGACCTGGAACGTCGCGCACGGGACCCGGACCGCTTGGCGGCTGCAGGAAGTCCGCTCCCGCGGCCTGCCAGCCGCCGTCCATAAAGGCGAAGGGTGGAATCTGCGTGTTGTCGGCCGCCAGCGCCGTGCCCGCACATGCGAGCGTCGCGGCGCCCATGGCGGCCGCAAACATCCTCGAAGCAGTCATCATCCCTCCCTGAAAACGATACGTCAGAAGTCCGGTTTGGCCGCCTCTGGAGCGCCCACCCAGCCCGGTATATTGAAGATGTTGTCGTTGTTCTCGGAACAGTTCTGTTCGATCAACGGTCGGTTCGGCGTGCGGGTGTAGGTCTGCTTCGTCTGCCAAGGCTGATTGAAGGCTTCCGGATCGTCCACGGTCAGATTGACCTCAAGGCGCTTGCCCTCTTCGATGAGATGATAGCGTTCCACGACGTGCAGCTTTTCGGTGTGCGGCGTGTGGTAATTATCCACGACGGCCTTGGTCGACAGCCCGATGGTGTCCACCACCAGCGTATCGCCCTCGTAGTGGCCCACGGATTCTCCGTACCAGGATGGTTTGGGATTGTTGCTGTGCGGCACGTTCATATGAACATGCCGGACCTCGCGGTTGCCGGAATAGATCAGCAGCACTTCCTTGGGCGATTGAATGACGTAAACCGGCTCGACCACGAAGATGGAGAATCCCGGCACGCCCCCCGGCAGGCAGCTCCAGCGTGGGGTGGTTCCAAGCTCGCCGCCGGCCAAAACTTTGTCGTTCCACTTCTTCAGCTCGGCGACGACCCAAGGCTTCAGATTGGGATTGCTGAGGTCCGCGATGCGATAGGTGGCTTGGCCGGGCTCGTCGTTACGGCGGAACGGATATTTCGGATCCCAGGTCACCGGGCTGGGGCTGCCTGGAACGGCCACGAAATCCGAGTTGATGGCGATCCATCCGTCCGTAGGCGCCCAAAAATTCGGGATGCTGGAATTCTCCGCCGCTGACGCGGCCGTCAGACAAAAGAGAGATGCCGCTACTGCTCCTACCCTCCCCTTGAGGGAGGGTCGAACGCGGCGTAGCCCAAAGGGCGAAGCCTCCCACCCTCCCTCAAGGGGAGGGTGGGAGGCTGTGACTCGCGACAAAAAACGAAACATCGGGACCTCACTCGTCTCAAAAATCCGGCCGTTTGGCTTCCGGCATCGGCTCGGTTTCATGGTTGAAATAGTTCGCGTTATTTTCCGCGCAGTTCATCTCAATGATAGGCCCTGGCTCGACCCGGCGGTAGCGCTGAATAGCGTTCCAGGGCTGGGTAAACGCGCCGGGGTCTTCCACGCGCAGGTCCACCTGCAGGACCTTGCCGCCCTCGATCATGTGGAAGCGTTCGACGATATGCAGTTTGTCCGTATGGGGCGTGCGGTAATTGTCGACGAAGACCTGATCGTTCAGTCCGACCGTATCGACCACCAGCGTATCGCCTTCGTAATGACCGACCGACTCGCCGTGCCAGGATGGGGCGGCCTTCGCCGAATGGGGCACGTTCAGATAGACGTGACGCACCATGTGATCGAACTGGGTCATCATCACGATCTCTTTGGCGGTCTGGACAAAGAACAGCGGCTGCACCGGGTAGAGCAGATAAACCGGCACGCCGTTGGGCCAGCACGCCGTCTGCCGCGTGTAGCCGGGCCTACCCGCCAGCACCGCCTCGTTGCGCTTACGCAGGGCTTCGCGCGTCCACGGCAACAGGATTGGGTTGGAGAGGTCCGCCACACGGAAGGTGGAGGCGCCCAGAAACTTCATGGACGGCTGTGCCGCGCGGTATTCCACTTCATCGGGAATGAAGGGGTGCTGAGGGTCGCTGAGGATCGGTCCAGCGCCGCTCGCGGGCGGCAGAAAATCGGTGCCATAGGCGATCCAGCCCACATTGGGCGTGGGCGAAAGGCTCAGCGGCGGTGCGCTGTTCTGGGCGAAACTGGCGCCGCCGCAAAAGCCGCACGTGGCAGCTGCGGCAAAGACACCTGCGAAAACAAAATCTCTGAAACGAAGCATGGTCAAAAATCCGGATGATCTTGCTGCGGCAGCGGGTCGAAGTCGAAATTGAAGTAATTGATGTTGCCTTCAGCACAGGTGGATTCCGCCATCGCGCCGACTTCCAGCCGCGCATAAAGCTGCTTGGCCTGCCAGGGCGTCGTGAACGCGCCGGGGTCTTCGACCGTCAGGCTCACTTCGATGCGGGTTTCCGCGTTCATCAGGCGGTAGCGTTCGACCACGTGCAGCTTGTCGGTGTGGGGCGTGCGGTAATTGTCGACGAAGGTCTTGGTGTTCAGCCCGATCGTATCCACCACCAGCGTGTCGCCATTTTCGTAGTGGCCGATGGATTCGCCAAACCATGACGGCTTGGGATTGGGCGTGTGCTTATCGGTCAGATAAATGTGCCGGACCATCATGTCCGACTGCCAGATCATCAGCACTTCCTTCGGCGTTTGGATGATGTAGGTCGGTTGCGCCGTGTACAGAACAAACGCCGGCACGCCCAGCGGCCAGCAGCGCACCTGAGGCGGGAAGGCCGGCTTGCCCGCCAGAACCTTGTCGTTGGTCTTTTTCAGCTCGTCTTTGACCCAGGGCTGAAGGATGGGATTGTTCAAATCGGCCACCCGCAACGTCGGCTGACGCCCGCCGCGTCCGCTTTGGATGTAGGGATGGGCTGGATCGGGCGTGACGGGATGCGGCCCGCTGTCCGGGGGCATGTATTCGTTGCCATAGGCCAGCCAGCTTACGGACTCGTCGCCGCCGAAATTCGGAATCTTGCCAGGCGGCACCGGCAGGCTGGGAGCCTGCGCCAACGCCAGCCCTGCGCACAACGCCACGGAAGCGCCCGCAAGCAGCGACGTCGCGCATGCAACTCGAAATTTCACCATGCCGGTCCAATACCTGTTCAAAAATCCGCTTTCGCCGCGACCGGAAGCGGCTCGGTGCGCTGCTGGAACGGGTTGTTCATTTCGCCATCCGCGCAGCGCGATTCGATCATCGGTCCGGGGGCTTTGCGCCAGCGATGGATGACGTGCAGCGGCTGCTTCAGCACCGCCGGGTCGTCCATGGTGATGTCCGCTTCGAGCTTCTCGCCGCCTTCGATCAGGCGGATGCGCTCGACGACGTGCAGCTTCTCGGAATGCGGCGTGCGGTAATTGTCGATGAAGGTCTTGGTGTTTTGGCCAATGGTGTCCACGATCAGCGTATCGCCTTCCCAGTGACCGACAGATTCTCCGTACCAGGACGGTTTGGGATTGGCGGAGTGCGGGACGTCCATATAGATGTGGCGAATCTGCTGATCCATCTGCCACATCATGGTGATCTTCTTCGGCTCCTGCAGGATGAAGGTCGGCTGCGCCGGGTTCAGCAGATAGACCGGCGTGCCGGACATCCAGCAACGCGACTCGCGAGCGAACATCGCAAAGCCGGACAAAACCAGGTCGTTCGACTTCTTCAATTCCGCCTTCGCGAAATCGGTCAGATTGGGATTGCTGATGTCGGCGACGCGGAACGTCGATTGCTCACCCGAACCATTGGGCACGTAGCGGTGCGCCGGATCATAGGTAACCGGCTGCGGACCGCCGGGCACCGGATCGTAGTCCGTGCCGATGGAAATCCAGCCGGTATTGTTGTCGGAGAAGACCGGCCGCGCACCATTGGCCGGCGCCGCCGCAAGACTTGGCGCCAAGCCAAGTCCCGCCAGCAACCCGATTGCAGCAGTTCCAGAAAACAAGCTCACGAAACGCTTCGACGCAAATTTGGACATCGGTACCTCCCAATCCCAATGCCCCATCCCGTCAGCGATCAGAAATCCGCTCTATTGGCCTCCGGGATCGGGGGCAGTTTCTGCTTGAAGAAGATGGCGTCATTGTTGTTTTCGGCGCAAACCGTCTCAAGAAGCGGGTTCACCACTTTGCGCCATTTCTGCATCATGTGCAGCGGTTCGTTGAACGTATCGGAGTCTTCCACCATCACCACCGCCGTCAACTCTTTGCCGTCCGGCGAGATCGTGAAGCGCTCGACAACATGCTCCTTCTCGGTGTGCGGGGTGCGGAAATTGTCGATGAAGTTGTTCTTCGTGGCCAAACCGATGGTGTCGACCACCAGCGTATTGCCGTTTTCATAATGGCCGATGGAGTGGCCGAAGGACTCGGTCTTCACATTGGCCGGGTGCTTATCGGTCAGGAAGATACGGCGGACCATATGGTCGCGCTGCCAGATCATCCAAACTTCCTTGGGGGTCTGAATGAAATAGAACGGCTCCGCCGGATACAGCAATTGCCCCGGAACCCCGCCCGGCCAGCAGCGCGCTTGCGCCGCAAACGGCACGTCGAGCTTGCCGGAGAGCACCTCGTCATTGCTCGCCTTCATGGCGTCCGACGCCCATTTCTTGATCCGGGGGTCGCGGTAATCGCCGATACGCAGTGTCGGCTGCACGCCCAGACGTATCGCCTCGACATTGCTGATCTGCGGATGCTCGGGATCGTTCTTGATGCGCCCATGCCCCGGCGTACCGGCGGGAGGGTCCATCCAATCGGCGCCGACAGACAGCCAAGCGAACTGCGTCGAGGCAAGGTTCGGAATGCCGTCCTTCGTCACCGTGAAGTCCAGGAAGTTCGGCGTGGAGGTATCGACAAGAGACGGTTCACTCTGCCGTTGCGCCGATGAAGCGGGCGATAGCGCCGCAACCACGAGAGAAGCCACGGCGCAAAAGGCGAGAGCGCCTTTGCGTGCGGTAGAGGAGAGCAGGGCAGTCTTTAACATCATCAACTCCGTACGTGTGTTCATGCTCCAATCAAAACCGGCCCTGCATTCTCAGCCGGGCGTCAGAAGTCGGCTTTGGCCGCTATCGGCATCGGCGGCAGTTTCTGATGGAAGAACTCGCTATCGTTGTTGTTCTCGGCGCAAACCGTCTCCAGCAGCGGGTTCACGACCTTGCGCCATTTCTGCATCATCTGGATCGGTTCGTTGAACGTGTCCGGGTCATCGACCACCGCCACATTCGTCAATTCCTTGCCGTCCGCGGAGATGGTGAAGCGCTCGACAACGTGCTCCTTCTCGCTATGCGGCGTACGGAAATTGTCGATGAAATTGTTGTGGGTCGCCAGCCCAATGGTGTCCACGACCAACGTGTTGCCGCCTTCGTAATGGCCGATGGAGTGGCCGAAGGATTGCGGCGTCACATTGTCCGGATGCTTGTCCGTGAGATAGACGCGGCGCACCATGTGGTCGCGCTGCCAGATCATCCAGACTTCCTTCGGGGTCTGAATGAAATAGAACGGTTCGGCCGGATAGAGCGATTGGGCCGGTACGCCGCCCGGCCAGCAGCGCGCCTGCGCCGCGAACGGCACGTCGAGCTTGCCGGAAAGCACCTCGTCATTGCTCGCCTTCATGGCGTCGGACGCCCATTTCTTTATCCGGGGATCGCGATAGTCGCCGATGCGCATCGTGGGCTGCACGCCCAAACGGCGCGCTTCCACATTGCCGATCAACGGATGTTCGGGATCGTTCTTGATACGGCCCTTGCCCGGCGTGCCCGGAGGGGGATCCATCCAGTCCGCGCCGACGGACAGCCAGGCGAATTGTGTGGAAGACAGATTGGGTATGCCGTCCTTCGTCACCGTGAAATCGAGATTGGGCGGCGTGTCGCGGTCGACGAGACCTGGTTCCGCACCTTGACGCTGCGCCGACGAGGCCGGCGACAGCGCCGCAACGACAAGCGCGGCAACCGCGCAGGCGGAAAGCGCGGTGGAAGAAGCAAATTTCGTTTTGAACATTACTCAACTCCGTAGTGTGTGTGCGTACTTCCGATCAGAAATCCGGCGGGATGCCCATCGGCATGGCGTACAGTTTCTGATGGAAAATTTCGGCGTCGTTGTTGTTTTCCGCGCAGACCGTTTCGCCCATTGGCGCATCGACCTTGAACCAGCGCTGCTGCATCGTCAGCGGTGCGTTGAACGTGTCCGGGTCTTCCACGGTTGCGATGGACGTAATGTGCTTGCCGTCTTTTTCGATCGTGAACCGTTCCACCACGTGCTCTTTTTCGGTGTGCGGCGTGCGGAAATTGTCGATGTAGCTGTTTTTGGTGGAAAGGCCGATCGTATCGACAACCAGCGTGTCGCCGTTTTCGTAATGGCCGATGGATTCGCCGAACCAGTCGGGCTTCGGATTGGGCGAGTGTTTGTCGCGCAGATAGATGCGGCGCACCATGTGATCGCGCTGCCACATGATCCAAACCTCTTTCGGCGTCTGCACGAAATAGATCGGCTCGAACGGGTACAGCGATTGTCCCGGCACGCCACCCGGCCAGCAGCGCGCCTGCGCGGCGAACGGGACGTCAACCTTGTGTTCCAGCGCCTCAATGTTGGTCGCTTCCATCTGCTTTGCCGCCCAAGGCTTCAGGATCGGGTCTTTTGTATCGCCCACTCGCATGGTCGGCTGAATGCCGCGCCGGTTCGCTTCCGCATTGCTGACGAAGGGATGGGCGGGATCGTTACGGATGGGGCCGTGGCCGGGCGTGCCCGCCGGCGGTTCCTGCCAGTCCGCAACGTCGCTCTCCCAGCCATAATTGGCCGAAGCGAAATCCGGGATTTTCTCGTCAGCCGCGACCGGAACCACCCCTGTGGCTGCCGCGATCAGAGCGGCCAAAGCCGCACCAAAAAACAAGCCTGCGCGCGTCATCCTGGACTGAAACATCATTGTTTCCTCAAAACGAAACGGTCCGCCCAAATGTCTTTTTTAGGCGGAAACTATGTCTCCGCCCCTTTGGCCGCAGATTAAGGCTCTGACGGCCTCCGGGCAACCGGCAGCCGCACCGCATATTGCCGCTGAAAGGCGGTGGAGGGGCCTTTATTCCCCCGCTTGCGGGGGAAGTGGCGCGCGCAGCGCGACGATGGGGGCGCGATGGCTCAAATGGCCTAAATCTAGCGGCGGCTTGCCCCCTCCACCGCTTCGCGGTTCCCCTCCCCCGCGAAGTGGCGGGGGAGGATCCCACTTAACCTCAAAAATCTGGATTGTTGGCCTGCGGGATGGGCACCACGTCGTATCCCAGGAAGTCCGAATTGTTCTCGGCGCAGGGGTTTTCCGCGAGGATGCGGTCCGTCGGCTTCCAGCGCTGGATCGCCGTCCAGGGCATGTTGAAGGTTTCCGGATCGTCCACCGTAACGGTCGCCTGAAGGGTCTTGCCGCCTTCGATCAGCTTGTAGCGCTCCACGACGTGGATTTTGTCCGTATGGGGCGTGCGGTAATTGTCTGCGGTGGTGCGGTCGTTCAGCCCAATCGTGTCGATGACCAGTTCGTCGCCTTCGAAATGGCCAACCGATTCGCCGTACCAGGACGGCTTGGGGTTCTTGGTATGCGGTACGTTCAGATAGATGTGGCGCACTTCGGCGTTCAGTTCGTTGACCATCGTGACCTCGGTCTTCGACTGGTAGAAGAACAAGGGCTGCCCGCCACGCGTGAACACCAGCGATCCCGGCACACCGGCCGGCCAGCAGCGTTCGCGGGTGATGTAAGGGACTTTCCCGGCCAGAACATCGTCGTTGGCCTTTTTCATCTTTGCGATGGCCCACGGCTTCAGGATGGGGTTCGTCAGATCCGCGACGCGGTAGGTCGGCTGCCGCCCGCCGCCATTGGGGATGTACGGATGTTTCGGGTCCGACATGACCGGGCTCGCCATGCCGGGCACGGGGATGAAGTCATCGCCGGTCGGGCGATCCGGCACCCAGCCGCTGTTGGGCTGCGGGGTGAACAACGGCACGGCGCTCGCATGATCGGCCGCCGAAGCCGGCATCAACAGAACGCCTGCGCATGCCGCCCCCAACAGAGCCGCCCGTGCGATTCCTGGTTTCAATCCCGTCATATCGTCCTCCCAAGCAGCCGGTTGTTCAGAAATCCGGCTTGTCTGTATGCGGCACGGCGACATAGCCGTGACCGAAAAAGTCGGTATTGTTCTCGGCGCAGACGGCCTCTTCCATTTTGGCACGAGTCTGGCGCTGATATTGCTGTTTTGCGCGCCAGACCGTGGTGAAGGCGCCGGGGTCCTCGACCGTCACATCGAGATTGAGCGTCTTGCCGTCATCTGCCACACGATAGCGTTCCACCACATGAAGCTGCGTCGTGTGCGGCGTCAGGTAATTGTCGATATAGGTTTTGTCGTTCATCCCGATAGTATCGACGATAAGCTCCTCGCCCTCGTAATGGCCGACGGATTCTCCGTACCAGGACGGTTTTGGATTTTTGGAATGCGGCACGTTCAGGAAAATGTGGCGGACCTGCTGGTCGCCCTCATTGATGATGGTCACTTCGCGCGGGCCTTGCAGAAAATAGACGGGACGCAACCGCGAGAAGACGTCGAAACCGGGCACGCCCGCCATGTGGCAGGTCTCGCGCGGATTGTACGGCACCTTGCCGGCGATCACGACCGCATTGGCTTTGCGCATTTGTTCGCGCGCCCAGGGCTGCAGAATCGGGTTGCTCAGATCGGCGACGCGGTCGGTCGGCTGACGTCCGCTTTGATTGCTGTAATAGGGGTGCGCCGGGTCGAAGGCGATAGGGCCAGGTCCCGATTCGGGCGGCATGAAATCATCGCCGGCCGGAAACCAGCCATATTCGGAATAGGACAATCCGGCGAGCGGCCCCGAGGTTTTCTGCTGGTCTTGCGCGTTCGCATCAGCCCACGCGGCAGCGAGGGCTATCGCGGCAACGGCGGAAGCGGCGCCTCGCAGCATGTCAAAAATCCGGTGTGTCGGCTTTGGCCAGCGGCACCAGGCCTTGGCTGAAATGGTCGTCATTGTTCTCGTTGCAGGGCACTTGCAGGATCGGCGCGTCATCCACACGCTTCCAGCGTTGCACGGCCCGCCACGGCATCTTGAACGCGCCGGTATCTTCCACATAGACCGACACGTCGATGGTCTTGGCGTCGGCCGAAAGCTTCCAGCGTTCGATGACGTGTATCTGTGTCGTATGCGGCGTGCGGTAGTTGTCGGTGAAGGTCTTGTCGTTCTGGCCGATGGTGTCGATCACCAGCGTGTCGCCGTTTTCGTAATGCCCGACAGATTCTCCGTACCAGGACGGTTTAAGGTTTTTGGAATGTGGGACGTTCATATAGATGTGGCGTATTTCAGGGCCGCCCTGGTTGATGACCACGATCTCGTTCTTCAGCGGATAGAAGAAATAGGGCTCGACCAGCGAATAGGCGTCGAAGCCCGGCACGCCCACGGGAAAGCAGCGTTCGCGGGCGCGGTACGGGACTTTCCCCGCCAGCACCTCGTCGTTCGCCTTTTTCATCGGCGGCTTCAGCCAATCCTGAAGGATCGGATTGTTCAGATCGGCTACCCGATACGTGGAATGCGGGCCGAAATTGTTGGGAATGTAGGGATGGGCTTTGTCGAACACGACTGGCCCGGGACCGCCGCTCGGATCGGGCAGCAGATCGTCAACCCCAAAGGCGTGATCCAGAACCCAGCCGGTGTTCGGCCCCGGCGAGAACACCGGAATTTTCTGTGCTGTGGCCGTATCGGCCGCGACCGCCGCGCCGGCCATGCAAACCGCCAACGGTACTGCCCAAATTGCACTGAATCGCGACATGTGCCGCTTCCTTTGGCGTTACGTCTTTATCCGGAAACAACGCAGGCGAACTGCGGAAACAAAAAGGCCGGCAACGATGCCCATCTCATATGTCTTGGACATCATACCGGCCTTCCCGCGGTCTTTACCGCTTCCTATCAGAAGTCGCCTTTGTCGGCCTTCGGCAGCGCAACGACGTCGTAGCTGAAATAGCCGTCATTGCTGGGCTCGCAGAGATATTCCTCCAGAGGCCGCGCGATCTTCTTCCAACGCTGCACGCCGGTCCAGGGCATGTTGAACGCGCCTGGATCGTCCACGGTCACGGTTGCCTGCAGGGTGTTGCCGCCCTCGATCAGCTTCCAGCGTTCCACGACGTGGATCTGGTCGGTGTGCGGCGTGCGGTAATTGTCGACAAAGGTTTTGTCGTTCAGGCCGATGGTATCGACCACCAGTTCGTCGCCTTCGAAATGGCCGACCGATTCGCCGTACCAGCTGTGCCCCGGATTCTTGGAATGCGGCACATCCAGATAGATATGGCGGATCTGGGTGTTCAGTTCGTTGACGATCGTGATTTCTTTCTTGCCGTGCATGAAATGGATCGGCTGCACGCGCGTGTACACGGTAAAGCCCGGCACACCGGCAGGCCAGCAGCGCTCGCGGGTGATGTAGGGCACCTTCCCGGCGCGCACATCGGCGTTGGCCTTGTCCATTTGTTCCTTGGCCCAGGGCTTCAGGATCGGGTTGCTCGTGTCGGCGATGCGATAGGTCGGCTGACGGCCGCCGCCATTGGGCACATAGGGCCGGTCCTTCGGGGACATGATCGGGCCGGCGCCGCTGACCGGCGGAAGGAAATCATCGCCCGTCGGACGGTCCGGAACCCAGGACGTCAGCGTGTCCGGTGCGAGATTGTGAATCGAAGCGGCCGGAAGGCCCTTCGTATCGCCTTCGTCGAGAAAATTGTTCTGCGCGTATGCGGTGGAAAGAAGTGCTGCTGCAGCGCAGCATACGCTGGACGTAAGACATGCTCTCCAGAACTTTGACATCAAGCCCTCCGCTTCTTCCCTATTTTTCCCGACCGGCGGCAAGGCCGCAGCCGTGGAATTTCCTATTATACGCGCAAAGCCTGCCGCTTCCCGCGCTCGGCCCGGATGTTCGCCACACTGGCGCGGCCTCGTCAACGGCTTCCCAGGCCAAGAAACACCGCCGCCAGTAAAAACCTAGGGAAACTCTCCGCGAGTTACGCCTTTGCGGTCAAAAATCGGGCTTTTGCGTCACGGGCATCGGGAACGAGTATTGGCCCAGATGGTCTTCGCTGTTTTCGTTGCAGGCGATTTCCATGATCGGGGCCTTGGGAGCTTTCCGCAGCCGCTGGGTGGCCGACCAGGGCGTCGTGAACGCGCCTTCATCCTCCACGGTCATCGTGACCTCAAGGGCGTTGCCGCCCTCCACAATCTTCCACCGTTCGACGACATGCATCTGCGCCGTGTGCGGCGTGCGGTAATTATCGATGAAGGTCCTGTCGGTGACGCCGATCGTATCGATGACCAGCGTGTCGCCGTTTTCGTATCGGCCCACAGATTCTCCGTACCAGGACGGTTTCGGATTTTTCGAGTGGGGCACGTTTAAATGAACGCGCCGCACTTCCGGGCCGCCTTGGTTGACGATCGTCACCTCTTTGGCGGTCTGGTAAAAATAAAACGGCTCGACCAGGGAATAGATGACGAAACCCGGCGTTCCCACAGGCCAGCAGCGCTCGCGGGCGCGGAACGGTGCCTTGCCCTCCAGCACCTCGTCATTGGTCTTTTTCATCTGCTCCCGTGCCCAGGGTTGCAGGATCGGATTGCTCAGGTCCGAGACGCGATACGTCGACTGCCGTCCGCCGCCGTTCGGAACATAGGGATGGGCTTTGTCCCAGGTGATGGGGCCGGGGCCCGATGCCGGCGGCAGCAGATCATCGATGCCCCGTCCCGCGCGGTCGAGCACATAGGACGTCGAATCGTCCGGCGCGAAATTGGGAATGGCTTCGGAATTTGCCGGCGCGGCGCCTTGCACGATCAATGCCGATATCGCGGCGGCAATCGCTGTGCCGAGGATTGAGGCGGTTTTGGGCATGGCTCTTCCATCTTAGAGGCTCACAGCAATCAGCCGCCGAATCGAAAGAATCCGGCGGCTGATAACGCGGCGTTTAAAAGGGCAGGCCTTAACGGCCGCCGTTGGCGCGACGCGCTTCGGGAATGCCCTTGATGTTGTTGATGTTGCGATGCGGTTCGCCGCAGACATAGTCTTCCAGGCGAACTTCGTTGCGTAGCGCGTACGTGAAGCGCGTGCTGAAATCCTTCGTGTAATAGTCGGGATCGTGGATCGTCACGACATCTTCAAGCTGATTGCCGGTCTTCTTCAGACGCTCGGTGACGACAAGCATGTCCGTATGCGGAGCACCGCTTGCGTCGAGGAAGGTCTTTTCGTTGAAGCCGTTGGTCTGCACGACCAGCGTGTCGCCTTCCCAATGGCCGACGGAGTGGCCGTTGTAGAACGGAAACGCGACGAGCTGTTCATAGGTCTGCAAGGGCTTGTCCATCGCGATCACGCGGATCTGGTGGTTCAGCTCATGCACCATCGTGATCTGTCCCGGCGGAGCCTGGATGATCTCGAACGGATAGGGGCTGGCCATGGAGCGCGGAATACCGTCTGGCACGCAGAACTTGCGGGCCGCGTCGGTGATCTCGCCGCTTTTCAAGCCGGCTTGATTCTTGGCATAGGCATCCTTGCCCATGGCCGTAAGCGGCAGGTCGCCGCCGCCCTGGATGACCAGCTTGGCGTGGTATTCGGTCGCCCAATACGTGCCGGAAATATCCGGTGTCGCTCCGGCGGCAAACGCCGAACTGCCCACGGATAGAGCCAGGACGGCCGCAAGGGCCGCACCGGCGCGAGCGTGAACGCGAAAATCTTTCATCAAACCCCTCCCGAAGGTTGCATGAGCATGGCTTAAGCCGATCCTCAATACTGTCTTAATCCGAACTCGCCGCCAAGTAGCACCTGACGGCTCCCGTTGCCCATGTTCGCCCTCACGCTTCCAGCCCTGTCCAAGCGGACGCTACGGAGCGGAAGAATCCCATCGAACACGCGCACCTTCATACTCAGGGCAAAAACCCTTTGTCATGAAAGTGTCTATGAAACCGTCTTTACCATTGTGGGAGCAGGAAAAAAAGACCGCGGCGCGTTTTGTGCGGTGCTGTTGCTGTCCTGTGCGAGCGACTATTTTGCTGCACTGCAATATATTCGTGGGTGTCAGCGGTTATATTGTGAATGCAGTCCCGCCGTGTACGTCCGATTTATAGAAGGCGCGGAAAAATCCAGCACTGCTGCTGCGCTCACTATATATATATTGCCACATCATTCATGGCTGTTGCGGCGGGCAAGCCGTGGGCAACCGTCTCCATACGAACTAATCCGCGGACACCTCCCTGAGTGTGTCTCTGCTACAACAGCTTCGGGAGAATGATGATTGTCCACCCGATGCGTAACGATGTTTGGTTGACGCGACTCGCCGCCTCTGCATTTATTCGACGATGCCATCTGGCTACCACGAGGGGGGAGCCAGAGGGGCCCGTTTGGCATTTCAAAGCCTTGCGGGGGGAATCGAAAACAAAGGGCACAGCGCGGTTAAGTCCGGTAGAGCCGGCATATTCCGGCAGTTTCAACACAAATGGATCGCCCAATCCGGCGTCCAGGGGGAGAAATCCACATGAATCCAACGACATCAAAAATCGCCACGCTGTTGGGCAGCGCGTCCATGCTGACCATGGCCGGTGCGATGGCGGCCCAGGCCCAACAGGTCGCGCAAGCGCAAATGGCGCAGTCACTCGGGGAGCTGCCGGAGCAGGTGCTGATCACGGGATCGCTGATTCACGGCGCTGCCGCCGTCGGCGTGCCGGTCACCAACCTTAGCCCGCAAGACTTCGCAACGACCGGCGCCCTCACGACCGCCGACCTTTTCCGCACCATTCCGGCGGCCAACGTGTCGCCCGGCCCGGTTGCCGTGCAGTCCGGCGCCAACATCGAAAGAGCGACGCGCGTTAACCTTCGCCAGCTCGATACCGGTAACGCTACCCGCTCGCTGCTCATGGTCGACGGCATCCGCGTTCCGGGGCAGGGCAACGGCACCTGCGAAATCGACCCCTCGATCATTCCCGCTCTGTCGCAAGAGCGCATTGACGTTCTGCTTGACGGCGCGTCGGCCACGTACGGTTCGGACGCGGTCGCAGGCGTTATCAATATCGTCCTGAAGCGCGGTTATGATGGCGCCGTGACGCAGTTGCGCGCCAGCACGACCAACGGCGGCGGAATGCGCTATCAAGCCTCGCAATTGTGGGGCCGCACGTGGGATGGCGGCGACATCACGCTGAGCTATGAGTGGTATGACGAAACGCCCCAGCTCGGTCGCGCCTATTCCAACCTCACGGTGGATTTCACGCCTTGGGGATTGAATAATCGTACGCCTGTCGCCTCCTCCATGCCGGGCGTCATTTCCCGCGGCGGCTCGAACTTCCAGGTTGGCGGCGTCAATTCACCGCCCAACGGTGGGCCATTCGCCAATTCGAATTTGGGGTATGGCACCTCGGGTACCCTCGGAACGCTGTGCGGCAACTGCTTCGCCATTCCGGCAGGCAGCGGCGTTGCCTTTAACGGCGCGCTCAACGGCGGGCTTGGACCTGTGTCCCCGTCGCAGTCTGGCCAGCAATGGTCGCTGTATTCCGGCAATGGCGGCACGAACGCGTTCGCCAACCAGTTCAACCCGTACAGCATCGCCTACTACTCGGCCGCGCAGCAAAGAAACGGCGGCGCGATCACTATCGATCAACGGTTGACCAAGGACATCACCTTCTACGGTTCAGGCTTCTACAGCAACCGCCGTGCGCAGTACTTGAACCCGGCGAACATCAGCCCGGACAATACCAATCTGCTTTCGGTCTCGATTCCGACGATCAACCCGTATTATCCGTTGAACGCTGGCGCGGGTAACTTGCGCGTCAACTACTCGATGGCCTTCGAGCATCCCTCGCTGACCAGCGCCTATGAAGTTGCCGACCGTTATCAGGGCGGCTTCAAAATCGCGCTGCCGGGCGATTGGAACGGCGACATCTATTATTCGAATACCTATGACTCCAGCGCCAACAACGTCGGTGGTGTCGTCAACGTCAACGCCGTGTCCGCGGCATTGGGTTGGACCATCAATGCGGTGCCTCCTTCAGGCAGCGGCCCGGCCCTGGGAACGTGGACTCGTCCGGCCGCGGTTCCGTACCTGAACCTGTTCTGCGATGCGCGGACCGTTCAGTGTAACTCGCCGGTCACCGAAGCCTACATGACGGGTATTCGTAAATTCGACGAGAAGTTCTGGATCAACGAAAAGACCGCCAGGTTCGACGGTCCCCTGTTCGATGTTCCGGCCGGTCAGGTGAAAGCCGCCGTCGGTGTCTCGTACTTAAGCACGAACTTCAACTTCCGCACGATCGACAGCACGCAAGCGACGTCGCTGCTGGTTCCGATCGTGAACGAAACGATCAAGCGGAACCTGTGGGCCGGTTACGTCCAGGTGAACGCTCCGATCGTCGGCGAAAACAACAAGCTGCCGCTGATCGAAAAGCTAACCCTCGAAGCCTCTTGGCGTCATGACCAGTACAGCGATTTCGGCGGTACTTCGAACCCGAAAATCGCCCTCGACTGGTCGCCGGTGGAATGGTTCACAGCGCGCTTCGCGTACGGCACAAACTTCCGTGCTCCCGCGGTGGGCGAAACGTCCCGTCTCGCCAACAACGCCATTGCCCAACAGAACGATGCAAACAGCGTCAACGCCGGCATTGTGGCCAACTGCTCGGGGAACGATGGTTCGGGCGGCGGCCGTTTGGTAAATCCAGGCGCGGGCCTCGTCGGGTTTGCCGGAGGGTGCGGCAACGCCTCCGCCTCCGGTATCTCGATGAACGGCGGTGCAGGTCCGGTTCTTGCGGCTGGTTGGCGTAACTTCGTCAACACGAATGGACGGGTTCTGCAGCCCGAAAAGGCGATGAACTACGCGATCGGTGGCGAGTTCGCACCGACAACCTTCCTCAAGGGCCTTGATATCCAGGCGACCTGGTACAGCGTGAAGCTTACCAACCTGCTGCAAAGCTTCGGTAATCCGCAAACGGCTTCGTTCAACGACCCCAACATTGGCTTCGCTTACATCGTTCCGACCGACTTGGCGTTCCGTCACACGGCGCCGGGCGATCTGCAGTGCCACAACAACAACACGCCGGGCGCTGCGGCTGTCGGTGGTGCGGTGGGTTCCGGTGCGACCGGATGTCCGGAATTTGAAGCAATGGTCCTCAACATTATGGCCGACCCGAGAAACACGGTTCCGAACTCCGAACAGACCAAAATCCTGTGGTTGAACGACGGTGGTACGTTCAACCTCGGTTTCCAGAAGATGACGGGCCTAGACTTTACGGCCAGCTATGACTTCGATCTGGGTGATTATGGTGCTTGGAATACGGGCATTACCGGCACGTATTACCTGCATCAATATATCCAGTCCGTGCCTGGCTCGGCGATTCTTGACTCGTTCCATACGACTCTCTCAAACGGCGACTCGACCATGTCAGGCGTCGAGACGTTGCCGCGGCTTCGTTATCGTGCGCGGGTTGGTTGGAGCAATGGCGCCTGGAGCGTGACCGGCTTTGCCGATTATCAAGGTCACTTCTTCCACACGCAGACGGCTCCGCCGAACGTCAACAATTCCTGCACCGCGGCCGGTGGCAGCCAGCCCCAGGTTAAGGATAGCGCGGGTAACTTCGTTGGTGCGGTGTTCCCCTGCTTGGTCACGGGTTACACCAACATCGAACCGGCGTGGCTGACCTTCGACTTGTCGATCGGTTACAACACGGGCGATGCTCCGGCGAACAACTACCTGAAAGACCTGGGTGTTCAGTTGGTCGTATCCAACCTGATGAATAAGCACTCCCCGTTTGAGTACCGCATTGGTACGGGCGGCGGTAACCCGGCGGCCATGGACATCCTGAAGCCGAACAACGGGCGTACGATTTCCTTGATCCTGACCAAGACCTGGTAAGGATTTAAGAAGTCTCGAAGGGCTGCGATCGGAAACGGTCGCAGCCCTTTTCTTTTGTGGGTTGTTGTCTTGGCAGTTTGCACGTTTTCGCGCATGATCCGCACATAAGCCGGAAACCGGCTTTCCGGATTGGAAGGAGGGATTTCATGAAAAAGCTGTTTGTCTCGGCCTGTGTGGCGGCCTTGTTGGTGACGCCTGCGCTTGCTTCGCTTCAAACGGGTGCGAAAGCTCCCGACTTCGCAACCACGGCATCCATGGCTGGCAAGCAATTTAAGTTTGCCCTTGCCGATGCACTGAAGAAGGGGCCGGTGGTGCTCTATTTCTATCCAGCCGCTTTCACGCCGGGCTGCACCATTGAGGCGCACAATTTTGCCGATGCCATGCCCGACTTTGAAAAGATGGGTGCAACGGTGATCGGCGTGTCACATGATTCCATCGAGACGCTGGACAAGTTTTCGCTTACGGAGTGCCGGAGCAAGTTTCCGGTAGCCGCTGATGCATCCGGAAAAATCATGCAGAGCTACGATGCTGTCTCGACCGGCAACCCGGAACGGGCGGCGCGTACATCCTATGTGATCGCGCCAGATGGCCGCGTTCTCTACACCTACACGGCGAACGATCCGACGCATCACGTCGAATACACGATTGCCGCGGTGCAAAAATTCGTCGGTGAAGGTAAGCACTAAGCACGTCTGGACGCATTTGGGGCGGGTCGCTGTGGCCGGGGGGCTTCAGCGACCCGCTTTTTTATTGCGCGGCAGTGCGTTCGATCCAGGCCGCGAACGCCTGCATGTATTTGGACAGAAAATCCCGTGTAGACGGGTTTGTTAGCGTACCTTTTTCGTCGAACAATTTGGCCGCGCCGCCGAGATAGGCTTCGGGTTGCTGCAGCGTGGGCATATTGAGAAACACCAGCGATTGCCGCAGATGATGATTGGCGCCAAACGCGCTGAGCGCGCCCGGTGACACGCTGACAATGGCGGCCGGTTTCCTGTCGAAGACGCTCTTACCGTAGGGACGGGAACCCACGTCGATGGCGTTTTTCAGCGCGCCAGGTACGGAACGGTTGTATTCGGGCGTTGTGAAAAGAACCGCTTGGGCTGTCCGCATCCGGTCTCGAAACGATAGCCACGCAGCCGGCGCTTCCTCAGTGTCCAGGTCCGGATTGTAAAGCGGCAGATTGCCGATCTCGACGATTTCGAGTTTCAAATCCAGGGGAGCCAATGTCATTAATGCGTGGGCGACTTTGCGTGTAAGTGATTCCTTACGAAGACTGCCGACAAGGACAGCAACGTCGCGTGTGGTGCTCATGGTGGTTCCTTTGCTACGAGGGCGCGGAAGATAACGTCGCTGCCAGGATAAAGGCACGCGGTGCGGAGCAATCAAAAGGGGAACCCATGCTGAATTTTGAAAGCCTGAGTTTGGTCGAGGCGGAGAAGGGGATCGCCGGCGGCGTTGCGGCGGCGCGAGCTTTAGGCAAAGCGATGGCATTTGCGGTTGCCGATCAATCCGGTGCGATGATCACAACGGTCCGAATGGATGGCGCCCATCCGCGGATTCTGCGCCATTCCGTTCGCAAGGCATACACGGCTGCGGTTATGTGCCGCCACACCTTGGCGTTTAAACGCGATCTTGAGGAACGAGAGGGCGCTCTTGATCAATGGGGAGACTCGAAGCTGACGACTTTGCCCGGCGGCCTCGTTGTGGAAGCCAATGGCAAATATGTCGGTTCGGTTGGCGCCGGAGGAGGCGGTCCCGATGATGAGGCGGTTGCCCGGGCCATGGTCGAGGCAATGGGCTTTGTTGTCAGCGAAGATTCGCGTGCGCGCCGCTGAGGCCCCGATTTAGGATTCGGCGAAATCGAACCAGCCGGTGATGACGTATTTGTCCTGCGTGGGTGAAACTACGCCGCGATGCACATGCGTCCAGTCGACCGGCCAAATCAGTGTCAGCCCTTTTCGTGGTTGCGCGATGATCTTTTGGTGGAAAAATTCCGTCCCGCCGGCGTCATCGACGTCGTTCAGATAGGTCATGAACACCAGATGCCGGTTGACCGACGGTAACATCGGGCCGATGCGCTCGGTATGCCACGCCTTATAGCCGGCGCCGGGTTGATAATATTGCAGGTTGATGTTCTCGGTGATGCCCCAAGGCCTCACCAGCTTCGAATAGGCGTATCGGTCGGTGTAATGCTTCACCACCTCAAACAGGTTGATGATGTATTTGCGGACCACCGGCACGCCGAACTCGTCGGGCGTTATGACCAGATCGAGCGAGTCCTTGATGTCCGGTTTGACTTCGCGGTTATGACCGATTTCTCCGGCCGATTTGCCCTCCGACTGCCGGAAGAATTCGATCAGTTCGTCGCAAACCTTCAGGTCCGGAATATACCATGCACCGATGAAGGATTTTTCGCCGCCGAGCTCGACCTCCCTCATTCGGGTGCGCTCCCGCGGCGGCAACATACCGAAACGTGCGCCTTGAATCTTGCCGCGATCATGCCTACTCGAATTGCTATTGCCTCGGGCGGAGCTGCTTTGGTCCAATGCCCGAAAGAAGAATAATGCATCGTCGCGCCGGGTTCCAGCAACGCGGCGCGCGTCAAAATGGGAAGAACCGCCGATGCGTAAGACCGTCCAATTGCCGCTTGAATCGTCCTGGATCGCGCGCGGTCAGGAGCCGATCGTTGCAACGCAAATCGGCAATATGGTTTTCACCTCCGGCGTGCCGGGAATCGATCTGAAAACCGGCCTGGCACCCGCGGGAGCAGAAGCGCAATTCGCGTTCGCCTTTGACAATCTGATGGAGCTGCTGCGTCAGGCAGGGGCCGGACCCGACTCGGTTGGCCTGTTGACCGTGTGGATACCGGATCGCGCGAACCGGGCGTACATCAACAAGGATTGGCTGCGCTATTATCCCGGTCCGAACAGGCCGGCCCGCAAGACGAATCAGGCGCCGCTGCCTGCCGGTTTGGAAGTGCAGCTCATGGCTGTCTGCGTGCTCGGAGAGGAGCGCGTGCCGCTTGAAATCCCTGGACTGTCCCACAAGGACCCGCTGCCCATGGGTGCCAAGCTTGGACCCATGGTGTTTTCGTCCGTTATCGCCCCGGAAGATCCGGCAAACGGAAAGCTAGTCGATGGCGCGCTGCCGCAGATCGATCGCGCCTTCGAAAATATGAAGCTGCTGATGAGGGCCGCCGGCGGCACGGACGCCGACATCAATCACGTCTGGGTCTTCATGAAAGATTTCGCCTGGCAGCCGGCTATGGTCCAGCGCTGGGTGGATGACTACCCGCGCTTCGGCAATCGCCCCGCGCGCAAAACGCTTCCCTACGATCTCGCGGGCGATACACAAATCCAGGTTCAATTGACGGGCTATCTTGGTGGCGTACGCACCAACTACGAAGTTCCCGGAGTCGGCCACGACGATCCCATCCCCATGGGTTCGAGCATCGGGCCGTTGGTGCAATCGTCGGGCATGTTCGGAATCGATCCGGCGACGGGAAAGCGCGTCGAAGGTTTGGAGTCGCAGCTCCCGCACGCCATGGGCAACATCGCATCGCTATTGCGTGAAGCGGGAGCTGGGCCCGACAGCATCGCGCATTTGACGGTGATGCTGCAGGACTATGCCGACGCACCGAAAGTGCAAGCGGCTTTGACTTGGCTGTTTCCCGATCGCGATAATTGGCCCGCGCTGAAATTCGTCACCTATCGCATGCCCGCGCACTGGGGCGTGCAATTCCACGTCACAGCAATGAAGCAATAGCGAAAGCTGCGCCGTGCTGGGCGATTGCGAAAGCAGAATAGCTTCGCCCTCGTCAATTCGCTGTGACAAGATTGGGCAAGCTTAGCCGCAACCGGCTGTGATAAGATTGTGAATAATCCGTATACTGAGTAATTCCCTGCGACTGTAAAGTTTGCCGACATTTTTGGCGGTCCTCAACAAATCCAGCTAAACCGCGCGCTCCCCGCAAGCCAGGTCTCTTGGGCTTTCCGAAGCCCCGGAACTTATTCTCTCTAAACCTTTGAAATTACAGAAACGTGCAATGGCACGCAGCTTGCTTATTCCCGCAGGTGAGGGGGCCGTCGAAAGGCATACTTACGGGGAGTTTTGAAATGAATATGAAAAGCAGCGTCCCGGCGCTGGCATATGTCGTAGGGGCTATACTTGGGAGCTCTTTACCGGCAGTAGCCGTGCCATTCTCCACCGGTTCCTTTGTTCTGACGTTTCAGACCGACACCACATCGGACTTAGATAGCGCGTTCACGGTTTTCCATCTGACTGGTGGTTCCTTCACTTGTACGCTTTTGAATGGGGGCGCCCCCTGCTTTGATGTTGGTGCGTCGGCAGGTGACTTCGCATCGGTTGCTATGCCGTCCATCCTGGTCGTCGACCCGAGCGTATCGGGCAGTGGTTATAATTTGAGCTTTGGTATTCCCAGCAACTTCAACTGGGATACGACTGCGACCGGTACGGACATCGGGAAGTTTCTTGCGACCTCGATCTCGTTTCAGGGCCATGCGAGTTCTTCGCCGAATGCTGTCGTCAATTGGAACGTCGCCGGCAACTTCACGGTGGGGGCAGAGTTCGACAACGCAGGGACTGTGTTTACCGCCATCGAGACGTGGAGCTTGACCCAGACGGGTGGCGGCGGCCAGACGATCTCCGCCAGCGGAACCTTTTTTGCACCCGACACCATCACGGTTCCGGAGCCGGCCAGTTTGGCAATTCTCGGCGCCGGGCTTTTGGGCGCGGGGATAGCAGGCCGTCGCCGCAAGGCGAAAAAGGTCTGACGTAATGGCGTGTGCGTGTGAAATAAACGGCGCCCTTGGGGTTGCCGTTTATTTCAGCGCCCGCATTTATTCCGCCGGTGCCGGCGCGCTCAGCGTCCAGTTGGCGATCGGCTCTAGCTTCGCTGTTTCCAGGTCGTGACGATTGCGTGGAAGTAGTTCTGAAAGGATTCCATCCGTATACGAATAAAGTGCCTGATTTGCGCGAAAATTGTTGAGAGTTCCGCATTGGAACCGTGTGACAAGTTTCGGGAGCAATCCGTATACGGAGTTAAATTCGGCGGATGTAAAGTCCTCCGACATTCTCTCGCGGTCGAAGCAGTGGCCGAATCCTTGGTGTTTTCCACCGATCGCGGCGTGCCGGCAGGCGTGAATGGAACTTTCGCCGCCTAACTCCTTGAAGTTCCGATTTCAAAAAACCGGCATGAAGCTTGCTAACCTTAACGTGACGGGGGCTAACGGAAAGCGGACGCTTTTCATACCGGAGTATAGTTTATGAGTATTAGATCCACGCTGCTGGCAGCGTCGGTAGGGGCGGTTCTGCTCGCAAGCGCCGCGCCTGCTTTAGCGACCCCTCTCTCCTTTGGCTTCATCGGCGTTGGCACATTTACTGTCGGCCCCTTCAGTTCCGACATTGATGTCGCCAATACAAGTAAGACCCTTCCCGGATCGCTTCTCGTCAACACAATAGGGACACCCGGGACCGCGGCCGGCGCCGGCATTGTACTCAATGGCCCAGTTACCCTCAGCACCTATACCTTCGACACAGTCGATGGACCGTTCGTGTTTTCCATGAACGTGGGTACGCTTACGTTCAACTTCACGGACGTCACGAACTCGTTCAAGCAGTCGACGACCGCGACGAACTCCGGCCTGAACAACAACGACTTTGTCGGCACGATATCGGGCGGGGCGTTCTCCGGCCAAGCGGTGACATTCTCGGAATCCTGCACGCAGGCTGCTCCGGGCGCGTCGATCAACTGCTCGGAATCCGTGAATTCAAATTTGAACCAGATACCGGAACCGATGTCGCTCGCACTGTTGGGTGCGGGCCTTCTGGGCACGACGCTTGTCCGGCGCCGCCGCCGCAAGGTCGTGGTTGCTTGAAATACCGTTAGATGGACGACTTCTGAGCGGCGCTTCGGCGCCGCTCTTTTTTTGCCATTACGCCGGCGTTGGCGCGCTCAGTGTCCAATTCGCTATTTGGGCGACGGCTGCGCCTGCCGCCTGGTTGAACGCTATCACGATCGAATCGAGCGCATTGGCGGATGCTTGCGCCTGCTGGCGCACCGTCAAATTTGCCACCACATCGCGCTGAGGCATGCGTACGAGTCTTGCCTGCACCAAAACCAACACCTGCGGCGCACCGTCCGCCGTATCGTAGCGCGCTTCGAAATCGCGAATTTCCGTCTGCAGCAAATAGTCGGTCTCGATTCCCGATGCATCGCGGGCAACCGCCGTAATCCGATTGCTCGCATCGAAGGTCTGGACCAGAAGCCGCTGCAGCATCGCCGGCACAGGGTCCATCCAGGCGGCATTGGCGAAATAATCCATCGTGGTCGCGGACCGGCTCAGCGCAATCCGCTCCGTATCCAAACTGGCGGATGCGTCCGGTATCCCGACTGTCAGGCGCCAGCGCACAGGCGCGCCCGCAGGCGGCACGATGTTGGGACGCAGGACGTAGAGCTGCGGCTGCATGGGCGCGGGAAGCAGCGTGATACCGCTGCAGCCCACAAGCAGCGGCGCTGCGCCTGCGAGAAGAAGTTGCCGCCGGTTCAACAATGGTGAGCGAAGTGCGCTCATTTCGGTGTGTATCCCTGCCGTTGATCGCCGAAAAGCAGCCGGGTCGGCTGCCGCTCGAGGTCGTTCGTAAGTTTGGTCATGCTGGCCACCAGCGCCCGCGTCTCAGCCATCAATTGCGTAAACTGCGCCGTCGCCTGTCCGTTGATGACTTTGTCCGCGTCGTCCGTGAGCTTACCCACCTTCTGCGCGGTCATGTTTGCGCTGTCCGTTGCGGTCCGAATGGCGTTTGCGACGGACGTGACCGAATCGAGCGCACGGTCTGCGTTGGCCACCGCACGATCCGTCGTGCCGAGGACGCGATTGAGCGTCTCGGTTGCCGTCTTCATATTGACCAGCAGCGCGTTGAAATCTTCCGCATGCTCGTCCAGCAGCGATGAGGTGGAACGCAGATTGGTCAGCAGCTCGGAAACAGCTTTGCGGTTGTCGTCGTTCAACAGATCGCTGAACCGCTCGCCCGCGGTTTTCAGATTGGCCACCAGCTCAGGCCCGGACTGCGCCAATTGCTGCAGCGTCGAAGGCTTTGAGGGAATGATCGGATATTCCTGGCCGGTTTCCGCCTGTAACAATGGCGAGTTGGCGGTGCCGCCATCGATCTCGACATAGGTCGCCCCCGTCAGCCCCTGGCTTTCGATGGAAGCCACGGAGTCGACATGCAGCGGCAGCGAGGGATCGATCTGCAACGTCACGATCACGCGCCCAGGGTCACTCTGGTCGAACGTAAGGTCCGCGATATGACCGACTTCGATGCCGTTGTAGCGAACGGAATTGCCCTTGCCCAAGCCGGTGACCGCGCCGTTAAAATAGGTGCGGTAATAGGTGTATTCCTCGCGATACTGCGCGCCTGCCACCCACAACGTCGCCACGAAAAGTCCGGCGATGCACACCACCACGAAAGCGCCAACCAGCACATAGCTTGCTCGTGTTTCCATCCGAATGTCTCCTTAGTCACGCATCCAGCGCGGCTCGGGCGCGGGCGCCGGAAAAATACTCATGAATCCAGGGATGCTTGTCGTGCGTCAGCGTTTCCAGCGTACCGACTTTGATTGTCTTGTCGACAAGCACGGCAATGCGGTCCGTCGTCGCCTTCAGCGTATCAATGTCATGGGTGACCATGAACACGGTAAGCCCAAGACTTTTCTGCAGATCGTTTATCAGCTCATCGAATTGGCTGGCCGAGATCGGGTCCAACCCCGCTGTCGGCTCATCGAGGAACAGCAGTTCGGGATCCAAGGCCAGCGCACGGGCAAGACCCGCGCGTTTTTTCATGCCCCCCGAAAGTTGGGACGGATATTTGGCGCCGGCGTCCGGCGGCAAACCGACAAGGGCGATCTTCAATGCGGCAATCTCATTCAGCAGGGCCGGTGGCAGGTGCAGATATTCCCGCAACGGCACCTGGATATTCTCAGCCACGGTCTGCGAGCCGAATAACGCGCCTTCCTGAAAAAGGACGCCCCACCGCATCTGCAAGGCGCGAAGATCGCGCCCTTGCAGCGTCTCGATAGGCTCGCCCAGAACTTTGATGGAGCCTTCCGACGGTTTCTGCAGCCCAATGATCGTGCGGAGCAGGACGGATTTCCCCGAACCCGAGCCGCCCACAACGCCCAGCACCTCGCCGCGCTTCACATCGAGGTCGAGATGGTCGTGAATCAGATTTCCGCTGAGTCTGTTCACGAGCCCGCGAACGCAGATCGCAACCTCCTCGCGCGAAGGCGCCGGCCGCTTCGGCTTGATCCGCATCACCATCGCTAAACACCGAGCATGGAAAAGAGGATGGAAAAGCCAGCGTCGAACGTTATCACCAGAAATACCGATTCAACCACGGCGCGCGTGGTGAGCTTGCCCACGCTTTCTGCGTTGCCTTCAACGCGCAGTCCTTCAAAACAGCCGACCAGCGCGATGATGAAAGCGAACACCGGCGCCTTCATCAGGCCGAGCCAGAAGCTCCACGGGCTGAAAGCCATGGCATCGTGCAGTTGCCGCATGAACTGCGGCACGGTGATGCCGAGCACGAAATTGCACATCACCGCGCCCCCGATGATGCACATGATGTTCGCGTAAAAGGTCAGCAAAGGCATGGCGACAAGCAGGCCCAGAACGCGCGGCAGCACCAGCACCTCAATTGGGTTGAGGCCGATGGTCTGCATGGCGTCGATTTCCTGGTTCAGCTTCATCGTGCCGATCTGTGCGGTGAACGCCGAGCCCGACCGTCCGGCGACGATGATGGCCGTCATCAACCCGCCGATTTCGCGAAAGCCCGCGATGCCGACCAGATTTACGGTGAAAATTTGTGCCCCAAATCTCTGCAGCTGTTCGGCGCCCTGATAGGACAGCACCACGCCCAAAAGAAACGAAAGAAGGCCAACGATCGGAAGCGCGGTCACGCCGGTCTGTTCGATTTGCGTGATGAAAGCCGGCCAGGGCAGCTCCCGGTCCGGACGGATGAAGGCTTCCACGGTTTCGACCGTCAGCCGCCCAAGAAAATTCAGAAGCTGCACGCCTTGCTGAAAGGCGTCTTGGGTTGCCTTTCCGATGCGCACCAGAAAATCCGTCAGCGGATGTTCGCGCGCGACACGCACGGGCTTTATGTCCTGCTCCCGTTGCAGGCTTTCGATGAGCGGCTGGTACATCTCGGGAATGGTCAGGCTTCTTATATGCGCGCCGCCTTCCGTTAAGGCCCGTCCGGTACGGATCAGCAGCCAGGCGCCGACGCTGTCCAGCCGCGAGATCGCGGTGCCGTCCAAGTCGACGTCACCCGTCGCCTGGAGGTCCAGCTTCTGGAGGGAGGAATCGAGCGTCGCCGCTTCGTCAATAATCCAATCGCCGCCAAAGACGACGCGCAGCCGGTCATTCCGGCGCTCGGTCCGAAACCAGGCGCGCGTATCGTTTTCGGCAGTATTGCTCAGCGTCATCCCCTCTGCTTCATCCTACAAGCAGGGCTGCATCTCTGCCAAGGCAACGTCAATCCAGGCAAATAGCTGCAACAGCCTGAGAACGTAGCAGCTTGGACACGGCAACAGCGACCGTTACATTGTGCCGCAGGCGCTGGAAGGGGACCATCAATGAGCCTGAAGAAATGGCTGTTGGCATCGGCTCTGGCGCTCGCGCTTACGCCCGCCGGTGCGCAATCGCCCCGGTTCAGCGTAGTTGAAGCCAGCATTGCCGACATGCAGACGGCGCTGGCGCGGCGCCGCGTGACCAGCCGGGAACTGGTCCAGCAATATCTCGCGCGCATTGCGACCTATGAAGACAAATTCCACGCCGCGCTGACCATCAATCCCAATGCGCTGGCCGAAGCCGACGTGCTCGACCGCGAACGCGCCCGTGGCCGTATTCGCGGGCCGCTGCATGGCATTCCGATTGCGCTGAAAGACAACATTCACACCACGAACATGCCGACGACCGGGGGCGCGCTGGCGTTCGATGGCTTGGTGCCTCCCTACGAAGCGACGTTAACCAAAAACCTGCGTGACGCCGGTGCGATCATCATTGCCAAAACCGGCATGACCGAACTCGCCAATTGGGTCGCCGGTGCGCCGACGCCGATGCCGGGCAATTACAATGCGATGGGCGGCTACGGCTATAACCCTTACGATCCGCGGCGCGATCCGCGCGAGGGCTTCTTTGACGGCCGGCCGGCGATGCTGACCGGCGGCTCAAGCTCCGGGATCGGCACCACGGCGAATTTCTGGGCGGCGAATGTCGGGACGGAAACGTCCGGCTCGATCCTGAACCCGTCCAATTGGATGATGCTGGTGGGCATCAAACCGACGGTCGGACGAATCAGCCGCTATGGCGTGATTCCAATCACCGCCGATCAGGATACGCCGGGTCCCATGACCAAATATGTGCGCGACGCGGCGATTCTGCTGGGTGTGCTGGAAGGGGCTATGCCAGATCCGAACGATCCCGCGACCAGCAATTGCGCCCGGCCGCCGAAGGGCGATTACACGCAATTTCTGAAGGAGGATGCGCTGAAAGGCGCGCGCATCGGTATTCCGCGAGCGTTCTTCTATGAACCCGCCGTGGCTCCGGGCGATGCTCTTGCCAGCGGCGGTCTTAACCCAGAGCGCATGCAGGCGATGAATGAAGCCATTGCCGTGCTGAAGGCGAAGGGCGCGATCATTGTCGATCCGGCCGACATACCCAGCGTCTTGGAACAGGACCCGGCGGAAAATTTCATCAATTGGGGAATATGCGGCGCCGGATTCGATCCGAGCGCGCTGGCTGACGGCTGCTCCATTGTTTTGGAATACGGCATGAAGCGCGATTTCAATGCGTGGCTGCGCTCGCTGGGCGCCCGCGCGCCGGTGCCGTCTCTGACGGCGCTGCGCGACTGGAACAACGCGCACATCGAAGCGGGCGCCATCAAATACGGTCAGTCGACGCTCGACAAATCCGACGCCATCGATCTGGTGGAAGACCGCGCGCGCTACGAATCCGATCGCGCCAAGGACATTCGGCTAACGGCAACGCATGGCATCGACGAAGTGATGAAGGCCGAGCGCCTGGATGCGCTGCTGTTTCCGGGCCAGCTTGGAGCGGCGATTGCAGCGCGGCCGGGTTATCCGACGGTCACGGTGCCCTTCGCCAAAGTGCCGAACGAGCCTACGCCGGCTTTCCCGGACGGCTTCAACGCCAAGCCTGCGCCGTTCGGCGTAAGTTTCACCGGCATGGCCTGCAGCGAACCCAAACTCCTCGCGCTCGCCTACGCCTTCGAACAAGCCACCAAACGCCGCATCCCACCACCGTAGATCCTCCCCCCGCGTAGCGAAGCGCAGCGGGGGAGGGGGACCACGAAGTGGTGGAGGGGGCGGCGGTCCGCGCAGCCCTGCGATCATGCGTCCTTCGAGGCGCCGCGCAAAAGCGCGGCGCACCTCAGGATGACGGGAAGCGAGGGACGGGTGACTTTTTACTTCTTCTCCGCAGCCTTCACCACGCGCTCCGCCTGCGCGTAATCACCCACGCTGCCGTGCCCCCCGGCAAACTTCACCGGCTTCAGCCCCAGCTTGTCGACCGCGTGAATCACCGCCGCCAAATTAGGATTGGAAGCCGTCACGGGCGGCCCCGGATTCCAGATGTCCGTCACCAGCCCCAGCTTCAGATCCGGCAGCCAGCCCATCTGCATATCGTCCGCATGCGGATTGTCGATCATGTAGAAATCGACTTCGCGGTTCCCCTCCTTGACCGTCCATGTGCCGGTGTTCTCGATGACCTCCGGCTTGTAAGGCTTGTCCTTCGACGGCGCGTTCCAATTCTGGGTTTGCGGCCGCGCCAGCGCCTTGCGGAAATAATCGCCGTCGCCCTTGCCCACAACCACGGTCGCGCCTTCTCCAATGAAGGTGCGCATGCCGCCGACATGGTCGACATGGTGATGCGACAGCACCAGATATTTGATCGGCTTGTTGCCGTATTTCTGGCGAGCGACCTTCAAATGCGCGATGGCCTGGCCGTCATCGTTGGGCGCTTCCATCGCGATGAGATACGGCCCCATATCGATGAAGACGGTGTTGTGGGTCCAGCCTTGCGTCTCGCTGATATAGGGCCCTATGTCGGCAATCGTCGGGCTTGTGCCTTCGTCGCCATATTGGTTGTCCACGTCCATATAGAAGGACGAGTAGGTCCGCCGGATTGCCCAATGGAACGGCGTGACCCGCGGATCCATGGGTTTGGCCGCCTTAGCAAGCTGATCGGCGGGAATGTCGAACAGGTTCGCTGCCAGCGTAGGATTGGCGACGACATCGCGAATGGTCATGTCGCAAATCGTCATGCCGTTCAGCGTGTAGAAAATGTGGAACGGCATTTTGGTGCCGGCTACGTCGCGCCAATCGAAGAACTCGGCGTCGTAGTTGGAATCGCCTTCGAGCGCGTCCCAGTCCGGTGTGCGGACCCGCGCCGGCAGGTTGGTCGCCGGATCGAACATCACGATAAACGTGCCGTAGTCGCTCTTATATTGCACGGCCGGATACGTCTTGCCGTTCACCGTCTGATCCGCCATCGCCGTTACGCGGTCGGGATGCGCCTTCATTGCGGGAACGATGTTGAGGCGCTCTTGTTCGCGCAACGTAACGGTCAGGCGCTTTCCTGAAAACGTATGCGCCGTCACACCGTTGAGCATGACGGCCCGCTTGGGCGTGCGTCCGTTCGACGCTTCGTTGCCGACGTTCCACCCCGCTGTCGCCGTTACGACCTCATAGTAATTGCGGCGCAGGCCGTCGTCGTTCTTCGGCCGGTCCCACCACCAATTGCGCGTCAGATTGCGCGAAATGTCGCGATACTGAATCAGTTCGGACGAATTCACGCCCGGCTTGTCCGGATCGTGTACCGAATAAGATTCGCCCGGATCGTACTGCGCCAGATGCGCCTTCAGCGTGATCGTCTTCAGCGCCGCGATCTTGTCGCCGCCCATGGCCGCATAAGCGGCATCGACGCGCGCCTGCGCGCTTTGCGCCGGTGCTGCAACCGCCAACGGAAACGTCATACCGGCAACAGCGCCCAACGTTGCGGTGCTCAGCAGTGCCGCAACAACGATACTTTTCCTGGACATCAATGCGTCTCCTGTTGCCCGTTAGCGCGTGCCGACGGCGCGCACGACATCCGCATAATTGCCGACGGAGCCATGCCCGCCCGCAAAACGCTCGGGCTGGATGCCCATTTTCTGCACGCCGTTTACCAGCGCGATCATGTTGGGATTGGCCATCGCTATGGGCGCGCCCGGATTCCACAAATCCGTGACAAAGCCCAGCTTGGCATCCGGCACATAGGGGATGAGGTAGCCTTGCGCGTGCGGGTTATCGAGCACGAAGGCATCGATCTCGCGCCCGCCATCGTTCACGCTCCACTTGCCATCGACTTCGATGACCTTCGGGGTGTAAGCGCCGACATTATAGCCATTCGTGCCGCGCGGCGCGGCGAGCGCCTTGCGGAAGAACGCGCCGTCGCCTTTACCGACCACCACGGTGGCGCCTTCCGCTGCATAGGCGCGCATGCCGCCAGTGTGGTCGACGTGATGATGCGTCAGGACGAGATAGCGGAACGGCTTGCCAGGATATTTCTGCTTTGCCATCGCAATGATGGCCTGGCTTTGGCCGTCATCGCCCGGCGCTTCAAATGCGACGAGATAGGTGTTGGTGGCTACAATCAGCGTGTTGTGCGTGCCGCCGGTCACCTGACTGATGTTTGGCGCAATCTCCGTCATGGTCAGGGCGTTGCCGTCATCGGTATAGAGCGCGTCGGAGTCCAGATAAAACCCAGACGCCAGACGGCGGATGATCCACTGATACGGCGCCTTGCCGATCGGCGCGGGTGTTACCGCCTTACCGCGAATAGCGACAGGAGCGCGGAACGCGTCCACGGCCAGCGAGGGGTTCATATCGTAGGACGCGACCGTCTCGTCATACACTTTGAAGCCGTTCAGCGTGTAGACCATGTGGAACGGCAGCTTGATGCCTTCCACCGTCCGCCAATCGGAAAGCGTCATGTCGTAATCGGCATCGCCCATCAGATGGTCGAAATCGCGCGTGCGCACGACGGCGGGCAGTTTGGTCGCCGGATCGAACATCACAATGAACGTGCCGTGATCGCCGCGATACTGCACCGCGGGATAGCGTTTGCCGCCGACGGTTTGGTCCGGATATTCGACAATGCGCTCAGGATTTTCGTGCATACCGAGCACGATGGCGAGCCGTTCCTGCTCGCGCAGTTCAACCCGCAAACGCAGGCCCGACATCGTGTGGGCGGGCGGCATGCCGACGGTGCGCTTTACGGGTGGGAAGTTCGAATCGTTGCCCATGACGTAGCCGCCTTCCGCGGAGAATATCTCCGTGAAGTCGCGGGTGCCGCCTGCGGGGCGGGGACGCTTCCATTCGATGCGTGTTTGGGCGCGGGCGTGGTCCCAGCTATGGACGAAGGTCGACGTGCCCCCGTCCGGCTTGGTGAGATCGGCGACCGATGAGGACTCGCCCGGCTCCCACTGCTGGATGGTGCCGCGCGTAATCAGGGTCACCAGCATTTCCGGATCGCGGAAGCCTTCGCCCTTGTACTGGTCTGTCAACCCCATGGCTTCGTAGGCCGCGAGTGCGCGCGCCTGGGGCGTATTGGCGGGCGCGGCCCATGCCAGCGCCGAACCGAAAGCGACGGCAATGGCCGTCATTGCAACGAATGCTTTTGCGTTTGTTTTAGGCATCCCATCCCTCCCAAAGATGCGGGCGAGCCTTTCAAGGGCTCGCCCGCGGTAACCTTACAGAAGAGACAGGCCAGGCTCAAACGCTAGCGGTTGCCGACCACCTTTACGACGTCGGCATAATTGCCGATGGCGCCGTGGCCGCCCGCGAACCGTTCCGGCTGAACGCCGGCCTTTTTCACGGCATCGACAATGTTGACCAGGACCGGGTTGGACGCCGTCACCGGCGCACCCGGATTCCACAGGTCGGTGACCCAGCCGAGCTTGGCGTCGGGCACGTACGGGAAAATATAGCCCGTGGCATGATCCGTTGGCAGCGCGTAGGCGGCGACTTCGCGGCCGGCGTCGTTGACGCTCCACTTGCCGTCAACCTCGATCACCTTCGCCTGAACCTTCCCTTTGATCGGGTAGATGTTCATGCCCGCCGGCGCGTTCAGAACCTTGCGCCAGAAAGCGCCGTCCCCTTTGCCGACGACCAAAGTCGCACCTTGCGCGGCATAGGCGCGAACCCCGCCAGTGTGGTCGATGTGGTGATGGGTCAGGACGACATAGCGCACCGGCTTGCCCGGATATTTCTGCGCCGCCATGTCCAGCACCTTGTTGGACAATCCGTCATCGCCCGGCGCATCGAACACGACGAGATAGCTGTTCGTCGCCACCAGCATGGTGTTGTGCGAGCCACCCGTGATGAAGGTGGTGTTGGGAGCCACGTCCTGCATGCGCAGCGCATTGCCATCGTCCGTGTACAGTGCATCGGAGTCGAGATAGAAGCCGTTGCCCATGCGCCGCAAGATCCATTGGAACGGCACATCGCGGATAGAGGCGGGCGGCGGGGCGCCACGGCGCAACGCCGCCGGAACGGTGAACGCATCCACCGCAAGCTGCGGGTTCAACTGCACCTGTTGATAGGTGATGTCGAAAATCTTGTTGCCGTTCGCCGTGATGACCTGGTGGAACGGAAGCTTGATCCCCATGCCGATGTCGCGCCAATCCGACAGCGTGTCGTCGTAATCGGTGTCGCCGTAATAGACTTCCCAATCTTTCGTGCGGATGATCGCGGGCAAATGCGTCTGGCGGTCGTACAGCACTATATAGGTACCATAATCGGCGCGATATTGAGCCGCCGGATAGGTCTTAACGCCGGCGCGCTGATCGGCAATCTCCGACACCCGTTCCGGATGCTCATGCATGTCGGCGATGACTTCCAGCCGCTTCAACTCGCGCAACGTCGCGGTCAGGCGCTTGCCGGACATCTGGTGCGCCGGTTGGCCGTTTATCATGACCGCGCGTTGCGGCTGAGCGCCGTTGACGTCCACGCCCATGACATAACCGCCAAGCGTGCTGTTCGGGCTGTATTCGTCGGTGATGATCTCGGCGTAGTTGCGCATCCCGCCGCCGGCGCGCGGACGCTGCCATTGCATGCGGTACAGACCGCGCGAACGGTCCCAGTTCGTCGTGAAAGTGGATGTGCCCCAATCGGGCTTGGTCCCGTCGTCCACCGATGTGGACTCGCCGGGGTCCCAGGCTTGCAGGCTGCCTCTGACGATCAGCGTCACAATGGCGGGGGCGAGCTTTTCATCGGTCAGCCCGATGGCTTTATAACAGTCGTCCGCCAGTTTGTGCGGGCCGGTGCCCGTCGAAAGAACGCCGGCGCCGACACCGGCGTCTCCGAGGCCCGCCGCGCCTTGCGCCCATGCGACGGCGCCAAACCCTGTCGCTACGCTCACACACGCCGCACCGAGAAGCGCGGCTACCGTTACGCTCGGTCTAACCATCCTTGGCTCCCTCCCTGGAGTGTCCGGGAGGCTCCTTTTCGGGGGCTCCCAGGCACAACATTAAGAGAGACGCGGGCGCTTCTCAAAGGCGGATTTGCGCCCTTAACGCGCGCTGCCGACCGCTTTCGTTAAATCGGCGTAATTGCCGACCGCGCCGTGACCGCCCGCGAACCGCTCCGGCTGCACGCCGGCCTTCTCCATGCCGCGCACGATGGCGACCATGTTGGGGTTAGCGTTGGCGACCGCCGGTCCCGGATTCCACAAATCCGTGACGAAGCCGAGCTTGGCGTCCGGCACATAGGGGATGAGGTAGCCCTGGGCATGCGGGTTA
This sequence comes from Alphaproteobacteria bacterium, assembly GCA_947473475.1. Lineage (GTDB taxonomy): Bacteria > Pseudomonadota > Alphaproteobacteria > Micropepsales > Micropepsaceae > CAIYRG01. The sequence goes on from CANJBZ010000007.1 coordinate 87,584, forward strand.
TCGAGCGAAAAGGCGTCGATTTCCCGGCCGCCGTCATTGACCGACCACTTGCCGTTCACCTCGATGACTTTGGGGGTGACGGCGCCTTTGAGCGTGTACGGGTTCATGTTCGCGGGCGCGCTCAAGACTTTGCGGAAAAACGCGCCATCGCCCTTGCCGACGACCACGGTTGCTCCGTCCGCCACGAAGGCGCGCACGCCGCCGGAATGATCGATATGGTGGTGCGTGAGCACGACGTAGCGGAAGTTCTTGCCCGGATATTTCTGCTTCGCCATGTCGATGACTGCTTGCGACAGGCCGTCGTCGCCGGGCGCCTCAAACGCAACCAGATAGGTGTTGGTGGCAACGATCAGCGTGTTGTGGCTGCCGCCGGTGGCCAGCGAGATATTCGGCGCCACATCGGTCAGCTTCAGGCTGCCGCCGTCATCCGTGTAAAGAGCATCGGAGTCGAGATAGAATCCCGTGGCAAGGCGGCGAACGATCCACTGATAGGGCGTCTTGCCGACGGATGCCGGTTTGGACGCCTTGCCGCGCAGGGCGGCGGGAATGTTGAACACATCGGTCGCCTGCGCCGCGTTGGTGCGGTATTCGGCGATCGTGGTGTCGAAGATTTTCACGCCGTTGAGCGTATGCACGATGTGAAACGGCAGCATAAAGCCGTTCACATCCCGCCAGTCCGTCATGGTTGCGTCGAAATTCGCATCGCCCATCAGCTGGTCGAAATCGCGCGTGCGCACGATCGCGGGCAGCTTGGTCGCCGGATCGAACATCACGATGAACGTGCCGTTGTCGCTCCGGTATTGGGCGGCCTTATACGATTTGCCGCCAACCGTCTGGTCCGGGAAGTCCGAAACACGCTCGGGATTGTCGTGCATCATGATGACGATGTTGTTGCGCTCCTGCTCGCGCATCAGCGCGCGCAGCCGCAAGCCCGACATCGTATGCAGCATCTGGTTGTTGGGACCCTGCACCGCGCGGGTCGTCAGGGCGCCGTTGGCGTCATTGCCAATAACATAGCCGCCGCCGTCGATCATGATCTCGGTGTAGGTGCGCATGCCACCGCCGGCGCGCGGGCGCTGCCATTCGATGCGGAAGGCCTCCTTGGAGCGGTCCCAATTCGTGACGAAGGTCGAGGTGCCCCAATCGGGCTTCGCCAGATCGCTCACCGATTCGGACTCGCCCGGATCCCACGCCTGCACGCTGCCGCGCACCGTCAATGTCACCAGTGTGTCGCGTGCCTGCGCGCCGCCGTCCAAGCGATATTCGCCGCCCAGTCCCAGGGCGCCATAGGCCGTCTCGACGCGCGTCTGCGGCGTGTCGGCCGGTGCGGCAATTCCTGAACCGATGGCCGCAAAAGCGGCAAAACCCATCAACGCCGCTGCGATTTTCATGCTTGTTCTACGCATCTTTTCTCCTCCCAAGTGTTCTTGCGTTATTATTTAGCGCGGTGCGCCGCCTGCCTGAACCGCTTGCGCCAGATCGGCATAATTTCCGACTGCCCCGTGGCCGCCGGCAAAGCGTTCCGGCGCGAGTCCATGTTTTTCCATGCCGCGAACCACGGCGATCATATTCGGATTGACGTTCGTAACCGGGGCACCCGGGTTCCACAAATCGGTAACGAAACCGAGCTTCGCGTCCGGCACGTAGGGAATGAGATAGCCGGCCGCGTGCGGGTTATCGATGAGATAGGCTTCGATCTGCCGCCCGCCGTCGTTGACGCTCCATTTGTCCGCGACCTCGATTACGCGGGGCGCAATCGTTCCCTTCGGCCGGTTGACGTTCAAGCCCTGCTCGGCGGTGAGCGCCTTCTTGAAGAAGTCGCCGTCGCCTTTGCCCACGACCACGGTTGCGCCATCGGCAACAAAGGCGCGCAGGCCGCCGGTATGGTCGATGTGGTGGTGCGTCAGCACCAGATATTTGAACGATTTGCCCGGATATTTGGCCTTCGCGAGGCCCATGGCGATTTGCGATTGCGTGTCGTCGCCGGGAGCATCGAAGGCGACCAGATAGTTGTTGGTCGCCACGATCAGGGTGTTGTGGGTGCCGCCCGTGACCATGCTGACATTCGGCGCGACGTCCGTCAGGCTCAGCGTGGTTTCATCGTCGGTGTACAGATTGTCGGAATCGGTGAAGAAGCCCGATGCAAGCCGCCGCAAAATCCACTGATAGGGCGCCTGCGCCAGCGGGGCAGGGGGAAGCGCCTTGCCGCGGATTGCCAGCGGCACGGTGAATGTATCGGCGGGCAGTAAGGAATTGCCCACGATATCCACACGCGCGTCCGTAACCGTAGTGTCGAAAATCTTCACGCCGTTCAGCGTGTGGACCATGTGATAGGGGATTTTGACCCCGTTGACGTCGCGCCAGTCCGACAGCGTCTCGTCGAAATAGGAATCGCCCATAAGTTGGTCGAAATCTCGCGTCCCGATGACCGTGGGAAGCTTGGTCGCCGGATCGAACGCCACCACATAGCTTCCATGCTCGCCGCGAAATTGCACGGCAGGGTAGGTTTTGCCGCCGACGGTTTGCGGCGGCATGTCGGAGACCCTCTCTGGATGCTCGTGCATTTGCAGGACCACATCGTTGCGCTCGATCTCGCGCAGCGACGTGCGCAGGCGAATCGTCGACATGGTGTGGGCCGGCGGGTTGCCGACAGTGCGCTTGATGGGCGGGAAGTTGGAATCGTTGCCGATCACATACCCGCCGTTCGGCATGATGATTTCCGCATAGGTGCGCATCCCGCCGCCGGGGCGCGGGCGTACCCAATCGTAGCGCTGGAAGCCTTTGGTGTGGTCCAGCGTCAGCGTGTAAGTCGAGGTGCCGACATCGGGCTTCGTCAAATCCGCCACGGAATAAGATTCGCCTGGGTCCCATTGCTGCACGGTGGCTTTGATGACGATGGCGGTGAGCTGTTCCAGCTTGTCGCCCCCCATCGCCTGATAGGCTGCCTCCGCCCGGGCTATGGCCGGGTTTGCGGGCGCGGCCAAAGCCGCTGCTGAAGCCAAACCAAAGCAAGCCGCTCCACAGGCGGCAACGCCACTAAGACGCATCGCAAACACACTCCCCCACATTGTCCATTAACGATGTGCTGGGCGTGACCTTAGCAGGATTTGCCTGAGGCTGGAGACGCCGTAAGACCCCGTCTGCACAACATTATGTGCGCAATTAAACCAAGGGTCGTCAACGGCTTGCCGTCCCGCCGCACAGGGAAATCACGGCCTGCCGTTCACCCTGACCGATTTCGGTGGGCAGAACGCGGCAAGTGGTTTGCCTCGGCCAAAAAAATCAGCAAAGTGCCCAGCTAAACGGCGGCTAAAGATCGATACGACGCTGCGCCGGGCAATGCGGGGGCATTCTGATGATTAATGGGGCAGATACGGCGTGGATGTTGACGTCGACCGTGCTGGTTTTGTTCATGACATTGCCGGGGTTGGCGCTTTTCTATGCAGGTTTGGTCCGCGCCAAAAACGTGCTGTCGGTTCTGATGCATTGCATAGCGATTACCGCGCTCGTGTCGGTGCTTTGGTATGCCGGCGCCTACTCGCTGGCTTTTTCCGGTAGCGGGCCGCTGGTCGGCGATCTCAGCCAGGCCTTCTTAATAGGGCTGGAGCGCAACGCCGTGCATCCGGGCACGACGATCCCCGACACCGTCTACATCATGTATCAGATGACCTTCGCGATCATCACGCCGGCCCTCATCATCGGCGCCTATGTGGAGCGCATAAAATTCTCGGCCGTGCTGCTGTTTTCCGGCCTGTGGATTTTCGTCGTTTATGCTCCGGTGGCCCACTGGGTCTGGGGCGGTGGCTGGCTTGCCGTCATGGGCGTGAAGGATTTCGCCGGCGGCATCGTGGTTCATACGACGGCGGGTATCTCCGCGCTCGTGGTCGCGGTCGCGCTGGGCAAGCGGGACGGCTTCCCGCAACACCTTCAGCCGCCGCATGCGCCCTGGATCGTCATGGTTGGGGCCGCGATGCTGTGGGTCGGCTGGTTCGGTTTCAACGCCGGGTCGGCGCTGACGGCCGGCGGCGATGCGGGCATGGCCATGCTGGTCACCCATATGGCGGCGGCCGTTGCCTCGCTGACCTGGATGGGAATCGAATGGGCCCGCTACGGCAAGCCCAGCCTCGTCGGCACCGTTACCGGCACGATCGCCGGTCTTGCGACCATCACGCCGGCTTCCGGTTATGTCGGGCCGTTTGGTGCGCTGGTCATCGGCATTGCCAGCGCGGCAATCTGTTATGGCGCAGTCCAACTCGTGAAGCTGCGGTTCAAAATCGACGATGCGCTGGACGTCTTTGCCGTCCACGGCGTCGGCGGGATGACCGGAACGCTGCTGACCGCGCCTTTGATGGCGGTGGAACTGGGCGGTGTCGGCTATGGCGACGGCGTCACCATGACGTCGCAATTCGTTGTACAGGTGATCGGCGTTGCCGTGACGCTAGTTTGGTCGGGCGTTGCCAGCGTTATTCTTGTAAAGATCACCCAGTCGCTTGTCGGCCTGCGCGTTCGCCATGACGTCGAAACGCAAGGGCTCGATCTCACCACGCACGGCGAGGCTGGTTACAACCTCGCCTTCGGAGGCACCGGACAATGAAATTCATCGTCGCCATTATTCAACCGTTCCGCATGGACACAGTCCGTGAAGCTTTGAACGACGCTGGCGTCACGGGACTGACAGTCAGCGAAGTGCGCGGCTACGGACGCCAGCGCGGCCATAAAGAGGTTTATCGCGGCGCGGAATACACCATAAACTACGTGCCGAAGTTGAAGCTGGAAGTCGCCGTAGACGACGACAAGGCCGAAGAGATTTCCGAAATCATCATGCGCACGGCGCGCACCGGAAAAATTGGCGACGGCAAAATCTTCGTCTTCGACCTCCAAAGCGTCCTGCGCATCCGCACCGGCGAAGTCGGCCCCCAAGCCCTGTAAAAGATAATCCTCCCCCGCTTTGCAGGGGAGGAGCAGCCCGTTGGCATTACCTGACGCAATCCCTGTACAGTCGGGCCGGTCGGCCTGAAAGGAAGCGCCATGGTTGTTCTTTCCTGGTTATGGGGAATCGTGAAAAGCGTGCTCAACGGGCTCGCGCGCCTTGCCGTGGTGGCGTTGATCCTGCTGTTCGTGCTGGTCGCCATCGGCCTCTTCCGGGGCGACGGGGTGCCGCAAAACACCGTGCTTGAGCTCGATTTGCGCCAGGGCATGGACGACAAATCCGCCGCCAGCCTCCTCGATCTTGGCGAAGGCAGGCTCGCCATTATGGACGTGGTTATGGGGCTCGACCGCGCCTCCCGCGACGCGCGCGTCAAAGGAGTCGTCCTGCGCGTCGGATCGGGCGATCTTTCGCTCCCGAAGGCCGAAGAACTGCGCGATGCGCTGAAGCAATTCAAACAGAGCAAGAAATTCGTCATCGCTCATTCGCAGTCGTTTTATTCCGGGGGCCTGGGCGATTACACGCTGGCCGCGGCGGCCGACGAGATTTGGATGCAGCCCGTCAGCACCTTCTTCAGCTCGGGCGCGGGGGCGACCACGCTGTTCTTCAAAGGCCTCTTCGACAAGGTCAACGCGACGCCGCAATTCATCCAGCGTTACGAATACAAGAACGCCGCGAATGTCTTCACCGAAACCGATTTCACCCCGGCGCACCGGGAAGCGACGATGCGCGTTCTGCAGTCCTGGTACGATTCCGCGGTCGCGGAAGCCGCAGCCGACCGCAAGCTTGCCCCTGCGCAATTGAGCGCCCTGCTCGACACAAGCCCGATGATGGTGGACGCCGCCAAAGAGAAAGGGCTCATCACCAATATCGGTTATGAAGACGACGCGCGCGATGCCGCCAAGAAGCGCGCCGGCAGCGGCGCGGACATGATCCGCTTCGATCGCTATGTCCAGGCAACGCGCAACAGCATGGGCGGCGGTGGCGGTTCGACCATTGCGCTGGTGCATGCGGCCGGCGACATCGTCGAAGGCGGCAATGACGGTGCGCTGGGCAGCACCACCACCTCCATCGCGGGCGACACGTTCGCCGATGCCATTCGCGAAGCGACGGCCGATCGCAATGTGAAGGCCATTCTCCTGCGTGTGGATTCGCCGGGAGGTTCCGCTATTGCTTCGGACCAGATTCTGGAAGCTCTAAAAAAAGCCCGCGCCGCCGGTAAGCCCATCGTCGTCAGCATGGGATCGGTGGCCGCGTCAGGCGGCTATTATATTTCGGTGGTTGCGGACAAGATCGTGGCCCAGCCTGGAACGCTGACCGGTTCGATTGGCGTGATCTTCGGCAAGGTCGCGGTCGGCAAATCGCTGGAATTGGCCGGCGTGGAAGGGCGCGAGTTGGGCGTCGGTAAGAACGCGCTGTTCCTGTCGGGCATGACGCCCTGGAACGCGGATCAACTCGCCTCAGCCAATGCGCAAGCCGATGCTGTCTATGCCGACTTCACGCAAAAGGTTGCCGCCGGACGCAAGCTGCCGCTGGAACAGGTTCAGGCGCTTGCGCGCGGACGCGTATGGACGGGCGCCGACGCGAAGGAACGCGGTCTGGTCGACGAACTCGGCGGCTTCTGGACCGCTGTCGCGGACGTCAAAAAGCTGGCCGGAATCGCGCCGGACCAGCGCGTGGCCTTCAAGAGTTTTCCGGCCCCGCACGGACTGGTGGTCACGGTGCAACGTCTGTTGGAAAATTCAACCACGAGCCTGAAGGCGCTCGATGGCCTGAACACGCTGATGCAGACGGCGCAAGTCAAGACGTTGATCGAATTGGCGCGCGCAACGGCGCAAAGCGGCGTTCAGCTGCGTGCGGTCGACCTGCCGGCCCATTGATCGTGCGAGCGGAGATGAAACCGGCTCTTCTCAATTGGCCGATTGCCGCCACGTCGGGGTGGGGCATCGTCGGGCTCAATCTCTTCCTGAACTGGGCCAATGATTCCGAGCTTGCGCCGCTGGTGGGCGGCCCTATCGGCCCGAACGAAATGGCGGGCGTCGACCCGCTGCGTGTGCTCGCCTCACGCGAAGCAATTCTGCGCTCGAACGCTTTTCAGCAGGACCTTCAGCGGGCGCGAAGCGGCAGCCGTGCGCTGGCCATGCCGATTGTCGAAGGTCTGGGAAACGGGCTTTATTTTCCCGACGGACTGCGCGGCACGCGCACAATCGGCCGCTGCATCTTTGAAGACACACGGCTCAGCGGGCTGGATACGAAGCTCGCCAAATACGATTCGTTACTATGCGCCTCGCACTGGAATGCGGAGTTGTTGCGGGCAAACTGCGCTAAGCCGGTTGATGTCATCTTTGAAGGCATCGACCCGTCGCTGTTTCATCCCGCCCCGAAATCCGGTGTGCTGCCTAAAGACCGCTTTTATGTGTTTTCTGGCGGCAAGGTGGAATTCCGCAAAGGCCACGATCTGACGCTGCTGGCGTTTCGCGAATTCTCGCGGCGGCACGACGATGCGGTGCTGGTGACGTTCTGGCATTCGCCTTGGCCGCAGCTCTCGATCGGCTTTCGCGGGAAACTTGAAGCGCCGCTGGGACAAACCGCTGACGGCAGGATCGACGTCAAGACTTGGGTCGCCCGCAACGGCATCGATCCCGCGAAGGTTATCGAGCTTGGGCCCGTCCCCAACGCGATCATGCCGCCGATCCTGCGGGAGATGGATTGCGCGCTCGCGCCCTCGCGCGCCGAGGCCTGCACAAACCTCCTGGTGAAAGAAGCCATGGCCTGCGGCATTCCGGTGATCGTGGCGCCCAACACCGGCGTCATAGACCTCGTCGCGGATGGCAATTGTGTTCCCTTGATGCGCCAACAGCCCGTGCGCGATTTCGACCAATGGGGCACGGACGGCTGGGGCGAATCCGATGTCGAGGAAATGGTGGAAGCCCTTGAGCGCCTTTACAGCGACAGCGCGCTTCGCAAGACAATCGGCGCACGCGGATCTGAGTGGCTAATCGAAAACGGCCGCACCTGGCAGAACCACGCGCAGCAGGTGAAATCCTTGCTAATGTGAATATCAACCTCTGCGAATTATCCGATGCCGAGTATCATCGTTCCCGCGCGTAACAATCCCGTTTTTACCTCCATTTGCCTGTCCACGATTCTCCATTCCGTGCGGCAACTGAATTGGCCGTGTGAATTCATTCTGATCGACGATGAATCGCCGCCGGGCGAAAACATTCTCGATGTCTTTCGCCGGCACCGCGCCGATGCCGCCGGTCACGACGTCAAAATCATCCGCTCGCGAAAGCGCCAGCATTACACGGGCGTTTTTTCCATCGGCCTTCACCATGCCACGCGTGATCCGGTATTCTTCATCAGCAACGACATGCTGGTAACGCCAACCTTTCTTGAGGCGCTTCGGCAGGTGTCGATCCAGTCGCCCCTCATCGGCATCGTGCGCGGCACCTCCAATCACACGGACAGCCACCCCGAGCATCAGGTCCCGCTCAATCCGCCGCCGAAGGACTATCTGGCGGTGGACGCTTTCTCGCGCTCGATCTTCCGGCAATTCGGCAGCCGTTGCGTCGAGGATCAGCTTTTGTCGGGCGACGCCATTCTCATTCAGCGGCCGCTGATTCAGCGCATCGGCGTTCTCGATCTTCGCTTCTTCGGCTATTTCGGCGACATCGATTACGGCCTGCGCGCGCGTCTCGCCGGTTTCCGTTTGGTCTGCGCCAAAGGGGCTTGGCTATTCCACCAGGGCGGCGGTCATCTCCTGCAGGAGATGCAGCTGGAAAAACGCAAGCCTGAGGATGTCATCGCGGGCCGCCTGGCGATGGTCGATGCCGCCTATCAGGAATTCCGGGGCAAATGGAGCATAGAGGCGCCGGAACATTGGGGCGCCGGACACGATATCGACCCCATCTGGCTGTTAAACACCGCCCGGTCTCATGCCTCCGATGTGCCGCTGAAATATGAATTTCCGGCGTTCGTGCTCGATGATCTGGAATTCCACTAAGCGCGGGCGTTACGTGTGGGCTTCCTGCAGATCGAGCATATCGCTGGCATGTTCTTCCTCAACGACAAGTATTCTCTCGATCATGATGCGGGTTGCCGGATCGTCGTCGCCAAAAAAGCGGATCAGTTCACGATAGTGGTCGACGGCGATTCTCTCGGCGATTAAATTCTCCCGGATCATGCCGGTCAGATCGCTGCCTTCGCCATATTGCGAGGCAGAGCGCGTCGCCAAGCCTTCCGGATCGAAGTTTGGGCGGCCGCCGAGTTGGTTGATGCGCTCGGCCACCCACATCGCGTGTTCCTGCTCTTCCTTGGCGTGCTGGGCGAACTCGTTCTTGACGCCCTCGCTGGAAATGCCGGTCGCCGTTACCGCATGCATGGTGTAGCGCAGCACGCACACAAGCTCCGTCGCCAGCACGCTTTGCAGAATGTCGATCGTCTTGTTGGCGTCGCCCTTGTAGGTGCCGGTAACCGCACCGGTTTCCAGATGCTGCCGTGCCCGCTCTCTGAGCGTCTTAACGTCGGTGAGGAATGGGGTATTCGTGTCGGCCATGAGGGTTTCTCCACCGTGCGTTGTTTCGGATTGAAAGACGAGCTGCTCGCGAAAGTGCCGCGCTAACGCTCTCGCGGTAGAGTTGAACGCAGCCCCCGCGCCGAGGTTCCATGGAAATCCTCCGGGCGGTATAATTTCCTAGTGTAAGAAAGGTTGGCGGAATGCGAGCGCACATACTTCCCGGCATTGCGGCCGCCGGTTGTTTGAAAGAGGCACGTAGCAAACATGGCGTGGCAGGCGAAATCTTTGCGATCAGTGATTGTCTCGACGTCGGCCCCTTGGCGACGGACGAAGACAGGCTGGCGTGGTGGAAGGAGATTGAAGACGATTCTGACGACGATCTACTACGCGACATGTATTCGTTCCACGACCAGTGGGGATCGGTACTGGGGCAAGTCCTCGCTCGTGCGGAAGAGGTTGTTATTTGGACGTCGGATAGCGGAAACGACCAGATTCACCTTCGCCTCGCCGCCCATAAGCAAGAATCGTTCGGTGGGCGTGTGTCCGCGGTCCATGTTCCAACCACTGAAGACGGATACACTGGCGTCTCACGCTTCTGGCCTAAAACTCTGGCGGAATGCGAGCGGCACAGCGTGGCTACGAGCAGCGTGGATCTCCAATCTCTCGCACGTGACTATCGCGACCGTTGGGCCAACAGCGACGGCGTTCGTCTTAACACCGACCAAGGCCTAGAGTTGCGGGATTATTCCGTCTTTGATGAAGAACTCTTGGACAATTGTCCGCCGGAATTCGTAAGTCCGTACAAGGTCATAGGCTACACGCTCTCGCAATTGGACCAGCGGAATTGGATTTCGTACATGTTTTTGCAGTGGCGCCTCCGCCTGCTCATAGGCGCGAGCCGTGTGGAGACCACCGGCTCACGCTGGCCCGTCGGCGATTGCGACATTCGGGTTAGACGCGCCCATTTCTGAAATTCGGGCTCTTGAGGCAGAACTTCCCATTGCTATTGTGCGCTTAAGCTCATCCATGGTTCGCAATGCCCAGCATCATCGTGCCTGCCCGCAATAACCCTGAATCGACCGCCAAGTGCCTTGGTTCGCTTCTGCTTTCGGTTAACCGTCTGCAGCTCAAATGCGAGTTCGTCCTGGTGGACGACGCCTCCGCGCCGGAGGAGCACATTCTGGATGTGTTTCGCCAGCATCGACTGAACGCGGCGGGGCACGAGACCAAGATCATCCGCTCGCACAAGCACCAGCACTATTCGGGCGTGTTTTCCATCGGCCTCGACAACGCCACGCGTGACGCCATCTTCTTCATCAGCAACGACATGATGGTGACGACGAGCTTCTTTCAGGCGCTGCTGCTGGTGTCGGCATTATCGGGAAAGCACGGGATTGTCCGCGGTACCTCCAACTACACCGACAGCCATTCGGAGCATCGGGTCGAGCCGCCCCAGCCGCTGCACACCTATCCCGAGATCGACGCCTTCTCGCGCAGCGTGTTCAGCGCCAATGGCTGCCGCTATGTCGAGGACAACGTGCTCTCCGGTGATGCCATCCTCATCAAACGCGAGCTCGTGGACGCCATCGGTGTGCTCGACCTGGGGTTCTTCGGGTATTTCGGCGATATCGATTACGGCATGCGAGCGCATCTCGCGGGTTTCAGGCTGGTGTGCGCCAAGGGGGCGTGGCTTCTGCATGAAGGCAGCGGCCACCTCGTGCGTGAGATGAACAAGGGCACGATCACCTTCGATCAGGCGCGCGACAGCCGTTACGCTCTAGTGGAAGAGGCCTATCGGGTGTTCCGGAAGAAATGGAACGTCGAGACGCCCGAACGCTGGATGGACGGCGGCGGAACGGAAGAGACCGTCCAATTTTTTCCGCACGCGCGCACCCAGAGGGATAAAGTGGCGCTGAAATACGAGTTTCCGTCCTCGGCACGGGACGATCTCGAATTCTTTTGAGGCGTAGAAATGACCACCGCACTCGTCACGCATCCGGCCTGTCTGAATCACGTGCCGCCGCCCGGCCACCCGGAACGGCCCGCGCGGCTGGCCGAAGTTCTGAAGGCCCTGGACGCGCCCGAGTTCGGTCCGCTGCTGCGCAAGGAAGCGCCCAAAGCGGACAGGGAGGCGCTTGTCCGTGTCCATGATGGCGACTTTGTCGACGAGCTGCTGGAGGCGATGCCGTCATCGGGCTACATGCAGGTGGATTCCGATACCATTGCGTCCCCCGGCACGGCAGAAGCTATTTTGCGCGGCGCGGGGGCTGTGCTGCTTGCCATCGACATGGTGATGGCGGGCGAGGCCAACCATGTGTTTTGCGCGGTTCGCCCGCCAGGCCATCACGCGACGCCCGAACGCGCCATGGGGTTTTGTTTTTTCAACAATATTGCCATTGGCGCGCAGTACGCCCGCGCCAAGCACGGACTGCGCCGGGTTGCCGTCGTCGATTTCGACGTCCATCACGGCAACGGCACGCAGGATGCGTTTTCCTTTAACCCGGAGTTGTTCTACGCCTCCACGCATCAGTCCCCGCTCTATCCCGGCACTGGCATGCGCGAGGAAACCGGCGTTGCCCACAACATTGTTAACGCGCCGCTCTCTCCCGGCGCGGGTGGGCCGGAATTCCGCCGCGCTTTCGAGCGCGAAATTCTGCCGGCGCTGCGCCGCTTCAACCCCGAACTGATCATGATCTCCGCCGGGTTCGATGCCCATCGAGACGATCCTCTGGCGCAGCTTCGATTGGACGAAAGCGATTACGCCTGGGCCACGGGGCAACTGTGCGCCGTGGCGAAAGAAACCGCCCAAAGCCGCGTTGTCTCAACGCTTGAGGGCGGCTATGACCTGGAGGCGACGGCGGCCTCGGCTGCCGCCCATGTGCGCGCCCTGATGGCCGCCTGAACAAGGGACGATCCATGCCGGACAAAGGCGAGGCCAAGACCCTGGCCGTTGAAGAATTGAGCTTCGAAGCTGCCCTTGCCGAGCTGGAAGATATCGTTTCGCGGCTCGAACAGGGCGAAGTAGACTTGGAAGATTCCATCGCTTTGTATGAGCGCGGCAATGCTTTGCGCGCCCATTGCGAGAAAAAGCTCAAGGGCGCCGAAGCGCGGCTCGAGAAGATCGTGCTCGGGCCGGATGGCGCCCGTGGCACGGAGCCCATGGAACTATAGGGCTGAGGCATACCCCATGAAACACGACGCGCCTCTGGCGCCCATCGAGCCGGCGTTTGCGGAGACGGCCGCGTTCATGGAAGCGACCTTGGACGTGCTGCTGCCCAAAGCGGGTGGCCCGGAAGCGCAGCTGATGGAAGCCATGCGCTACGCGGTTATGGGCGGCGGCAAGCGTCTGCGCGCATTTCTGGTCCTGCAAAGCGGCCGCCTGTTTGGCGTCGATCGCGGCGCGCTTGGCAGGGTGGCGGCGGCGGTGGAATGCCTGCACGCCTATTCGCTGGTGCATGACGATCTGCCGGCTATGGACAATGACGACATGCGCCGCGGCAAACCGACCGTGCACAAGGCCTACGATGAGGCCACCGCAATCCTCGTGGGCGATGCGCTGCTTACGCTGGCGTTCGGTCTCATTGCCTCGCCCGAGGCGCATGGCGATCCATACGTGCGGTGCGAACTCATCGCCAAACTGGCGAGCGCGGCAGGGCATGGCGGCATGGTCGGCGGCCAGATGATGGACCTCACCTCCGAAGGCCGCAGCCCGGAGTTGGCCCAGATCACAAGACTTGCGCGCATGAAGACCGCTGCACTCATCACCTTTGCCTGTGAGACCGGGCCGATCATGGGACGCGCGTCGGCAACCGCGCGGCAGGCGCTCAGCGCCTATGGCCAGGAGCTTGGGCTTGCCTATCAGGTGGCGGACGATCTCCTCGATCTTGAAGGCACGCCTGAAGAAGTCGGCAAGAATGTTGGCAAAGACGAAGCCCGGGGCAAAGCCACCATTGCTTCCGTTTTGGGCCGCGAGAGAGCCCGCGCCCAGGCTGAAGCTATGGTCTCGCAAGCGGCTGCTCACCTTGATTTGTTCGACGATAAAGCCGATCTTTTGCGCGCCGCAGCACGCTTTGTGGTCGCCCGTAAGGCTTGATCGTCGAGCCATTTAGAGAGTTCCGTGACAGCTTCCTCCAAAACGCCTTTGCTGGACACCGTCCAAGAGCCAGCCGACTTGCGTGCGCTTCCGCGTGAGCAGTTGGGGCAGCTCGCGTCGGAACTGCGTCAGGAAACGGTCGATGTTGTCTCGGTCACCGGCGGCCATCTTGGCGCGGGACTGGGCGTGGTGGAACTCACCGTCGCTCTGCATCGGGTATTCGATACGCCGCGCGACAGACTGATCTGGGACGTCGGGCACCAATCCTACCCGCACAAGATCCTCACCGGCCGCCGCGCGCGCATGCGGACGCTGCGTCAGGCCGGTGGCATTTCCGGTTTCACCAAGCGCAGCGAAAGCGTCTACGACCCATTCGGCACTGCGCATTCCTCGACCTCGATTTCCGCAGGTGTTGGATTCGCTGTGGCGCGCGATCTTGCTGCCAGCAAGCATCACGTCGTCTGCGTGATCGGCGATGGCGCCATGAGCGCCGGCATGGCCTATGAGGCCATGAACAACGCGGGCGCCATGAAAGAGCGCCTGATCGTCATTCTGAACGACAACGACATGTCGATCGCCCCGCCGGTCGGCGCGATGAGCGCCTACCTGGCGCGGCTGGTGTCGAGCCAGACCTATCGCGGCCTGCGTGGCAAGCTCAAGCGGTTGATGCAGCGCTTTCCCCGGTTCTTCCGCGTTGCGGCGCGCCGCACGGAAGAATATGCGCGCGGCTTCTGGATGGGCGGCACGCTGTTCGAGGAGCTGGGCTTTTATTACGTCGGCCCCATCGACGGCCATAATCTCGATCACCTGATCCCGGTGCTTGAGAATGTGCGCGACACGGATACCGGCCCGACGCTCGTGCATGTGGTGACGAAGAAGGGCAAGGGCTACGCGCCGGCGGAAGCCTCGTCCGACAAATTCCACGGCGTCTCGAAATTCAACGTCCTTACCGGCGAGCAGAAAAAGGGCGCGGCGGGTCCCCCGAGCTACACCAAGGTGTTCGCCGACGCCCTCGTTAGGGAAGCCGAGCGCGACGAGAAGATCGTGGGCATCACAGCGGCCATGCCATCGGGCACGGGGCTCGACGTCTTCGCCAAGCGGTTCCCGCAGCGATTCTTCGATGTCGGCATTGCCGAACAGCACGCGGTGACGTTCGCGGCCGGATTGGCGGCGGAAGGCTATCGCCCATTCGCGGCGATCTATTCGACATTCCTGCAGCGCGGCTACGATCAGATCGTCCATGACGTGGCGATACAATCGCTGCCGGTGCGCTTTGCCATCGACCGCGCCGGGCTGGTCGGCGCTGACGGTCCGACGCATGCGGGCGCTTTCGACACGACATTTTTGACGACGCTTCCGGGCTTCGTCGTCATGGCGGCGGGCGATGAGGCTGAGTTGATGCATATGGTCGCCACGGCGCGCACCATCGACGATCGCCCAAGCGCCTTCCGCTATCCGCGCGGCGAGGGCATCGGCGTTGCGTTGCCCGAGATCGGCGAGCCGCTCGCACTGGGCAAGGGCCGGATTTTGCGCGAAGGAAGCACCGTCGCGATCCTGAATTTCGGGTCGCGTCTGGCGGAATGCCTGAAGGCGGCGGAGAAATTCTCTGCCTACGGATTATCGGCCACCGTCGCCGATGCACGCTTTGCCAAGCCGCTGGACACCGATCTCGTGCGCCGCCTGGCGCGCGAACATGAAGTGCTGCTGACCGTCGAAGAAGGTTCGGCCGGCGGCTTCGGCGCGCATGTACTGCACTTCCTGGCCTGGGACGGTCAGCTCGACAAAGGCCTGAAGATCCGCAGCCTCACACTTCCCGACCGCTTCATCGATCAGGACAGCCCGGAGCGTATGTACGAGGCCGCGGGGCTGGACGCCAAAGCCATGGTTGCGGCCGCCTTGTCGGCATTGGGGCGGGACCGCGATGCCGCTGCTGTACGCGGCTGAGGCATAGGCACGAGGGATAGGGAAATCCCCCCTTTTCGTCACGCGCCTTCTCTTGGCGAAATTCTACTGACTGCCTACGACGGGGATCATGCCGGATCGAACCGAACGCGCCGACGTTTTCCTTGTCAGCCACGGCTTTGCCGCAAGCAGAGCCGAGGCGCAAGCCGCCATCCGCGCCGGAAACGTGGAGGCGGACGGACACAAAGTCACCAAACCAGCGCAGAGATTGCACGCGAGTATGAACATCAGTTACGAACCGGCACATCCCTATGTTTCCCGCGGAGGCGTCAAGCTTGCCGCGGCTTTGGATCATTTCTCCTTGTCGCCGCAGGGCCGTCTGTGTCTGGACATTGGCGCGTCCACGGGCGGCTTCACGCAGGTGCTGCTCGAACGCGGGGCCACGCGGGTTTACGCGGTCGATGTCGGCCACGGGCAGCTCCATCCCAGGATTTCCTCCGATCCGCGCGTGAAGCGCGTCGAAGGGATGAACGCCCGCGACCTGACCGCGGCGAAAGTTCCCGAGCCGCCACAAGTCATTACCGCCGATGTCAGCTTCATCAGCCTGAAGCTGGCGGTGCCGCCCGCGCTTCACCTCGCCTCGCCGGATGCCTGGGCGGTGTTGTTGGTCAAGCCGCAGTTTGAAGTGGGACCGTTAGGTGTCAGCCGCCGTGGGATCGTTAAAGACGACGACCTTCGTGAAGCGGCGCTTGCCGATGTAACCGCTTGGGTCAAATCCCAGGGCTGGCAGGTGCTCGGCTCGATGGACAGCCCCATTCCCGGCGGCGAAGGCAACCGCGAATACCTCCTCGCCGCCAAACGCGCCGAACCCATCCGGAAGTAGTTTCTTTCCCCGTCGTTACGGCAGGGCTATCGCATATTCGGATTCAGCGAGAAATTTTGAGGCGAAATTGCCTCCCCCTCGTGGGGAGGCCGAAATTGGTCGCGCATTCGCGAGCAATTTCGGGTGGGGGGAGCCTGTCCGCGACAATCCCCCCACCCGAAATGCCTCGCGGCGGAAGCCGCTTCGACATTTCGACCTCCCCACAAGGGGGAGATAATTCAATATGCGATAGCCCTGCCGTTGTTACGGGGGAAGCATGCCCCGCACTTGATGCGGGGTGGCGCGCCCCCGGGTCCGCGCAAAGCGCGGCCCGAGGGTAAACTCCGCGCGACGAAGGGGGCGCGGACGGTAAGGAGCGGCGCTGTCGTGCGCCCTTCGAGGCCCGACTCCGCCGGACGCTTCAGGATGACGAGATTGGGTTTGCCCTTACCGCGGCACTCTTGTCGCCACTGTGGCGGGTGCTGCGGGTGGCGCCGGCTCCTTCAGCGCGCGTTGAAAGATGTAGACCGACACAGCTTTGAGTTCTTCGGGCTTTAGCGTCTTTCCGAACCCCGGCATGACGCCGCGGCGTCCCTTGGTGATCGTTTCGACAATCGATGCCTTGTCCGACCCGTACAGGAATGTTTCCTTGCGCGTCAGGTTGGCCGAGCCGAGCGCCGGATTGCCGGTGCCTTCTTCGGTATGGCAGTCGAAGCAATTGCCCTTCGCGTTATCGAGAAACAGCTCCTTGCCCTTAACCGCTTTGGCGGTATCCGCCTTCTGGCCGCTGAGCTGCAGGACATATTCCGCCATGGCGTCGATGTCTTCCGCACTCACCGTCTTGATCTTGCCGTAGTCGCCGAGGTCGTGCTCGTTGCGATATTGCGGATCGAACGCCAGCATGTCGGCTTCGACGCCGCGCGCATACGCCTCGCCGGAGCGCACGCCATAACGCACCGTCCACTCGATGTCTGACGGATGCTTGGTGATGCCGCCCGAATCCAAATCGTCGCCCGAAAAACGCCAATCGTCGTCGGTAAGATCAGGGGCGTGTGCCTCCGCCTTGCCTTTCAAATCCTCGCCGTGACACGCGGCGCAATTCTTGTCGTAGACGGCTTTGCCAAGCAGGGTGGCTTGTGCGTTGAGGCGGATGGATTTGACGATGTCGTTGACCGGCACGTTCACGAGTTCTTCGGCACGCGCGACGAATTCGCCGTATTCCTCTTCGCTAACGCCTTCGGAAAGCGGATGTCCGCCTGCCGGGCCGGCTTTCTTTTCGCCAGCATCCGCAGTGGCGGCAGGCGGTGGCGCTGCTGCCGGCTGCGGCGCGCTTGCCTGCTGCTGATTGCACGCGGCTAGGGTCAGTACGGCAGCACCTGCCAGGACGAAAGAACGAAGCTTGCTCATGTGCTTTCGTTGCGGATGCATGTCCATCGCCTTGATCCCCTTAAGCTTGCGCACGAATGACGGCCCTTGGATATTATACGCCAAAGGGAACCAACGCCCTCAATAATCGCAAGGCTACCGCGGTCGCATAGGGCGAACGCCCGATATCAGGGTGAGAGTGCGCCGGCTGCGAGCCGTGTCTCCAAAATCGAAAACGCCGATCGCGTCGGGATAAGTCGCGCTGCCGCAAATCCCGCCTGTTCCAGCAGCGCGTTAAATTCCGGCAATGTCCGCTCTTTGGCGCCGGGAAACAGCACCATCATGTCCATGTCCGAGAGGAAGCTGGTGGCGTCGGTTTTCCCCGGCGTAAGATCGAGAACGCGCTCCACGATAATCAGCCGCGCGTCCCGCCGCATAGCGGCGCGGCAATTCCCGAGAATCTTCAGGCAAGAGCCATCGTCCCAATCGTGCAATATCTGGCTGAGCACATAGACGTCCGCGTCTGCCGGTACCCGCTCGAAAAAGTCGCCGGCTTCGGCGGTTAAGCGGTGGGTCACCTCCGCATTTGCGACCACCCCTTCCTGATCGAACAGAACGGCGCATAGTTCAGGGACACGCGCCAACGCGGCCCTGACGAAGCCACCATTTCCGCCGCCGACATCGACCAGCAGCTTCACGCCGGAAAAATCGTAGGCGTCGAGCACGGCCGCGTGGCGGTCATCGGGGCTGTGCTGCATGAACGCGTCGAACAAGCGCCCTTCGTCCGGGTGCGCCTCCAGATATTCGAAATTGGGCATACCGAACACAGCTTCGAAGGCGGGCTTTCCGCTTCGGATCGTATCTTCCATCGCGGCCCAGGCAGACCAATTGCTGGCCATCGTCCAATAGCGCGCTGCGTGATGCAGCGTCGGCTGATTGCCGCTGCGGAGGAACTGCGACTTGCTTGTGTGCGCGATGGTACCATCCGCATCGACGGCAAAAATACCGAATGCCGCAAGTGCCCGGCAAAGCCGCAACAGCATCTCCGGATGGGCGCCCGCTTCGCGCGCCAGGCCCTCCACGGAACGCGGTTGATCGGCAATGCGGTCGGCCAAGCCGAGCGACGCCGCCACCTCAAGCATTTTGGAAATCTGAAACGCACGAAGCAGCACCCGCATCTCTGCCAGTGCTGCTTCGTCACGCGTTTCGTTCAACGGAGTGCCAGTTGCCTTACTGCCGGTGGTCTATTGCCGGTCTGGCCGCTGCGCCGCCGCCGGCGATTTGCCTTCCGGCATTTTGTCCACGGCCACGGGCCCTTTGCCGCCGGAAGCAAGATAGCCTTTGTACCGCTTGTCGCTTTCGTTGAGCCACTTCGCCCAGGGACGCGCATCCGCAGGGTTCCAATCGAAGCCTGGTTCGCCGGGCACCCGCTCGTTCAGCAGGCCCTTCTGGTCCATGTACACGCCAGGCGAAGGCCCATTGGAGTCGGTGCAGGTATTGTACAGCGGACGGACCTTTTCGGGCTTGGTTTCCTTATCGAGGTTGAACGTAACCTTCGTGTAGACGGGGCCCGTGAGAACGTCCGGATCGTAGACGGTGATCTCGCCTTGAATTTGATCGCCGACGCGGCGGTATTTCTCGATCGCTTCCATGTTGTCGGAAAATTCGCTGATGCCGCCCTTCCAGCCATGGATCTGGTTGGTGTGTACGATCAGCGTGTCGCCGTTCCAGAAAGCGATGGATTCGCCGAACCATTTCGGGAAGCCGAGATCGTCCGGGATGTGCGGCTGATCGACGTAAATCCAGCGGATGGTATTCGAGCCGTTGCCCGCAGCCAGAGTGTAAACCTTGCCGGGCGTCACGACGAATTCACTGGCACCAAGGCCGGAAAAGAAACCACCCGGGAGACAGAACGAGTTCGGCCCCCAAATGCGGCCTTCGGTGGCCGCCTTCAGCTCCTGAACATAGGATTCCTGGTACTGCGGCTTGAGATATTTGAGCATATCGCTCGGCGGACTTTGGCCGCCACCGAACCCGCCGCGGGCCTCCCAGATACCGCTCCAATCGGGAAGGTCGGCCTTGGTGTGCTTGGTGCCACCTTTGGCGTCCTTACGCCATGCCTCGAAATGCTCCTTGGCCGTCTTGAACGGGTAGGGGCTGGCGTAGTTGGCCGCCCCCGGCTTGCCGGTGCCCAGCGAGCCATACAGGCGCGAGGAACCGACTTGGCCGCTTTCCTCATAAGGCGTGACGCCGATCGCCATGCCGCGAAGCTGCCCCGGCGTGTTGTTGCGGTAATAGGCAGGATTATTCCACAGCGCCTTGTCCTGGCGGAAATCCTTGGTGTTGAAGATCGTGACCTGGGTCGCGGTCGCGGCGGGCGCCGGAGCTCCCGACGATCCTGTTGTAACGGCAACGATCAGCGCGGCTGCCGCCGCTGCCGCCGTGAGAGTCCTGCGCACGATAAACCTCCCCGTAAAGCCGAGCCGGCCGTCAATCCCGGCCGGTCTTCGCTCAAAACATCCGTAAGCTGACGAAAGGTCTATTCGTAGTGATGGCCGTCCGCGGCAACGATGCTGGTGTAGCTGCCGCCTTTGCGGCCGTCCTTCAGCGGATGGTAGGTGATGTTCACCTTGTCGCCCGGCTTGAACGTGGTCTTCTTGATGCCGCGGCTCACCATGTTGGAGAGGTTCGACATTTCGAACCAGTATTTATCCATCTTGCCGTCCTTGCTCATGACAGCAATGTCCAGCGCGCCGTGCGGGTTGACATAGGCGAAGTCGATAACCGTGCCGGTAATCGTGTCGAATTTGGTGTGGTCGAACATGGCGTGCGAGTGGTGCGACATGGCAGGCGTGGCAGCCAAAGCCAATGCGCCGGCCACTGCGGCGGTCCGGGTCAAAGTTTTCATTTTTGGTTCCTCCCTAGTTCAAAGCGGATGAGAGGAACTTAGCAAGAAAGCGCCGATTTCGCCACAAACAAGAAGGGCCGCGATCGGTGAGATCGCGGCCCTTTGAAGGCTTTACGTTCTTAAGCTGTTACCACGTCTTGGTGATGGTGAACGTGAACGTCCGTTGCAGGTCGATGAACGTGTTGTCGAATGCCCGGATCGAACCGTTGCCGCGAGCGCCCACCTGGAACGGCGGCGGCTTGTCGAAGATGTTGTTGACCGAGAACTGCAGATTGAGGTTCCGCAGGTACTCGTTGGCGGGCTTTTCGCCTGTCTGATAGCCGACCGTCAGGTCGAAGAATACGACTGCCGGCGACATGTTGGGATAGGTCTGGTACGGGCCGAAGAATTGAGAACCCGCAAAGCATGAACCTGCGGCGTTGCCCGGCGCGTAGAAGCAGGGCGGGATCAGGTTGTTGCCGTTGAAGTTCACACCCAGCACCGCGCCGCCCGCACCATGGCCGAAATAGTTGGCGAAGGTCGTCACGCTCCAGGTGTCGTCCGACCAACCCAGCCGGTAACGCACCCGCTGCAAATGGTTGCCCGAATCCTTGCCCTGGTAGACATGCACCAGCGGCGAGGTCTCGGTCGCCCGGCTCTTGTCCAGGGTTTCATAGAAGCCGGCCGCGCCGATATTGATCGAGCCGGCATCCATCAGGCCTGCCTTGGCCAGATCGAAGTCATAGCGCACATCGAAATCGATGCCGGAGAACACGCGCGAACCGATGTTGGTGAGCGCGGTGTCCTGGATGAATTTGATGTTCGGAATGAAGGCCGGATCGAAGGTGAAGCCCGAACGCTGCGGGAAGGCCGCGAGGTCCTGCACCATTTTATAGAAGGCCGCGTTTTCCGGAGCGGTGATCGCCAGATCCGCACGCGGAATGACCGTATAGCGCAACATGGATGCCGGATCGTCCGGGCCCTGGCCAATACCATTGCCGGAAATCAGGCCTTTGAATTCCAGACGGAACCAACTGACATCGATATTGAGCCCTGAAAGGTCAACCATGCCGAACAAATTGGTGGGCGCGAAGTTGAAGCCCGTGCTCCATTGAGTGAGCGTTTGCGGGCTCAAGCCGTGGCCGCGCAACAATGCGGCAGCGCCGTTGCCGCTGAGCTCGACGCTGATGCCGCCGGGCTGACGATGCGCTTCGTCCTGCAAGCAGGTTGGGTTCAGAGCCGCCGTAAGCGTGCCCGGAATGGCCACGCCTGACGGTGAGCCGTTGACCGATCCGCAGCCCAGAACCGACACGTTGGTGGAATTCGAGAATCCGCCCAACGGGTTGTATCCTGCGATGCGTGACCCGCCGGGGTTGTTTTCGGCAAATGACGGTACGCGGAAGGATTTGCCCCAAGCGGCGCGGAGTGTCAGGCCTTCGCCGACGCCCCAGTTCAATGCGGCCTTTGGCGTCCACACGGGATCGGACAGGTTGTTGTAGCTGTCGTAGCGATATCCGAATTCCGCGACGAGAGATTCGAAGAAGGGAAGCTTATTGCCTTCACCGAAGATCGGGACGTTAGCCTGACCGAAAATCGCCCAGCTCCGCTGGTAAGCCGCGTCGATAGGGTTGACGACGATCGTTGTATTGTCGGTGTTGTCGTTCTCTATGTTCTGGTACGTCCAGTGTTGCGAGAGCGTTTGACCGGCAATGGCCACCTGTAGCGGGCCGCCAGGAAGGTCGATAACCGGACCGCTGAAGTTGAACCCGGTTTCCTGGACTTTCCAAGTTTCATGCTGCAGGCGATAGCCGGTGATATAGGACAGCGTTTTCGGGTCGTTACAGGTGAAGGCGGTGGGATCGCAGAAGACGTTCAGGTACGGAATGGACGCGGGTTTCGTGAATGTTCCGATGGACGTGGTGGTCACCGAATTGCCAAGCGCTGCGCTGAGCATCTTCGGATTGATGGAGTTTGTCACATCGCCGAAGTTGCGGTCGTCCGTCATCCCATAGGTCAGCTTGCCGACCCAATCGAACGGCAGCTTGTCGAAGTTGAAGCCGAAGTCCCAATGGGTCGCCGTTTCACCACCGGTGACGTAGGACGGTACCTCATTCGCGAAGCTGTAATCGACGCGTAAATTGTTCGGGACGCACGTCGCTGCTTGCGTGCCTGATACCGGACAACCGGTGGCCCCACTGTTCGCCTTCGGGCCGGTTGGGTAGTACGGATTCGTTGTTGGTACGGTAAGATTAGTCTGCAGAATGGCACGAGCCTGACCGTTGCCAGGCGTATAGATCTGCTTGCCGCGCTCGTTGTGATAGAAGCCGTCGGCGAACAGGGCCACGGGGCCAAGGCCGAAGAAGTCGTTGGTCAACTGCTGATCAAGGGTGCCCGTCCACGAATTCGACGACTGACGTGGGCGCGCATCGCTGGTGATCCAGGGATTGACTTCGTTTTTGACGCCCGGGTTCGCCAGGATTGACGCATAGGTGAGGCCCTGGCCGTTCTGGCCTTTGGGAATTGAAAAGCAGTTGGCGCAGAACAGCGTGCCGCTGGCGGCTGTCAGGCCGCCCGGGGCGCCGGCCACGTTGGTCGCACTACTCGAGTGGACGATTCCAGGAATGCTCGAGCCGCGGGGTGTGGCATCCATCAGGCCCCAGGGCGTGAAGTCCTGCGTGAAATAGCTGCGCTTCGACGCGGAGAGCGGCCGGCTTTCCCGGTATTCGTAGCTGAGGGTTACATTGCCGCCTTCCCAAGACTTGCCGTAGAGCTGAGCGGCCGAGGCCGCGAGATAGCCGATACCCGGATTGCTGGTGACGGAGGCTTGGGTGATGGCGCCGTCGTAACCACGCCGCAGGATCAGGTTGATCACACCGGCCGTCGCGTCCGAGCCGTACACAGCCGATGCGCCCGCGGTCAGGACGTCCAAGCGCTCCAACGCAATCTGCGGGATGATGGACGGGTTTACGGAGTCGTTGCTGTAGTTCTGCGGCGGGAAGCGAAGTCCGTTGACGAGCAGCAGCGTTTCCACACCCGAGCCTGTGCCCAGGCCGTGGATCTGGACGTTCTGGATGAATGACAGCGTGCCTCCGCCGAAGGTCGGCGAGGCTTCCGCGTCAATGCGCAGCGCGGGAACGCTTTTCAAGATTTCGGTGATGCTGAGCTTGCCGGTTTCAACGAAATCGGCCTCGCGCAGATCGTTAACGGGAACGCCGACGGCGGCGGCGCCCTGAATGAGCGAGCCGGTGATGAGCACCTGCTCGGGGGCCTCTTGGGCCGTCATGACCGGCGCATTGCCCTGGGCGTACGCTCCGCTGATGGTGATCGCCATGAAAGATGCGGTTCCGAGCAGAACCGCGGAATGAAGCGCGCGTGAGCGCGATGGCACTGGTGTCATGTGATCCCCCTGTGATCGCCCGGATTCCCGGTCCGATCTTTTTGAGTTGTTCCCCAAAATCAGGCACTTGCGCCTGATTCCATCCTGAAGGCCGGGGAAAATTCCATACTATTTACTGTTTTTTAACGTGAGCACTGTCTGGGGAGAAATTCAATACAACCGCGCGTGTGCGGTCACAGTTTTCCACTGCGCTGATACATTTTTGGCGCAGCGAAAAAGGCAAAGCGGCGGATTCGCGGGCTGCTTTGCGTGGGGCATTGAGGTGCGGCGTGCCGACGCAGGGGGCGCCGGCACGGAAGGGTTAGCGCCGCTCGCCGGCGGGGGTGAATTCTCCGAGCATACAGGTATTGCCGGTGAGATTTACCTCGATGAATTGCTGGTTCGCGCAGACCAGATCGCCGTTGCGCAGCACCTGTGTGTAGGGGCTGGTGGTTAACATCGGGCAGACTTGTTTGAGCGTGTTTCGCCAGATTTTGCCGTTGCGCATGTGAAACAGGATGGTGCGGTCATCGGGGGTTTCGGTGCGCTGCACGTCCCGGATGTTCAGGCAGACGCGGCCCGGATTCGGCGCGGGCGCCTGGGCCGAAACCGAAGCAACCGGCAGCACGAGTAGGAGGGTAGCAAGGGCCTTCTGATAAAGCCTCATTTTGATGTCCTTTCTAGCGTGGGCTGTGGAATACAGAGGCCCACCTGAACCTTTCCTGAACGTAACGAGTAGCTCCTCCCCTGCGGAGCGATAGCGCAGCGGGGGAGCGACTGTCTTGTTGGTCAAGCTGTTTTCCATGGTGATTTGTCTCTGAGCATGGCGTTCAGGATGGTTAGTAGTTTTCTGGCGACCGCGATGAGAGCGACCATTTTGGGTTTTCCGGCAGCGTCGAGGCGCTGA
>CANJBZ010000008.1 GCA_947473475.1 Alphaproteobacteria bacterium
GCCTTCCGTCAGCGCCTCGACGCTGCCGG
Organism: Alphaproteobacteria bacterium; assembly: GCA_947473475.1. Classification (GTDB taxonomy): domain Bacteria; phylum Pseudomonadota; class Alphaproteobacteria; order Micropepsales; family Micropepsaceae; genus CAIYRG01. The sequence goes on from CANJBZ010000008.1 coordinate 30, forward strand.
AAAACCCAAAATGGTCGCTCTCATCGCGGTCGCCAGAAAACTACTAACCATCCTGAACGCCATGCTCAGAGACAAATCACCATGGAAAACAGCTTGACCAACAAGACAGTCGCTCCCCCGTAACGACGGGGGAGGATCAAACGGTCAGAAGTGGGCGTTGGCCCATTTGGCGATGTAGTCGAACATGTTCTTCGCCGAATTGCCGTATTGGCCGGGCGTCGTCTCACAGGCCTTGCAGGCGGTGTAGTTCAATTCGGCGCCTTCGATGACGATGTAGTCCTTATCGGTCGCCGCCGATTTATCGAACATCAGCTCTTCATCGCGCAGCAGATGATAACCACCCATCGCCGTGATCAGCGTCGGCACCTTGATGGATTGCACGGCACAGATCGTCGAATTGTTGTTCGAGCAATGGTCGATGTCTTCGTTGGAATCCTTTGACTTTACCGAGTTGGTGCTCAGATAGGCTTTGACAGTCACCATCTTTGTGCCGTCGTCAAAGGTGCGATTGCCCTTGGCCTGTGCGGGATGCGGATTTTCGACGCTTTTGACGATCTGCGTGACGATCGTGCCGTCGTTCTTCAAAAACTTCTGGGGCCGGCGCGTGCTCATAATTTCCGGGATCGACGGGTCCATCTGATCCAAGCGCGCCGCGCCGGCTTGATCTGAGAACGGCACCAGCACGACGTCGTTGTCGGGATAGACGGACTGGCCGGCCTTGATGCGGGCGGCAAGCGCCTGAACCTTGGCGATCTGTTCGTTCATCACCTTGGATTGCGCGGCGTAATAGCGCTTGCGGAAATCTTCGGAATATTTGGAGGCGCCATTGGGGTTGTAGCCGTTCTTCGGATCGAACGGATCGAGCGAAGGATCGACGACCACTTTGCCGTCGACGATGGTGAGCGACGGGTTTATGCCGCGCAACGCCTGCACGCCGTCGCCGGGATGAGCTTCGGCGAACAGCAGGCCGTCGGCGGGCTTCATACCCGCGAGTTCGGGACCGCATTGCGATAGTTTGTTTGCGCCCTGGCAGTAGGAGACGCCGCTTTCCGCAACCGCTTGGTAATAGCTCATCAGCGGCGAACCGCCGGAGTGCCCGAGCAAAACCACCTTGGTGATACCGGGGAGGGTGCGCGCGTGGTTCATCGCGGTCTTCACGTCGAGCGCGATCTCTTCCCAGTTCACGATGGAATCGTTGTTCACGAAACGGGTGTTGAAGCAGAAGGCGAGAAAGCCGCGCTTCGACAGTTCGCGGCAGGCGATGTTGTTGAGATTGTTCGCCGAGCGGTGCGCAATCAGGAAGGCAATGTGCGGCGCCGGGCCGGCATCGGGCTTGTAAATGGTCGCGCTGACGCGGCCCAATTGCACGAAAGCCGGATTGGTTTGGGCTGCGACCGAAGACGCGGCCAACGCCAGGGCGCCAGCCAACGCGGACCCAAGCAACCAGTTTTTCATACGCATAAATTCGCTCTCCCCTAAACGGAGCGCGTTCTACCGCAGGCGCGAGACAACGTCGAGCCGAACGCTGGCGAATATCCGGCGTTCGGCTCGCCCTCGGCAGGCGCGGAATGGATTGAGAATTAGGCGGCGCGGTCGGCGTTGGACGTTTGAAGCGGCGACGGCGCGTGCGGGCGCTCGGACTTCTTCTCGTCCTTGTACAAAATTGGCGCGGCGAACACCAACAAACCGGAAATCAGAAAAACCGGCGGCAACGTCGCCCACAAGAGCTGAACCTGCTCTGCCCAAAGAATATGGTTTGCATCCCACGCCATGGCGTTTCCCTTGTATGGAATTTCTCTAACTGTCTGATGCCGCAAGGCGAACGGCTTTGATCTAAATCAAACGGGTCTTAGCCGGACGTGGTTAGCGGGCGGGCCATTTCGCCGCACGTATCTTGCGCTCAATCGCGCAATGTTTGACCCAGGTCAAAACCTCTCATCGCCGCCGCAATATCCTTCATCTGCCAAATATGCAGGGAGATTGTGCAATGAGTGACATCGTCCACACCAGTCATCCGTCAACGGATGAAAAGAAAAGCGGCATGAATTTTTACGTGCTCGGCGCAGTCGTTCTCGCGATGGCCGCGTTGCTGGCTTATCAGATGTTCGGCTGCGCGGGTTGCTACGCGCCGATCTAAGCCGCCCGTCTCAAAGAGAGACGTTGAATGTCATGCCCTCTCCACTTCCGGTTCCCCTGGCGCCGGAGAGGGTGGATACGGGATGGAATAGTTTCGCGTAGATTTAAAGCAGCGTCATAACGACAGGCTTTGGGGCTTTCCCCCGCAAAACCCTCTCCCCCCGGAAGAGGGTTTTATTTTGTCTGTCAGGGCGCCTTGGGAACCGGCAGCCGCGCGGCCTGGGCCTGGAGCTTGCGACCGTCGGCGAGCGTCGCGGTGAGAAGTTCGCCGCCGCGCGAGCCATCGCGCAAGGGGTGGAATTCGATCGAAATCTTATCGCCGGGATGGACAATGTCCGACCGCCAGCCGCCGCTCATCGCCTGCTGCACCGCCTGCATCTCAAGCGACCATTCCACGATCTTACCAGTATCGTCGGGCGCCATGACGTGAATCCAGACATGGGGATTGGTCCATTCCAGTTCCTTCACCGTGCCGGCCTTGGTGATCGTCTTATCGGGATCGAACATCGCAAAGGAATGATGGGCGAAAGCCTGACCTGCCAGCAGCACGCCGCCAAAACCGGCGGCAAGGCTTACCAATCGAGAAAACGCAAGCGTCATCATAGGCTCCCGGGAAATGCGAGTGGCTAGGACATTGGTCGTATTGCCTATATAATATCACCTTCCGGAACATCGCGCGATATGTTGGAGGGAACGATGCGTGGACTGGCCCTGGCGGTTGCGGCGCTTATGGTTTCTGCGGTCCCGGCGCATGCCGCCTGGCAATATTATTCCTGCGCGTCGGACAATTTCGCCTCGCAATTCCCCGATGCCCCCAAAATGGAAACCGGCCACCTCTCCATGCCCCGGCATGGACTGGCGCTCTCGGCCCATAATTACACGGCGACCGTGGACAACATCGTTTACCGCGTCACGGTCGCCGATTATTCGGATCGCGCGGCGGATGGCGCCAGCATCATGGAAGAAGCGATCTTTCAGTACACCGAAGCCGACGATCATGGCGCGCGGAACGGCAAGATCGTTGGCAACGAGACCACGCGTATCGAGCCCGTCGGACGCGGCGCGACCTATGGCCGGCGCATCGCCATGGACCTGCCGAACAATGGCGGGCGCAATGTTACGGCCTTCTACTTCCGCGACGGCAAGCTCTATGAGCATTCCGTTGTGATTCTTCCGGCCAACGGCGATTACAATTCGCCCTACGCCTCGCGGTTCGTGGATTCGCTGGTGTTCAATCTCAGCCGCTTGCCCGAAGAAGCCGGCGGCCCGGTGCCGAACATCCAGGGCTGCGGCACTCAGGTGACGCCGTTCACCTTCAAGCCCGCTCGCTGAGCTAGCCTAGGCGGACTGCCTGGGCCGTGACCGGGTGATCGATGCGCGGGCGCATGACCTCTCCGGCCAGCGACACCAAAGCGTTGGATCGCAGTCCTAATCCCAGCACGCGCTTGGTATCCACCGGACCGGGAAAGCGCACGCGGCCGGGCGGCAGGCGGGTAAATCCGGCCTTCGCGTAATAGGGCTCGTCGCCGACCAGCACGATGGCCTCGTAATCGAGCTTTTTCGCTTCTTCGATGCCGCGCTGCATGAGGCCGATACCGATTCCGCGCCCGCGCAATTTCGGCTCGACGGCCAGCGGGCCGAGCAGCAGGCACAAAGAGGCGCCTATGCGGACGGGCCAGAAGCGCACAGAGCCGGTCAGGGCGTGTACGTCGTCTTCCGAGACAAAGGACAGCCGCGCGTCGGGCGCAACCCCTTCACGCAGGCGGTATGCCGTCTTGGCAAAGCGCCCCGGTCCGAACCCCATATCGACCAGACGGTCGATCGCCGCACGGTCGGCGTCCTGTTCCTGACGGATGATCCACATGGCGCCCCTATAACCCGAATGCGTGATCGCTTTCCACCCGCCCAACCGAACCTATGGTTGTACGCTTTCACCGTTTGCTAACCATAGAGCTTCTAAAAACTCCACGGGGGACAGCGCCAAGTTTGGCGCTACTGGCACGTATTTCGATCGATGAAGGCGAAAATCAATCAGGCAGGCCTTGCGCAATTGAGCGTCCTCCTCATCGAGGACAACAACCATATGCGCATTCTGTTGCGTACGCTTCTGAAAGCCTTCGGCATTCGCGACATTCAAGAATGCGCGGAGGGCGGCGCAGCCCTCGAATCCTTGCAGTTGAGAATGCCCGATTTCGTCGTAGTGGATCTGGCGATGGCGCCAATGGACGGGCTTCAATTCACACGCGCCGTCCGCAGTTCCGAAGACCAGATGTTGTCCGTACTGCCGATCATCATGTGCACCGGCTATACGGAGCGGCGCCGGGTCGAGGCGGCGCGCGATGCCGGCGTAACGGAAATTGTCGCCAAACCGGTTACACCTGCCAAACTCTTTCAACGCATTGAAGAGATCGTGTTGCGTCCCCGGTCGATTGTTCGGACCCCGACCTACAACGGGCCCAGCCGGCGGCGGCACAACTCGCCCGATTATCTCGGCCCATGGCGGCGGCAGGACGATACGGACCGGGGGCGCGAAACTGTCGCTTTGTAGCGTTCGTCTTCGCCCTTTCTTAAACATGCCGCCGGGCCGTTAAACGCAAACGGCCCGGATAAGCCTCTCATTTCATGCCTCTTTAAGCTGTCCCTTTAATAGTGACGGCATTGGACAAGAACGCGCCAGGCCTTGGGCTTGCGCGCGTCGGGGTGTGAAGAGCAAAGGCCGGAAGACGCATGTTTCAGATTATCGCGATTGTGCTTTTGTTCGGTATGGTCTTCGGTGGCTACGTCATTTCGGGCGGCCATTTCGAAGTCATTCTGGAATCTCTGCCGCATGAAATGATCGAAATCGGCGGCGCCGCCGTTGCGGCTATGCTGCTTGGAAACTCCATTGGCGACGTTAAGAAAACCGTCGGCGAAATCGGCAAGGCCTTCGCCGGTCCCAAGTGGAAAAAGAGCGACTATAACGATCTGCTCTGCCTTCTCTTCCTGCTGACCAAGACGATGAAGATGAAGGGCATGATCGCGCTCGAAGCGCATATCGAAAACCCCCACGATTCTTCGATCTTCAAACGTTTTCCGAGAATCGCCAAAGATCATTTCGCGCTCGATTTCATTTGCGACACGCTGCGCATGATGACCATGAGCCTGGAAGACCCGCATCAGGTCGAATCCGCAATGGAAAAGCAGCTCGAAAAGCACCATCACGAAGCGCTGGTGTCGTCCACCGCGCTTCAGAGCATGGCGGATGGGTTGCCGGCTCTGGGCATCGTGGCCGCGGTGTTGGGCGTTATCAAAACCATGGGCTCGATCACCGAACCGCCGGAAGTCCTGGGCGGTATGATCGGCGGCGCTCTCGTGGGCACCTTTATGGGTGTGTTTTTGGCGTACGGTTTGATTGGCCCGATCTCGACCCGGATCAAAGGCATCGTCGATGAAGACGGCCAGTTCTACAAAGTAATCCAGGACATCCTGGTCGCCCATCTGCACGGCAATTCGGCGCAAGTTTCGGTGGAAATCGGCCGTGGCAGCGTGCCGTCGTCCTCGCAGCCCAGCTTCCAGCAATTGGAACAGTCGCTGAACGCTATCCCGTCCGACGGCTAGTCGTCGTCCTGTCGACGGCGGCGTGACCGATCGCCGAGAGGAAGGTTGCGAAGGCCCCCGCGAGGATACCTACGGGGATGGCATAGAGCACGTCCATGTCCGATCCGGTCACGACGATCGTCGTGACGCAGAGCCCGGTCCATTGCGCGAGATTGAGCCGCATGTTTTTCCCTTACCCGTAGGAAAGCACTCTAGCTGCTGAACGGGTTTGGCTGAAGACGATGCTTAAGGAAAGGTTAATGCGGCTCCTGACGCGCGGGGATACGGATCGGCCTCCGCCCCCTCCGTCGCGCTGCGCGCGCAACCACCCCCGCTGCGCTGCGCTCCGCAGGGGAGGAGCAAATTGAAACAAGAAGGGCCCGCGCGTTGGCGCGAGCCCTTCCATTGTCTACCGCTACACTCAGACCAGCGGGAAAACCGTCGTGCTATGCGCCGATTACTCCGGCGCAGGCGACGACCCAGCTAGCTGACCTCGGATGAAGACAATGAGACACTGGATCACCTCCTTTCGTAAGTTGCGGAAACCAAAAGGTAGGAAGCAACGCGCCAAATGGCAACGGCGTACGCAGCAGGTTCTGTAAATTTATCGCCACCCCGCGCCCCCTTCGTCGCGCTTTGCGCGCCACTCCCCCCGCGAGCGGGGGAAGAAAGGTTAGTGGATATTCCCGACAAGCTTGTTCCAGGCCTGCTGGGCTTGGCGTTCGCTTAATTCGGCGAGTTCGCCACACTCCTGACGGGCGCCCAGGCGGACGAATTCACGGAACCAGACGGCTTGGCGCCGCAGCATCTGGACGTCGCGCATCTGCGTGGCGTGCATGGTGGGATTCCCTGTGGACTCGCCGTGATAACTCTCCAGTCCCCCAGAGAGTTCCGTCCACGCGCCAGCATTGCAAAATGCTAACCCGTTTGCGGCCCAGCGCGCCGTACAGCAAAGCCGGCGGCCACAAGGCGTGCTTCGATCTCAGCGGCATGGGTGGCGTCCCGCGCTTCGATGACCAGCCCCAGATCCGCCGACTTGGCGGACGCGCCGGTCATCAGGCGGTTGTGCGAGACCTCCAGGATATTACCCCCGGCATCGCCGATGATACTGGCGACGCGCGCCAGAAGGCCCGGACGGTCTTCAATCGCGATCACGAGCGAGACGATTCGCCCTTCGCGCGCCAGCTCCCGCAAGATCACATTGGATAGAAGGCGCATGTCGATGTTGCCGCCGGAGACGACGATGCCGGTGTTGCGACCTCGAAACAGTTCGCGGTTGGCGAGAACGGCAGCCAGTGCGGCGGCCCCCGCTCCCTCCGCTACCGTTTTCTCGATCTCCAGCAGCTTGACGACGGCAGCCTCGATGTCTGCTTCGCTCACGAGCAGGATGCCGGACGCCAGCGCCGGTATGATCCTCTGTGCGATCGTTCCGGGATCTTTGACGGCGATGCCTTCCGCAATGGTCTGACCGGCGCAAGGAAGCATGTCGCCGGTCAGCATATTATGCATGGACGGGTAAAGCTTAGCTTCGACCCCGTAGATACGAATGTCCGGGCGCAGGGTGCGGGCCGCAATCGCCATCCCCGAAATCAGGCCGCCGCCACCCACTGGCACGACCAGCGTGTCGAGCTCTGGGACTTGGGTCAGAAATTCGAGGGCTGCCGTTCCTTGCCCGGCGATCACCAGCGGATCGTCGTAAGGATGGATCAGCGTGTAGCCGTGTTCCGCCGCCAGCGCCTTTGCCCGCACGTAGCATTCGGAGAGATTGGCGCCACCGATGACGATGTGGGCTCCGAATTCCCGCGTGTGCTTCACTTTGGTGAAGGGTGTCCCTTCCGGCATCACAATGGTGGCGGGAACGCCAAGCCGCCCGGCATGATAGGCGACGCCTTGCGCGTGATTGCCCGCCGACATCGCAATCACACCACGCTTACGCTCATCCTCCGGCAAAGCCAGCAGCCGGTTGAGCGCCCCGCGTTCCTTGAACGAGGCGGTGAACTGCATGTTCTCGAACTTCAGAAATATCTCTGTGCCGGCGATAGCCGATAAGGTGCGGGAATGGCGCGCAGGCGTGACTTCAACCGCCCCCGCTATCGCGCGTGCTGCAGCTTGGATGTCGGCAAGGCTCACCGGGAATGTGGCACGGGTCATCGCGCAACCATCCGTTTTTGCCTTGCGGCAGGCAAGTGGCGTGGGGCGGCTTGCGCCGCACGAACCGCCCGTTAAACCTAAGGTTCCCTCTGGCGAGGCAGGACTAAAGCGGAGCCAAAGCCCTCAAGGGTACGACAACCCTCTACGGCGACGCCCTACGCCGCAAAAACGTGACAGCACGCCAACTTTACAAGGCTCGCGGGATGTCCATAAACAAAGCTCGCCGTCATTGCGGGTACGCGGTAATTTGGGGTGACCATTTCGGCCTGCGCCGCGAATTCATATTTTACCGATTAGGTTTTGAACTGTGAGGCATTGCGTATGGCTGACATAGAGCGTGAAGAGATTACGTGTCAGCTGATTACCAAACCTGCCCTGCACATCATGGAAGCCTGGCTTCCGACCGATCTCATCAACAAGGTCAACGCGCATATCGACGAGGTTCGCACCGGCGCGCGGGATTATTCACCCGCACTGGTAGGGCAAATCCGCCAGTTCGAAAAATCGGCGCAGCTCGAAATGACTCTCACGGACAAAATTCCGGCGGCCCTTGCCGGGGTCATCACACAGATTGGCGTCGAGTATTTGAAGTGCCAGGGCTTCGATGCCGACGTCACCGCCAACGATATGTGGACGGTGCATTCCTATGCCGGCGACTACAACCCGCTTCACGACCATGGCAGCAACACGCTGCTGGGCCTGTCTTCCATTCTCTATTTGAAAGTACCGCCGAGTATTTCCGAGAGGCCGGCGGTGCCGTATGGCGGTGCGCCGCAGCTGAATATGGCCAACGGCAATTGCGATGGGTTTACGCAATTCGTCTGGGGTGCGACCGGGATGAAGGATTATGTCCTGCTCCGGCCGCCCACGCAGCAATACATCAAACCCGAAGTGGGCAAGCTGCTGATATTCCCCAACTGGCTATTGCACCGGGTCGAACCGTTCTACGGCGAAGAGGAACGGCGGTCCCTGTCGTGCAACATGGACGTGGTCTTCCGCAGCGCGTGAAGACGCGTCTGCTTTGGTACGGCGACGTTTCCGCGACAGTGCGGGCGGATGGCTTCCTGCGAGAAAGCATTTTGTCATTGACGTGGCGCCAGTGTAATCTACTGCCGTAACACGATAGGTGCATTGATGGGCCTGGGGCAGCGGTTAAGCGCGGAATTCATCGGAACGCTTTGGCTGGTTCTGGGCGGCTGCGGAAGCGCCGTTCTCGCCGCCGGGTTTCCAGGTGTCGGCATCGGCTTGCTTGGAGTCTCGTTGGCGTTCGGTCTGACCGTGCTCACCATGGCGTACGCTATCGGCCATGTGTCGGGCTGCCATCTCAACCCGGCGGTATCGGTTGGATTGTACGCGGGCGGACGTTTTCCGGCCCGCGACCTGCTTCCCTATATCGTGGCGCAAGTGGCCGGCGCGATCGCCGGAGCGGCGATTCTTTACTCCATTGCGAGCGGCGCGCCGGGTTTCGACATTGGCGGCGGCCTTGCCTCAAACGGATATGCGGAGCACTCGCCAGGACACTATTCGCTGATGGCCGGGTTCCTTACGGAAGTCGTGATGACGTTCATTTTTCTGTTCGTCATCATGGGCGCGACGCATGGACGGGCGCCGCAGGGTTTCGCGCCGCTGGCTATCGGAATGTGCCTGACGCTGATTCATCTGATCAGCATTCCGGTGACGAATACTTCGGTCAATCCCGCCCGCAGCACGGGCCCCGCATTGCTCGTGGGCGGCTGGGCACTGCAGCAGCTTTGGCTGTTCTGGCTAGCTCCGTTGATCGGGGGCGCGCTTGGCGGCCTCGCCTACCGTGCTGTCGGAGGCGAACAACCGGCGCCGTCCACGAAAGCCTGACCCCTCAAGCGATTGTTCCCCCGCGCTGCGGTACTGCCGCTCCGTTCTTTCGGCCGTATGCCTCAGGCCACGGCGGCTTTCTCGCGCAGGGCAGGCTCAAACCGGCAGAAATCCGTGATGTCGCTAAAGAGTGCGAGGGCTGAACCGTCCGGCAGCCGCGTCAGCGAAAGCGACAGTATCCGTCCGTCCAACCGCTCAAGCCGGAACCAGTCTTTATGGCGTTCGCTGGAGGCGGAGGTCACTTCGGATATGAGAATGTCCCAAATGCCATCGTGACCGGTGCGTCTTACGCAGGCTTCGCCGATGCGCTTGATGTGCGGACAGTCACTGAGATCGCCTTCAGATAGCCGCCACAACCGGGCGAATGCCGTGTTGTGCCCCCTGAGACGTCCATCGGGTCCGAAGACCGCGCAACCTTCCTGCAGCGTGTCGAGGGTCGCCTGCTGCACCTTAAGAAGCGCGCTGTTCGCCGCTTCGAGCCGCAGCGATTCCGTTACATCGTCGATGAAGACGGCCATGCCACCGGACCCGATAGGACGGCGGGTGAGGCGTAAACCTCTGCCGTCCGGCAGATGCCAATGCTCGCTGCGCGGGCTCCCGGACGCGCCGAAGAGTTCCTCACGCTCGCGCTTCCACGCGGCAAAATCGATTTGTTCCGGCAATTGCCGGTTTTCCCGCAAACAGTCGAGGATTTCGCTTTGCTTGGGGTGACGGCGCAGCAATTCCGGGTCGAGCCGCAAGATCGCCGCCAGACTCGCATTGGAAAACAGCAGGCGCCGCTCGCCATCGAAGATCGCAACGCCCGTTCCCATCTGATCGAGCGTCTGGGCATAGGCATCTGTAGGAATCGCGCCACCAGCCGCACCGGAAACGCCAGGGGCCGCGCGGCGCTCCAGGATAGAGGGAGGCAATTCGCGCTGCGAAGGATTTCCTGCGCTGAAATCTCTCATAACGACGCGGTGAAGAAACACCGCGGTGTGCCCGCCGACTACGATGCCGCGTAGGGCGATGCGGCGGAGAGCCGGGGTGACGGCCAAAATGGTGAAAGGCGTTCCGTTCTCGCGCAAGGCGGCAAGAGCCGTTGCAGCAGCCGCTCCATCGGGACCGCCAAGGCATTCGCCGATCAAGCCTTGAGCGTTTCCAAAAGAAACAGGCTTGCTCTCTCCGGCGCTCCAGACCGCGACAGCTTCCTGCCCCGCCTCCAGCAAATTCTCACGCAGAACGAGCGCGTCGCGCGCGTGTGCACGGGCGGTCCACAGTTGCGCGGTCAGCGTCCGAATGCGGCGTCCGGCTTGCACATACAAGCCGCCGAAGATCAGGACAGCCACAAGGCTGACCGACAGCGCCGCAAACATGGCTGTCACAGGCGTAATTTGAGCAAAAGTCAGCATCTGAAAGCCGCAACCTGTAAAGCTTTTGGGAAATCTTATTACCCGTTCGTGAAGAAAGGATTTTCATAAAAGGCTACGCACCGGCAATCGCGCGTGCTTGAGAGGGTTTATGAGATGTTAAGCGGTTCGAAGCCGCGTCCCGGCAGCGTTTGATTTCAACGGCTCCGGTGTTAACGTTTCGTCAGCCAAACGACCGCGGCGGGAGCAAGGCACATGGCCTTGAGCGATAGCAGCGCAGCACGCGCACCGGCCTCCGGCGTAGAGCACGCACGCGCGGCGCGGCGTGAAATTTTTTACCGGCATAGTATCGCCGTGCGGCTGACCCATTGGAGCAACGTGGTGTGCCTGACGCTGCTGCTGATGAGCGGGTTGCAGCTTTTCAACTTTCATCCCGCCCTCTATTGGGGCAATTATGGGTATCGCGGCGCGCCGTCGGTGTTTTCCATTTCCGCGATGCGGGACCCCGAAACCCGCGAGCCGGCGGGCATAACGCGTATCGGCGATTACAGCTTCGATACGACCGGTTTTCTTGGCGTGCATTTCGATGCGGAAGGGCTCGCGCACGGCGGCGCCTTTCCCCGGTGGGCGATCCTGGGCGCCGATTTGGCGGTGACGCGCGACTGGCACTTTTTGATGGCGTGGCTGCTCGTCATCAATGGTGCGGTGTATCTGCTTTACGGCGCGGTGAGCGGCCATTTCCGGCGCGATCTTGCGCCCGCAACCCGCGAGCTTCGCGCCCGTCACATCCTGCACGACATTTGGAATCACATCCGCTTGCGGCGGCCTCGGGGCGAGGCGGCCAAGCGGTACAATGTGCTGCAGAAGCTTTCCTATCTCATCGTGATTTTTCTTCTGCTGCCCGCGATCGTGCTCAGTGGACTGACGATGTCGCCCGCGGTTACCGCGGCGGCGCCGTTCCTGTTCGACCTGTTCGGCGGACGTCAATCCGCACGAACGGTGCATTTCATCGTGGCGAATTTTCTGGTGCTCTTCGTCATGGTTCACGTCGTCCAAGTGCTGCTGTTCGGCGCGTTCAATCTGATGCGCTCCATGATTACGGGCCGCTACGCGATAGCGCCGGAGAAGGTGTCATGAGTTTCACCGTTTCCCGCCGCGGATTGCTCAGGTGCGGCACGGCGGCGCTCGGCAGCACAATGCTGACGGGATGCGATCAGCTCTTTTCGGGAGCGGCCGTACGGCCATTGCTCGACTTCGGGCAACTCATGTCACTGCGCGCGCAGCGACTGCTGCTGGCGAACCAGCCGCTGGTGCGGGAATACGCGCTTGCCGACATCTCGCCGGGATTCCCGCCCAATGGGACGGAAAGGCCGAACGGCGTCGCATATTTTGAGTTCATGCTGTCCCAATTCGAACGGTGGAAGCTGACCGTGGACGGAATGGTGCGCAACAAGCTGTCGCTGTCGCTCGATGACATCAAGAAGCTGCCGGCGCGCACCCAGATCACTCAGCATTCCTGCGATGAAGGCTGGACTGCTATCGGCCAGTGGACCGGCGTTCCGCTGGCGAACATTCTGGCGATGGCGCAATTGCAGCCGCAGGCGCGCTATATCGTCTTTCACTGTCTGGACGACATGGGTGACGATGATTTCTATTACGAAAGCATCGATCTGTTCGACGCCTTTCACCCGCAGACCATTCTTGCTTACGGCATGAACGGCAAAGCGCTGCCTGTCGAACATGGCGCACCGCTGCGTCTGCGCGTGGAACGGCAGATCGGCTACAAGAACGCGAAATATGTGACGCGGATCGAAGCCGTGGACCGCCTGAACATGATCGGCCGCGGCAAAGGCGGCTTCTGGGAAGACCGCGGCTATCAATGGTACGCAGGATTGTGAGGAAGATGGAGAGCACGGACGTGCTCTCCATCTGGCAAACCTGCTTACTGAACCTGCGGGCCTAATGCGCCGCGCTGAATGATTTCGATGCGGGTGCCCCACGGATCGGTGATGTAGGTGATCGTGTTGCCGCTTGGATTGCCGCGCACCGGCTCGTCGAGCTTGATGCCTTCGGCCTGAATCTTCTTCACGAACGCCGCATGGTCCTTCACGTCGAAGCCGATGTGATCGAGGATATGGTGGCGCGTGGCGGCTTGCGCCTTATCCGCTTTGTTGAAGCGAATTTGCACGCCCGGAATTCCATCGACCACGGGCTGCCCGTTGCGCATGCCGGCTTTGCCGCCGAACGTCTTGGCGTACCAAGCTTGCGCCTTCGGGATGTCGGCTTCCGTCAGTGAAAAATGGATGTGCTCGTTGCGGATCGGCACGGTCTGCGTCTTGTCTTCCAGAATTTCCATACGCACGCCGTCCGGCGTTTCCACATAGGCTTGGTCTTTGCGCCCGTCATTACCGGGAAGGACTTTCACGCCCTTGGCTTTCCATTCGGCGGTGCGCTTCTGGACGTCGTCAACGATGAAGCCCACGTGATTGACGACGGTGCCTTGCGTGCCGCCTTCGCCCGTTTCCATGCCGAGATTGAGGTTGATGTACGTGCCGGGGAACATCATCAGCGGGTTGCCGCCGGGCATGTAGAGTTTGCCGCCCATGGCGACGAATAGCTTCTTGTTGGCCTCGATGTCCTTCGAGATCAGATGCCAGTGGCCCATCGTGACGCCGGTTTCATTGTACGCGGCCGGTTGCGCGGCCGCGGCCGTCACCGTTAGCGCCGACGCCAACAGAAAAGCGGCGAATAGACTTTTCTTCATAATTTCCTCCCTGACGAGCCGGCGTGACGTGCGTTTGCGACGCTGGAGCGGCCCTTGACGACAGGATACCAGCGCCCCGGCTGCTGACAAAGGGCCTCAATTTACCTCCCCTTGAAAGGGGGAGGTCGAGCCGCATTGGCGGCTCGGGAGGGGGTAAGGCTTGCGCGCACAGTGGAATGATCCCTCCCCAAACCGCTTCGCGCGCGAAGCGGTTTGGCCCTCCCTTTTCAAGGGAGGGAGTTACCGCAAAGTGCCCTTCAGGTCCTGGTACATGCGGCGCACGAGAACGGACCGCTGCGGGTCGTATCCCACCATGTCCTTGTATTGAGGCAAAATCACCGCCGCGGCGGCTTGGTCTTCGGTGGCGCCGCGCGCGATTTGGTCCTGGACTGCATCGCGGAATGTCACCAGCACCTGCCGCGCCCGGACCAGCGCCTCACGCGACCCGCGCGGGTTTGAGGCGATAGCCGACGGCCCCTGTCCCGGCACGAAAATATCGGCGTCGAGCTTCAGGACTGCATCGATGGTTTTGATCCAATCGACATAGCCATCGTTCATGAACGGAAAGCGGCCGTCGAAGAAGACCTCGCTCAAATAGACGATGCGGTCCTGCGGCACGAAGACGACAGCGTCCCCCCGCGTATGGGCGCGGCCGAGATAGAGAAGCTGGATCTCCTTGCCGCCGAGAAAGATGCTCATGCGCTCGCGGAATGTCTCGTGCGGCATCAGGGCGGGCTGCTGCGCCTCGGGCACCTTTTCCGTTTTCATCATGGAGATTAGATCGGCGCGGTAGTTCTCGGTGCCGATCCGGATAGCGTCCGGGTAGGCCACATTGCCGAGGGAATAATTGGCGTGGAAGGTCGAGGAAATCAGATACCGCACCGGCTTCTGGATGATGCTGGCGATGAGCTGGCGCTCGTGTTTCGCCATGGCCTCGTTGCTGAGCGCATCCAGCACCACCACGCCTTCATTGGTGACGATGATGCCGCTGATGCGCGCGCCCGAGCTATAGACGTAATGGCCGGGGATAACCTGTTCGAGCTTGCCGGTTTCCGGCCCTTGGGTGGCGGGCGCTGGCGCCGCTGCGGCCCGCTCTACAATGCCCAAAGCGCTGAGCAATAGGACGCATGCAAAGGCGGCCAAAATCCTGGACTGCACGAAAACCCTCCCCTTGGGCGATAGCTTTGCGGTGGATATTAGCGTTGCGCCCCGCCGCGGGAAAACAGCGCCCCATCACTTCCTGGCGAGGGCTGCACACCATGCACAGGGGGAGCTCTCTGGTAGTGTGCTAATTTGAAGTTTTGGCGAGTGCTTGGCCAAACATTATGCGGTGCCCATCTGGCGTTGTAACCAACATCTCGCGCATTCCCCAGGGCTTATCGGTCGGAGGCGACAAGACCAATGCCTTGCGTTTCGCGATCTCAGAAAAATAGCCGTCGAGGTCGCTTACTTCGATGTAGCCGAAGTAACTGTGATCGCCCAACTTGCTCGGCGACAGAGACCCAGGGCACTCTCCCAGCATCACCCGGCAAAGGTCACGAGTCACGAAGCGCCAGCCGTCAACGACCATCTGAACCTCGAATCCCAAGGCATCGCACCAATACGTGGCAGCACTCTCCGCGTCTGGAACTGCCAGCACAAAGCTAGTCCGGGTAATCTGCGGGCTCATCTCTTGCTTCGATGCTCCTGGATGCTAGCGGCCCGTACAGCCGGCAGAGGCGAGCCGACCAAATTAGAACACTACCGCTCTCTGGCCGGACTTGCAGCTGTGCTAGTTTGCACCCAGCGCTTTCTTGGGAGGATGGCTCACATGCCGAAATTGGCTTTTATAACGTATGGACTTGCTGCAGCCGCGGTCTCGGCTTTTGTCGCGACCACGAGCTTGGCCCAGATCGGCGGCCCGTCCGGGACACCGCAGAATCGCGGTTCGGCGGCGGTGAACAGCGGCGGCAACCCGTACCGCGTTGTTCGCGACTGGGCGCAGATCAGCAGCGAAAAACGCCCCTGGGGCGGCTCGAATGGCGTCGCCATCGACAAGGACGGCAAAACCGTTTGGGCGACAGACCGCTGCTCGCCCGGAACCGTGCCGGGCTGTCTGGATACCAACGTCAATCCGGTCCACCATTTCGACGAGAACGGCAAGGAGATCAAAAGCTTCGGTGGCGGCCTATTCGTGTGGCCCCACGGCGTACACGTCGATAAGGACGGCAATGTCTGGGTGACGGACGCGCGCATACCCACTGCCGCTGAGGTGATGAAGGACCCGAGCGCGGCGAAGAAAGGCAGCGCGGTTTTCAAGTTCAGCCCCGACGGCAAATTGCTGATGACCCTGGGTAAGCCCGGCATGAAGGGCAACCCGCCCGAAGCGTTGACCGAGCCGACCGACGTGGTGACCGATCCGGCGAACGGCGATGTCTATGTGGCTGAAAGCCATACCGACGTCGAAGACCCCGCTTTGGTGGGCCGCATTTCCGTGTTCGACAAAACCGGCAAATTTTTGCGCGTGATCGGCAAGGTGGGGACTGGGCCGGGCGAATTCCGCACCCCGCACGGCATGGAGTTCGACTCACAAGGGCGGCTGATCGTTGCCGACCGGCACAATCACCGCGTTCAGGTGCTGACCAAGGATGGCAAGTTCATCGCGGAATATCCCGCGTTCAGCCGCGGCAGCGGACTCGCCATCGACAAAAACGACACGATTTACGTGGCCGATTCCGAATCCAACGCCATGCGGCATCCGGGCTGGCAGCGCGGCATCCGCATCGGCAGCGTCAAGGACGGAAAGGTGACCACGTTCATCCCGCCTCACAAGACGGACGATATGGATGGCGCGATGGGCGAAGGCATAGCCGTCGATGCGGCAGGCAACATCTATACCGCCGAAGCGCAACTGCGCGGCGTGACGAAGTATGTGAAGAACTAGCGGCACGATGCGAATATCGCGCCGGCAGTTTGCGATAGGTGCGGCAGCGTTGGGAACGACGCTGCACGCCCGCCGGCGCGCAAATGCGGCGGCAGCCATCGAATTGCGTCAGTTCCACAATCAAACCGTCGACACCCCGCTCCACAAACGGCTGGTCGAAATGTGGGCGGCGGTTGAAAAGGAAACCGGCGGCAAAATCCGGGTGCAGGTCTTTCCGGAGAACAATAAAGTTGCAGGTGGCGATCCGCAGGCGCTGAAGATGCTGGTGGCGGGCGAACTCGATTTCTACACGCTCATGGGCGGCATTTTGGGTGAAGTCGTGCCCATTGCCGACATCCAGGGCATGCCATTCGCGTTTAAGGACAGCCCGCAAGTCTATGCGGCGCTCGACGGCGATTTGGGCGATCTGTTGCGCGCCGAAGCCATGACGAAAGGCATTTACGCGCTGCCGGGCGGCTGTTTTGAAAACGGCTTCCGGCACATCACGTCATCCACGCATCCGATACGGACCGTCGCCGACTTGAACGGTTTCAAAATCCGCGTACCGGCGAGTGTGATGTTTCAGGATTGCTTCAAATCGCTGGGCGCTGCGCCATCGGCGATCAACACCAACCAGCTTTACGAGGCGTTGAAGACTGGACAGGTTGAAGGGCAGGAAAATCCGCTCGCTATCGCTGACGGTTTCAAGCTGTACGAAGTGCAGCGTTACGTCAGCCTCACCTCGCATATGTGGTCGGGATACAATTTGCTCGCCAACCTCCCGACGTGGCGCAACCTGCCGCCGGATGTGCAGGCATCCATCGAACGCAACACCATCAAATATGTGAAGCTGCAGCGCGCGGACAATGTGGCGCTGAACGCATCGCTTCAGTCGACGCTGGAAAAGCGCGGGCTAGTGTTCAATCAAGCCGACACCGCCAGCTTCCGCCCGCCGCTCACCGATTTTTACCGGCGATGGAAAGAGCATCTCGGAGTCAGTGCCTGGACCAGGCTTGAAGGGCATGTGGGCAAATTGGGAGCTTGAAATTGGTTCTCGCGGAGCCGCGGAGATCACGGAGGAAAAAGGGAAACCACAAAGGGCACAAAGGAGACACCAAGGACACAAAGACTGACCGGCGCGCTATGCGCGCCAGAATTTCGCACAGGATCAAAATCCTTCACGCGCAAAAGAGACTTTATGCACTTTGTGTCTCCTTGGTGTCCTTTGTGTCCCCTCTTTTTCTTTTCCGCGCCCCCCGCGTCTCCGCGAGAAATCCCTTCCCTACGTCCGCGCGATGCGGGCGGCGGTGATGTCCTTTACCGTTGGCGTTCCCATTTGCTGCATAGTCAGCCGCAGTTCGGCGCGCAGGATTTCGAGCACGCGGTCCACGCCTTCCTCGCCGAATGCCGACAAGCCCCAAATATATGGACGGCCGATGCCGACGCCGGTCGCGCCGGAGGCGAGCGCCTTGTAGATGTCGCCGCCGTGGCGCACGCCGCCATCGACGAACACCGGCACGCGCCCCTTAACCGCTTGCACCACTTCGGGCAGGCAATCGATGGTCGGACGTAGGGTTTCCGCCGCGCGGCCGCCATGATTGGAAACGACGATGCCATCGACGCCGTGCTGAACCGCAAGCTCCGCGTCGTCCGGGCTATCGATGCCTTTCAGCATCACCTTCATGCGGGTGATCTTCTTCAGCTTGTCGAAGGTTTCCCAATTGGCGAAGGGCGGGTTGTAGCGGCCTTCCAGGCCGTCATACATCGGCCGGTAAATCGGCACACCCGGTCCGCCTGTGTGGCAGGACGTGCAGTTGCGCGTGTCCATACGCGCGAACCGCGCCATGGTCGGCGTGTTGCGTCCGGCGAGCAGATCGACCGTCCACACGAGCACAGGACAGCCCGCATCTTCGATGCGTTTGACCATGCGCTCGGTGTCTTCCCATTTCACGGGCATATAAAGCTGCTGCCACGGTGTGGTGCCGAGGGTCTTACCGACGTCTTCGATCGAATACGTCGACACATTGGACAGGATCATCTGGTGGCGCCGCGCCTTGGCCGCGCGGGCCGTCGCCATTTCACCTTCGGCATGGAAGGCGCGCTGTCCGCCCACCGGACAGACGAACAACGGCGTTTCCCATTTCTGGCCAAAAACCGTTGTCGACATATCGGGCTTTGACACATCGACCAGCCGGCGCGGGCGCAAACCGATTTTGCCGTAAGCGGCGACATTAGCGCGCAGCGTCGCGTCGTCTTCCGAGCCGCTGGCCATATAGCCCCAATGTGCGGGCGGAAGAGCGCGCTTTGCGGCTTCCTCGAAATCCATGATTTGCAAGGCGTCCTTCGCGCTCTTGAGAAAAAAGGGCTCTTTCGAGGTGGTTGCAGCCTGCTGCGCCCAGGCGCGGACGGATGGCGTGACGGTGGCGCTTGCAGCCAAGAAGGCGAGAAATTCGCGGCGATTGTTCATGGTGGATTTCCAAATAGGAGGGAAATTTTCAAAATACGGATGCGGAGAGAGCGCCCCCTCACCCCTGCCCTCTCCCCCGGTGGGGGAGAGGGAGATTCGTTTTTAGGCGGTGACGGGTTTGTGGGCTTTTAGGAAGGAGCGCACCTGGCGGACGGCCAGGGGGATGCGGTCCTTGGGTTCTTTCCAGGGATACATGCTGACTTCCGCTTTCGGTGCCAGCATCGCGCACTCCATGGCGACGTAATACGGATGCGCGGGTATGTCGTCGGGCATGATGAGCACGGGCGTCTGCGTATTGCGGACGAAATCGCGATTCACCGTGAAGACGAAATCGGGATTGTCGCGGAACATCTTGGTCAGAAATTTCTGCACCGTGTCCATGGTCAGGCCCGGTGTCTTCTTGATCAGATCGGGACCCCATCCCGTCATGCCGCCATCATAAAGCAGCGTCGGCATCTCCTGGCGGAAGCCGACGGGCTGCGCGGGTACGGCGGCGACCACGCGATTGGGCGCGCGCTTGATCAAGTTCCAGATGAACGGCCCGCCGATGCAGAAGCCCAGCACCATGAACTTGTCGATGCCCAGATGATCCATCAGCCCCAGGTGATCGTCCGTGTACGAATCCCAGGGGCGGTCCACTTCCAAGGGGCCAGTGGATTCGCCGCCGATGGCGTTGCGCAAATCGGCGAAGATGCAGCGGTACTCACCTTTGAATTCCGCGATGGGGTCGAACGGACTGGTCGGCAATCCGGCCATGCGCGAATTCAAACCGCCGCCGGCAATTAGCAGCAGCGGAAAGCCGGTGCCCACTTCCGAATAACGGATGCGGACATTGCCCCGTTCATAGAATTTCATCGGACCGCCACCGGGTCCGGTTTGCGCGAACACGGGCGCCGGCGCGGACGCCAAGGCGCTTGCCACAAGACCCGTGGTTAGAATTTTACGCCTGACCTGATCGACCATGGCTCCCTCCCGAAGAGCGCTCCCGCTGCTAACAGATTGCGCGCGCGCGGCAGCCCAGTAAAGAGCGAGCCCGGCCCTTATGACGCGTCCCCCCGATATCGACAGGCGTAGCGACCATGATATCGATACGGATGAGTTTGTCGGCGGGCAGAGAATCGTGAGTCGCATCCAATTCGTCAGCAGCATCGCACTGCTTTCGCTCTTGGCGTGGCCGGGAACGGCGGCGGAAACAGGGAAAATCCCTGATTTTGAAGGCACTTGGGGTCGCAATGCCTTCAACTTCGAACCGCCCGATTCGGGGCCGGGACCAATCCGGAATTTGCGGCGCGTCGGTGAGGACGCCAGCAAATATATCCTGGGCGGCGATCCCGTGCCCCTGGTCGGCGATTACACGAACCCGATCCTGAAACCCCACGCGGCCGAGGCGGTGAAGCACTGGGGCGAACATTCCGCTGCCGGGCACGACATACCGGACCCGTCCAACCAATGCGCGCCCTACTCGCCGCCCTATGGGCTGCAGATGCAGCAGATCGTCATGGTCCATCAGACCAAGAACGAAGTGACGTTGGTCTACAGCCAGGACGACCAAGTCCGGCATGTGCATCTGAACCAGGCGCACCCGAAAAATCTAAAGCCGTCGGCGATGGGCCATTCCATTGGGCACTATGAAGGCGACACGTTGGTCGTCGATACGGTGGGGATTGAAGTTGGGCCGGTTACCGTGGTGGACCGCTACGGCACGCCGCAAAGCGAAGCCATGCACATCGTCGAACGCTACCGCCTGATCGATGGGAAGCAGGCCGCTGAAGCACAGCAAAAGCAGGAAATGATCGCTGGGCGGCTAGGCGGCAAGCCGGGCAACAACCCAATGGACGAAAGCTTTCCCAGTGGCCTGCAAGTGGAGGTGACGGTGGACGACCCGAACACCTACACCATGCCGTGGAGAGGAAAGATCACCTACCGCCGCACAACGCTGCCATGGGAAGAGCGCGTCTGCGCCGAAAACAACCACGACGCTTTCGAGCAGGGCTTCACGCACGTTCCGGCCGCCACGCGGCCGGATTTCTGAACCTCAGCGCGCGGCGGGCGGCATCACGCCATCGGCGGCGAGCTTTTCGCGCCCGGCGGTGCTGGTCAGGCGGGCGATGAAGTCCTTCGTTGCGGGCGGCAGATCGTTCTTGTGCCAGAGCGAAAAGTCCGTGTTCAACGCATATTCTTTCGGAAACGGTCCGGCCAAGGCGGCCGGGCTCGCCTGCACGATTTCGCTGGATTGCGAGACGCCGAGATCGGCCCGCTTGTCCATAACCATGCGCATGGTTTCCACACCATCGGCGGCAAAAGTGATCTTGGGCATCACCTGATCCTTAACGCCCAGGCCTTCGATCACTTTCATAAAGTGCGTGCCGACGGTGGCGCCGCGATTGGGATCCGATACCGCAATGCGCTTTGCCGCAAGCAATGCCGCCTTCAATTTCTCCGGGCTGGACACGTCGGGCTTGGCGCTTCCCGGCGTCACGGCAACGCCGGCAACCGTGCTGCCCAACAGCGTGGTTGTTCCGCCTTTCAGCGCACCGCTGGTTTCGGCATTGCGGATCAAGGGTGCGGCCGTGATCAGCAACGTCGCTTCCGGGTCGGCGCGGAAACGCTGTTCGGTTGCCCCCGCCGTATCGAAGATCACGGTCGTCTTGTTCCCGGTCGCCTTTTCGAAGTCCGCCGCCATGGCGGTCAGGGGCTCTTTCATCACTGCCGCTGCATAGATTTTCACGGGCTCAGCCTTTGCCGGTAAGCCGCCCGCTAAGAATGCCATCAGCACGGCAGCGGCGAAGAGTTTCGTTTTCATGGCGGATCCCCGGATGTCTTTGCGCAATATTATGCGGTTTGGCGAATTGCGCAAAACCGCTGGCGCCCGCCACAGTTTGAAATGGCAGAGCGGAGAGCTTCGCCCTAAGTTCTTGCTGCGTTCATCCAGCCAGAGCCCACCCCATGAAAAGCACCCCGACGATGCGGCCCGCCGTCTACGGAATGACCTGCGCCACCGTAACGCTCGCCACTCTATCCTCCTATGCCGCGCCTGCGCCGGGAATTCCGGATTTGGAGGCGGGGGGAGCGGGTTGGCTCAACGTCCACAACGATTTCATCCTGCCCAAAACCGGTCCCGGCCCCGTGACCTGGGACCCGGCGCATCCTTATTTCGGCAACGGCGATGGACCGCGGCCGACATCGCGCGTTGCCGACCTGACCAATCCCATTCTGATGCCGTGGGTGAAGGACGTGCTGAAGACATTCAACGACGACGCACTGGCGGGCAAGCCGCAATACACGCCGATTGCCCGCTGCTGGCCCGGCAGCGTGCCCGCATCGACCCTGTTGCGCGTGAACCCGATGTTCATCGCGCAAACGCCAAAGGAAGTGGTGTTTCTGTACCAGAGCGATCATCAGGTCCGGCACATTTATATGAATGTGCCGCATTCCAAGACCGTGACGCCGTCGTGGTACGGCGAATCCGTTGGGCACTACGAAGGCGATACGCTGGTGGTCGATACCATCGGCATCACCACAAAAGCGCCGGTGGATTATTACACCACTCCGCATACGGATAAGTTGCACGTGGTCGAACGCTACCGCCGCGTCGACGAGGGTAAGGTTTTGGAAGTGACCCTGACGGTCGAGGACCCGGGCGCGTTCACCACGGCCTGGACCGCCAGCCAGCGCTACACATTGGACGACGTTCCGATGCGCGAAGTGGTTTGCGCGGAAGGCGAGGCCTTCGCGCCGAAACAAGACCCGCAGCAGGTCCTTGTTCCGATCCCGAAGGCCGCGTCACTCGACTTTTAATTCCCCGCCAGAGCAGCTGCGATTTCGGACTGTTTGATCGTGCCGCCGTGCCCGCCGACGAATGTCAAATCGGGTTCGCGGATATCGAATTCGCGCAAGCTCTTGCCGATGGCGATCGTCTCAGCCGAGCGCGGAATGGGACCGCCACGCGGTGAAATCAGATCGGTGACATAGAGCAGCTTACGATCGACAATATGTCCGACAAGCATTCCGTCCGAGTGCGGGTTGGTATTGCGCGGCGCCTCGGCATTTGAGGCGGCGGACAAATTGTAAAGCCGGATATCCGCCGTCTCGTCCCTGATGGTCATGTTTTCGAAAACGCCGAGCACCGTTGTCGCTCTCGGATTTTTCTCCAGCGCATCGGGTACCAGGGTGTGCGGCGCTTTCAGCGCCTTTTCGATATATTCGACGCTCTCGCTGGGAACGACGAACGTGGCCCCTTCCGCCGCAAAGGTCCGCATACCGCCCGTGTGATCCATGTGATGGTGAGACAGCACCAGGTATTTGATCGGCTTGCCCGGATATTTCGCTTTCGCCGCGTCGATGACCCAGCGCGATTGCAGCTCGCCATAGGGCGCATCGAAAACGATGAGATAATCGCGCATCGCGACGATCAGGTTGTTGGCGGTGCCGCCCTGAACATGCTGCACATTGGGAGCCAACTCGACGAGCTTCAGCCCGCCGCCTTCCGGATAAATGACGGCATCGCTGTCGGTGAGGCGCGTCAGGAAAATGCGGCGCAACACCCATTGGTATGGAATGTCCCGGGTGGCCGGAGCTTTCACTTTGGATTGGATCGCGCCGGGAACAGCGAATGTGTTCGCCGCAACCGGACTGGCGCTTAGCGTATCGTAGGTCAGCTTTGCGACTTCGACGCCGTTGAGCCGGTAAGACAGCGATTTCGCGAGTTTTGCGCCGCCAACCTGCGCCCAATCGGACAGAACCAGATCGTACGTGGAGTCGCCCGCAATATTGTCGTCATCGCGGGTGCGAATGGCCGCCGGCAAATGCGTCGCGGGATCGAACATGACGATGAAATTTGTGCCGCCGTCGGCAAAAGACACAGCCGGATAAGCGCGGTCGCCTAGCTGCTGCAAATCCATCGCATGCACACTGGCCAGATTGTCCATGGCCTTGAGCAACAGCCGCGGCGAAGCCCGCTCCAACTCGCGCAATTGCGCGGCAATCCGAACGCCGGACATCGGTTGATTGCCGGCGGCATCGGTCACGAAGCCGGTCGTGGGCATCAGCGTCTCGGTGTATTTCAGCTTCGCCGCCGGCGGCGGGTATTGCTGATCGCGGTCCCATTCGGTGCGCGCCCGTCCCCCGGCCACGTCCCACGTGGTGGTGAAAGTTGCCGTGCCAAGAAAGCGCGGTTCGCCACCTGCGGCGAGCGACTGTCCGGGTTCCCAAAAGCGTGCATTGCCGCGGACGGACAAGCCCGTGAGCGCGCGCAAACCTTGTGCGCCGCCTTCCGCCGCGACCGCGTCTCTGACCAGATCGCCCGCCATCCGCGCCGGCACCGGCTGCTTTTCGCAGGCGTAGCGGGTGCGGTTGGCGACCGCGTTCTGGTCGCCGCCATTGCCGTCGAGAACAAGCACGGATTGTTCGAACTGCAGCGCGGCGAAATCGCCGGGGGCCGCATATGTTTCGGTCATGTAGAGCCGATAGTCGGACATATACACCGAGCCGAGATATTGCCGGCCCTTCGAGTCGAAGACGTTCAGCTGCCGTCCTGGAATGCCCGGCGAATAATCTTCCGGGAACTGAATTTTGACCTCGCCCTTCTTGCGGAGGATATCGGCCGCCCGTTCGACGATCTGATCGTCGATGGCCGGACCGATATTGGTGAAGTCCGCGATCGTCACACTGTAACGGTCGGGCCCACGTTCGACATAGAACTGCCGGGCCGGCACCGCGCGCCCGGCATCGACATAAGTAACCTCACGGACTGACGGCTGATCGGGAAAAATCGCCGCGACATGCCATTGGCAGTTCACGTAGACATTCGGCGCTGTAATGAGTTCCTGGGCGGCCAAACCGAAGGGCACGAGTGCCACAACCGACGCCACAAGACCTGCGCGGATCGCGCGATGCTTGCTCATGATTTTCCCTCCCAGGCCGTCACTCTGAACAACGTCACGCACGATAGCATCCCGTGAAGCGATAGGAACTCACAGACAGGTTAGCCTGCGCCGCTTACGCCGGCGGCAGCGAGCCCAGATAAGACGAGATCGCGATGATGTCGTCTTCGGTCATTTTGGCGACGATCGGCTTCATCGGCGCGACGCCTTCTCCCGCACTTGATCCGTGCCGAATGTCGAAAAGCTGGCGGGCGACCTGAAGCGGTTGCAATCCGGCAAGACGCGGAACCTCACCTTTGCCCTTCAGCGACTCCCCATGACAGGCAGCGCAGCTCCCGGCTTTCACCAACGCCTCGCCCTTCGCCAAGCTTCCGGGCGGTACATAGGCGATGAAGCCCGAATGCGGATCGCGGATTTCCGTGCGGAAGGGATCCTCTGGTATCTGGATAATGCGATGGCCGATCGGTTCGGTGCCGCCATCGGGATGCAACTGGCGATGGCGTCCCGCAGTGGCGATAAAAGTTTTCGGCGGCGTCGCGGTCTCGATCACCTTCACAAAGGCGCGGGGCTTTAGCGAGGCGAAGTATTCCGCCGCCTGTTTGGCGTCCTCATCGGACGTGACTTTGGCGATAGGCCCCATGCGCGCATCATCTTTGCGCGCACCGGATTTGTAATAGGCCATCTGGCGGATGAGATAGGCGGCCGGCTGCCCCGCAATATCCATTGCTTCCGAATGGCTCTGGCCGGACATCAGATGGCAGGAGCCGCAGGCGAAGCGGATGCCTTCACCGCCCGTGACCGCCTTGGGTGCTGCCGGATGTTCGTCCGGGTACCAATCCGGCGGGTTGGCGTTGCCGGCGATCTTCGTGGCTTCGTATTTCTTGGAACTGCCAGGGGCCTGGACCACCCCTTCCACCTTCACACCCCAGGGCTGAGCCTTGTCGGGGATGTTGAACGCCCAATCCGGCAGCCCCGCCGGCACGGTGAGTTCGGCCTGGGCGTTCACGTCCCGCACCATCAGGGCCGGAGATAGAGCGCAAACAAGGGCGGCAACACGGAGAGAAGCGCGTCGGATCACGGCGGGGCCTTTCCAGAAGGGCACGAACTGGCGGTAAACTATCGCGGGCGGCGGGGTCTACCAAGAGCGTTGTGGCGGTCGCGCTGCAAGCGGGTTTCGCGTAAAACAGCCCCCGAGCGGATCACGCAAATGTGGGGATAGCAATGCGCCGGCGGCAGACACTCCTTCTTTGTGCGGCGTTGGCGCTGGCCGCGATTGTTCCCGCGGCCGGGCAAACGCCCGCGGTGCCGGATTTCTCAGGCCCATGGACGCACCCAGCGTTCCCGTGGTGGGAACCGCCGGCCTCCGGCGCGGAGTTCGTGACCAACACCTCCCGCTGGGCGCAGCAGCTTCCCGGTGGCTTGGCGGGATCGGCGGCCCAGCCTGTCGGCAAGGTGGGCATCAGCGCCTACGACCAGCTTGTCGGCGACTACAAGAACCCCATTCTGCAGCCCTGGGCGGCCGAAATGGTGAAGAGTGCCGGCGAGAAGTCGCTGGCCGGCATCACCTTTGGCAATCCGTCGAACCAATGCTGGCCGTTTCCGCCGCCGTTTATTTTCAAGCAGTTCTCGGTACAGATTATTCAGCAGCCGGATCGCCTCATCATGCTCTACAGCGGCGACCATGAAGTGCGGCGGGTGCGCATGAATGCCAAGCATCCTTCCCCGCTGAAACCGTCCTGGTACGGAGATTCCGTTGGCCATTACGATGGCGACACGCTGGTCATCGACACGGTGGGGGTTAGGGTCGACCGTCCCTATGCGATGCAGGACATCTTCGGTACGCCTTACAGCGACAAGCTGCACATGATCGAACGCTATCGCATCCGCGACTATGAAGATGTGAAGGACGCGATCGAGCGGAACAAGAAGGAAAACTGGTGGTTCAACGGCGATGTCTGGCCGAAGAGCGGCAAGTTCCTGCAGGCGGAAGTGACCATCGAAGACCCTGGCGTTTTCACCAAGCCGTTCTCGGCCACCATGACCTACGCTCCGACCGAGCCAATTCCCGAAGGCGTCTGCGCCGAGAACCCCAATGAATACTACAACAACAAAATCTCGGACGTGCCGATGGCCAAGACGCCGGATTTCTGAGAGCGATGCAGTCTTCCGCGAAAGAAGGGCAGAGCCGCCTGATCGGCTTGGTCATGACGCTGTTCTTCGCGTTTGGCTTTTGCACGGTTTTGGTGGATTCCATCATTCCAAAACTGAAAGCAACCTTCGCGCTGTCGTACGCCGAAGTGATGCTGACGCAGTTCTGCTTCTTCGGCGCGTATTTCCTCGTGTCCATACCGGCGGCGTGGCTGCATAAGCGCATCGGCTATTTGCGGGGCGTTGCCGCCGGCTTGGTATTGATGGCGTTTGGCTGCCTGTTGTTCACGCCTGCCGCCAATGCCGGTGTCTATCCCGGATTCTTGCTGGCGCTGTTCATTTTGGCGTCCGGCGTGACCATTGTGCAGGTGGCCGCCAATCCCCTCGCCACCGGCGCGGGCGCACCCGAGCGCGCGCCAAGCCGTCTGACCCTTGCGCAAGCGTTCAACTCACTTGCGACAACGGTAGGCCCCATCTTCGGCGCCACGTTCTTTCTAGCGAATGGTCTGGCCGTCCCCGACGCCAGCACGCTCTCCGCTGAAGCGCTCGCCGCCGAGCGGCAGCAACAGGCGCATGTTTTTCAATTGCCGTTCCTGTTCATTGCGCTGGCGCTGATTGCCCTGGCAATCGTCTGCTGGAGCGTGCGGCATTGGGTGAAGACGGCAGCGCCATCGGCGGTAAGCAACGGGCAAGCGACACTGCTCACAAACCGCCGCCTGATGTTCGGAGCGGTATCGATCTTTCTGTATGTCGGCGCGGAAGTTTCCATCGGCAGCAGCATGGCCAATTATCTGATGCTGGACAGAACGCTGGCCGCACCAGCGCAGATGGCCGGAACGTTGGTCTCCGTCTATTGGGGATTGGCCATGACGGGACGGTTCATCGGCGCCGGCGTCATGCGCAAGACCAATCCCGCTGTTGTGTTGCTTCTGTGCGCCTGCGGCGCGTTCGCGATGGCCACGACATCGAGCCTGTCAGAAGGAACGGTCGCGGCTGTTACCATTTTATCCGTCGGCCTATTCAATTCGATCATGTTCCCCACGATTTTCGCACTGGCCGTCGAGGGCATGGGTGAGCGTACTGCGCAGGCCTCGGGCATCATCTGCCTGGCCATCGTGGGGGGCGCCATCGTTCCGCTCATCACTGGCGTCGTAGCCGATCATGCCGGTCTGCATCTGGCGCTGCTGGTACCGGCCGTCTGTTACATCTGGATCGGCTTTTACGGGCTCCACGCCGCGCGCAATAAACATCCCCACGCGGTGGAACTCTCGCAGGCGCCGGTTTTGCCCACGTGAGTACGGCGCTTCCCCTCCCGAAAACCGTTCGATCTCCTTCAGCGCCTGCAGAAGACTCGCTATAGTCCCCGCCAGCCGGGGGCCTTGCACGCCGGGTTTACACAATTCCACACAACGGGGAGCGGACTATGACGAACGACACCAGCAGGCGCGAGTTTTTCCAAGCTGCGGGATTGGCAGCAGGATTGATGGCCGCCGCCGCTCCCGTTACCGCGGCTGCACAGCCCGCGCGCGCAGCCGGCGCGGCCAGCATGGGGGCCCGCTTCCGGGCACTGATGAACGGGCCGGAGCCACTGATCTGCGCCAATGCCTACGACACGATGTCGGCGCGCCTGATCGAAGTTCACGGTTTCAAAGGCGTGTTCCTGGGCAGCAGCGCAGCGAACCAGTCGTTCCTTGGGCTGCCGGACCAAGCCGTCGTCACGGTGTCCGAACTCCTGGATTACGCAACTGTCGTGGCTTCGAACGTCAGCATTCCGGTGGTCGCCGACCTCGACGATTTGGGCGCGACGCCGCTCAACGTTTACCGCTTTTCCAAACAGGCGGAACGCAACGGTATTGCCTGCGTCGCATTCGACGACCGCATGCCGTTGAACCGCGCCACCGCATACGCCGCGCCCGGCGTTCGCCCGAAGGCGCAGATGATCGACAACATTCGCGCCGCCTCGGACGCGCGCACCGACATGGTTCTGATCGCGCGTTGCCTCGCGCCTACGCCCAACAATTCGTACACGGAAATGCTGGACCGCGCCGCCGCTTACGCCGAAGCGGGCGCCGATTTGGTGTGGCTGGGCATGCGGACGTCGCAGGACTACGTGAACGCGGCCGGCATCGTGAAGAAGCCGCTGTTTGCCGTTATCGGCGGACCCAATTTCCCGGCAACGGTGGAAGCCATGAAGGCCGCGCATGTGGCCGTGGGGCAAACGCCGCCAATGGTGAACATCGCGCTGGGCGCGGTAGATCGGGCGCTGACCGAATTGCAGACCACGGGAAAAATCACCGAATCGTCCAAGGGCAATCTGGCCCGCGCGACGTCGGACAAGGTGGAGCAAGTGGAGGAGCTGAACGCCCGCTCCGCGAAATACAATCTTCCCAAAGGGTCCGCGAGCGAACGCTGATCCGTACAAGTCCGCAAAGGGAGACCGCTATGTGCAATCGCCGCCTGCTCATGAGTACTGTTTCGCTTTTCGCGCTGAGCGCGGTGGGCGTTCTCATCGCGGCTCCCGAAGCGGACGCGCGCGTTACGAAGATTCAGATCACAACGAAGGAGACGCCAACCTTTGGAGGCTACACGTTCAAAGGCGTTGGCACTTACGAAAAGATCGCGGGTAAAGCGTTCGGCGAGCTCGATCCGAAAGACCCCAAGAATGCGGGGATCGTCGATATCCAGCTCGCGCCTAGGAACGCCGATGGCAAGGTCGAATACGCCTTTGACTTCTACATCCTGAAGCCGGTTGACCAGTCCAAAAGCAATCACAAGGTCATGTACGAGCCGCCCAATCGCGGCCGCAAAACGCACGGGGCGCTAAATCGCGGCGCAGGCAACGACGATCCGGGCGCAGTGACCGACCCCAAAGTCTTGGCCAACATGTTCCTACCGCCGCGCGGTTATACGATGGTGTGGAGCGGGTGGGATTACTCGGCCGGAACGAACAACAAGAATTTCAACACCACGATCACGCTGCCTGTGGCGAAGAACCCGGACGGATCGCCCATCACGGGGCCGGCTTACGAATACATCGTCACGCGGGGCAAGTCGTACACGCTGAGCTATCCCGCCGCGACGATGGACAAGGGCAAAGCGACGCTGACGCATCGCGCGAAGCTGGACGATCTGCCGGAAGTCGTTCCCGGCAGCGGTTGGACCTATGACGCGGACGGCACGGCGATTTCGCTTTTGCCCGCGGGGACGCCGTTCAAAGCGAACGACATTTACGAATTTTCCTACACCGCCAAAGACCCCACGGTGAACGGCATCGGCTTTGCCGCCGTGCGCGATTTCAACGCGTTCCTGCGCTACGAGAAAGCCGACACGGCTGGCACGCCGAACCCACTCGCCGGGGATGTCACGCGCATCTACACCGAAGTGTCCTCGCAGCCGGGGCGCATGCTGAACGATTTCCGCAATCTCGGCTTCAATCAGGCCGAGAACGGCAAGATCGTGTTCGACGGCATGATGCAATGGATCGCGGCGGGCGACGGCATCAACATGAACTACCGCTTCTCGCAGCCGGGACGCACGGAGCGTAACCGCCAGGATCAGCTTTATGCCGAGGGCGTCTTCCCCTTCGCCAACGTCACCACCACCGATCCGATCACCGGCAAGACCGCCGGCCGCTATGATGCGTGCAGCAAAACCAACACCTGCCCGCTGGCGATGGAGATTTATTCCGCCAACGAATATTGGGTTAAGGGCGCGTCTTTGATGCACACCGACCCGGCGGGCAAAACGGACCTTCCCGATCAGCCGAAGGCGCGGATTTATTTCATCTCCAGCCATCAGCACGGTTTCAACGAGGGTACGTCGAAGGGCGCCTGTCAGCAGCTGGGTAATCCGCTGAATTCCTCGCCGATCCAGCGCGCGCTGTGGGAAGCGATGGACCAGTGGTCCACCAAAGGTGTCGCGCCGCCGCCGAGCAGCGTGCCGCGTCTGTCCGACGGTACGCTGGTATCCGCGCTGCCGCAGAGCGCGGTCGGCTTTCCGCAAATTCCCGGCGTGAATTTCACCGGCCTGAAATCGACGCGCTATTTGCTGAATTACGGGCCGGATTTTTATCGCACGGGCATCATGACGGTGAACCCGCCGGTGATCACCCCACCGATGTTTGAAAATCCCAAGAACGGCCCGATCTACCCCACCTATGTTCCCAAGACCGACGCCGATGGCAACGACATCGCGGGCATCCGACTGCCCGACGTAACGGTGCCGCTCGCGACGTACACCGGATGGGCGTTGCGCGCCGGCGCGCAAGCCGGCGACGGCTGCGAAGGAACGGGCCAAATGATCCCGCTCGCCAAAACCAAGGCCGAGCGCATGGCCTCCGGCGATCCGCGCCCTTCGATTGAAGAACGCTATCCCTCCTTCCCGGTCTACGCGGAGAAGGTGAAGGCCGCCGTGCAGGACATGGTGACACGCCGCCTGATGCTGCAAGAGGACGCCCAACCCGCCATCGACCACTTGCTCAGAGCAGGAGAGGCCACAGGCGCGATTCCAATGGATCCTTCTTCGAAGTAGGGGCGGCAAATCCACACTGTCCCCAGTTCTTCCCGCGGACGTTATCCGCAAGGACGCGACGTGGAATTAGAGAAAACTACGAGGTGATTTGGATCACCACTGCGTGCCGCCAAAGCCTGTGCGAGCGGGAAGGTGCCAGTATTGGTTTTGTGATCGACAACTGAGGCAGCAGTCATCTGGGGGCGCGCTTAAACCGACCCATTTATAACGAACTCCGCCTGCCTGCTATCGGAGATCATCGTATCGTATCGTTCGATGAAGTTGATAAACTTGTCGCGGTCATGATTATAAGTCGCGGCCCATTTCCCGATGCCAGCCGCGATCGCCAAGATCAAAGCATAGAGATTGAACGGTTTCATATTCAACGAGTGGGCGCGCTTCGCCAACGAATCCGAGCCGATATATGGCATGATCGTCGATACCTTCCCCGACAAAACTGCGCGGGAAGACAAGTTTGTCATGTGGATAATCGAGTTGCGAAATTCCCAAAGCTCGGCGGAAGTGATTCCAAGAGACGAGAGATCGACATATGCATCGAGCCAGTTAGCGAAATTCCTCGGCGTGTCGCCGTACTCCACGTATGCCATCGTATCAATGCACGACATGAGAAGTTTTGCCGCCGACGCCATGTGCTTGGCGTTAAACAACAGCTTGATCGCGGAGAAATAGTCGTCGTTAATAAGCTTGTCGAAACGGAACTTATCGCCTTCCGTATATTTGATGAGCCAGTCTTCCATATCTCCAGGTAACTCCTGACCGACCTTTTCGCCCCTAAAGGATGCCAAATCAGTTTTGATGTCGATTCTCGGCTTCCCATCCACAATCGCGGTGACACATATGATGGGCGCTTCTGAAGCGCGGAAGTGGGTAAGGCCCTCATTAAAGAGGCCGATATCCAAGCCCTGACGTTGGGTGGCTTTCCATTGTCCTGTCGTGAAGGTGCGCCGGAGTTTGAAGCGTCGCGCGATCTTAAAATCTGAGTCGACAGCGGCTTGCAGAAATTCAAGTTTCTCAACATCAGAACCACTATGGTGATGATACCTCATCCCGTATTCTGATATGCTTCCGACTTCTATGAAGACAAACACATTGAATATACGTTCGCTGTTCAAGCCATAGCTTTCTTAGCCGCCGCTTCCACAACAACATATTTCGATCTGGAAAGCTGGTCCAATAGCGGCCGATAGAAGAAACTCCTTCCCTGAAGCGTCATGGCCCGCAAAAGCGGGCCATCCAGGCGGTCGTAAGGCGTTACTGGCGGCGCAGACGCGCCCCCACTGGGTGGCCCGGTCAAGCCGGACCATGACACACGGGTGGAGCAAGTACGAAAGTTCCGCCGGTTTGGCGGATGCGTCCGGCGTGAATATTGGATAGTATCCGCGAACTCGCCGCGTCGCGTGCACCACCGCCACGGAGGACACCATGATCACCACCATGCGCATTTCAAAGTTGATGGTAGCCTCGAGCGTGCTTGCTCTGGCAGTGGCGGCTAGTCCGGCAATGGCGCAGGGACCGGCGGCGCTGACCGGTGTCGTCTCATCCACGCAAGAAGGGAAGATGGAGGGCGTGGTCGTCAGCGCCAAGCGGCCCGGCTCGACCATGATGCTTTCGGTCAGTACCAATGCGAAGGGCGAATACAGTTTTCCGGCGGATCGGCTTGCGCCCGGCACGTATGACATCACCATGCGGGCGGCGGGTTACACGCTGAAGCCGACGACGGCGACGATCAAAGCAAGCGGCGCGACCAAAGCCGATCTGCAACTGGCGAAGGCCCCCACGGATGTTCTCGCGCTGCAACTTACCAACAGCGAATGGATGCTGAGCGCACCAGGTACGGAGCAGCAAAAAATTGCCTTTTTGCGGTGTCTCGATTGTCACGGCCTGCAGCGTCCGATGTTTTCCCACGACGGTGCAGCGGAGATGGCCCAAACGGTGCACCGCATGAGCGCGCATAGCGCCAATGCGTCTCCCAATTTTCCGTTCTTCCATCAGAACGCCTCCGAAATCCTAAGTAAGCCGCCGACCAAAGCGGAAGCCGAATTGGCTGCCTATATTGCCTCCATCAATCTCAGCTCGGGCGAAACCTGGCCCTTCAAACTGCAAACGCAGGCGCGGCCGAAGGGCACCTCCACGCAGGCCATTGTCACGACCTACGATCTGCCCGACGGGGCCGCGCCGCACGACACGCTGATGGATAAAGCGGGCAACGTCTGGTTCTCGGATTTCCAGCATCACCGTATTTCGAAGCTCGACCCCAAGACCGGCAAAGTGACGCTCTATCCCATTCCGATTTCCAAGCCCGGCTTTCCGACCGGCGGGCTGATGATCACCATGGATAAGGATGGCAACATCTGGGAAGCCATGATGGGGCAGGCGCAGATCGCCATGCTCGATCCGAAGACCGAAAAGGTGTCGGTCTATCTGGCGCCCGATTGGGACAAGGGCGACACGCGCACCACCATGATCGATGCGCTGCATTCCGCCGTTGACGGCAAATTGTGGACCAAGACCAATGGCGGCCCCGACGCTGGCCACGGCAACAAACTTTATCAGTTCGATCTCGCCAGCAAGAAATTCAACGAAGTTCTGCCGCCCGCCGGAAAGCGCGACATCGCCGCGTATGGGCTGGTGACCGATAGCAACAACAATGTCTACGGCCTGGATAACAATCCGGCGCAGCGGCAAATCTGGCGTTCCGACGCGAAGACCGGCGAGACGACCTATGTCGATCTACTGATCGGCGTGGGCGGCGCGCGGCGCGGACACATCGATGCGCAGAACCGGCTGTGGTTCTCGCAATTCCACGCCAATCGCTATGCGCGCTACGACGCCGACAAGCGCAACATCACGGTGTGGGATGTTCCGGTCCCGTTCGCGGGCGCGTATGACGTTCAGTTCGACGACGCGAAATATGCCTGGGGCGCCGACATGAGCACCGATCTGGTGCAGCGGCTGAATGTCGAAACCGGCGAGTGGAATTCGTATCTGCTGCCGACGTCCATCAACACCCGCCATGTCGATGTTCAGAAGAATCCGAATGGCCTTTCGAGCATGTGGACCGAAGGCCAGCAGACCGGCAAAATCGTCCACATCGAACCACTGACGCCGTAGCAAACACAGTTGTCATCCCGGAAGCCGCGTCAGCGGCTATCCGGGACCTACGGTGCAATCGGCTGGGTGGGTCCCGGCTCTGCGCGATGCTGCCGCATCGCTTGGCCGGGATGACAACTATTTTGCCTACGTGTGCGCGCCGCGGTCGAGCGGGGAGAATGTTGTGAAGAGCGGACACCAGCCGGACGGGCTGATTTCTCCTTCGACCATCGCGCAGCTTTTGGGAAAAACGAAATACGGACAGGTGCCGCACGCTTCATTGCCTTTCGGCTGAGGCTGATAGCGAGCGGCCTTCTGCGTCAGCTTCTTTTGCTCTTGCGGTTTATATTCCTGAGCGGCGGCACGTCCGCATGTCGCAGCAGCCGCGACCGCGCCCATCGTTTTGATGAACGCTCTGCGTGACGATCCTGAATCCGGCACGGTCGGTCTCCAACGCATGTTTGAGACATGATAGCCAAAGCACCACGCCCCGTACACGCCTGGACGAATGTCACCGGGTTGGGCTGGCCGGTGCGGACGCAGGTGCGGGAGAGGGCGAGAATTGCGTGTGGCAGGCTTCGCAGGCCGCATCCAGTTCGTCGCCGATGGTCCTCATGGCGGTGGTGTCTTTGTGTTCTACGGCTGCTTTTGCGCGCTCCGCGACTTCGGCAACTTTGGCGGCGTAGCGATCCCAATCCGCCATGGGCTCACGCGCGTAGCCCGGAAGCATCAGCGAGTTGGCGCCAAGCACAACCATCGCCGCACCGTCTTCGACCCGTTTCCATTCGGCTTCGGTCTTAGGTGAAAGGTCCGTGTCGGCATCGGCGGTGTACGACGTGCCCGTCCCGGCCCAGAAGGCGTAGGCCGCCGGGTCCATGACGTGCGCCATCACTTCTTCCAGCGGAATGTGGGTATTGAAGGGCGCTGCAGCCGCCGTCTTCGCTTCCGGCGCAGCGGCCGTTTTCGGCTGCGGTCCGCAACTGGCCAGAACACAAGCCACGGCGATGGTGATGAAGGCGAAGCGCATTGGGCTTCCCGGACGGCAATCGCCGTGTATAGATCACAGCCTCCGCGCCAAAACAAATTAAGAGTACGAATGTGCGTTCTTACCGATGGGCGGTATTCGGATCGTAGGGCCATGCAATTGCGCGATACGCCGGGCGGGTACGGTTGGATCTCCATCGGACTGCACTGGATTACAGCGCTTGGGATTTTCGCGCTGCTGTTCGCCGGCAGTTCAATCGGTGATGAGACTGCGTCACCCGCGCTACGGCTCCACACGACCATCGCGCTTTGCTTGTACGCCGTTTTTTGGTGGCGTATCGCGTGGCGCATCCGGCAAGGACATCCCACTTTCGCGGGGCCCACGCGGATCAGCCACCGGTTGGCGGTGCTCGTTCACTATGCACTGATCGGCGCTGTGGCGGTGATGCTGGTGTCTGGGCCGCTGATGGCCTGGTCGGGCGACCGGCCCTTGATGCTTTTCAGCTGGGAAATCCCCTCGCCCATTCCTGTCAACGCCAAGGCGTTCGGCATGCTGCGCTCAATCCACGCCTGGACAGCGGCGTTCATCGGACTGTGCGTCACGGTTCACATCTGCGGCGTTCTCAAACACATGATCGTCGACCGCGACGATGTGTTCGACCGCATCATGGTGCCGGCGGCGCAAGCCGGCGCGCCACGCCGGCAAAGCGACCGCTAGAATTATTCGAATTGAAATTATGGTGTCATGGCCCGCGAAAGCGGGCCATCCAGGCGATCATAAGGCGCTATTGGCTGCGCAGACGCGCAGCCGCTGGATGGCCGGGTCAAGCCCGGCCACGGTGAAATGGGCGCTAAACCCGCAGGAAATCGACGCGTTTGCCGTCGATGTAAATGCCCACCAGGAAGCCGGCCTTGCTGCCGTCGCGCGATGGCGAATAGACCACTTTGTAGTCCTGCCCCGGCTTGATGACCTGCTTGATCATGATCCCTTGGCGGCGCAGCGCATTGGCGCTGATCCCTTCAAAATCCCAGGTGTCCACCTTGCCACCGGCGTCCTTGACGTCGAAGAGCCAGTGGGCATGCGGGCTGATGTCGCGCACTTCTTTCAGCGTGCCCGTGATTTCCACGCGCTTGTCGGTCTGCCACTGCGCATTGGCGTTGTGATGCGCCATCGCCGGCGCAACGGTCAAAGCGATGGTTCCGGC
This sequence comes from Alphaproteobacteria bacterium, assembly GCA_947473475.1. GTDB lineage: Bacteria > Pseudomonadota > Alphaproteobacteria > Micropepsales > Micropepsaceae > CAIYRG01. The sequence goes on from CANJBZ010000008.1 coordinate 37,065, forward strand.
GATCAGGGCCGCACCGAATGAGTTTTTCATAATTTCTCTCTCCATTTTCTCACTACCGCAGTTCGATCTGCACGAAACGAATGTCCATCAGCCCCGAAGATACGGGTCGCCCCCAGCAGGAAGCACCACGCAGGGGTCGCCCTCCACAACACGTCCGTTCGCCGGCATAAGCCGCATGACGAGCGTGCCCTGCGTCCAGGGCTCCAGCAGCACGTCCGGATCGTCGACCGTGTAATTGTAGAACAGCAGATCGCCGGTGCGCGTGAAGCGCTCGGTCACCTTCATCTGGTTGGAATGGAAATAACCCTGCCATTGCAGCCAGGAAATGTCGTTGAAGCCGACGGTTTCCACGACGAGCGTGTCGCCATCCCAGTGGCCGACGGCCACGCCGTCAAACGTCGACATGTCGAAGTCCTGGTCGGTGAGCTTGCGGCCATCGGTCGGCACCACCCGCGTCCGCATCCCGTTGTAGACCAGTACAGTCTGGGCGGGCGTCTGGATGATTTGCGCGGGCACATTCATGCGCGGCACGCCCCCGGGATTGCAGGCAAAGACCGGATCGCCATCGGACTTGCCGTAATCGAGACCGCGAACCTTGTTCCAGAATTGCGGCTTATACATCGGCTTCAGCCAGCCCGAGGCACGCTGAAGCGCGGCTTGGTCCGGCTCGAACGTACCGTCGCGGCGCAATCCGCCAGCGCCGGCAGCGGAAGGAATGCCACCCCAGAGACCCGACAGCACGGGCTTTCCATCCGGCCCTTTGGGCGTGGGCTTCTTTGCCAGCGGGTTGGTAGCCCGCATCGCCTCGGCGAAACCGGTAAAGGGCGCGACGCGCTTTTTCGGCGGCTGATAGTCCGCAGGCGGATCAACGGTCTGCGTTATACCGGCAGCGGGCGTCGCGACGGGAGCGGGCTGCGCCACGGCATTCGCGATAAGGGCGACGGACGGCGCCAAGACGGCGAGGGCAGCGGCAGCGAGCCAAACGTTCTTTTGCACGGGTTTACTCCTCTACCGGTTCGCGGCTTGCTTGATGGCGGCGGGGACGGGGAACACCACATAGGGATTGGTGCGATAAAACGTGACGTTCAGATCGGCCAACGGTTTTCCGTCTTTTGTCCAGACCAGACGCTTGGGAAAGCGGAACAGATAGTCCGGTTCAAGATCGGCACGGTAATTGGAGAACGTCGCGCCATAGGTCGTCTGGCCGTCCACGACTTTCACCGATTCGGGGCGGCTTTGCGCATCCAATGTCACCGTCACATCCAGGCCGTCATAGGGGCTGGTCCCGCGCAGCACGGTCTTTCCGCCAACGGTGCTGACCTGCGTGTGGCCTTCGGCCTCAATCACCGACCACATCGCACCATAGGGCGTCAGTTTGGTCAGCGCATAAAGATCGTGCGCTTGCGCTTGGGCCGGCGTTGCCGCGCCGCCCTCCGTCGCCTCGGTCCACCCATAGTCGTCGTTCATGGCCCGGATGGCGGTCTTGCCGCCTGCGGTCACCATCAGCCGCGCGCCGGGCAGACCGTAGTGGATGTGAAAATCGAGATGATCGACCTTGGTGGGAGCGCCACCGCCGGCCGCATACGTGCCTTGGGCCGTGAACATCGCGGTGACGACACTCTTCAATCCCAGCGGTGAGTTGCCGTGGGAGCGGGCCATGCCGATTACGTCCGCCGCCTTGCGCACGGCGTCCGGCGTGCAGGGGCTGATGACTTCGGTCGGCGCCAAGCCGTCGCCGCCATTGCGGCCGACCGTGCCATAGACGGGCGGGAAATAACCGCTCGCCGGACATTTCCAATCCGGCCGCTTGTCTTCGCCGCCGCCAAGGATTTGGGCGGAGGCGATGGTTGTTGCGCTGCAGGCAATTGCCAGGACGAGAGCAGAAACAAGGCGCATCGGCGGCCCTCTATGTTCGTGATCGGCGCGGCTCGGTCCGTTTGCACTTACTGCGGCCGGCAATCCGGCTTGCAGCGCGCTAGGGTTACGTCCGCGCACATTGACGTTCGATTACAAAAGCTGCTCAACCATACAAGGAGTTCCCGCAGTTGACCAAGACCTTTGGCCCGCTGCCACGTCGTCACCGTACAGCGCGCCACAGGCGCGGAAACATGTCGATTCTGTAATACTTCAGAGCCCGGAGGGCCTCGCGATGGAGTTCTTGAATTGGCTGGGCGCCTCGCCTTTGGCGCACTGGGTCAGCGACAACATGCTTGTCTACTATACCCTGCTTGCCGGCCATGCGATCGGCATGGGTATCGTGGTGGGCTTCGTCTACATGCTGTCGGCCCGCGTGATGGGTTTTGGCATCGACATACCCCTGACGATATTCGACCGGCTCTATCATCTCACCTGGGCCGCGTTCGGACTCAATTTCGCGACCGGGATGCTTCTGTTCAGCGCCAACCCGCGCAACCTGATCGTGAATCCACCCTTTCTGCTGAAGCTCGGCTTTATCGCGGTGGGCGGCGTATTGCTATGGGCGCTGAGCCGATCGCTGGAGGGCGAGCCGGTCGCCGTATCGGCAGGCGGGACGGCGGCGTCGGCGCGCAGCCGTACGCTGGCGCTTGTGACGTTCCTGGTGTGGACGGCCGCCATCGTGTCCGGCCGCATCATCGCCTACACCGTCAAATACGTCTGACAACGGGGCGTCCGCTATGTTCGACACCAGCTTTCTGAAGCCGCTACACGACAGCGCGATATCCGAAGCGATCCGGTTCAGCCCGTGGATATTCCCCACGCTGGAGACTTTGCACTTCTTCGGTCTGTGCCTGCTGGTCGGAGCGATGATGGTGGTCGATTTCCGCCTGCTGGGCATCTTGCGTGCGGGCTCGGTGAAGTCGGTGCTGCGCCTGACGCATCTGGCGATTGTGGGCTTTGCCATCAATCTGCTGAGCGGCATCGGCTTCTTCGTCTCGAGCCCAGAAAACTACGCACAAAATCCGCTGTTCGCGGCAAAGATGATCCTGGTGCTATTGGCGGGCCTGAATGTGCTGTGGTTCGAACTGGCCGAGCGTCAGGCCCTCGTCGCGCTGCCCACCTCCGCCGCCCTTCCCGCTCGAACGCGCGTCGTCGCCGGTTTCTCCATAGCGCTATGGATCGGCATCATCATCCTCGGCCGCTTCCTCCCGCTGCTGGGTATCGGTTAGGCGATAAAGCTGACATCGGCTGGAGATTATCTGTAATCAGTGTACAGAGTAATATTCCGCGTTTGCATCGGCAGTATCGAATGCCGCACGTTTGCGCGACTGTTTTTTGAGTCGCGAAAAGCCGTATTTTACAGGGTTTTTTGTATACTCAGCCCACAAAAACCCTTATAATTAGGGCTATTATTAGCTCTTTGAGGAAATCTAAAATGAAGCGACAGAAACGGCGTCGGAACGAGCAAAGTTTGGCCCATTTTATAAGACCGAGCAGCCTGGTTGCCGGGCGAGCGGCGTCCCGGAGGGACGCGCTTGCCGAGCGCTCCGCCGCTCGCCCGGCAAGCAGGCTCACTTAGCACATTTCGTACCGATTGTAAAGTGTACAACAATATATAGAAATTTCAAGTAGTGTGCCGGTCGATGGAAGAGATCGACATCTAGCGTTCAGCTCAGTTCAGCAGCTTGCCTGCGATGGTGGCAAAGCGCGACAAGCCGGCAAAACCGCGTGGCTCAAAATCTTGGAAGCGATAGAGACGTCGCGCGATATGGTGCCCGGCGCGCGTGGTGAGCTTAACTGAAGAGTTCACAGTTGGCGGCAGGCTTCGACTACTGAAGAACGGCGGCAGAGTGAATTTCTGACGATCTGCAATAAGTCGATCTCTAACAAAGGACTTTGCAATCCCTCGACAACCCCTTCGGCCCAAGGTTGTCACCTATGTCTTAGGCACGTTCTGTTACCCATGTCTCAGGGTCGGACAAGCTAAGAATGGTAGCAGCGGAGGGATTTGAACCCCCGACCAAGGGATTATGATTCCCCTGCTCTACCACTGAGCTACGCTGCCACGCTGCCCGAGGGCGGGGATGTAAGGGGCGGCTTTCCCCCCTGTCAAGGCGCGGCGCCTGCTTTCGCGGCGCTTTGGAGCCGTTTGGGATTGGGTGGAATCAAACTCTCACCGTGGCCGGCCTCCGAGCCGGCCATCCAGCGGGCGAGCGTCTGCGAGCCTATGATTCTTAAGCGCCCGCAGACGCGGGCGCACTGGGTGGCCGCCTCGAGGGCGGCCATGGTGAGTGGGGTTTCAACCCAAAATCACTCTGAGATTAAGCCGCGGCGCGGGCTGGTTCGGAGCGGACGATCCAGCCGCCGCCGAGCACGCGGGTACTCTCTTCCTCGTAGAAAACGCAGGCCTGGCCCGGTGCAACCGAGTCCTCGCCGTTAAGCAGTTCGACGTCGGCCCGCCCCCCGTCTAAACGCGTCACCCGGGCCGGAACAGCCGACCGCGTGGACCGCACCTTGACACGGCAGGTCAGGGCGCCCTCGCCCGCATCGGTCAGCCAGTTCACATGGGCAAGGCCGATCTTCCTTACACGGAGGGCTTCCTTTGGCCCCACGATCACGCGCCGCGCCGCCGCATCGAGCTTGAGCACGAACAGCGGCTCCTCGTTGCCGGAAAGTCCCAGGCCCTTACGCTGGCCGACGGTGAAATGGATGATGCCGGTATGACGGCCGAGAACGCGTCCGTCCAGATCGACAATGTCGCCAGGTTCCGCCGCGCCGGGATTGAGCTTCATCACCACATCGCTGTAGCGCCCTTGCGGCACGAAGCAGATGTCCTGGGAATCCGGCTTGGCGGCGACGCCCAGCCCCAGCTCGGCGGCGATATCGCGCACCTTGCTTTTTTCTATGTCCCCTAAGGGAAAGCGCAACATGTCCAACTGCGCCGGCGTCGTAGCGAAGAGGAAATAGCTCTGGTCGCGGGCCTCATCGGCGGCGCGATGCAACTCCGCGCCGTTCGCCCCCGCAACCCAGCGCACATAATGGCCGGTGGCCAGCGCGTCGGCGCCAAGCTCGCGCGCCGTGGTTAACAAATCGCCGAACTTCACCCGCTCATTACAGCGCACGCAGGGAATGGGCGTCTCGCCGCGGGCATAGGAATCGGCGAAATCCTGGATCACAGCGCGGCGGAACCGCTCTTCGTAATCCAGCACATAATGCGGAATGCCCAGTCGTTCGGCCACGCGCTTGGCGTCGTGAATATCCGCCCCGGCGCAGCAGGCGCCTTTTTTCTTCACCGCCGCGCCGTGGTCGTAAAGCTGAAGGGTCACGCCGACGACGTCATAGCCTTCGCGCTTCAGAAGACCCGCCACGACGGACGAATCCACCCCGCCCGACATGGCGGCGACCACGCGGGTGCGGTGTGCGGGCTTGGCAATGCCAAGACTGTTCAATTCGGGGCTCATTTGGCGGCGGACTATAGGCAGACCCGCCCCCCGCGCAAGTGCGCGTTTTTGCGGTAATACCAGTGGCCCAGATTATCGACTACTCGTGTCATGGCCCGCAAAAGCGGGCCATCCAGGAGAACGTAGAGCTCACCAGCGCGCAGACGCGCGCTTGCTGGATGGCCCTGTCAAGCAGGGCCATGACAAAAGAGGGCTGGATCAAAGGCCGTTGGTATAAGGTGCAGCCCATGCTGTCGGATTTGGCCGAACTTTTGTACTGGGCCGCGTGCTGGATCGCGGTGACCGTCGTTTTGCTGGGCTTGGCGGCAATGACGACCGGCAGCGCCGAATCCTGGGTCGGCGTCACAACCTTCATGGCCGTGGCCGCGGTTATCTGGCTCGTGGGGCGGTTAACGCTGTTGTTCTCGCGCTTTCGGCAAGCGCGCCGCCGCCGCCGGGCTACTTCAAATAGTCGAGCAGCGAAGTGCGGTTGAGGGTGGCTGTCACCTGAAAGGCCGCCTGGAGCGCAATGTTGCTCTGGTTAAGCCGCGACAAAGCTTCGGGCATGTCGACGTCCTGAATGCTGGAGACGAAGCTGGAGTATACGGACGAGCGCGCTTTCAGCTGGGTCATCGTGTCCTGCACCATCTGGTAGCGAATACCGTTCACCGCCGATGCGGCGTTTACGCCTTCGGCGGCGTTCGACACGGTTTGGATCGAGGATTCCAGGAACGCTTGCTGCGCCGGCGTGGTCTTCGTGGCGAAGGGGCCGTTGGCGCCGGAATCGAATTGCGCGACTTGCTGGAACAAAGTGAGAAGCTGCGATCCCACATCCGATGCCAGCATACCCACCTCTACCGTCTGCGACTCGCCGATGCGCACCGTGGTTTTCACCTGTCCGTTGACGAACGCGTCGGCCACGGAGGGAAGCGCCGCAAGACTATTGAGATCGGTTGCCGTTACCGGTGGCACCTGATTGTTGTCGCCGCCATAGACATAGCCGTTGGAGTCCTTGGCGTTCAGGATTTCAACCGCCTGGTTGTAAAAGCCTTGCATCTGGCTCATCAGCGCCGTCGCATCCTGATCGGCCGCGGACTTGGTGAGCGTCTGGCGCACCTGGCTGACGAGTTCGGAGAGCTGATTAAGCTGGGCGTCCTGCAAGTCCAGGCGCGTGGACACTTGCGTGGCCGCGCCGACATTGGCATCGGATCGCGCCGCCGCCGAACGCGCCGCTTCCATAAGAGCGGTCTTGTCGCCGTACCCGGAATAGGTTGTTGAAACTTTGCCTGTGACGACCTGGCGGTTGGCGGTATCGACGGCGGATTCCGCTTTGAGAATTTGCGTGAGCATCAAATTGGCATGTGCGGCAGTGCCGATACGATCGACGGACATGATCAGGCTCCCACGACTTGCAACAGCGCATCATACAGCTGTTGTGCGACCACAAGCAGGCGCGCGCCGGCATTGTAGGCCTGTTGCAAACTCATCATTTTTGCCAGTTCTTCATCCAGATTGACGCCTTCCTTCTCGCTCTGGCTTTGTTGCGCGAGCTTGAGGCGCGTATCGCCGGCCGATTGCGCCGCATTGATGGACGAGCCGCGGCTGGCGGCATCCTGATAGAAGGCCGCCGTGAAATCGCTGAGCCGAACGGAACGTCCCGGCAAGTCGCCCGCGCTGGCGAAATTGTGCGTCTGCGTCATCGCGTCCTGAAGCGCCAGCAAACCGCGATTGTCGCCGGCAGTGACCACGGCCGTTGCGGTTATAGTCGGCTTGGAGAACGCCAGCCGCTGCGGCGCATTCGCCACACCGGACGCGAGCGAAAAATTCTGCGCCATAGCGAGTTTGTTGCCGACGCCGATTCCGAACAGCGAGGTAAAGCTTTGGCCCGTCGTCCCTCGCATTGTGGTGTCCGCGGTTATTTCAAGATCGTAGCCGCTGTAACCAAGGCCGGTTGTCACCTGCACCTCGCCATTCGCATCCAGCGCGAAATTGGCCTTACCGGCCATTGCGGTGTTCAGGGCGGAAATCACGTCGCCAACGGTTGCGCCAGTAACTGCAACGGTTGTTTCTCCGGCACGCTGCCCCTCGGGGCCCTTCAAGACGAGCGAAATCGAGCCGCCCGAGAGCCCGTGCGAGTCGGAGGCAGTAAGTCCAGTCGTCAGAACGGTGTTTCCGCTGGAAGTGAACAGGTCGTTCAATCCGAAATACTGCGAGAAGGCCACGCCGCCGCGCGAGGTCGGATTGGCGCTATCGTCGGCGATGACGAAACCATTGCCGCCCGTGGCGGAAAGCTTCAGCGCACCATCGACGAAGCTTGCCGATCCGTTGCTTCCGAGCGCCGTATTTAACGCCAGCACAAAACTGTCGACACTGGCGCCAAGACCGGCGGGTGGACCGCCGTCCACGCTCAACGTGCCGGCGTCGAAATCGATGGCGATGTCATGCTGTTTGACGCCGCTGCCATCGGCTATTGCGATGGTCGTGGCGCCGGTAAAATTCAGTGCGTCCGTGCCGAGCAGGCCGGTGTTGCGTCCCTGCAGCAATCCCGGCGACGGAATGGCGGCATTTGCGTTGTGTACGGCATTGAACGCGGACGAAAGCGTCTGGGCCAGCGATCCAAGCTCCTGACCAAGCCCGCTGAGCGTCTCGTCACGAATATCCAGAAGGCCGCGCAATTCGCCATTGCTCACATGCGGCTCTAGAATCTGCTGCGAGCCGACCGGCTGATTGCTGATCCGGTTCATCGTTTGCACCATCACCGGCTTGAAGGACGGTCCGGAGCTGGGCTGGAACTTGAGCACCGCATAATTGTCGCTGACGAGCTGTACGCCATCGGTCGTCGAGATGAACATCCGCCCGTCGGCTTGCGTCAGCGTCCGAATGCCGATGAGCGAGGAGAGTTGCGATACCAACGTGTCACGCTGGTCGAGGAGGCCGCTTCCGGTATCGCCGGCGATCGTCGCGTGCTGGATGAGGGGATTGAGATCGGTGATCTTCTTTATGACAATATTGGCCTCGGAGACCACGGAGCCGATCTGTTGATCCGCGGCCGTCCGCATATCGGAGATCGAACCGGCGAGGTTGGAAATTTCCTGGGCGAGGCCGTTAAATCGGTTGAGCGCACCGAGCCGGTTTGCCAGCGAACTTGGATCGAGCGCCGACTGTCCGAGAGCGGCATAGACGGCATCCAGACGAGAGCCGATGGATGAGCCGTCGCCCGGTTCGCCCAGCGACGCATTAAGCTGATCCATCATGCTGGACTGGACGGTGTATCGCGATGCATTCCCGTTGGAGGTCAGGACCTCCTTGTCCAGATAGGCGTTGACGATGCGCTGGACTTCGGAGAGCTGCACGCCGGCAAGCTGGCCACCGGGCGCCAGCGTCGATTGCTGCGCGACGCGCCGCACGTAACCGGGCGTATTCACATTGGCAATATTGTCCGAGGTCACTCGCATCGCCGCGCTGTTCGTCGCGATTGCAGTAAGACCGCTGGAGATGACGCCGTTCAGAGCCATGGTAAGCCTTCGCTTCCCGCGCATTAGACAGAGTTTCGTGCGAGCCTTTGCAAAGCCGGTGCCAGCGCAAAAAGCCGAACATACTTAGGAAATCGCAAATGACGGCCGGGGGGAGGAGGAAGGCTTTGCCCCAGGCGGCAGTTCGTGCCGGGCACGAACGTGCAAACGGGGTGGGGCGCAGAACCAGGAAGATCGCCACAAACCGCACTTTTCCAACAATTCGCGTGCTGAAGGGCGCTTGTCCAAAGAGTGGTCCGAGACTTGCTAATGGGTTCTCCGGATCACTTCGGAGCTGGCATGACCGTTTCTGCTGCATCGCTTTTTGCGACACTGCCCGACGCAGGCGCGACGGCCTTTGTGCCGGCCGTCTCGACGGCGGGAAGCGATCCGGCGTTCGATGCGCTTGTCACCGCGTTCTTTGAAGCGGCGGAGCCGGTGGCGGCAGGCACGACAGCAAAGACTGCCACGCCACAATTGCAACCGGAGTCATCGCAGCCAGATCTTCCGGTAGAGCAGCCGCCAATTGCGTCCGGCGCGCAAACAACACAAGCGCCAACCGTCCCATCGGGGAATTCGGGCAAGACTGAATCGTCAAGCCTGCCCTCTTCATTCTTCAGCGCGCCGCAAACCTCTTTCATCGGCGAGGCCCAGACAGCGCCCGCAACAACAATGCTTCCGTTGGTGACCGGCGCAAAGGAAGACGCGTTAAGCGGCAACGAACAGCAGCCTATATCCAGCGTTACCGCAGCGCCGGCGCCAGGCGCAACCGTACCAGCGCAGACGACGCAGATTCTGAATACAAAGCCGCAGCAACCTCAAACTGTATCCGCAGAAGCGCACGCACTAACTGACACCCTGGATGTGACGGCCGCTGTTGCGCCCGCAATGCCAAATCATCCGGCGGCGGACGATATTACTTCTCTGGTGACGACGGGCTTTGACCCGCTGACGCAAACGGCCTCACGGCCGCTTCCTGCTCCGCAGCCGGTAGCCAGCGCCAAGGAAACCGCCAGCCCGGCCAAAGCGGAGAATGCCGAAGCATCGCCGCAAGAGACGCACGCCCTTCCTGCGGTTCAGGGACCGCGCGTTGCATCGAAGCAGGAGAAGACAGAGTCCACGAACGATGAGCCGGATTTCGGTGTCGATCTCTTGTCGCTTTCGGACATGACATCGCGCGTCATCGCGCAGTTGCTGGCGGCGCTACCCATGCCCGAGCAACAACCGCGTCCGATCGATGTCCTTTCTCAGGCCACGCAGCCGCAGATGGAGGCGCCGTCCGAAGCATCTCCAGCAATTCCGGCAAACGCTCCGGCTGTTGCTCCGCAGACCAACATGCAATCCGGAGCGGAAGAGCCATCGGCGCCCGCAACGCCGGCAGCAGCAAAGCCAAACGCGGCAACGCCGATGCCGGCCGGTACTTCGCCGGGTTTCGCTGAAGTACCAACGGGCGCCGCGAGCGCAGCCAGCCCGAATACGAGCCCCGTCACGGCAGGCGCGAACCCCGAACCAGCCGCAAACAACTTACCGGCGAACAGCAGTCTCCCCAGCCAAACCGAACTTTCGGCCCAAGGAGCCGCACCGGGCGAACCGCAGCGGCCAGCGTCTCCACAGGTCCCGAACGGAAGCACGGAACGGCCGGCGACGATCGTGAACCCAACTCCTACAACAGCGGCGCAGGGAACGGCACAAAATGCCGAGGGCCGCACACAGACGCACCCCGTTCCGGCTGGCGCCACAGCCGGCCAAAATCCCGCCACCCAGATTGACGCCGACGGCAACGCCTTCGTCGCCCAACGCGATGTGCCATTGCCCCATCGCGCCGCCGCGCAATCGCAACACATTTCGACGTCTTCCGATGATACCGGCAATGTCGTCGCGCCCGCTCCTCGCAATGCCAATCTTATCCAGCTGAACGTGGCCGCGCCGAAGCCGCAGGCAGCTTCCGCGTCTGCTGTCTCCGCGAATACGGTTTCTCAGACGGATCAGAACACGCCTGCTTCGACAAACGGCACGCCGGTGAACAACGCGGGCGCGAATGCCCAGCCCGAGACAACTGAAGCCACGCCACCAGCTTCGCCAAATCCTGCGCCTGCGAACAGCACGCGCGTAGCAGAAGACAAAAGCTCATTTGACGCTCAGACGGACGGCCGCGCATCGAACGCGCCCGGGGAGCCGAAAGACTCAGGCGCCCATCCCGATGCCGGCGCATCGCACGCCGCAGAGGCCGCGCCGCGTCCCGCGATCCGCCCTGCCGCCAATGCGGCGCCCGCGCCTGCTGCCGCGCAATCCGCGCCAACCGGCGAAACCGATCAACCGGCGCCGGCTCTTGCAACAAGCGTCCCAAATCCACAGAACGATGCGGTTGACGCCACTTCGACAAACGCCGGCTCGCGTCCTGCCACGGTGGCCGCTCTCCAAACCACCGATGCGCCAGTCAACCTCTCTGAACCGGTCCTGCGCGAGACGTCAGCAAAGCCGACTCCCGCGCCACGGCCCGCGCGTACGCCGTTGCGCACGTCCTCCAACAAAAGTGCGGATGATGCGGACGCATCTTCACAACCGGTTACCGTGGATCGCCAGGATGTAAATGCCGGCAGAATTGCGCCTGTCCTCCCGGCAGAGCACGCGCACGACCAGACCAAACCTGCGATGAAACCGGCGGTGATTCACATTGCCGATGCCGCGCCGGTAGCGGACGCACCAAAGGCACACGATGCTGCGGACACCGGCGGCGCCGCCGATTTGGCCGCGCCTCAGACCGTACGAAGCGAACCAGCGCCCGCTCCTTCCGCTCCGCCAATTCATCCCGGCTCCAACGAGCCCATGCTTCCGTCTCCCGCCACAATGCCGCAAGGCATGGAGATGGCTGCCCCAACCGGGGTAACGCGGGGACCCGAGCAGGACGTTCCGGTTAAACTTGCTTTCACCGCGCCGAATGTTCCCGGCCACGCGGCTTTCGACGAAATGGCGCTGAAGATCGCGGCGCATTCTTCCAACGGCGAAAGCAACTTCTCCATTCGGCTCGATCCTGTCGAACTCGGAAAGATTGAGATCAATCTCAGCGTCGACGCGCACGGCCATGCCCAGGCGGAGCTAAGCGCCGACAAGCCGCAGACGCTGGAGCTGTTGCAGAAGGACGCCTCGGCACTGGAACGCGCGCTGAAGGACGCCGGTTTGAATATGTCGGGCGGACTCAGCTTTTCGCTCAAAGGCGATGGCCGGTCGCAAACCTGGCGCGATCCACAAGGCGGCCGCAGCCGCGGGCTGCAGATCGGCGCGGCCGATGCTGCGAGCGCCAACGCATCAATTACCGCACGCGCGGCACTGGCTGCCCAGGCATACGGGCTGCCCACGACACAATTGGACATCAGAGTTTAGGAGCAGGCCATGGATGTAACATCCGCAACATCGGCGGCAAGCACGAGTCAAGCAACGACGGCGCAGAAAACGCTGGCGTCGAGTTTCGACACGTTTCTGACGCTTCTGACATCGCAGTTGAAAAACCAAGACCCGATGTCGCCGATGGACTCCAACCAGTTCACGCAGCAGCTCGTTCAGTTCTCGCAGGTGGAACAGCAGATCAATTCCAACAAGAGCCTTGAGAGTCTGATCGCGCTGACCAAATCACAGACGGCGACCGCCGCTGTGTCCTATCTCGGCAAGAAGCTCACCCTGATCGACGGCACGGCTTCGCTGATCGACGGAAAAGCGCAATGGACGTACACGCTGCCGAATACGGCCGCGACCGCAAGGATCGTCATCACCGACGCCAAAGGGCATTCGGTCTACACGGCGGATGCGGAGAAACTCCGCGGGCCGCACACCTTCAATTGGGACGGCAAGGATGCCTCGGGCGCCCTGATGCCGGCAGGAACCTACACGCTGAAGGTCGCCGCAATCGGCGCCGACAAGAGCAAAATCGATAGCGCCATATCAAGCAACGGAACGATCGAGGAAGTCGATCTCTCCGGAACAGAACCCGCGCTGATGATCGGCACCATGCGGGTGCCCCTCAGCAAGGCGGCCCACATCTCGGGTCAATGAAGCCACTGCCTGGCCGAGAAACGGCCAGGCGGAACCAATTGGCCCAACAGGCAAGAATGCCCAAGGCCGTAAAGATTATGGAGCAGTACAATGAGCCTCTACGGCGCATTGCTTACCGGCGTGTCCGGCCTTGATGCGAATAGCCGCGCGCTTAGCGTGACCTCTTCGAACATCTCCAACGTCAATACGATCGGCTACAAAACCAGCCGCGCGGATTTCTCGACATTCCTGGCGACATCCGGGTCGGCGAAGGATATTTCCCCAGCCAGCGTTCAGGTCAGCTCGAGCCAAAGGGTGACCGAGCAGGGGCTTTTGACCTCCACGGGCAATTCTACGGACATGGCCATTTCCGGAAGCGGTTTCTTCATCGTGACCGACAACCCGGCCAATCCGGCTTCGATGCTTTACACCCGCGCCGGCTCCTTCTCGCCTGACGCGACGGGCCGCCTGAAAAACTCCGCCGGCCTTTATCTGGAAGGATGGCAGCTTCAATCGGACGGCAGCATGCCGGTGAACCGCAACTCACTGGACCTGATCAATCTGGGCAGCCTGAACGGAACGGCACAAGCGTCCGAGAGCATGACGCTGCGTGCCAATTTGCAGGCCTCCGCGACGGCGGTTTCTCCGTATACGCCCGGCGATATGAATGCGGGAATCGTAACGCCGCAATTTGAGCAGACCGTGAACGTCTATGACAGCCAGGGCACGGCACGTCCGATGCAGCTCTCGTTCGTCAAATCGAGCGCCGATACCTGGGAATATGAAATCTCATACCAGGGCAGCAACCTTGCCGACATCGGCGGCGCCAGCGGCAACCCGGTGGCCATGGGCACGCTTCAGTTCAATGCCGACGGCTCTTTGCTGAGCCCGCCGTCCATCACCATGAATATTCCCTGGGCAACAACCACGGGCCTGTTGCCGCAATCGATCGACATTTCGTTCGGCACGGTGGGCCAGTCAAACGGCGTTTCGCAGTTCGATGCGCCGTCCGCGCTGACGGCCGCGAATGTCGACGGCGCTCCCTATGGCGCGTTGACGTCGGTGTCGGTCGACAGAGACGGTTACGTGACCGCGTTGTTCGACAACGGCATTGAGAAGCGCGTGTTCAAAGTTGCGCTCGCAACCTTCACCAATGCCAACGAACTGACGCCGATGGCCGGCAACGCTTATCAGCTTACCGATTCATCGGGCGTAGCCACCATCTTGGAGCCGAGAACCGGCGGCGCCGGCGCGATTGCTTCGAGCTCGCTGGAAGCGTCAACCGTCGATCTCGCAAAGGAATTTTCCGATCTGATCACAACGCAGCGCGCCTATTCCGCCGCCACACGTATCGTCACGACGGCAGATCAAATGCTGCAGGAATTGATGCAGATCAAGCAGTAACCGGTGAAACGGCGTCTTTAGAAGTATGAAGGCGCCGTTTCCATATTTGATGGCAGCAAAGCCCTTGTCTTATCGCTTCTTTTACCCTGCCGTTTTTCGGTTTCTTAAACCGCGTGCGCTACCTTCCGCGTGGTGGGGTAATGAAGGTGGAGCATGAGAGAAATGGCTGAGGAGCAGCGCCGGTCGCGCGTCAGTTATGTGATCGGGCCCGACGGCAGTCCGCTCACCTTGGCTGATTTGCCGCCGCCAGGCACGAAGCGCTGGGTTATAAGACGCAAGGCCGAAGTGGTGGTGGCAGTCAGAGGTGGCTTGCTAAGCTTGGAAGATGCGTGCCGTCGCTATACGCTGACGGTCGAAGAATTCCTTGCATGGCAGCGCGCCATCGAGCGCTTCGGTATGCCAGGGTTGCGTGCGACACGCGTTCAGCAATACCGGCACTAATCCGCCGCAGGGGTTCAAAACTAGCCGGAAAATCGCAACACGGTTTTCCGGCTTTTCTTTTTCCGCGGACCGTTGCCACCGGCTTTTTATTTACGTGGTGAACCAAGTCTCGCCACAAAATATACATTTTGAATTTTCAATTTAACCGCGCGCTAAGGCCGAGCCCGTCGTCGGGACTTCCCTTGCTCAAGCCGGCAATTCCGGAGCCTGTCATCTTCAAAGTTCCGGATATCGGTCCGCTCAACGCGGCGAACAATTCGTGCGCGTCCTTGCCGATCTGCTTCGCCGTTCCAATCGAGGGGGTAAATCCATCCCGGAGACGTAAGAAGAACGGTAACACCAAAATGTCCGTCGTTTGCCCGCTTTTGTAATCGCCCGGCGCGAACATCGCGCCACTGGAAAAGGTGAGGCCAATCTCTTCATTCGAGACGGCGCCGCCTCTGTCACGTTCCGCCCAGGTTTGCACGAGATGTGCGGTCGCGCGCCCGACCGTTAAGGAAAGATTTCCGGAAAACTATTTTTCCCTTTTTTTGCGCGATTTAAAAATGGGGCGTGCGTTAAGCCGAACTTTACCCAAGTCCCGGCAATGTTTGCCTAGTTCACTGGCGGACCGGGAAGAACGCATCGCGTTCACACCTTGGTTCGTCCGCGTATCAGGCGGAGGATAGCTTGCCGGAATTTCTTAGAGGCAATGGACCGGCACGTATCGGTGCAATGGCTGGCGTCGCCGGCGTGTTGACCGCATTCTTTCTATACGTGTTCAACGTGATCGCCGAACCGCCCAAAGCGATCCTGTTTTCCGAACTCGAACCGCGCGATGCGACCGCGGTCGTAATGAAGCTCGAAGCCCTGAATGTCCCCTATGAGCAAAAAGGCGACGGCGGCACCATTCTGATCCCATCCGATCAGGTCTCGAAAATCCGCATGCAGCTGGCCGCCGAAGGAATGCCCTCGGCCGGCGTTGGCTATGAGATCTTCGACAAGGGCTCCGGCTTCGGCACGACGTCATTCGTCCAGAACATCAACCGTACACGCGCTCTGGAAGGCGAACTCGCCCGCACCGTCAAATCGCTGGATTCCATCGACTCCGTGCGTGTGCATCTGGTCATTCCGGAACGGCAGGTTTTTGCGCGCGACAATCAGCCGCCATCGGCATCGGTGTTCGTCAAAACCCGCACGAAATTGTCTCGTGGGCAGGTCAACGCCATTCAGCATCTGGTTGCCGCAGCCGTAGCGGGCCTCGCCATCAGCGGCGTTGCAATTGTTGACGACAAGGGCAATTTTCTGACGCCCGGAAGCGGTCAGGGCGATGAAAGCGCCGCCATGGCGCAGGAAGAACGTACCGCCGGCTTCGAAGATCGTCTGCGGCAGCGCGTGGAAGGCATCGTGTCTTCCATCGTCGGGCCCGGTCACGCCGATGTGCGCGCGTCCGTCGATATGGACTTCAACCGCGTTACGGAAACCGCCGAAACCTTCGATCCGGACGGCAAAGTCCTTCGTTCTTCGCAGACCGTGCAGCAAGACTCGCAATCGAAAGATGCGGTCAATGGCGCCGCCGTCAGTGTCGGCAGCGCGCTGCCGGGGCAAGCGCCCGCCGCGCCGGCGAACGACGGGTCGACTTCGGCGAACACACGGACCGAAGAACTCTTGAACTATGAGAATTCGAAGAAGACCACCACGCTGGTTCAAGACGCCGGCAAAGTGAAACACCTGTCCGTCGCCGTGGTCGTGGATGGAACCTATACGGCCGGCGCCAACGGTCAGAAAACCTATGCGCCGCGCACCGCCGACGACATGAACAAGATCACGGCGCTTGTCCGTTCCGCGATCGGGTTTGACGAAAAGCGCGGCGACCAGCTGCAAGTCACCAATATGCGCTTTGCAGAGATCGACACCGGGCCGGAAGAACCCGTTACCGAACCCTTACTCGGCATCGACGGCACCATCTGGCTCAAGATCGGCGAAGTCTTCATCCTCTCGGTAACGGCGCTGCTCGTCTTCCTGCTCGTGGTAAAGCCGATGATCCGCCGCCTCACCACGCCGATGGTCGCGGTGACTTCCATGGCAGCGTTGCCGGCTCCTGGCGGTTCTGCGCCGGGCGCGCATCAGGCCGCTCTGGCAAACGGTAGCGGCAACGGCGGTCATGACGGCGAAGGCGGTTCTCAACCCCTCGCCATCGGCAAGCGCGATAGCATGCTCGACATCAGTCAGATCGACGGCCAGGTGCGTGAATCTTCCATTCGAAAAGTCGGCGACGTAGTAACGGCCCACCCGGAAGAGGCGATAGCCATTCTCCGCACGTGGATGCATCAACCGGTATAATCGATGGCGCGCGCAACAAAACCTCCCGTCAAAGAAGACATCCGCCAGATTTCCGGGCCAGAGCGGGCTGCAATATTTTTGCTGTCGCTCGGGGAAGAGCACGGCTCCAAGCTCTGGCAGATGATGGACGAAGACGAGATCAAGGAAATCTCGCAGATGATGTCCAATCTCGGCACCGTCAGTGCAAGCGTTGTCGAAAAACTGATGGTCGATTTCGTTTCGCAGATGTCGTCGACGGGCTCGCTGATGGGTTCCTACGAATCCACGGAGCGATTGCTGCAGCGGTTCATGGCGGGCGACAAAGTCAGCCAGATCATGGAGGAAATCCGCGGTCCAGCCGGCCGCACCATGTGGGACAAGCTCGGCAATGTGAACGAGGCCGTCCTCGCGAATTATTTGAAAAACGAATATCCACAAACCGTCGCGGTCGTTCTCTCCAAGATAAAATCCGAACACGCCGCGCGCGTCCTCGCCGCTTTGCCGGAAGAATTCGCGCTTGAAGTGGTGCAGCGCATGCTGCGCATGGAATCGGTACAGAAGGACATTCTCGATAAAATCGAGCAGACGTTGCGCGTGGAATTCATGTCCAATCTGGCGCGCACCGCAAAACGCGACGCGCACGAAATGATGGCGGAAATCTTCAACAATTTCGACCGCCAGACGGAAAACCGCTTTTTGACCTCATTGGAAGAACGCAGCCGAGACGCGGCCGAACGCATCAAGGCGCTCATGTTCACCTTTGAAGACCTCGGCAAACTCGATCCCGGCTCGATCCAGACGCTGCTGCGCCATGTGGAGAAGGACAAAATCGCCCTGGCGCTCAAGGGCGCCACGGACTCCTTACGCGATGTCTTCTTCTCGAACATGAGCGAGCGCGCCGGAAAAATCCTGCGTGAAGATATGGAAGCACTTGGCCCCGTGCGTCTGCGCGACGTGGATGAATCGCAATTGCGCATGGTGAATGTCGCCAAGGACCTCGCCAACAAGGGCGAAATCATGATCGCCAGCAAGCAAGGCGAAGACGAGTTGATCTACTGATGAAAAACGCGGTCAAATTCACCTTCGGCGCCGACTTCGACAGCGTGACGAACGAGGCGCAAGCCGATGCACGTGCGCGCAAGAGCTACACGCTGGACGAAATCGAAGCCATCCGGCACGAAGCCCGCGAGGAAGGCCGGCGTGACGGCGATGTGCGCGCCACCCAGGCCGTGGCGGCCTCGATCGGTCAAGTGGCAGGCGCTGTCTTATCCGCGATCCGGGCGATGGAGGCGGAGTTCGAAGTCATCCGTTCGGAAGCCGCAGGTCTTGCCCTTGCGGCGGCGAAGACGCTGGCGGGTGCGGCTCTCAATTTCGCGCCCGAAGCGGAAATTGCCGAAGCCCTTCATGCCGCATTGCATCAGGCCATCGGCGAACCGCGCGTCGTGGTGCGCACCTCGCCCACTTTGGCCGAGCGGATTCAGGAGCGGGCGACGGAAATCGCGCTGCACGAAGGATATGACGGCCGCATGCAATTCATTGCCGATGCGTCCTTGCGGAACGCCGACTGCCGGATCGAGTGGCGCGGCGGCGGCGTCGAACGCGCGCACGAAACAATAGAAAAAGCTTTGGATGATCTGGTGACTCGCCGCTTTTCGCGCAGTCCCGTTGAGGAGAACAGCTAATGGCCGAAAACGATGTCGGTCTGCCCGAACTGGCGGGCGATGGCTCTCAGGATGGGCTGCCGCTTCTCGAAAAATCGAACAGCGGCGAAACCGATCTGAAGCGATCGGCCGTCGATCTGGAGGCCGTCTACGACGTGCCGGTCACCGTGCAGGCGATCCTCGGCAAGTCGGCGATGGAAGTGAGTCAGCTTTTGAAGCTCAGCCGCGGGACGGTGGTGCAGCTCGACCGCAAGGTCGGAGAAGCGATCGATATTTACGTCAACAACCGCTTGGTGGCGCGCGGCGAAGTCGTGCTGGTCGAAGACCGGCTCGGCGTCACCATGACGGAAATCATCAAGTCGGGACAGAACTGAACAGATTTCGCGCGCGGATGAAAACGCGAGCGGTACACCTAACGTGAAGGATGACGAACATGCGGCTTCTCATCATAGGCAGTCTCGGCGGGCAGATCGGTGCGGCCACCAAAATCGCGCTGGATAAAGGCGCCAAGGTCGCCCATGCCGGGAGCATCGATCAGGCGCTCATGGAATTGCGCGGGGGCCGTGGGGCGGACCTCATCATGTGCGATGTCGGTCTCGACATCGCCACCCTCGTGCGGTCGCTTGCAACCGAGCACATCTGGACGCCGGTGATCGCCTGCGGTATCGGCACGGATGCGCGCCGCGCGGTGGACGCCATTCGCGCCGGCGCCAAGGAATACCTCCCCTTACCGCCCGACCCCGAGCTGATCGCCGCCGTTTTGGCCGCCGTCGCCGACGAATCGCATCAGCT
Source organism: Alphaproteobacteria bacterium (assembly GCA_947473475.1). Classification (GTDB taxonomy): domain Bacteria; phylum Pseudomonadota; class Alphaproteobacteria; order Micropepsales; family Micropepsaceae; genus CAIYRG01. The sequence goes on from CANJBZ010000008.1 coordinate 56,559, forward strand.
CATCTTTGAAGACAATGCGACCGCAGGCGTTATCGCCATGGCCGATCAAATCGCGCCGTCCGATGCTTCCATCCTTATTACCGGCGAATCCGGAACGGGTAAGGAAGTGCTGGCGCGCTACGTTCACCGCAGAAGCGCACGGGCCGACAAGCCGTTCATTTCGGTCAATTGCGCCGCGATCCCGGAAAACCTGCTCGAATCGGAATTGTTCGGCCACGAAAAGGGCGCTTTCACCGGCGCCATTGCACGCCGCGTCGGTAAATTCGAAGAAGCCAATGGCGGAACGCTGCTGCTGGACGAAATCAGCGAAATGGACGCGCGGCTGCAGGCCAAATTGCTGCGCGCGATTCAGGAACGCGAAATCGACCGGGTCGGCGGCGGCAAGCCGGTTAAGGTCGACATCCGCATCCTCGCGACATCGAACCGCGATCTCGCCGATGCGGTCAAACGCGGCACCTTCCGCGAAGACCTTTTGTATCGCCTGAACGTCGTCAACCTCCGGCTGCCGGCCTTGCGCGAACGGCCCAAGGACATTCTCGCACTGGGGCGTCATTTCGTCCGTAAATATGCCGACGCCAACGGCGTTCCGTTCCGGCCTTTGTCGGGCGAAACGGAACGGTTGCTGCTCACCCACACCTGGCGCGGCAACGTGCGTGAATTGGAAAATACCATTCACCGCGCGGTCCTGTTGTCGCACGGCAGCGAAATCGTGCCGGAAGCAATCCGCCTGCCCGACGGCGCCAAGTTTTCCGAAACGGCGATGCGCACCGCCTCAGATCCAGTGACCATCGCGACCGCCGCGGCCGCGACAACGACCAGGGCGCTCGTGGGACACACCGTCTCTGAAGTCGAACGCGACTTGATCCTGGATACGCTGGATCATTGCCTTGGCAACCGTACGCATGCCGCGAATATTCTTGGGATTTCCATACGCACACTGCGAAACAAGCTGCGTGAATATACCCAGTCGGGCATTCGCGTCGCGCAGCCGGGCGAAGGACGCGCCGCCTGATGGCTGAATTTACGGACCGGGGTGAAACGTAGTGGCAAACCAGGCGCAACCATTTCCGGCAGGCGCACGCGGCGCATTCGATGCCGTCCGCGATTATCTCCAGCATGGCGAAATCGCCCTTGCGGCGGGCATTCTTGGGATTCTGGTTATCCTGCTGCTGCCTTTGCCGGCATGGCTGCTCGACGTTACGCTCTCCTTTTCCATTACATTCGCGATCCTGATCCTGATGACGTCCATCTTCATCAGGAAGCCGCTCGAGTTCAGTTCGTTTCCGACCATTCTACTGATCAGCACGATGCTGCGCGTGGCGCTTAATCTTGCGTCTACGCGGCTCATCCTGTCGCACGGCAATGAAGGCACCGATGCCGCCGGCCAGGTCATTCAGGCATTCGGCCGCCTGATTACCCAGGGCAATTTCGTCATCGGCATTATCATCTTCGCGATTTTGGTCATCGTGAATTTCATCGTGATCACCAAAGGCGCGGGCCGCATCGCGGAAGTTGCCGCACGCTTTACCTTGGACGCCATGCCCGGCAAGCAAATGGCGGTCGACGCCGATCTGTCCGCCGGACTCATCAACGAGACCGAGGCACGCGAACGCCGCAAATCGTTGGAGCTTGAATCCAACTTCTTCGGCGCCATGGATGGCGCGTCGAAATTCGTGCGCGGCGATGCCATCGCCGGGCTGATGACCGTCGGCATCAACATCGTCGGCGGCATCATTATCGGCGTCGTGCAGGAAGGAATGACCCTCGCCAACGCCTCGCAAACGTTCACGCTGCTGACCATCGGCGATGGCCTCGTCACGCAAATTCCGGCGCTTATCGTTTCCACCGCTGCCGGCATGATGGTGTCCAAAGGCGGCGTCGAGGGCTCTTCTGAAAAGGCGCTGCTCGGCCAGCTTTCGCATTATCCGCAGGCGCTCGGCATGGCCGGGTTCGTGATGGCCGTCATCGCGGTGCTCCCCGGCATGCCACATATCGTGTTTGCGCTCATCGCTGTGGGCGCTGGCGGTCTTTCTTATGTCGCGTGGCGCGGAAAGGAAAACGCTCGCGCGGAAGTCGTCCAAAACGAAGCGGCAAAAGCCGCGGAAATACCCACGCCCGAGGAGCCGATCTCAACCGCCCTCGCGCTCGATCTCTTGCGTGTGGAGCTGGGATACGGACTGCTGCCTTTGATCAACGACACCAAGGGCCATCGCGTCACCGATCAGATCAAGGCCCTAAGACGCCAGCTTGCATCCGAAATGGGCTTCGTCATGCCCGCGGTCCGCATTTTGGACAACATGCAGCTTGGCGCGAACGAATATGTCATCCGCATCAAGGAAGTGGAATCCGGGCGCGGCGAACTCTATCCGGGTCAGTTGCTGCTGATGGATCCCAAAGGCCAGGCCATCGATCTTCCGGGGCGTCATACGACGGAGCCCGCGTTCGGTTTGCCCGCGACCTGGGTAGACCAGTCGTTGCGCGAGGAAGCATCCTTCCGCGGCTACACGGCGGTCGATCCCGGCACCGTCCTGACGACGCACCTGACCGAAGTGCTTAAGAGCCAGATGGCCGAGCTTCTGTCCTATGCGGAAACCAAGAAGCTGCTTGACGATCTGCCGGCCGAGCAGAAGAAATTGGTCGAAGAGGTTATTCCGGCGCAGATCAGCGTCACGGGCGTGCAGCGCGTGTTGCAGACTTTGCTCACGGAACGCGTTTCCATCCGCGATTTGCCGGCCATTCTGGAAGGCATTGCCGAAGCCGTCGGCCATACCAAGAACGCGATGCTTATTTCCGAGCATGTGCGCGCGCGTCTGGCGCGCCAGCTCTGCCACCAATACGTCTCGACGCAAGGGTTTCTTCCCATCGTGGCGATGTCGCCGGCGTGGGAGCAGGCCTTCGCGGAGTCGCTGGCCGGACAAGGCGAGGAACGTCAGCTCGCAATGGCGCCGACGCAATTGCAGGCTTTCATCCATGCCGTGCGCGATCGTTTTGAAGAAGCATCGCAGCGCGGCGATCTGCCGGTGCTGCTGACCAGCCCGATGATCCGCCCTTATGTCCGCTCGATCATCGAGCGATTCCGGCCGCAAACGCCGGTCCTTTCTCAGAACGAGATTCACCCCTCCGTCAGGCTTCGAACCATGGGACAGATATAGCCAATGCAAATCAAAACGTTTCTCGCCAGAGACATGAAAGAAGCCATGACCGCCATGCGTGCGGAGATGGGTGAAGAGGCCATCATCGTCGCCAGCGAAACGCTGAAGGACGGGACCGTTCTGATCCGCGCCGGTATCGAGGAGGCGCAAGCACTCGCGCGCGCCGCAGAGGAAGCCTTGAAGCGAGATTCCACGCTGGAGAGCTCCACCGTCATTTCGCGCTTTGCGGCCTTCGAGGCGCGGTATCGCGAAACCTTGCTCGCGCGCTTGCGCGGCTCACGGCCGAACGCAACCACGCGGGCAACCGCCTTCGACCGGACGATGCTGACGGAAATTCTTGCCACGCATCGTACGCCCGAGGCCATGGCCAGGAAGCTTGTGGACGCCGCACAACAGAGCGGTTTTGGCGATATGACCTTGTCGCTCGCATCTGCCTTGGACACGTCTATGCGCATCGATCCCTTCGATGTCGGCAAGCGCGGTGCGTTGTTATTGATCGGCCCGCCCGGCGCGGGAAAGACCGCGGTGGCGGCGAAACTTGCGGCGCAGAGCAGTCTGATCGGCTGCCCGGTCGTGCTGGCGCAGACCGATGTCGATACGGCCGGACATTGGGCGCGATTGGAAAGTTTTAGCGCAGCGATCAAAGCGCGCGCGGTGCGTGCCGGCACGCCCAACGTGCTGGCCGAAGCCATTCAGCAAGCGCGCGCCTCGAACGGCCTTCTGATCGCCGACACGGCGGGCTGGGATCCGCGCGAGCCGCTGCCGCGCGAAGTGCTTCCCTTCCTGTCCATGGGAACCATGGAGCCGGTGGGTGTTATTTCCGCCGCGACCGATGCCGAAGAGGCCGGTGAAATGGCGGAGGCCCTGGTCAAACTCGGCGCCAGCCGCCTGATCGTCACGGGGCTGGACCTTACCCGGCGTAGAGGCAGCCTGCTGGCCATCGCGCTTTCCGGCGCAACCATCGCCCAGGTAACGGGATCGCCTTACCTCGCCGACGGCCTGGAAACACTGACGCCGATGGCCCTTGCCCGCATGGTCACGGGCCGCGCTCCGCCGGAAGAAGACCATGATGGCGGTATTCCCGACGTCGTGTAGGTATCGAACCCGAACAGCTTGTTTCCGGTTAACGCGGGTCCACGCATCGACGCTCTGGCCGTCGTTGAGGCTTGAGCATTGCGGAAATCACGGTGCGATTCCGCACCTGATTTATGCGCAGGAAAAAGCCAATCCGTTCAACGATCCTGCCTTGGTGCGAAGTTCTTGAATTTTGCACAGAGGGGTCCGCTTATGGGCGCAAAGCGGTCGCGGCCTCGCAAGAGTAAAATCAGCCGCGCATTTCGACTCGAACCACGCGCGCGAGGCAGCTCTACGAATTGTCGCCGATGAGCCTTGATGAGGTCGAGAGAATTGTAATTTGAGCAAGCACTCAAAGAGCCGAGAATGGTGATCGGTGTTACCTATAGCGCCTGATTCATTTAATAATAGTCCCGATGAAACCAAGGCGTGCGGCAGTGACGAAGACCAAGACGACTAAGAAAACCATGTGGGACGCGAATGACGAGCGCATTCCGACCGGAGTACGCGATGTAATCCTGAACGACGAACAGGAAATTAAATTGTTGCCATATGTCAGGGCACCATACATGCGGGGCCCTAAGGTCGAACAGTTCAAAATGCTTAAAGATGGCATGACGGTTAAGGTGGCTCGCGAGGCGGGTGCGGGGCCCCGGCTCAAATATCTCGTCAAGCGCGGGTACATCGCGCTAGTCGATCCCAAGGCGCCTAACACCATGTTGCACCCGAGCAGTGAACGAATTTCGACCTCAGTGCCTGATGAAACACTCCTTGGGCGCGGCACAGAAGACGTTCTTGGTGCAGACGACACCGTTTTGGATCTGGAGGTTGAAGACGCTGGGATTGAGGAGGGCAAGCAGGTCTTGCGCGAGCATTTTAAGCGGGAGCGCTGCCCTAAATTGATCAGAGAATTCAAGGCGGGTTTGAAAAGATTCGACTGCGCTGCCTGCGGCTTCGATTTCGAGGCGGTGTACGGTGACTTGGGCGCTGGCTATATCGAGGCGCACCACACGGTTCCAGTGGGATCACGTAAGAATAGTGCACCCACAAAATTGGCCGATCTGGAGCAGCTGTGCGCCAACTGTCACCGCATGGTTCATCGGAAGGGACTGATCACGATTGACGAACTCAAGACCTGGATAGCTGTTCGACTCAAGCCCTAGCAGAGCCAATTCCGAGCAAGGAAACTGATCAAGGCCCGCGGGGCACTACAGCGAAACCGCGGTTCCGAAACTGATAAGGACCCATTCCGTGAAATCGCCACAGTTGCGAAATTCTTGAATTTTGCACAGAGGCGGCGTGGCTTGGCTGTGCCCGTTACCGATGAGCACCGCCAATTTCCACCAGCGGTTCGCTCATGCGGATTGGCAGGAGAGCTTACGCGAGTTGATTTCGCATCATGTCACGGAGATAGGCCGTGCTCGTGTTGCCGCACGAGAGAAGGATTTTGCCCGGCGGCGGTCCCAACCGGGCGACAAGTTCGGCGAAATCACGATCTTTCGTCACCAGGACGTTCGCCCCGTTGCGGGCGGCGCCGAAGATTTCACGGTCTGCGGCGCGTGCGAGGCCGATATCGCGCACTTGCACGCAGGACTCGCCGAATTCCGTTGCAATCCAACGCGCCAGCGCCGGCGACAGATGATGGTCGAGCCAGATGGTCACTCCAGGGGGTGATCGACACGCCGCGCGGCGTAAGCGAGAGCTGCCTTGATATCGTCAAGTTCCAGATCGGGAAGCTCATCGACGATTGCGGCGTGGGAGAGCCCGGCTGCCAACAGGTCAAGGACATCGACAACCCGGATGCGCAGCCCACGTATACAGGGTCGCCCGCCGAACTTGTGGGGATCGGAAGTGATACGTCCAAGTAAATCGTCCATGCGTCCAGACTACCATGGATTTTGACATTGGGTACACGGGAGGATCGGCAAGGCTGGAAAGTCCAGCGCCTACCCGAGGCGATGGCGATAAACGACGCGAAGCGGCAGAGCGTACGGAGGCGATGCCATTTTCAAACGCACACAGCTTGCCTACAAAAGGCTTGGGAAATTAGCTGCTGCTCGCGGCCGAATGGGAGGCACAACACATGCGGAAAATGCAGGGTCTGAAAACAAAACTGCTTGGGATGGTGGCGGTCGCGGCAACGGCGCTGGCGATCGGATTGACGGCCCATGCCCAGGGACAACAGCAGGTTCTCGTCATCCAGGGCGGGACGCTGATCGATGGCAATGGCGGGGCGCCGGTGCCGAATTCGGTCATTGTTATCCAGGGTAATCGCATCACCGCGGCGGGCCGCGCTGGAGCCGTTCAGGTGCCTGCGGGTGCAACCGTCATCAACGCCACGGGCAAATGGATCACGCCCGGCCTGATCGATTCCATGGCGATCGGCTATTGGATGTATGGCGAAGCCTATCTCCATTTCGGCGTTACTTCGACCGTGATGAATGTCGCCCGGGGGGACCAGGGACTGGCCGAGCGCGACGCCATCAATCATGGGATTTACGAAGGCCCGCGGCTGTTTCAGACCGTCGTCGATCCCGGTGGACGCATCCTGAAGACACCGGACGAAGCACGCGCCCGCGCGAAGGCGATTCTTGCGATGGGCGCCGACGTTCTCGGCGCCGCTGACGGCGATGCGCCGCCGGAGGTTTTCGCCGCTTATGCCGATGAGGGCCACAAGGCCGGCAAAGGTGTCATGTTTCGCTGTGTCGGTCCGCAAACACGCGGCAAATCCTGCGCCCTGGCCGGCGCCGACGTGATGCTGCACACCGGTCTTGCAGGCGTCGAAATGAACCGCGATCCGGAGAAGTGGAAGGATTATGTCGGTCTGCCGCCGGACGTCTATTGCGACATGGATCCGGCCAAAGAGAAGGACATGGTCGCCTTTCTTGCCGCGCATAACACGGCCGTCGTGCCAAATCTGATTGCCGCCGACCGCGGCTTTCCCTCGAGCTGGAAGCGGCTTCAGCAGGAAGATCGCGAGCTGCTTTCCAATCGCGACCTGCGCACCTATTACCCCGAGTCTGTGGTGCAGGAGCTGATGGACAATGTGAGATCGCCAGAGGAGTTTCTGACGCCGGACCAGATTGCGCTTCGCGCCTGCGGTTATGCGAACCACGTCAAATTTATCGGCGACCTCATCGCGGCGGGCGGACACGCATTGGTGTCGATGGACGACCCGCAGTCCGCGCCGGGTCTGGGCGTGCTGCAGGAAATGTCCGCATTCCAGGAAGACGCGCACGTGGCGCCGATGAAGATCATTCAATCGGCGACCAAATGGCCGGCCGAGCACTATCACCTGAAGGATGTCGGCACCATCGAAGCCGGTAAGCTCGCCGATCTGGTCATCCTCAGCGCCGATCCGGCGCGCGACATCATGAACATGCGCAAGATCGATGACGTCATCAAGGACGGCCATGTGGTGGACCGCAATTTCCACCCCTCGTATCGCGGCGGGATGTTCGCCAATGACCGGGCGAGTACCGACGTTGCCCCGGTCAGCGATCTTCCGTTCGCTGCCGCAGTCAAACAGTTGCCGGCGCGCGGACAGAACGATCCCAAGCCTTACATGACCGTCACAGGGCCCAACGGCAATCCGGTGGGCATCCTTCCCGGCGTCGCCGAAGTGCGCAGAGCAGGCTTCGGTCCGGTTCAGGATTTTGCCGTCTCGCCAACTCCGGGAATTGAGGCGATCGCGCCGACGACGGTCATCCAGGGTTCGGGCGACACCACCGTGACTTTAACGGGCGTCAATTTCGTCAAGCGCTCGGTTGTCTATGTCAATGGCGACGTGGTTCCGACGATCGTCGACAGCACAACGAAAGTGCATTTCGTGCTGCCGGCGGGAAAATTTGGCGACGCCGGAAAGCTGCATGTGATGGTGAAAAATCCGCAGCCGCTGACCAATCCGCGATGGGGCGACACGTCCAATATGGCGCATATCCTGGTGCCATACGCCTTCTCAACGGAGTTGGCCCGGCCTGCGAATAGGGCTGCGGAGTAAGCCAAATCGCTAGCGGACAATCGAGCAGCCGCCGCAGATTGCTGCGGCGGCTGCTGCCTATGGGTGAGAGCCGGCGGTTGCGAAGTTCTTGAATTTTACGCAGGCCCAAAACACGGGGGCGCGGCCGAAAGCTCAGCGCCGTCCCGATCGCCTGCCGTAATGGCCCCGCGGTCTGGCGTGGTCCATACCGAAGCGGCCGGAGCCTGTTCCAATCAGCACGAGCAAACCGCCGGCGATCGCGATGTCGCGCGCGAAGATGTCGTAATCGGCATTGCGCGCCACTTCCGCTTTCAGGTGCCAGAAATCGTGCAGCGTCACCGCCAAGCCGATTGTCACCACGAATAACAGAAAGGCGCCGGCGCGCGTCCATAATCCCAGCAGCAGCGAAAGACACCCGAGCACAGCGCCCGCAAGCGCGAGCGCGAGAACGATCTGAGGAGCCGGGATGTTCTTCATGGTCAGAAGAACGGCGGTTGTGTTCCAGCCGAGCGCGTGGCGATACGCCTGGTCAAGAAAAAACCAGGCGATGACCCAACGGCCAAAGAGCGGCGCAAGCGATTCCGCGAGCGGCATGACGGCATCCTCAATCCGCCTCCAAGATAGGAGGCGCAGAGTAGAGCCGTCGTTTTAGCTGATTCGGCGAACGCGGGGGCGTTGGCCCCTTTTTTATCCCGCCTGCCGCGCGGTGTGCTTGCGCAGATGGCGAACCATCGCCAGCTCGTCCAGCCGCGATTGCTGCGCGCGGCCTTCCGCTTCCGTGGCCCGGCGCACACGTTCTTCTTCCGCCAGCTCGAAGCTTTTCAAATCCTGAAAAGCCGCCGACAAATCGTCCTGCTGCGCGGAGCGTTCACGTTCCAGCTCGGACATCGTGGTGCGGATGTTCTTCCGCCGCACCTCAATGGATTGCAGGAAGCTTGGGAAAGCCAGACGGCCGATGTCGGAATCCGCGGCCCGCTGTTTTTCGCGCACCACCGAATCTTCCAGATCCTGAAGCTTACGCTCCAGATCCGACTTCATTTCGTCCAGCGTTGCGAGACGGCGTTTCAGCTCGTCCACACGAAAGCGCTTCAAGCGCAAAAGCGAACCACGACGTTTCATTCGGCCATTACCTCTTTGTCGGCGCAGCTTCCATGATTTTGCTTAAGGTCACGTAACCGTCCTCAAGCGAGGTGCGCTCGTCTTTCGACTGCGTGAGAAATGCTTCAATGTTCGGATATAACTGCATGGCGGCATCGACTTCGGGATTGGTCCCCGCGCGATACGCGCCAAGGCGGATCAGCTCCGCCATATCTTCATAGGTGGCAAGCTGCTGGCGCGCCTGCTGCACAAGGATCTGCTCGGGCGGCGAATTGCACGCCGGCATGGCGCGCGACACCGACTTTAAGATGTTGATCGCCGGAAAGCGTCCGCGCTCCGCGATGGAGCGTTCAAGCACGATATGGCCGTCCAAAATCCCACGCACCGCATCGGAAATCGGCTCGTTATGGTCATCGCCCTCCACCAGGACGGTAAAGAGACCCGTGATGCTGCCTGGGCTTCCGGCGCGTCCGGGACCGGCGCGCTCCAGCAGCCGTGGCAGCTCGGCAAATACGGTCGGTGTGTAACCTTTGGATGCGGGCGGCTCGCCCGCCGACAGACCGATCTCGCGCTGCGCCATCGCAAAGCGCGTTACCGAGTCCATCATCAGCAGAACCTGCAAGCCTTGATCGCGGAAATATTCGGCGGTCGCCATCGCCACGAAGGCGGCCTGCTTGCGTGTCAACGGCGCCTCGTCGGAGGTCGCCGCAACAATGACGCTTCTGCGCAGGCCTTCCTCGCCAAGATCGTCTTCGATGAATTCCTTCAGCTCGCGCCCGCGCTCGCCAACCAGCGCGATGACCGTGACATCGGCCGAGGTGTTGCGGGCGAGCATGGCAAGCAGCGTCGACTTGCCGACGCCCGAGCCCGCGAAGATGCCCATGCGCTGCCCCTCGCAGCAGGTGAGAAAAGTATTGAGTGCGCGCACACCCAAATCGAGTTTGCCGCCCACCCTGGAACGCTCATAGGCCGATGGCGGCTGTGCCCTTAAGGGATAAGGCTGCATCCCGCAGCCGAGCGCGCCCTTCCCGTCCGTCGGGCGGCCAAAAGCGTCGATGACCCGGCCGAGCCATGCGTGGCTTGGAAAAATGGCGGAGCTACCCTCATCGAAGGTCGCCCTGGCCCCCAATGTCATGCCTTCAAGCTGGCCGAACGGCATCGCAAGCGCACGCCCGTCGCGGAAACCGACCACTTCGCAGGGGGTTTCCCGCCCGTCAGCGCCGGCAATCCGCACCCGGCCGCCCAGACCGATGGCGCCCGAAGCACCCGTCACTTCAATCAGCAGCCCCTCGACGCGGGCCACCCGGCCAAAGCGGGTCAGCCGGGGTATGGCGCCGAAATTTTCGATCAAAGCCTGCAAAAATATCCCCTCGAAAAACCATTCGGGGGCAGATCGAGCCCACCTGTTACTGGGCATTTTGCAGCAGAGGCTTTAAGTCGCGGTAAACTTAACGAGCCGAATCAATAAGATATTGCCGAGACGACTGATTTCGGAGGGTTATTGGCCGAAGGTAAGTCTTGTTAAGATTAGAAAGCTCCTTTTAACCATTTTCGTTTAGGGTTCTTGCGTTAACGAGGTCGGCCCGCTGGGGCCGCCCGGCAAGGGGATTTCCGCACAATGCGCGTGCTTTTGATCGAAGACGACAGCGCGATGGCTCGTAGCATCGAGCTCATGCTGCGCTCTGAAGGCTTGAACGTCTACACAACCGACCTGGGCGAGGAAGGCATCGACCTCGGAAAGCTGTACGACTACGACATCATCGTACTCGACCTTCAGTTGCCGGACATGAGCGGGTACGAGGTCCTCAAGGCCTTGCGCTTGGCGAAGATCCAAACGCCCATTCTCATTCTGTCGGGCAACGCGATCGTCGAAGCGAAGGTCAAAGCTTTGGGCTTTGGCGCCGACGACTATATGACCAAGCCCTTCCACAAGGACGAGCTGGTCGCGCGCATCCAGGCGGTTGTGCGCCGCTCCAAGGGGCATTCGCAGTCCGTCATCACGACGGGCAAGCTCACCGTCAATCTTGACGCCAAGACGGTCGAGGTCGATGGCCAGCGCGTACACCTGACGGGCAAGGAATACCAAATGCTGGAGCTGCTTTCGCTCCGCAAAGGCACCACGCTTACCAAGGAGATGTTCCTCAATCATCTCTATGGCGGTATGGACGAGCCGGAACTGAAAATCATCGACGTGTTCATCTGTAAGCTGCGCAAGAAGCTGGCTGTCGCCTGCAATGGCGAGCATTACATCGAAACCGTTTGGGGCCGCGGTTATGTGCTGCGTGATCCCGACGAGAAGATTGCGGCCTGATTTTACAGGGCTGGGCAACGAAAGGCGCGGGAGACCATCCCGCGCCTTTCGCGTTTCAGGCATCAAGACGGGACGACGGGAAATTTTTCTCGCCGCACCGACGGCGTCTCAGGCGGCAATCAGTCCGGCTTCGATGAACTTGGCTTCGACGATTTCGCGGTCCACGGGCTTAAGCAGGTACTCATTGGCGCCGGCGCCGATCGCTTCGGTGATATGGACGATGTCGTTTTCGGTCGTACAGTAGACGATCACGGGTTTGGCGCCGAACGGCTCGCGCCGCAGCGCACGCAGAAATTCGATGCCCGACATCGCGGGCATGTTCCAATCGAGCAGGATGGCGTCGGGCATGTTGCGCCGGCAGAGGTCCAGAGCGGCCGTGCCATCTTCAGCTTCATCGGCCGAAAATTGCAGCTCTTCCAAAATCTTGCGCGCGATTTTCCGGAAAATCCGGCTGTCGTCGACGATCAGGCACTGCTTCATGACGAATCCCTTCCCGTTCAGGGGACCATCACTGTGATGCAATCCGGTAAATACGGCCTGAAGCGCCGGGCGCGCTCCTGCAATTTTCAGCTTGCCGCGAAGCAAACCTCGTTGGGAGCAGCGGTGACCTGAAGCTTGGTGTTGAGCGTCTTGGTCAATTGATAGGTCAGGTATGATTGAATGGAGCGGCCGTCGAGCGCGCCGGCAGGCTCGCCCTGCAGGGTGCGCTCCGTTTCCGAAGTAAACTTGATGGTCGTCCCGGTTGCGATGACGCGAAATCCCGGCTTGGCGCCTTCGGTGGTGTCGACCGTCACGCGCCCGCCACGCGGCAGGCAATCGGCCGCGCTTAGAACCGCATTCATCAGCAACTTGGCCCAATCCTTCGGCCAATTTGCCGCATGCGCCTGCCACAACAATTCGACTTTGCCGCCCTTCAACAGCCCCGCCATGATGCGGCCAATTTCGGACAAATCCAGTTCGGCCCCGGCGGAACCTGCGGCGCCGAACGCGATCCGCGCAAATTGCAGCCTGGCTGCAGCCTGTTCGGCACTTACCGCTATCAGTTTCAGCGCATCGGCACGCATCGCAAGATCGGTTTCGTCCTCGAGCACTTCGAGTCCGTTGACCACCGCGCCTACCGGGCTCACAAGGTCATGACAAACCCTGGACACCAAAAGCGCCGCGAAATCGAGATCGTTCATGTCCAGGCCCTTGGTGTTCAACATGGCAAATGCGACTCATTGTTTCAGACCGTCAGTTTGGGCCGCGCTGCTTAACGATGTCTTAAAAATTGGAATCTAAGTGTAACCGATGACAAAATCTCTCTCCGAACTCGCCGCCGATCTGGCCGCCATCGCCCACGAGGCAGGGCAGCTTATTCTCAAACATTATGCTGCCGGAACAGAGGCCCGCATCAAAGACGACGCTTCGCCCGTCACGGCGGCCGATGAAGAGGCAGAAGCCCTTATCCTGAAGCGCCTTGCGCACGTGGCGGCAGGCATACCCATCGTCGCCGAAGAAGAAGTCGCAGCGGGACGCATGCCATCGGTGGGGGAAAAGTTCTTTCTGGTCGATCCTCTGGACGGCACGAAGGAGTTCATCAAGCGCAACGGCGAATTCACCGTGAATATCGCGCTGATCGACAAAGGCCGCGCCATCTGCGGCGTCGTGCTGGCGCCCGCCAAAGAACGCATGTGGATCGGCGATGGCGCCAATGGCGCGTTTGAACTGCCGGCCCCGGAAAACCAACCGCTGAATCTGCAGAGCGCCAAACCCATCCACGCGCGCAAAGGGCCGCCCGAAGGTTTGATTGCCATCGGCAGCCGCAGTCATCGCGATGCGAAGACCGACGAATATCTGGCCGCGTTCAAGGTCGCCGATATGGTCGCCGCCGGTTCGTCGTTGAAGTTCTGTCTCGTCGCCACCGGCGAAGCGGACATTTATCCGCGGACCGGCCGCACGATGGAATGGGACACGGCCGCCGGACAGGCCGTCCTGGAAGCCGCGGGAGGCACGGTAAAAAAGCTCGACGGTACGCCCTTCCTTTATGGAAAGGCGTCGGAAGGCTTCGCCAATCCCTTCTTCGTCGCGCGCGGGCAGGAATAGCGCGCCCGCTAGAGCATGATCTGATTAGATTGAATCAGATCATGCTCTAGATTCGTTAGTTTGCCGCGCAATCTAGCGGCGAACCGGCGTCCACTTCGCCGGATTGCGCTTTAAGCCCCCTGTTTGCCCGCTTGCATCAGCGCGGTGGTAATCACCGCGTCTCCGGGCCGCAGCGCGCCGGAGACGACCTGCGTAATCTTGCCATCGCTTAAACCCACCATGATGTCATGCGGCTTTGGCGTGTCGCCTTCCAGCACCCAAACACGCGCGGGGTGAGGCGTCGAGGAGACAGTAACGGGCTGCTCCGTCACGCCGCCCGTTATGCGCGCAGGTGCCGATGCCGATGCGTTCGGCGCAATAAATGCCGGATTGGGAGCTTTTGGCGCCGGGTATTTGGCCGCGATTTCAGCGGCGGGGCGAAACAACAGCGTCGCATTCGGAACGGTAAGCACGTCTTTTGCTTGCGCCAGAATGACCGCCACATCCGCGCTCATGCCCGGCCGCAGACTGCCGTCCGCATTTGCCGCCGATAACCTGACAGGATACGTCGTCACAGTATCCACCCCATCCTTGCGAGCGATCGCAGACTGTACGCCGATGCTATCGAGCCGCGCCGCAAAGGTACGGTGCGGAAACGCAGGCACCGTGAACAGCGCCTGCTGCCCTGGGCGCAGCGGCCCGATTGCGCTTTCGGGAATATCTGCGGTCAGGTCAAATTCGGAGAAATTCGGAACCAGCGTGAACAAACTTTGACCGCGCGCGACTCTGCGAATGCTGTCCGTGTTTTCAAGATTTGTTTGCAGAACGATGGCATCGAAAGGTGCGCGTATCTCCAGCCCATTCAACGTATCGCGGGCTGCGGTTAGTCTGGTGCGAGCCGCAGCGAGCGCCGCACGCGCTTCGTCCGCCCGCGCAACCGCGCGCGTTACCCGCGCCGCGTCAGCACCCGGAGGAGACCCATTCCCCGCCGCCATCATGGCGCGGGCTTCAGCAACATCGGCATCCGCGCGCTTGGCGGCGGATTCGTATGAGGCGATCTCGGCGGCGACACTGGCGGCCTGCTCCTGTGCGGTTTCAGACGACAGTTGCATCAGGACTTGCCCTTTGCGCACGCGGTCCCCGCTTTTAGCGGTCGCGTTTCCAAGCCTGCCGCCAACCTCGGCCACCACCTCCACAGCATCGCGCGCGGCAAGGCGACCCTGTGCGCGCGCCGTCACCGTGACCGTGGCTATATCGGCCTCGGCGAACCCGTAAGTGATTTTCGGAGCGACCGGTCTGTAGGCCCACCAGAGCAGGGCAGCGAAAATCGCCACCACCACCAAAACCCCAACAACAACAGCAGCGCGGGCCCAAAACGACGACCGTGTATCTTGCGGCTGCGTCTCTTGGCGGCTGTCCACGTCATGATGTTGGCCTGGGTCCGAAGGGGTATCTCGCCCAGCAGCCTGCTTTTCTAAAGGCTTTTCTTGCGGCGTTTCGCCGGTCTCCCCAGACCAGGGAAGCTCCACCACGCCATCCTGGTCACGGGAAGGGGACGCCTTGTTGCGTGGTGGCCGCTCTGTGACGTCGCTGCTCATGCGGGGGTATGTCTCCGAATGTCTGGAGACAAAACGCCCAAAGACGCGGCAGGGACCCCAGCAAAAGCGCGGCGCAGTCCCTCAGCGGTCATAGCCCCTGCGATTCGACCAGAACAGCAGAGCCATCAGGCCGCCACCGGCCACCATGGAAAACACGATTCCCAGCGACAGGGCTATGTAGCCCTGCGTGCTGATTTCGGCATCGGTCAAATTCCAGCCGTAGAACATGAACCAGATGGCCGCCCCCAGAACGACGCCCATAGCGGCAACCGCGAGACACCCCGCGACACCAAGAGACGCGCGCTTCGATTCGTGTACAGAGTTTTCCGGCATGAGGCTCATTCGCTGAACTGCAAGACAATAGGAACAAACGAACCAGCGCGCTTTGCGTTCCCCCCGGTTCTCAAACCGTTCCTAAGCCTGCCTCAAAATTGCCCAAGCTGGTATGTTTAGTTGAGATTCGAATTTTGTGTCTGCGGAGACCCGTACAGGTTTGTCCGGCAGGCGCTGTTTTGGAAGGGAGCTTACGATGAAAACTGGTGACCTCACGCGCGCCGCGTTCGCGGCATTTTTCATTGGCATGTCCTTGGGCGTTTCTGCTCCCGCAGCGGCGCAAGCAGCAGCCGCGCACGACCCGCGCGACTCCGATACGTACAGCCCCGATGAGGTCGTCAAAGCCGGTTCGGATTTCTTCGGTGTGACGACCGAAGCGATGGCCAAGGCCGTTGAACAGGTCTTTTCCAAATATGGGCGGCCTAACGCCTACATCACCGGCAGTGAAGGCGCCGGGGCGGTTATTGTCGGACTGCGATATGGGGATGGCAATCTCTACATCAAAGGGAGCGGCGCGCCGACGAAGGTGTTTTGGCAAGGGCCGTCCGTGGGCTTCGACTTCGGCGCCAACGCGTCGAAGGTTTTCACGCTGATCTATAACCTGCGCGACGCCGACAGCATTTTTGAGCGGTTTCCGGGCGTGGAAGGCAGCGCCTATTTCGTCGCCGGAATTGGCGTGAACTATCAGCAGAACGGACGTGTAATCCTGGCGCCGATGCGGACCGGCGTGGGACTGCGCGGGGCGGCAAACATCGGTTATCTGTCCTATTCGCGTGAACGCAACTGGCTGCCGTTCTGAGAGGGCGAATAGCGAATAGTGAGTGGCGAGTAAGTGGGCTCACCGCTCACGACTCACTCACCTCAGAGCGTGTGGATGATGAAGGAAAGTCCGTGGGCCAGGCCGAAAAGCACCAAGCCCAACACGATTGAACCCAGCAATCCGATGGCAGACCCGATCAGGATGGCAAGGCCGTCTCGCTCAATCAGGCCCAGCCCGATCAGCACCAGCCCAAGCGCAGGCAGATTGTGCGCAAACGGAATTGGCAGCGTCGACACCAATGCGAGAATGATCGCGATGGCGCCAATGAAGCGCTCCGTATAGACGGTCGTGACCCACGACATCCGCGGCTTAAGCAGCCGCTCAAACCAGGAGAGAACGGAAGCCACTTTGGGGGCGATGGCCTTGAGCCAATGCGTTCCCACTCTGCGGCGCGCCAGGAAACCCGGAAGGATCAGATGCTCGACCCCGAGCATCAGCTGAACCGCAAAAACCAGCGGCGGAATGCCGGTCGCGACGTTGCCGAACGGCACGGTTGAAGGAAGGATGTTCGGCAGCGCGAATATGGCGATCAAGACGCCAAGACCGCGGTCACCAAGACCCGAGACGATCTCCTCCAGCGTAACCCGGTCTGAATCCAAAGAATGCGCGAATGCCCGAAGGAGCTCAGACGTGCGCGTTGGCCTCACGCCGGGTTCGTGACCGATGTCCGCGTGCTGGTTCATTGTCACCTGGAACGGGCGGCGCCGCCTCCGGTCGCGGGCACAGTTTCCTCTCGGCTGACGTTTATCTGCGGCAGATAAATCAGCAGCGCCGAAGCGACGTAGATCGAGGAATAGGTGCCCACCACGATACCAAACAGAATTGCCGCGGTGAAATCGAACAGGGTCGGTCCGCCAAACAGCAGAAGCGGTACGATGGAAATGGACGTCGTCACCGAGGTCAGCACGGTCCGCGTCAGGGTTTGGTTGGTCGAAAGATTGATGAGTTCGTGCAGGCCCATGCGCTTGTAACGCCGCCGGTTCTCACGGATGCGGTCGAAGACCACGACCGTGTCGTTCACCGAATAGCCCGCCAGTGTCAGCAGCGCGGCCACCGAGGACAGCGAGAAGTCCAAGTGCATAAGCGAATAAAGCCCGGCCGTGACGAACACGTCATGGCCGGTTGCGAAAATTGCCGCCACGCCATACTGCCACTCAAACCGCACCGCGACATAAAGGCCGATCATCAGAACGGCGATGACCGTGGCCAGGATGCCGGCGTTCTTCAGCTCATCGGAAACCTTGGGGCCGACCACCTCGGTGCGGCGGAATGCGAAACCTTCACCCAGACCGCTGCGAATCCTGGTCACCACCTCCTGGTCGGAGGCAGGCGTGTTCATTTCCGGCTGAACGCGGATCAAGACGCAGGAATTGGCCGGCATCTCGCACTCGCCGCCGCCGAAATATTGAAGCTGCGCCTCGGCAAACCGAAGGCTGTCGATCTTGGTGCGCATTTGCGCAATGTCGATGCTCTTTGTGCCCTTCACCTCGACCAGCACGCCGCCCGTAAAGTCGATGCCGAAGTTCAATCCGTAAAAAATGAGCGCGAACATGGCGATAGCCAGAAGCGCACCATCGATCGCGAAGGCGATAAAGCGCGCACCGACGAAGTCGATCTTGGTGTTATCTGGAATCAGCTTAAGCAGGCGCATGCGGTATTCGATCCGATGAAGGCCCGTGGCGGGAGTTTTGACATAGCGGCAAAGCCCCGCCAAGCCAAGCGGCCCGCGATCAATCTAGGGCGCTTGGCTTTCGGAACGGTGAAAATTACATGGCTGTTACCAAGCCTGACGCGAACGTGTTGAGAATCGCGGTGGGACCGTGTGCCTAGAACGGGCGGTCCCCTGCAACCACAGTGCGGTGCATGGTGCGGACGTCGGGATAGGTAAAGCCCCCGGTCGCCTGATGGATCACCGACCGGTTGTCCCACATCACCAGATCGCGGTCGGCCCATTTGTGCCGGTAGACGAATTCGGGGCGCACCTGATGGGCGAACAGCGCATCGAGGATCTCGTCGGCCTCGGCCTCCGGTAGCCCCTCAATCCCGATGGTGAAGCGGGGCGAAACATACAGCGCCTTTTTGCCCGTAACCGGGTGGGTGCGGACCATCGGCCAGACCTGATCGGGGAGGACCTTCTGCTTTTCGTAGAAATCTTTCCCGTCCGGGCGGCGTGGCGAGACCGTCACGCGCTTGTTCTTGAGCTTGGAAACGGCGTGGATGCCCTT
The DNA here is from genome assembly GCA_947473475.1 of Alphaproteobacteria bacterium. Lineage (GTDB taxonomy): Bacteria > Pseudomonadota > Alphaproteobacteria > Micropepsales > Micropepsaceae > CAIYRG01. Next base: position 75,213 of record CANJBZ010000008.1, read on the forward strand.
GAGCCCTGTGATCCGGCGCTTCATGTCGTTGGGAAGCGTCTCATAAGCGGCATACATATTGGCGAACTCGGTATCGCCGCCATGGTCGGGGTTCTTAATGGCGTAAAGGATCGTGGCCATGCTCGGAAAGTCCCGATGGGAAGAGTCCGAGTGCCAGAAATCGCCGCCGTCGATCAGGCCGATAGGCTTACCGTCCTTCAGGTCGTTGGAAAGGACCAGCACCTCCGGGAAGTCCGGCACCGTGTAATGGGCGTTGAGTTGGTCTTCCAACGCGCCAAACCGCCGGGAAAAGGCAAGCTGCGCCGCCGGGGGCAAAGTTTGGTCGCGAACGACGAGAACCTGGTATTTAAGAAAGGCGTCGCGGATATGGGAAAAATCCGCATCACTAAGCGCATTCAAATCGGCGCCAACGACTTCCGCGCCCATGGCGGCGCCCAACGGTCTAATGTCCATAATCGGCCTCAATAGCTGTGCCAGGATTTCAACAACCCGCCGCGGCAGAACGCAAGGCGCTTTGCGAGACGGAGGGGGCGCTGCCGCCCGCCAACTACGCTATGCTGGCCGCACGTGCCTTCCGGAGGGAACAATGAAACCGGCTTTCTTGTCTTTCGCAGTCGCGGTAGCGGCGGCCGCGCTACCCGCCGCCGCTTACGCCCAAATCGACTACGCCGCCATCCAGATCGTAACCGACAAGATGGCGCCTAACCTCTACATGCTCTCCGGTTCGGCGGGGGCCGACCGGAACCATCAGGACGCGGCCGGCGGACGTATCGGCGTGCTCGCGGGCCCCGACGGTGTGCTGATGGTGGATTCGCAGTACGGGCAGATCAGCGAGAAAGTGCTGGCCGCTGTTAAACTGATCGCTAGCGGGCCGATCCGCTACCTGGTGAATTCGCACATCCATATCGACCACACCGGCGGCAATGCGTTTTTCGCCAAACAAGGCGCCGTCATCTACGCCCGCGAAGAACTGCGCGAGGAGATGCTGCGCGCACCCGCACGCGATCCCGCCAATCTGCCGGTCATCACCTATGGCATGGGCGCGCCGGTCAAAATCCGCATGAACGGCGAGGTTGTCGACCTCATCCCGGTGCGGGCGGCCCATACCGGCGGCGACACGATGATCCGTTTCGAAAACGCCAACATCATCATGATCGGCGATTTCTACCGCAACTTTGGCTACCCCTATATCGACACCGCCAATGGCGGCTCGCTGAAGGGGATGCTGGAAGGGCTGGACATGCTCGGTAAGCTCGCCGGGCCGGACACGAAATTGGTGCCGGGCCACGGTACGCTAATTACCCGCGCCGATCTGATCCCCTATCGCGAGATGATCGTCGCTGTGCGCGACAAGGTGGCTGCAATGGTTGGCCAGGGTGCAACGCTGCAGCAAGTGCTCGCCGCCAAAGTCACCGCCCCCTTCGACGCGAAAGTCGAGGGCGGGCTGTTGGCCGCCGGCGCCCAAGGCACCAGCGCCGACCGCTTTGTGACGGAAGTGTATGAAGAGCTGAAACGGGGAGCTTAAACCCACCCTCCCCCTTGAGGGGGGGTCGAAATTGCGAGAGCGCAGCGAAGCAATTTCGGGGAGGGGACACGTAGCGGCCGAGCTCCCCTCCCCGAAGTCGCTACGCGACTTCGACCCTCCCTCAAGGGGAGGGTAGTTATCAGAACCGGTACAGGCGCAACGGTGTATCGACCAGGATCGTTTTGCGCGTTGCCGCATCGGGTACCCAATCGGCGAGCACGCGAATCAGGTTGGGATTGTCGACCACGTGGTAGGGCGTGATCTCGGTCAGCGGGCGGCCGGGAAACTGATCCGGGTGCGGCCAATTGGTGCCCCACAACATGCGATCGGGCCGCGCCTCAACAAGCGCATGCGCGATCGGCAGCATGTCGGACCAATCCTTGGTCTTCGAGCGATTGTACGGCGCGGACAGCTTTACATAGGCGTTGCCTGACTTCAGCAGATCAAACAGCGCGGTAATGCCGTCTTGCTTCATACCGGCCCCGCCGTCGGCGCCCGCGAAATGATCGAGTACCACCGGCACCTTCAACGTCGCCATCGCCGGAAACATGGGCGCAATGGCCGTGAGATTGCCGACAATTTCGATATTCCATCCCAGCGGTGCAAAGCGCGGCGCGAAGGCCATGAGCGCTTCCGGCGCGGTCTTCGCATTGTAACGCGCACCGACGGCCAAACGGATGCCGCGAACACCGGCGGCATCCAGCCGCTTCAGCTCTGCATCGGAAACATTTAACGGCAGCACCGCAATGCCGCGCGCCGAGCCTTGCAATTCGCCCAGCGCATCGACCATGCAGCGATTGTCCTCGGCGTAGACGCTCGGCGTCACCAGCACGTTGCGCGCGGTGTGAACTTGCGTCCGCAGCGCCTTCAACTGCGCGACGTCGGCCTGCGGCGGCGTATAGGCGCGATCCGCCGCATACGGATATTTCGCCAGCGAGCCCATGACGTGGTTGTGGCAATCCACCGCGCCCGCGGGCATGTCCGGTGCAGCGGCTGCAGCGCGCGCATGACCAGGAAGTGCCGATGCTGCAAGGGCCGCGCCGGCAAGCGCCGTGAAGTCACGTCTATTGAACGTCATGGATGTTTCCTCCTGCGCGCCTTGTCGATGGCCGCCACAATGCGGTCCGGCGTTATGGGGGATTCGTTCAGCTTTACGCTGAACGGGTCAAGCGCATTCTCAACCGCCGCGACAATGGCCGCCGCCGCCGGAATGGTGCCGCCCTCCCCCGCCCCTTTGACGCCCAGTGGATTGAGCGGCGACGGCGTTTCGATATGCACGGCATCGACGAACGGGATTTCGCAGGCGCTTGGCAGCAGGTAGTCGGCGAAGGTCGTCGTCACCGGCTGCGCGTTGGTGTCATAACCCATCCATTCCAGCAGCGTATTACCGATGCCGTGCGCCACGCCGCCCTGGATTTGGCCATCCACGATCAGCGGATTGATGAGCGTGCCGCTGTCATGCGCCACGGCGTAATTCAGGATTTTCACCGCGCCCGTTTCGGGATCGGCTTCCACCTCAACGATGTGCGTGCCGTTGCAGTAAGCCGCTTGCGGCGGGGTGAAATAGGCTGTGTGCTCCAGCCCCGGCGTCTGGCCGGGCGCGAATGAGAACCCCGGAAAACCTTGCGAGGCTTTCGCCAGATCGCCGAGCGAAACAGCGCGTCGGTTGCCGGTTCTTAGGTCAACCTTGCCGTCGTCCAGCACCAGGTCTTCGACTTTCGCATCGAGAATACGCGACGCCGTTTCCAGGATTTTGTCCCGCACCGTACGCGCGGCAAGCAGCGCCGACGGACCGGCATTCGCGGTGACGCGGCTGGCAAAGGTGCCGATGCCCATGGGAAAAGCTGCCGTGTCACCGACCGTGACGTGGATTTGTGTCATGGGCACTTGAAGCTGCTCGGCCACGATCTGCGCCAGCATGGTCTTATGCCCCTGCCCCTGCGGCGCCGCGCCGGACTGTACGGATATGGTGCCATCGTCCTCCACCGCGACACGCACGCCTTCGAACGGCCCAAGCCCCGTGCCTTCGACGTAAGAACCAATGCCGATACCGATGTAACGGCCTTCTTCGCGGGCGCGCTTCTGGCGCTGGGGAAAATCGGCATAGGCCGAGAGCTCGATCGCCTTACCGAAGGCCGCGGGATAATCGCCGCTGTCGTAAATCACCGGCTTTCCATCGCGGAAAGTAAGCCCGACCTTATAGGGCATCTGCTCCGGCTGAATCAGATTGCGCCGTCGAATTTCAGCGGGGTCGATATTTAGCGCCCGCGCGGCGCTATCCAGCAGCCGCTCCATGACGAATACCGCTTGCGGACGTCCCGCGCCGCGCACCGGCGTGGTCGGCACTTTGTTGGTATAGGCGACAGTGACGTCCAAATCGTACGCGGGAAGAATGTAAGGGCCCGGAACCGTGGTTGCAGCGATATAGGGCATCACCACGCCCCAGGGCATGTACGCGCCGGTGTCGTGCAGCATGGTCCCGCGCACGCCGCGCAGCTTCGCGTCCGCGTCCAGCGCAATTTCCAGCGACCAATATTGATCGCGCTCCTGCGTGGTCGCGAGGAAATGTTCGCGGCGATCCTCGATCCATTTGATGGGGCGTTTCAGCCGCAAAGCCGCAGCGGCGACAATTGCGTCTTCGCCATAGAAGATTGCTTTCGGGCCGAAGCCGCCGCCGACATCGGGCGCAATCACGCGGATGGTGTCTGGTTTGCGCTGCAACAAATCCGCCAGAACGCGCTTTTCCAAATGCGGCGTCTGCGTGGACGACCACACCGTCAGCATGCCGTCGCGCCCCACATCGGTAACAACGCCACGACATTCCAGCGCCTGCCCGCAGCCGCGATGAATCCAAAGAGCCTCTTTGATGAGGTGTGCCGCACCTGCGAAGGCGGCTGCGACATCGCCATAGGCAGTTTTGAAGGTGGCCGCCTTGTTGTCCGGCAAATCGGCGTGGGCAGGCGCCGCGCCCTCCGCGACCGCATCGCGGCAATCGGACATCGCGGGCAATGGCTCGTAATCGACGGAAACCAGCGCCGCCGCGTCTTCGGCCACATGCCGCGAGTCCGCGACCACAATGGCGACCGCTTCACCGACGTAACAAACTTCATCCTTGGCCAGCGCCAACTGCGTGCGGGGAAATTTGGAATAGGGATTAGGCACCAGCGAGGGCAGCCGTGTGGTTTGCAAGCCCCGGCTTAGATCGGCCCACGTGAGAACCGCACGGACGCCCGGCAGCGCCAACGCCGCCGACGCATCGACTCCGTGGATTCGCGCATGGGCGAAACTTGCGCGCACAAACGCCGCGTGAAGCATGCCCGGCAGACGGATATCGTCGACGAATTCGCCACGTCCGGTGAGCAGACGCGCATCCTCGGTCCGCAGCACGCGCGCGCCGATGGATTTCCCGCTCACCTAACCTCCAAATCTTAACTGTCATCCCGGGCGAGCGCTTCAGCGCGAGACCCCGCAAACGGCTCGGTGGGTCCCGGCTCGCGCGATGCGAACGCATCGCTTGGCCGGGATGACAACTGTGCTGTCACGATTTACCCGCAACGCCAATCCGTTGTACAGAACCTGAAATGGCCAGTCGCGGCAGAGGCCGTTATCCATGAAACGTCCAAATTGCGCATCAATGCGCTCAGCGTCTTTCATCGGTTGCGTTCTTTGGCTTGCGTCTCTTGCTCACCTCGACAAAGCAGCAGCGAAAACGGCCTTAGCCGATCCTTCGTCTGAGGTTCCTACGATTGAGAATTGGAGGCCGAGCCGCGCCTTATATTGGCTGTCAGCGAATCACCTCGTTTGGATCGCAGGTAGACAGGGTTCATCCGGGGGCGAGGACACGCTTCTATCCTGGACGAAAAAGGACGGCACTCGGCGACTCAAAGATTTAGTGCATTTCCCGCCCTGTCTCGAACCAAGCCAAACAAGTCTGCTAGTGGACATAAAAGGTCCCGCTGGTACGTCCAAAGAATATCGCCTTTCCGTCCCAGGGGTGATCCGTTTAGAGCCAGTTGAGAAAGATAGCTTGAAGACGTGTCAGACTCGATTTACCGCGCTTTTCCAACTAAATCGCTTTGTCACGCTTGCGGATTCAGAATTCAACACAGTAGGTATCAGGCGTTCCGTTGGCGGGCGGCCACCCCACTTTGCTATCCTTGATGCAAACCATGTAGAAACGATACGGACATTAGATCCAGACATTTCGCTCGACAGCCCGCCTCTCGCCTTTCAGCGTTTCGGCAATCAATACATCGCCTACCCGCATTATTCGTTCGACAGAAGGCGTGCGCTCGGCAAGCAACTACCAGGCATCCCTGTCTTTTCAATTGGCCCGGATACGAATGTAAATGTAACCTGGGTGCCATGGACACCTTGGAGTACCGTCGGCGCTTATGATTTTGCGCTTTCCCGAACCGGCTTGATTGCTTCTGTTACGCAAGGCCTCAGGAAAACCGCTCCCGAATCCGGAATTTACACCGCCAAAGATGGATGGTCTCAGCTGCGATCAGCGGATGTTACACCAAGTACGCTGCGCCTGTCGCATGATGGCTGCCGTATTGCATGGCGTGAAATCGATCGGCAAAACCGGCCATCGATTCGCGTTGCTGAACTTTGCTGAACTCGTCGGGCCTTTGACGCGTTTGTTTTTTCGCATTCACCCAAGCCTCCTCAACCAACTTGCCATCCCGGGCGAGCGCTTCAGCGCGAGATCCGGGACCCACGGCGCAAACGGCTCGGTGGGTTCCGGCTCGCGCGATGCAAACGCATCGCTTGGCCGGGATGACAAACTTATGGTGCGATTTACCCGCAACGCCAATCCGTTGTACAGAAAAGGAGAAAATCGTTCTCCGGCAGCTCATGTCCGTTGAAGCACTGAACAAACCCACGCGTCTCTGCGGCGATGCCGCCGAGGTTGGCGCCGGCGGCGTCACCACGTTGATGGGCGGCGTCTGTAGGGATTGCGGCAATCAGACGTTTCCGCGCACACCGGTCTGCTGTGTGTGCATGAGCGAAAGCATTGCGCCCGCGCCGATGCCGCGCACCGGCACGCTCTACGCATTCTCGACCGTCCACGTCGCCGCCAAGAAGTGGAAGAATCCGATGTGCATCGGTTATGTCGATCTGCCGAATGGCGCGCGCGTGTTCACGCATTTGACCGGGCCGCTCACCATTGGCGATGCCGTCGAGCCCATCATGGGGATTGTCGGCGAAGACGAGAACGGTCCCATCGAAAGCTTTATTTTCAGAAGGGTCGCGCCATGAAGGGCGTCAATGTAATCGGTATCGGCATGATACCCTTCGGCAAATATCCGGAAAAGAACATCGCCGATCTAGGCTGGCCCGCGGTGAAAGCCGCGATCAAGGACGCCAACATCGACGCACGCCGGATCGAGGCGGTGTATTCCGGCACGGCACGTGGCGGCGCGATGGTGGGCCAGCGCATTATGGGGCGCATCGGCCTTGCCGGCATTCCCATCGTCAATGTGGAGAACGCCTGTTCGTCATCCTCCGGCGCGCTGGCGCAAGCGGTGATCGCGGTGGGCGCAGGGGTCTACGACATCGCGCTGGTGATCGGCGTGGAGAAGCTGACCAAATTCGGCGGCGGCACGCTGCCGCTGGACGAAGACGATTGGGAAGTGAAGCTGGGCCTGTCCATGCCGGGCCTCTATGCCATGCGGGCGCAGCGGTACATGCACGATTTCGGCGTGAAGCCCGAACAGATCGCAGGGATTTCCGTGAAGAACCGCGCCAATGGGGCCAAGAATCCCGACGCGCAGATGCGCAAAGAGGTGACGGTCGCGGAAGTGCTGGCCTCGCGCATGATCGCCGATCCGTTCACGCTGCTGCAATGCTGCCCCACCGGCGATGGCGCGGCGGCGATCATCCTCGCCTCCGACAAGGTGGCGCGGCAATATCGCAGCGATCCTATTGCCGTGCGCGCCTCGCACCTGACCAGCGGCCGCTTCATGTCGGGCTTCCGCGATATGACCTCGCCGGAAATCACGGTGCGCGGCGCGAAGGAGACTTTCGAAGAAGCGGGCCTTGGCCCCGAAGACATCGATGTGGCCGAGGTGCATGACGCGTTCTCGGTTGCCGAACTGCTGTATTACGAAGCGTTCGGCTTTTGCCCGCGCGGCGAAGGCGTCGGCCTGTTGGAATCCGGCGCGACCAAAATCGGCGGGCGCATTCCGGTCAATCCGTCCGGCGGCTTGCTGGCCAAAGGCCACCCCGTCGGCGCGACCGGCGCGGCGCAGGTGGTGGAAATCATCAAGCAGCTTCGCGGCGAAGCGGGACCGCGCCAAGTCGAAGGCGCCAAGGTCGGCATGAGTCACGCGACAGGCGGCGGCATTTCCGGCTTCGACCACGGCGCCTGCTCGATCCACATCTTCCAGCGGTAGCGCGGATGGATTGCAGCGGCCCTCAAATCACCTCCCCCTCGCGGGGAGGTCGAAATGCTGAAGCGGCATTAGCCGCGAGGCATTTCGGGTGGGGAGATGGTTGGGGCAGGCTTACCCCCACCCGAAATTGCTCGCTGCGCTCCCAATTTCGACCTCCCCGCAAGGGGGAGGTGATATCCCGATCGAACATGCGGGCATTGAGAACTGCATGACCGGTATGGATCGCCCGCTTTCCGGTATACGCGTTCTGGATCTGACTCAGTTTTTGTCGGGGCCATTTGCGACGCAGATGTTCGCCGATCTGGGCGCGGAGATCATCAAGCTGGAGCCGCCGCAGGGCGATCCGATCCGCGAGGTGCCGCCGCATTTCGTGGGCGATGATTCCGTCTATTACCTCTGCATCAACCGCAACAAGCGTTGCGTCGCGGTGGATATGAAGCAAGAAGCCGGCCGCGCTTTGGTGAAACGGCTGGCGCTGGCCTCCGACATTGTGATGGAGAACTTCCGCCCTGGCGTGCTGGACCGGCTCGGACTGTCCGCCGAAGCGATCCGCAAGGAAAAGCCGTCGCTGATCTGGTGCTCGATTTCCGGCTTCGGCCAGGACGGGCCGTACCGCAACAAACCGGCCTACGACATGATCGTGCAGGCGCTTTCGGGCGGCATGAGTCTCACCGGCGAAGCAGGCGGCGCTCCGGTGCGGGCGGGCATTCCCATCGGCGATCTGGCGGCGGGGCTCTATGCGAGCGTCGCGGCGTTGGCGGCGCTGAACCGGCGGCATACAACGGGTCTTGGCGACACCATCGATATTTCCATGCTCGACTGCCAGGCGGCGATGCTGTGCTATCAGGCTGCCTATTACATGCATTCCGGCGTCGTGCCGGGACGTCAGGGCCGCGGCCATGAAAGCATTCCGACGTATCGCTCGTTCGAAGCGAAAGACGGGCTGCACGTCGTCATCACCGCCAACACCGAGCGCATGTGGCAGGGTTTGGCGCGCGCGTTAGGCCATGAGGAATGGCTGAGCGATCCGCGTTTCAGCATCAATAAGGATCGGCTGACGAACAAGGCCGTGCTGGTGCCCATGCTGGAAGAAGCCTTCCATGCACGGAACGCCGATGAATGGGTGACGCTGTTGGAGCGCGAGGAAGTTCCGGTCGGCGTTGTGAACACGCTCGACCGCGTAATGAAAGACCCGCAAATCCGCCACCGCAACATGGTGCTGGATTTGGGATCGTCCGACGGTCGCCGTGCCTCCGTCGCCGGCAATCCCATGAAGTTCAAAGACACCCCGCCGGAAGAAAAGAACTACCCCGGCACCCTCGGCGCGGACACCGCCGCGGTGTTGAAAGACGTGCTCGATCTTTCACCGTCAGAAATCGCTGATTTGGTGCAGGCCAAAACGATCATCGCGCACTGATCCTCCCCTGCGAAGCGGGGGAGGGGGACCATGCGAAGCATGGTGGAGGGGGCGGCTACAACTCAGACCGTTCCTCATTCTGCATAAAGTGGGGCGCATCCGGAAGAATTGCTGGAACCACTTGAGCGGCCGCCGCCCCCTCCACCGCTTCGCGGTCCCCCTCCCCCGCTACGCATTCGCTCCGCAGGGGAGGAATTACTTCCCCACTTCCTCAAACGCTTCCCGCGCGATGCGGAAAGAGTCCATTCCGGCGGGGATGCCGGCGTAGACGGCGACTTGCAGCATTATCTCTTTGATCTCGTCCTTGGTGACGCCGTTTGTCAGCGCGCCTTTGACGTGAAGCTTCAATTCGTGGGGCCGGTTCAGCGTTGCGATCATGGCGAGGTTCAACATCGAGCGGGTCTTGCGGTCCAGGCCCGGACGCGACCAGATATCGCCCCAGCAATAGCGCGTGGTCAGGTCCTGCATCGCCATCGTGAATTCGTCGGCATTCGCCATACCGCGATCGACATAGGCGGCGCCCAGCACTTCGCGCCGGACTTTCATGCCGCCTTCAAACCGTTCCTTGTCGTCCATTGCTCTCTCCTAATTAGATTTCTTCGGCCTTGCCTTTTTTCTTACGAATGCCCGAAGGTTCGGGAACGGTGGGTTCTTTCCAGCGATGCACGCTGCCGGTGTCGATGCCGAACAAATCCAGCATCCGCCCGATGGAGTGGTCGATCACGTCTTCCAGCGTTTTGGGGCGCGTGTAGAACGCCGGCACGATCGGCGCGACGATGGCGCCGATTTCCGACAGATGCAGCATGGTCCGCATATGGCCCGTGTGCAGCGGCGTTTCGCGTAAGCCCAGCACCAGACGGCGGCGTTCTTTCAGCACCACATCGGCGGCGCGCGACAGCAGATTGCTGGTAATGCCATGGGCGATCTCGCTCATGGTGTGGATCGAGCAGGGCAGGATCAGCATGCCCATGGTCTGAAACGAGCCCGATGAAATCGACGCACCGACATCGCCGATGGGGTGGAACACCGTCGCCATATCGCGCACGGCTTTGGGCTTAATGTCGGTTTCATAGGACATGGTGAGTTCGGCCGCCGGGCTCATTACCAGATGGGTCTCGATACCCAACTGGCGCAAAATTTCCAGCGCGCGAATGCCGTAGATCACACCCGAAGCGCCGGCCATGCCGACGATCAGTCGCGGGGGCGGACTGGGTTTAATCATTGTCTTTCTTCTCCACGATGCGGGCGGGTGTATTGGGATTTACGCCGCGCCGCCGTCTTTGACGATAGGATTCATCGCGCAGCAGCCATTCGCCGCGCGCGGCGGCTTCCGCGTTCCGGTCCCAGTCCTCGTTCCAGTCGCCCATGGAATAGCCGTGCCAGGGCGATTCCGGCTTCAGCGGCGGCAGGCCCAGACGTTCCCACAACGCTTTCGCGTTTTCCATATATTCGCGCTTGGGCAGGGCCAGAGGGGGCATGTCGTGTTTCAGCGTTGCGTCGATCAGAAGCGCCGATTCGAATGGCAGCGTGTCCTCACTGCGCGGCGCATGGCCGGGATCGCGGAACGGCACCACATGCGTGTCTTCGATGGGGTTGCAGCGATAGGCCATCGCCCAGAACACAGCGGCGGCGTTTTCCGGGTCTATGTCGTCATTCACCGCAACCACGAATTTGCCGACGATGGCCTGCAGGGTCAGCGCGCCGTGCAAGCCGCGCCAGACCTCCGTTTTCGGGGCGCCGCGCGCAAATTGCAGGAATACGAAGCGGCGCAGATTGGTCAGCGGCTCGTGCATGGAGACGCGCAGGATGCCCTTGACGCCAAGAGCATCGCGCAAATGCGACAGGAGCATCGGCTCGTAAGCGAGCTTCTTAACCACCGATGATTCCGACGGCGTCACCTGCGAGATAATGGAACTGAAAATGGCGTCCTTGCGGTGCGTGATCGCGGTGACATCGATGACGAAATTATAGTCCTCCAGTGCGACGTAGCCGTGCGATTCGCCGAACGGACCTTCTGGTTCCAGATATTCCGGATCGACAGTGCCTTCGATGACAATCTCCGCCTCTGCCGGGATGAGAAGATCGACCGTCTTGCCGCGCACCACACGAATGGCCTCTCCGGCCAGCGCGCCCGCAACGCCGAGTTCGTCCAAATCGGCGCGCAATTTCTGCGGACCTTGAAAGGCGACCAAAGGCGGCGCGCCCAGCACAATCGCGACGGGCATGCGTGTTTTTGCTTTGGCGTGCTTGCGCCAATGGTCCAGACCACCGGCCCGCACATTGCCGAACATGGTGAGGCCCAAGCGCGTTGGTCCCTTCACCTGCACGCGGTATGTGCCCATGTTCTGGATGCCGGATTCCGGGTCTTTGGTGATGACACCAGTCATCGTCAGGAAGGGGCCTGCATCGAAACCGGGCGTGGATATCGGCACCGGCAATGTGTCGACACCGTTCGTTCTGAGCGCGTCACCGGTGAAGGTGATCTCATGCACCGGCGCATTCTCAACAACGCGCGGCGGGATGGGATGCGCGATCGCCTGCGTCCAGGCTGGGCCGATGTCTTCGAGGCGCGGCACATTCATGCCGATGCGGTAAATTTCGGGATTGGCGGCGAAGGTGCCGACGGCGACCGGCATACCGTAACGGTGGCCTTTTGAATCCACGACATTGGTGAAGAGGAAAGCCTTGCGGTCTTTCTCCGCAATCCCGCCGCGAAATTGCCAGCGCACCAACGGATGCAGTTCGGTGTCTTTGTTGACGGGCGCGTCGATACGGTAAAGCAGCCCGGCTGCGTCAAGCCGCGCGAGATGTTCGCGGAAGTCGGCGTAGGTATGAGGCGATGTTTGATGGTCGCTCACTTGCCGCTCAACAGCTCAAGTCATCACCTCCCCCAATGCGGGGAGGTCGAAATTGTGAGCCGAAGGCGAGCAATTTCGGGTGGGGGGAGTGCGTCCGCAACAATCCCCCCACCCGAAATGCCTCCGCGGCTAAAGCCGCTCCTGCATTTCGACCTCCCCGCAAGGGGGAGGTGATTCGATGTGCAATATCTCGGCTGGGGCGCATCAGTCTTCGCGGGGGGAGGACAGGACGGCAGCGAGGAGGTTTGACGCTAGGCGGGCCGACGCAAAGGCGTCCGCGTGCAGGGTGCCGTTCATGTATTCCTTTACGCCGACGAGCGCGGCGCGGTTGCGGTCGAGCATTGTGGAGATGGTCTTGTCGACAGCGGCATCCAGCGTTCCACGCGGCGCTACTTCGCTTAAGATTCCGAGCGACAATGCCTCCGCGGCACTGATGACCCCGCGCGTGTAGACCATGTGCAGAATGCGTTTCGGCGGCACCTTATGCAGCATGGCCGAAATGGCCAGCGTCGGCGGCAAATGGTGGTCCATTTCCGGTAGCGCGAATGTCGCGTCGCCGGCGGCGATGGCCATGTCGCATTGCGAAACGAAGGCGCAGCCGAAGCCCTTTGCCTCGCCTTGCACGACGGCAATCACCGGCACGGGCGTAGCGCGCACATCGTCGTAGCAGCCGAGGATCGCCTCGGTGACGCGATTGCGGATTTCCAACGCGGTCTTTGGCGCGGCGCCCGGCGCATCGGGAAGACGGCCCTGGCAGAAATTGCCGCCGTCGCCGCGCACCAGCACCAGCTTGAATTCCTGGCGGCTGCCGAGTTCGCGGATGGCGCGGCCGAGCAGCGGAATTTCATGTGCGGCAATTTTGTTGCCGGTTGCGCCGCGCGAGAGCCACACGGTGGCGAAACGGCGGGCTGCGTTTTCTTCAATGCGAAATGCGTCGGTCATCTGTGCCTCTTGAAAGAAATCACCCCTCACCCGGCGCGCCAATGGCGTGCTTCGCACGCGGCGCGCCGCCCTCTCCCGCAAGGGGAGAGGGATTACAAACCCTTCGGCAGGTCGAACATGCCTTTGTCAAGGCTATCCAGGTAGTCGAGTGCCTCGCCGCTCATCACCACATCGGCGTATTTTGCGTTCAGATCGTGCAGGGCCAGCGCGTGGCTTGCCTGGCTGCGGTCGAAGCAGCCGTCCTCCACCAGAGCGACGCGGAAATTATGGCTGAAGGCTTCCGTTGCGGTTGCGCGCACACAACCGCTGGTCGCCGTTCCCGCGATGATGACGGAATCGCAGTGCAGCAGCGTCAGATAGTCGTAAAGCGGCGTTGAATGGAACGCGCTCGGCTTCTGCTTGCGGATGACGATGTCACGCGGCCCCGGCGCGATCTGCGGCATGATGTCGTCACCCCGATAATTGGTGGCCGCCCCCACCTTCTCGCCGCTGCGGCTGTTCTTCCACGACCAGGAACCCGAATCCCAATTATCCTCGCGGCGGATGGATGTCGTGTAGATTACGGGGAGTTCGCGTTCATGCGCGGCCCCGATCAGCCTTTGCAGAACGGGAAGCGCATCCCAGGCCTCCTCGCCCGCCGATTGGCGCCAGCGCTTGATGGATTCCAGCAGCGGCTCGCGCCGGTCGCCGCAGAAGGCGTAGTTCACGTCGATAATCAGCAGCGCGGGGCGCTTGCCGAAGCCCTGGCGCACGCCGTAACCGGCCGCAGCGAAAACCGCCTTGTCGCGCTCGGTCAAGAATTTGTCCCAGACCCGTTCGGCCACCTTAGGTCTCCCTACGCAAATGCCTGTTCCTGCCCAGTATCACGAGAGAATGGGCCGGACCATGCCGCCGAAAGGACGAAACGGCAGGGAAATCGAGGTTGCAGCGAATTTCCTTGCCCAGCGCGCAAGCGCCGGTAATTTAAGCCCCCAAATCGCGGAGGGGACAGGATGCGGGCTCTTTATAGGATGGGTTGGGCCGGCGCCTTAAGCCTGACGCTGGGCTTGGCTGTTGCCCTGGCGCAGCCAGCGGCTCCGCGCCCGCCGGCCGGTCCGGCCGCGCGTCCGCCCGCCGCAGCACCGGGGCAGCAGCGAGTCGATTTGAACCTTGTATTGGCGGTAGATTCCTCCGGCAGCGTCGATGACGACCGGTTCGAATTGCAGAAGCAGGGCTATACCCGCGCCCTTATGAGCCCGCGCGTCCTGAATGCGATCAAGAACGGCAACGAGCAGGCGATTGCCGTCACCATGCTGCAATGGACCGGCCCGACCCTGCACGTCGTCATGGTGCCCTGGACCATCATTCGCGATCAGCGTTCGGCACAGGCCTTTGCTGCTGCGGTGGCCACCGCACCCCGGCAGATTTTCGGCGGCGGCACATCGCTATCGGGCGCCATCGATTTCTCGGTGCTGCTGCTGAACGCCAGCCCTTATCGGGCCGAGCGGCGCGTCATCGATATTTCCGGCGACGGCTCGAACAATCTGGGACGCCCGCCGGAGCAGGCACGCGATGAAGCCGTGAGGGCCGGCATCCGCATCAACGGGCTGCCGATCCTGGCCGTTGAACCGGACCTCGATCAATATTTCCGCGAAAGTGTGATTGGCGGGCCAGGCGCGTTCACCATCCCGGTCAGAAATTACGACGCCTTTGCCGACGCGATTCTGCGCAAGCTGGTGGCCGAAATTTCGCAGGATGAGCCGGCGAACCCGAAGACGGAACTCGCCATCTCGAAGTAGGTCAGTCCGTAAGTGCGGGCGGCGGCCGGGTGAAGGCATACGCGCGTATCGCAACCGGGCTGAACAGCCGCAGCAGCCACGACGCCACGCCGCGGCTTTTCAATTCGATAACGCCTTCCCGGTCGAACACATGGCGATCGGCAGGGTTGGCATAAAGGACAACCACCGGGCGCGGGTGCTTACGCAGCGACTCCTCGACGTGCTCGACGAACGCGCGCAAGACCGGCTCGCGGAAGGGATGAAACAAGAAAAGCAGCGAAGGTCCTTGCGGCAGTTCGGCCTGCAGCGCGCTTTCGCAGCGGACCTGCGCATGCGGCGTCTTGATTCGCCCCGCGGCCTTGGCCCAATCCAGATTGACGGAGGCTTTGGCATGTAATTCTTCGGCGAATTCGATGCCGGTGACCTGACGGAACGGATAGGAAGCGGCCAGGAGAAGCGCATAACCCCAACCAGCCCCGATATCGACAAAGTGGTAGCGGCGCGGATCGATGGAAAAGGCGGAGAGCGCCCAATGGAACGTCTTTGAGGGAATGGACGCACACGGAAGTGCATCTTGCACCTCGCGTTCTCCTCCGAGCAGGTGCAATCCGATGAGCCCGCTGCGCGCACCTTCCGAAAGCGGTATTTGCGCATGCTGCGGATGATCGAACAGACGATTATGCAAGCGGATCAGCAGAACGATTGTTGCGTGCCGGATCGATGAACGCAGGCCCACTTTTTGCGCGACGCGCACGCCCGCGATGAGTTCGCGCAGGAAGCCGGGCGGCCGCGCGTTCAAGTCCGCACGCACCTCACGAATACATTCTTCTACCCGGTCGTAAAATGCCATCGCCTCACACATGCAGACATGCCGTGCCGCATGCTTAGGCTTGTCAAATTTAAGGATGGATGAAGCAAACGTAATTAATAATCCGTATACGGTTAATTCATGTTCCGTATACCAAAAAAAGGGCGAAGCGCCGCAAGACGCCTCGCCCTTGTTTACACGCAACGAATGACGGTTAGCCGCCTTCGCCGCCCGCCGGACGCTGCGTGGCAGCCACCGGACCGACCGTCCGCTCGAAATCGGCTTGCGGGCTGGGCGCGCCGTGAATTGGCACGTGCTGCGTCACATCCAGTTTCAGCCGCTTCATGTTGTTGTACAGCGCGATCGCATTGGCGTTGACCTGCGCCGCGGGCGTTCCTGCAGGGGGCGGCCCCATGTCGGCATTGATGAGGATTTTCGCTTTCGGCAAATAAACGATGGCCATATCGGAGGCGTGATTGAAGCCTTCGAGATGGTAGCTGATAATCGACTGATCGCCGTCGCTGATCGCATGCCGCTCACGATAGGTCTCGAGCTTGCCGGGTCCGGGGCCCGTGGTGGCGAACGGCGCCATCGATAGACGGTCCGGGCTCAGCGAGCGCGGTTGCGGCACAAGAATGACGCGCTCATAGAAGTTTTTGTTCATCTCATTGGTGACGATGGTGGCGCCTTCGGCATAGGCCGCGCGCAAGCCGCCCGCATGGTCCCAATGATGATGGGTGTTGACGACATATCTAATCTGCTTGCCAGGAATAAGCCGCTTGGTTTCGGCGATCACCGCGTTGGTGCGAGCGTCGTCCAGCGGCGCTTCGATAATGGCGGCGAAGTCTTTGAACTCCACGGCGACGCTGTTGTGCGAGCCGCCGGCCAGCAGCCAGATGCCCGGTGCAAGCTGCGTGGTCGTAACGGTCACGCGCGGCGCCTGAGCCGTGCGCACGGCATCGGGAACGGTCAGCGACGCGTTCTGGATATTGACCTTCACGTCGGTCGCTTGCACATCCATCAGGTTCATACCGCGGACCAGCGGATGATCGCCCTGATGCATGTGGATATGATACGGCACCTTGATGCCGTTGCCGGCGTCGCGCCAATCGCTGTAGCGGATTTCCACCTGCATATCGCCCATCATGGGGCTGGGAATCCACGTCACGACGCGTTCGAGCATGTTCTGATCGTTGAATTCACCGGTCGCGCGCCATTTGCCCATCGTGGTGAAATGCACGACGCGCAAGTTTTTGCCTTGGCCGGTGAATTCGCGCGCATACACAGTGGCGTTCGGATCGGCCATCGCCGCCTTGATGAAGCCGTGCGGTGTCACGGCGGCAAGGAGCTGCCGCGTCTCGGCTTCGCCGTTCTGCGCTTGCGGCTGGCCCATGGGATTCACCGTCCAGGCGTAATTGCCGCTCGCCATAACCGAGGCGCGCTGCTCGCCGACAATCGGAAAACCGGCGCCGCCGCCGATCTTCGGATTGTTGCCCTGCACGCGCACCTGTTCTTCTTTGTAGGACTTGCTCGGGTAATCGATGGTGAGCACGTAGGACTGCAAATCCACGCGATTCCAGTCGTCGTTCGGCGTGAAATTTTGTCCAAGATAGGCGTATCGCCCCTTCCCGGTAAACTGAATGGAATTGACTTTGCCCGCCCCGATCGCCTGATCGGCAGCCTGCAATATCGCTTTCGCATCCTGCTGGGCGGCCACGGGGCCGGCGAGCAGGACCGAACTTACGAACGCTATTCCCAATGCTTTTTTCATGCGCTTCTCCTTCGGAAAGACATCTCACTAAAGTCCCCGGTCTGCCGCCGGGTTGAAGGCAAACTCACATCATCTCTGGCAGCGATATTGCCGGGACGGCTGGCCGATGTTCTTGTCGAGATCGGTGCCTTGCGCGTTGATGATCGATACCGATTGCTCGAACTGCAGCGCCGCGAAATCGCCGGGCGGCGCGTCGCTTTGCGTAACGTAGAGCCGGTGATCGGCCATATAGACGGAGGCGCGAAGCTGCCGGCCGTTGGGCATGAAAATATTAAGCTGACGTCCCGGAATGCCGGGATCGTAATCCGCCATCTCGTCGAACCGGACGTCGCCCTTTTGCCTCAGTGGAATGGTGGCCGCGGCAACGATGTTGTTGTCGACGTCCAGTCCCTTGGAGAAATCGGCAACCACGACGCTGAAACGATTCATGCCCTGCTGGACATAGAATTCGCGCGCCGGAACGTTCTGGCGGGCGACCGTGTAGGTGAAATCGCGAAATTGCGGCTTGCCGGGAAAGATCGCCGCCACACGATAGGGGCAGCTTACAAAGACGCCGTCGTCAAATGTCGGTTCGCGCAGCTGCGCCGCCGGATCAAACGGCACCGCACCGCAAAGCAGCGTCAGCCCGCATGCCACGAGCAATTGAATGGACCGGCTGACCATCTTTCGCCCTCCCACTAGCGACGGTTCTCGTCCGTACACCACTCTAGCATGGAAAGAAGCGCGACCACCCGGCCCCGGCATCTACATTTTTGTGAGAAAAAGCCGGGGCTCGCCGTCGCCAAAATGGTTCTCCCGGCGCGCTTCCACCCAAAAGCCGAGCGAAAGGTACAGACCGAGCGCCGCCCGGTTTTCCGGATGGGTTACAAGATCGACGCAGGGGGCCGCTTGGTTCTGTTCGAGGATAAACGCCATCGCCGCGCGCGCGATCCCCCGCCGGCGATGCGCGGGAGTAACAGCCAGGTTGCTGATGTGGACGCTTCCGTCACCCCTGATGCAGTATGCGGCCGTCCCCGCGATGTTTCGGCCGAGCATCAAAAAATACAGAAAATTTTCCTGGATCTCATCCAGCGCGGCAGCCGGCTCGCTGATAGGGCCATAAAGCTTCGGCTCACCGACTTCAGCTTCCAGCGCAAGCAAAAGCGCAACGTCGCTCTCGATCGCCCGGCGGAAGCTCACAACAGACGTGTCCAACGGTCTACTTTTCCTTATCTTTCACCGCGCGCACCGGGGTTTCGGGCTTCATGCCGCCTTTGCGGCGGGCGAACGTGTCCTTGCCGGTTTCTTCCCAACGCCCATCGACGGCATCCCTCGCCCATTTGTCCCAGACTTCGCTCCAGTCGCCGAGCGAGTAACCGTACCAAGGCGGCTGCGGGTTGAGCTGCGGCAGGCCGAGTTCTTCCCAGATGTCTTTGGCGCGCTCCATGAATTCACGGGCGGGCAGCGCAAAGGGCGGCATCGGGTGCTTGGGCGTCGCGTCGATCAGCAGCGCCGCATCGGGCTTCTTCGGCCCCGACTTCGGGCCGTGACCGGCGTCCTTATAGGGCGCCAAGTGCAGGTCTTCGTTCAGATTGGTGCGGTAGGCGAGCGACCAGAACACCGCATCGGTGTTGTTCGGATCGATATCTTCGCCGACGGCAATGACGATCTTTCCGCATTGGGCTTGCAGCATCGCGGCGCCATGCAGGCCGCGCCAGATTTCCGTTTTCGGCGTTCCCTGCGCAAAGGTGAGGAAGATCACCGGACGCACATTGGTCAGCGCCTCATGCATGACGACGCGCTTGATGCCCTTTACGCCCAAATGGCCGCGCAAATGCTCAAGGAACAGCGGCTCGTAGGCGACTTTTTTCGTGACGCTCGATTCGGAGGGCGTGACCTGGCTGATGATGGAGACGAAGACGGGCTTCTTCTTCATCGTAATGGCCGTCACCTGCATGCTCATATTGTAGTCTTCGAGCGCAACGTGGCCGTGGGATTCGCCGAACGGTCCTTCCGGCTCCAATAGTTCGGAATCGATCAGCCCCTCGATGACGATTTCCGAATCCGCCGGTACCTGCAGATCGTTGGTGATGCATTTCACCGTTTTGACCGGCTCGCCCATCAGCGCGCCCGCAACACCCATTTCGTCGAAATCGATGGCGAGCTTTTGCGGCCCGGTGAAAAAGATCACCGGCGCGCAGCCGATCACGATGGCGATCGGCATGGGCTGCTTCATCTTCTGGTATTTGAGCCAGTGCAGATAACCGCCGGCGCCGCCCAGGCGCGAGGCCATGCGCACACCGAGCCGGTCGGTGGCTTTGAGCTGCCCGCGATAGGTGCCCATATTGCGCACGCCGGTTTCGGGGTCCTGGGTGATGCAGACCGTGGCGGTGAGATAGGGCGCCGCATCGAAACCCGGCGTGGAAATCGGCACAGGCAGCGCCGCAAGTCCGCCACCCGGTTGACGCAGCGCATCGCCGGTAATCACCACCTCCTGGCAGGCGGCATCCTTCACCACGACGGGCGGAATGGGATTGCCGATGGCTTTCAGCCAGGAGGGACCGATTTCGTCGAGCGAAACACCCATACCAAGGGCGTAGATTTCGGGCGAAGCGGCGAGCGCGCCCGCCACGACCGGCATGTCGAATGTCTTGCCGTCGCTTCCCGTCACGTTAGTGAACAGAAAGGCACGGCGCTTATCCTCGGAAATCGCGCCCTGGAATTGCCAGCGCGCCAGAGGATGCAGTTCGGTGTCCTTGTTGATGGGACGGTCCACGCGAACCACGAGACCGCGCGCTTCCAGATCGGCCAGATGCTCCTGAAAATCGCGAGCGATTCTGGGTTTTTGTTGGGCGGTTTTGTCCGCTCCGGGGACGGAAATGGTCATCGAAAACTCATGTCTTGCAGTGGATCGCGGCGAACCATAGCGAGGCCTGGACGAATGCGCCAACCGGTGTCGTCCAAATTTGCTTAAAATTCGAACCGAATTGAAATCTATCAATTTTCACAGCAGCTTAAGTGTTTCTTGACCTCGGCAGGCGATCCTTCTGGAGCCTTCGGAATTTGCCTGCAGAGTGCATGTGACGCGGAAGGCAAAACGAGCCCGCGGATTTTGCGGACCAGCAAGGGTATCTCTCGTGAAGCACATGAAAGCCGTCGCCATCGCCATAACCCTGCTGCCGCTTTATGGCTGTGCCTCCCTGCCCTCATTCTCCGGCCTCAATCCGGCCGGTCTGTTCGGGCCAGAGCCCTCCACTCCAAAAGTGCCGGCAACAGCGGTGGCGGAGACGAACCAGATCGGGCTGCCCAAGGATGTGGCGATTGCCGTGCTGGAAGGTCAGAACGCACGCAAGGCCGGCGATCTCAATAAGGCCGCGCACATCTTCAGCCAGCTTGTATTGGTTACGCCGGACGATGCCCGCGTTCTCGGCGAATACGGCAAGACGCTCGCGAGCCTCGGACGCAGCGACGATGCGGTGGCCTTTCTTGAACGCGCGATGCAATTGGCGCCATCGGAGTGGTCGCTCTATTCCGCCCTCGGTGTCGCTTACGATCAGAAGGCCAACTACCGTGTGGCTCAGGCACTGTACGACCGCGCGCTGGCGCTGAAACCCGGCGAAGCGAGCGTGCTGAACAACGCGGCGCTGTCGCGCATGCAGGCGGGCGATCTGGACGGGGCCGAACGCCTGCTGCACACGATCTCGCCGGAAACACCTGACTATGCGCGCGTGGCGCAAAATCTGACTCTGATCGAGAAGCTGAAAAGCGCGCAGCTTGCGAAACCCGCAGCCGCGGCCATTCCAGAACCGATCGCAGCGGCGGTGCCGATGCCGATCATTTCCGCGGTGCAGCCGCCGCCCGCGCTGCCTGTGACGGTCGCGACACCCGCCCCTGCTGCACCGGTTGAGATCGCGGCCGTGGTGATGCCAAAGCCGCCGGTTGTCTCCGTGGCGCTGGAGCCCGCACCCAAGGCTGCGGTCAGCGCGCCCACGCCGCTGGAGCTGCTGAAGGCCGATCCCACCGTGCGTATCCAGCCGATCCCCAGGGATGACCTCGCAGCCGCAGCTGAGGAGTTGCCGGCCAAACCGGCGGCTGCCAAAGTCGCAGCCCTTTCGTCCGCACCGGCAAACCAACCGCCCGCGGCCCAAACTCCCGTCAAGCAAGCAGCAGCGCCCGTTGTCGCAGCTGCATCCCCGGCCAAACAGCAAACGGCCACGCACGCGGCGGCGAGCGCGGCCTATTACGTGCAGGCAGGCGCTTTTTTCACGCCGGACAAAGCGGGACAGGAGGCTTCCGCGCTCGACCGCTTGGGCGCGCGCGTCATGACCGGAACCGTCCAGGGAAAATCGGTGTTTCGGGTCCGTATCGGCCCCTTCCGGAACGCCTCACAGGCCGGAATGGCTGTCGAGCAGGCGCAGGCCCTAGGCCACACCGACCTTCAGATTGTGGCGGAGTGAGGCGCGAGAAGTGAGTAGTGAATCGTGAGTAGAGGGTACTAGCGCCAGCGTGATGCGCTACTCACTATTCCCTACTCACCACTTCCTTCGTCTTCGGCTTGAATTCTACCGCCGCTTTTGCCGCCGCTGTGACGTCAGCTGGCTTCAGCTGCTTGGCGAGCGTTTCAACGCGGGAGGTGGCCTCCTTGTCGCCGGCGCGGGCGGCAATCGCGTACCATGTGTAGGCTTCGGTGAGGCTCTGCTTCACGCCCGCGCCACGCTCGTAAAGCACGGCGAGATTGAACGCGGAATCAAGACTGCCGATTTGCGCGGCCTGGGCAAACCAGCGAGCAGCTTCGGCCTCGTTCCTGGTGACGCCCTGACCTTCGAAATACAGGATGCCGAGGCGATGCATGGCCTTGCTGTTGCCCTGTTTGGCAGCCGATTCATACCAATGCAGGGCCTGCGACTCATCTTCCGGGACGCCGCGGCCGCGCGCGTATAGCGTGCCCAGCCAATATTCCGCCTCCGGTTCGCCGGCATAGGCCGCTTTGAGCAACCAGCGGGCCGCATCGTCATCGCTCGAACCGATGCCATCCCCCGTCAGATATTTCAGCCCAAGATCGCGCGCGGCATGGGCATCGCCGTGAGACGCCTTCTCCTGCAGTTCATGGACGGGTGAGGCTGACGCGGTTTCCGCCGCAGTCGGGTCGATTGGCGCGGCTACGTCGACGGCGGGCGGCGGGGTTTTGGCCGCGGCGGCTTCCGCAGTTTTGGCTTGTTGGGCAGCTGTCGCCGTAAGGGCGGGCGGGGTGGGCATGGTGTTCGCCGTTACGGGATGGCGATAGACCATGATCCCGGCGACGGCCAGCAACAGAAGCGGTGCGGCGCAGGCAGCCGCAAGCAAGCGCGCCCGATTGGAGCGGCGCGGCAGCTCCGCGGCGATACGACCCGGCGTTTCCGTCTCGGAAATGGAAGCAAGCGCGGCGCGCCGAGCCGCCGCAAGATAGGCGGGGCCCTCCGAAGCGCGCATGGGAGCGGGCGGCTCCTGTGGCGCGGGCGATGGTTCAGGCGCCGCAACCTCGATCTCGCTTGGCCAGGCCGGCGCAGGCGTTTCGTACTCAACATCCTCTTGCGGCTGCGGCAGGCTATCGGCGGCTGCGGCGTGAGGCTGGGCTTCGAGTCCGTTCATGCGCACGCTCAGTTCCGCAAGCGCCGTACGCAGTCCCGATACAGCATTGCCGTGAAGCTCGCCGGCTTCATCGAAGCGATTGTTTAGAGCGAGCAGGTTTTCCTGAACGCCGGCAAGTTGCGCGCTGCGGTCGCGGAGCGATGATTCGTGGCGCTCTACAATGTCGGCGAAGGCGGCCTCTAAGATGCCTAGACGCCGCTCAACACGGGCCAGAGTGCCGGCGCCGTTTGCCCCCGAGTCGCTGGCCAAATCCTGCATGAGCCGATCGAGCTCGGGCGGCATCTCGGCCTTCTTGCGCAAACTCCGCTTGGCTTCAGCGCCAACCCCGGACGAAGCGCCGGTATCGGCATCGGCCGAAGCTGCTTTGTATTGCGAATGGGTGTTTCCGGTTTCCGTCGCCATTGAGCCCGCCTATGGCGTTGATGGGCCGCCGCATGCAAACGGCGTCCTTGCGCCCCCTTGTGTACCAAGAGGTGCGCTAATTTTGGCTTAAACGGCGGAGCCGGTATTCTAGAGCATGATCCGATCAAAATGAATCGGATCATGCTCTAGATTCCTTGGTTTGGCGCGCAATCTAACGACGAACCGGCGTCCACTTCGTCGGATTGCGCTCTAATTCAATTCTTAGGCAATGGGATGATGGGAGCCGAATTCCCCGAAAGCCGCCAGGATGAGCGTGCGTGGCTCAGCCGGGAAGGCATGGCCGAGCTGCGCCTCATAGGCGGCCAAATTGGCTTCCGCCGCTTGAAGACGCGATGCGCCGCCCGAGCCGATCGTTTCGGGGCTGAACTTCTCAAGCGCCGCCTGCTCGATCCGCTCCGATTCCAGCTCCAGCCGCTTTATCTGGGCGCGGAAGGCTTCGCTTACGGTGCCAGGAATGGCGTCGATCCCGGGTTTCAGCGCGCGGCGTAGTTCGCGCAGGCGCTTGACCACCTGCTCACGCCAGGCGGCAATGCCGGCATCGAGCCGGGCTACGTCCCCGGCCGCTACGCTACGATGGTGTTCGGCAAGGAACAGCAGGAACAGCAACAGGTTGACGTCGACGCTCGCTTGGTCTTGCAGCGCAACACAGGCCGCTGACACCTTGGCGCGGGCGTAAAAGCGTAAGGAAAAGCGCCAGAACGGAGACTCGTCGAATGGTGCAGTGGGGGCGTCGCTCATTTTGCGTTGTGGTTCCCGGCTAGTGTTTCGATGAAGGCGAGTTCGCCCGCCGCGATAACAAGCACTGGCGCAGCAACGCTTAAGGCAGCACAACCGGCAACAGCACCAATCATTGTGACCCCTCTTCGCGTGCGCAGCTTCTTATGGAAGGCCGGCGCGTTGCAGTAACCCTATTCAACATCGTGCGCGCACGCCATGGCGGACATGAGCGGCCTCATATCCCCAGTTTAAGCCCCCTCTGTTTCCGCCGCCCGGATGCATTTTGGGGATGGCTGCTCTCATGCCGACCGCCTCTCACGCTGGTGTAGAAGCTCTTGCCGATCCCCTCCCTGAGACCCCGTTAGAGCGATCCAACTGCTACCTCGAGACGGCGATCGCACACCCCCCTGCCATGCAGCGGGAGGCATACGCCCTCCGTTAGCGCGTCTATTGGCTGGAAACTGGGTTCGCGAAAGCCAGTAATTTTCCACACGGGCTTGCAACGGATGCGTTCGATTCGCACACGGCCCTCCTGGGCACTGGACTGATGACGCTTGCTGGAGCGCGGTTCGAACGCCGTCGGCGGCGCTCGTAGGGCCGATACGGGGTTACGCAGGAGACGGCGGCTTGCCCGCCTCTCTTTCCTTGACGGCCAAACGACAGTTTTGAAGCCTAGAGCATGATCCGATCAAAAGGAGTCGGATCATGCTCTAGTCTCCTTAGTTTGGCGCGCAATCTAACGACGAACCGGCGTCCACTTCGTCGGATTGCGCTCTAGACGTGGTCGCAAAACGGGGGCATGCCCGCAGAGCATGCAGGAAGCGGCAAAGCCGGATGATGATGATGAAAATGTATGGTTTTGCACGGTTATCATTGCATCCGGAGTCGGAATTCTTTACGGTTTCTTTGCCCTGTTAAAGTTGACCCCAGCAATTCCTTGGGATTTTAAGATTAATTATCGCTGGCACAAACCTTGCTTACAACATTGCAGTGGCCGCGCCCAGGCATTAGCAGTGTTCTTCTAACGCTCGCGAGCAAGGCGTCTGACCGGGTAAGGTGTGATATGCGTAAGAAGTCTCTATTTGGAACTGCGGTCTTGGCAGCCCTTCTGGGGTGGGTCAGTGAGGCGTCCGCGCTTCCCCAATTTAAGCTCCGCATCGTTTCCGGCACGTCCGATACGACGGTCAATGGCGTTGTCAATCCTATTGATCCGTCCGGCTCCGTATCCACGACGGTCAACGTCAATGGCGGCGGCGGCAACAGGTTCTCGTCGGGCTTACTGGTCGTCCAGGGTGCCTTCGACTATCTGCCCGACAACACGCTTTACATGAGCCTTGACGTCCCGGACATCAAGCACACGATCCTCGCTGGAGGTGCAAATAATCTGGCGGGTTCGATCAGCATCTATTTGACGATGTACGATATAACGTCCCCGGTCGGCGGACCGATGAACTTCAAATATAACCTTAGCGGGTTCAATGCGAACCCCGGAGCCGGCAACAATTCGGTTGGCAAATTCTACTACAGCGCCACCAATTCCAGTAACAGCGGTTTGGTACCCAACCCTGGCTTCGCCATTGTCACCACGCCCGCGATCTCCTCGACCTTCGTCTCCAACCCGGAATGCCAATTGGCGGCCCCCGGCGCACTCAGCTATTCGTGCGAAGATATCAAGCCGGTTACGCTGGTACCGCTCTACTCTTTGACTTAAGAAATCACATTGAACTACGCCGTCGGCACCAGGAATAAGACCGCCCGCGGACAGTCGAGCACCTTTGTTCCGTTTAACGTGCCGGAGCCGGCGTCTCTGGTGTTGCTCGGCACCGGGCTTCTCGTAAGCGCCCGGTTCTTACGCCGCAAGAAAGCCGGCCCAAAAGACGCCTGAAATTCCAAGCGACAACCTGATCGTGAGCGGCGGTTCCCACACTGTGGAAGCCGTCGCTTGTTTTTTGGGCGCCGGCGCTTCGACGAATTGCTGCTCCGGCGTTAGCGGGGAACGCTGGTGATGTAGCCCAAGCCGGAGCGGCACCGGGCTTTCCAAACGGGCAGCAGCCGTTCGGCGACAACATCGCCCTGGATGTCGGCCCGGTCGAAAACATAGGGCGCGTCGTCGATGCCTTCGATCTGGAACAGGCTGAGCTCCGTAAACCGCCGCCGGCCCGATGGGTCGGCGAAGCCGTAGGCAAGTATGGGATAGCCGCCGCCGGGCGCCACCGAAATTTCCACGTTCATGACGCCGGGGGTGCCCCGCAATACACGGGCCATGCATTCCGCGGCAGACTGCAATGGCGCTGGTACCTCGCCCTGCGCCGCCGCCGTCGCGGCCCCGCTCCAGGCAGCGCCCCACAATACTATCGCTGTCAGGGCGGTCGCCGTCTTGCGCATCGTTTGGTTTCCGGATCAGGCTGCGCCTATCATAAGAAACTGCTTCAATAAGCAACAGGCCGAATCGAAACGAGGCGCCGCACCAACATGTTCGACACACAACGTATATTGATCACCGGCGGCGCCGGCTTTATCGGCTCGTTCCTGTGCGAAAAGCTGCTCAATCAGGGGCACGATGTCATCTGCGTCGACAATATGTACACGGGCTCCCGGCGCAACATATTGGGGCTTTTTGCCAACCCGCGCTTTGAGTTCATCCGCCACGACGTCACATTTCCCCTCTATATCGAGGTGGACCAGATCTACAATCTCGCCTGCCCGGCATCTCCCGTTCACTACCAGCGCGACCCGGTGCAGACGACGAAGACCAGCGTACACGGGGCCATCAACATGCTGGGGCTCGCCAAGCGCGTGCGCGCCCGCATTCTCCAGGCCTCGACCAGCGAGGTCTATGGCGACCCCGTGGAGCATCCGCAGACCGAGTCCTATTGGGGCAATGTCAATCCGATTGGCCCCCGGTCTTGCTATGACGAGGGCAAGCGCTGCGCGGAGACCTTGTTCTTCGATTATCACCGGCAACACAGGCTGGCGATCAAGGTGGCGCGTATCTTCAACACCTACGGGCCCCGGATGCATCCCAATGACGGCCGCGTCGTCTCCAACTTCATCGTTCAGGCGCTGAAGGGCGATCCCGTTACCTTGTTTGGCGAGGGGAGCCAGACGCGCTCGTTCTGCTATGTCGACGATCTTGTCGAAGCCTTGATCCGGCTGATGAATTCGGGGCCGGACGTGACTGGGCCGGTCAATCTCGGCAATCCCCGGGAGTTCACCGTCCGCCAACTGGCGGAGCACGTGCTCCGGCTGACCGGCAGCAAGTCAAAACTCGAATTCCGGCCTCTACCCACCGATGACCCCAGGCAGCGGCAGCCCGATATCAGCGTCGCCCGCAAGGTTTTGGACTGGGCGCCCTCAACCGAACTGGAAGAAGGCCTGAAGGCAACGATCGCCTACTTCCGCAGGCTGCTGGAAAGCCAGTAGAGGCGTATCCTAATTGCGGCTTTCGTAGTACATCATCCTACGCAAAATTAATTACTCATAAACCATGAGTAAGAAACCGCAATTGGTAGGATTTGGCCACATCACGAATGTTCAACTGTGAGAACTGGCGGGGCAGAAGCGCCGCCTTAATGGTCGAACTTGCGTTGCGGCATGCTCAGTAGCTGCGCCAGGGGGCAGAGTTTGGGGCGAAAACCCTTTCATTGCACATGGCACAAAGGCGGGCGGCCCATTTTAGGGGGGCGGGGATATAGCGATGGAGCCGAACTACCGGACGTCCGGGGCAGTCGCATGGGCGATTTTGGATCTGATTAAACTGCCGATTTTTCTGGTCGATGGCGAAGGGGGTATAAAATACAGCAATACAGCGGCTATTGCGGAACTAAGCACAGCCGAGTCGTTCAAACAGATAGATTGCGTCCTTACCTCGGTTCATCCGGCGGACAACGCGCGACTACGGGGCGCGATTGAAACGGCTTGTCATAAAGACGAGCGGCAGACGATCATTATCAACGACACGCGCAGTCCCCGTCCGCAACTGGCGACGGTTCTGCCGTTTTCCGCGGGCGGACCCGGCTCCGGGATTCAGGCTCTGATCTTCCTGCAAAAATGCGAACCCAAAGACGCCGAATTCTCGAATGCTTTGCGTCAGTTGTTTCGCCTTTCCGCTGCTGAAACGGACATTGCCTCGGAACTGGTGCAGGGCGCCGATGTCGAGCAGATCGCCGAAAAGCGCAAGGCGAAGATCACCACGGTTCGCACTCAGGTCGCGGCGATGCTTTTGAAGACGCGAACCCGCCGCCAAGGGGAGTTGATCGCGCTGTTTTCGCGACTCTGCGCCCTGCCCTGAACCGCCTTTCAAGGGCTATTGCGCGCCAGCGCATAACGCATTGCTGAAGCGCGGCAAGACGGCTATCGCTAGCGCACAGCCACACGCCAACGTGAGAGCCTCATGCGGTTAGCCAACCAAGTTGCCATCGTTACCGGAGCCGGACGCAATATCGGAGAAGAAGCCGCCAAACTGTTCGCCCAGGAAGGCGCCGCGGTCGCCGTGGTCGACATGGACAAGGTCCGGGCCGACACGGTGACCGATGCCATCAACGCAGCGGGCGGAAAGGCCAAGACCTATCTCTGCGATGTCTCGGACGAAAATCAGATCATCGCCACTGTCGATGCGGTCGTAGCGGATTTCGGCCGGCTCGACATCCTCATCAACAATGTGGCGATCTCCGACAACAAGCACCTCTTCGACATCACCAAGGCCGAATGGGACCGCGTTTTCGCCGTATGCCTGACCGCGCCGATGCTCTTCAGCAAATATGCCGCCAAAGCGATGATCGCCGCTAAGCATGGCGGCAAGATCGTCAATGTCAGCTCGACATCGGGCCATTACGGACGCGGCCGGGCGATTGCTTACACCAGCGCCAAAGCGGGCGTCATCAATCTGACGCGTTCGCTCGCCATTCAGCTTGCGCCGTATGACATCCGCGTCAATTGCGTGGTGCCGAACAAGATCGGCTCGCCCGTTGGGAAGGACGAATTCAATCCGGACCGCAAGGTGTTGAACCTGCGCAATCGTCCAGGCGAACCGATCGATCTGGCGCGCGCCATGCTGTTTCTGGTCTCCGACGAATCCGATTTCATTGCGGGGACCGAACTCTTCGTGGATGGCGGTTGCGCGGCGATGATGCCCGGCGGGGATTGATTTCCCGCAGTACACAGCGATCGCGAAAGAAGCCGTCCCAACCTGATGCAGCGCCATGACGCGCCGCTCTCACCCCGGGGTTGCGCGGTGTCTCCCTGAAGACGGCCCAGCGCAAATTCGACAGCGCATTCCGTGTACAGATGTATTCACAGACCCACTTCTGCGATGCCTCGAATTTGTCACACAAATCAGCGTAAGCTGAACTGTAGAATTAGCATTTCATTTACCTTCTCAGCTTTATCACAGCGAGCGGATGCAAGTGATTTGACGGACGTGTCGAACACTTTCATTACGGAAACATCCTCGTAACTGCGTGCGCGCCGCGTCGAGGCGGCCTTACGCAATCGAGGGGGGTAAACTTTCAACAATTCCGCGCAACGCGAAATGCGCAACGGCGAAGCTATGCCGGTGAGGAGAATCTATGGCCATTTTGACGGTCGGACGTGACCAGCAATACGCGAGCCTGAAAGACGCCGTCGCTGCATCGCATGACGGAGATACTTTGTTTGTGCAGGCGGGCACATACGTGAACGATTTTGCGGCCATCAACACCAAGATCAACATTATCGGCGTGGGCGGAATGGCTCATTTCGTGGCGACGACGGCCCCTTCAAACGGAAAGGCCATCCTTGTCACCACCACGGATGTCACGATCGACCATCTGGAATTTTCAGGCGCCGCGGTCGGCGACGGGAACGGCGGCGGTATCCGCTATGAAGGTGGAAACCTGACCGTCACCAACTCCTACTTTCACGACAACCAGGACGGCATCCTCGCGGCCGCGACGCCGGGCGGCGTCATCACCATCGACCGCACGGAGTTCGACCACAACGGGGCCGGCGATGGCCAAAGCCACAACGTCTATGTCGGTCAAATTGCACTGTTTCAGATGACGAACAGTTTTTCCCACGACGCTGTCGTCGGTCACGAGGTGAAAAGCCGGGCGGTGGAAACGATCCTGACGAACAATCGCATATACGACAATGATGGTTCGGCGAGTTACAGCATCGATCTGCCGAACGGCGGACTGGCCACGATTCAGAACAATGTCATTCAACAAGGACCGTGGACGCAGAACCCGGCGATCATTGCCTACGCCAAGGAGAACGCGCCTTACGCAAAATCCAAGCTGATCGTTTCGGGTAACACCATCATCAACGACAAGAGCGGCTCCAGCATCTATTCCGTGAACAACGGGAGCACCCTTAGCGCGCAAATTACGGACAACCATTTTTACGGGCTGACTGCGGCGCAAATCACCAACAAGACGAGCGTGCAGTCGAACAACAATTCGCTTAGTTCGCATCCGGTGCTCGACTCCTCGCACCCCTGGGATGCAAGCGCGTGGACGGCGTTGGTCTCCGGAGGAGCGGGCGCCGATCTACTCAGCGGCTCTGCCGGCAACGATCTGTTTGTCGGCGGCACAGGCGCCGACACCTTCAAAGCGGGCGCAGGCGCCGACACGATCCTAAATTTTTCCGTGGCGGAGGGCGACAAGATCGACCTGAGCGGCGTGGCCGGTTATTCAGATCTCGCCGGACTTCTGCTTCACGCCACGCAAACGTTATCGGACGGCGCGATCGACCTCGGCAACGGCAATTCCCTTGTTCTGAAGAACGTTACCATTGCTAGTCTAACCGAGTCAGCGTTCCTGTTCAGCACGTCGCCGGACTCCGCACCCGTCGATATCGGCTTGTCCTCAACTTCAATTCTGGAAAACACCCCTTCCGGGACCGCTGTCGGAGTTCTGTCTGCGATTGATCCAGACGCGAATGACAGCCTGTCATTTTCCATGGTGGACGATGCCGGCGGGCTGTTTGCCATAGACGGCGGCAATCTCGTCGCGACGACGCCTTTCGATTACGAGGCGGGCAATGCTTATGACATCGTGATCCGGGTGACGGACTCCGCAGGTCAGACCTACGATAAGAAGCTCACAATCGCCGTCGACAATGTTTCGGGCGAAACGATTGACGGATCCTCCGGGAACGATGTCATCGACAACAGCGCCGTCGTCACCCCAACGGGCGAAGAAGATTCGATCAGCGGCGGCGCCGGGCAAGACAGCATCGCTGCGCATGGTGGAAACGATACGTTGAACGGTGGCGCAGGTACCGACACACTCGCCGGAGGTGGCGGCAACGACCTCTATATGGTCGATTCCGTAGGCGATCGTCTGATCGAAGGTGCAGACCAGGGAGCCGATCTGGCCCTTGCATCCGTCTCGTACACGCTCCCATCGAACGTCGAAAATCTGACGCTGACCGGCATTGTTGCACTTGCCGGGGCGGGGAACGATTCCGCCAATCTCATCACTGGCAATTCGGGGGCAAACACACTTGCGGGGCTTGGCGAGGCCGACACACTGGATGGCGGCAATGGTATCGACACCGTCACCTACGCGGCGTCGGCTGCCGGCGTGGATGTCAGCCTATACACCGGAACCGGCATTGGAGGTCACGCCGAAGGCGACGTTCTCAAGCGTATCGAAAACCTAATTGGATCTTCGTTTAATGACACGCTTTCGGGAAGCAGCGCCGCCAATTCCCTTTCGGGCGGCGACGGTAGCGATTACATCCGCGGCAGTTCGGGCGCCGATACGATCGACGGTGGCAAAGGCGTGGACACTCTTGCCGGCGGCGTTGGCAATGACCTCTTTCTTGTCAACGACCCATCGGATTCGGTTGTCGAGAACAATGGAGGTGGAACCGATCTTGTGAAGGCGTCAAGCGCCAGCTTCCTGCTGCCCGCCTTTGTCGAAAACCTGACATTTGCCGGCACCGGCAATTTCACCGGCACGGGAAACACGCTTGCCAATGCCATCACGGGAGGTTCGGGCAGCGACACGTTGTCAGGACTGACTGGAAACGACGGTTTAATTGGAGCGGGAGGCAACGACTCGCTTTCCGGGGGCGACGGGAACGACACGCTTACGGGCGGCGCCGGAATCGACAAACTCTCCGGGGGGATTGGTGCAGACCGCTTCGTCTTCAAGCTGCTGGCGGACTCGCCAACTCTGGGAAGCCACGACACGATCGCCGATTTCAATCATTCGGAAGCGGACCAAATCTATCTTGCGAAGATCGATGCCAGCACCACAGTAAGTGGCGACCAGGCGTTTACCTTCATCGGCACGCAAGCCTTTCATCATGTGGCCGGGGAGCTCCAATACGCGGCGGCCGCGGGAGGCATCATTGTGTCCGGTGACGTCAACGGCGACGGGGTCGCCGATTTCAGCATCGATGTGACCGGGGTAAGTTCTCTGGTCGCAGCAGACTTCATCCTATAGGTCCGCCAGTCCTCAGAACATGGGTGTCTCCGGCCGGGTTTACCACAGCCGGAGACACCGCCCAGGCGGACGGCCTGGAAGGGGATAGCGAAACGCTTGATTCACTTTCGCTGCCAGCGCATGAAGCGTGCGTCCAAGGAGATCCCCCATGACCCGCCGCGAAGCTCCGGCCCGTACCTATCCGGATTTACATGACCATATTGCCGCTCTGGAAAAGGCCGGCCAGCTTGTTCGCGTCGATCGCCCGATCAACAAGGACACCGAGATGCACCCGCTGGTGCGTTGGCAGTTCCGCGGCGGCTTGCCCGAAAGCGAGCGCAAGGCGTTTCTGTTTACCAATGTGACGGACAGCAAGGGTAAGCACTACGATATTCCCGTGGTTGTCGGCGCCCTTGCGGCCAACCGTGAAATCTACCGGATTGGCCTGGGATGCGATCTCGACAAGATCGAGGAGACCTGGGCGCGCGCCACAGCCTCTCCGATCAAACCCCGCATCGTGACGGTCGCGCCGTGCCACGAGATCGTCATCACAGGAGACGAGCTGAACAAGGAGGGCATGGGGCTCGACGGCATTCCCGTACCGATCTCGACCCCGGGCTGGGACAATGCTCCGTATACGACGCTATCGCAATACATCACCAAGGACCCCGATACCGGCGTCCAGAACATGGGCAATTACCGCGGTCAGGTGAAGTCGCGCCGCCGCCTGGGAATGAACCCGTCGCTGGAACTGCGTCCTGGCATCTATGCGCACTGGCTGAAATACAAGAAGCGCGGCGAGAAGATGCCTGCCGCCGTCGTGCTTGGTGCGCCGCCCGCGATTACCTTTGTCTCGACGCAGAAGATTGCCGAATCGCTGGACGAACTCGATGTCGCCGGTGGCTTGGTCGGAACTCCGATCAATGTCGTGAGGGCCAAAACGGTCGACCTGCTTGTCCCCGCGGAAGCCGAGATCGTGATCGAAGGCTACATCGACACCGAATGGCTGGAGCCGGAAGCACCGTTTGGCGAATCCCACGGCCACGTAAACTTGCAGGAATACAATGCGTTCATGGAAGTCACCGCGATCACGCGCCGCAAGGACGCGATCCTCACTTCCATCATCAGCCAGGTGACACCGTCCGAATCGAGCCTCATCAAGCAGGTTTCGCTGGAGCCGTTGCTGCTGCAGGGCTTGCACGCCCTGGGCATGAAGTTCGTCAAGCGCGTCGCCCTGCACGAACCGCTGACGAACTTGCGCAAAGTCGTGATGCTGCACATGGAAAAAGGTACGCCGCGCCAGGAAGTCTGGCGGGCGATGTACGGTCTGTGCTCGCAGCATCGCGCGGTCGGCAAATACGTCATCGCGATCGACGAAGACATCGATCCGACCAACATGGATGCGGTGTGGTGGGCGCTGTCCTATCGCTGCAACCCGGCGCTGGACATGGAAATCCTCAAGCACCGCGACCAGGGCCACGGCCCGCGCAGCCTGCGCAATGGCGGCGAGGACGCCTCTGTATTGTTCGACGCGACGCTGAAAGAGCCGTTCCCGCCTGTATCGCTGCCCAAGCGCGAATACATGGAAAACGCCAAGAAGATTTGGGACGAACTGGGGCTGCCGCCGCTGAAGCCGCAGGCGCCGTGGTTCGGCGCCTCGCTTGGCGAATGGGACGAACGCTTCGATGCAATGGCCGCGCGCGCCGTCGCAGGCGATTACTGGATCACCGGCGACATCATCGCGCAACAGCGCCGCAACGACGTGCCCATGAACACCGAAACCCGCCGGGTCACGCCGAAGGACGAGTGAGGGAATAGGTCGAAGGGCCTCTTCCGAACACCGAAGCTGTAGCCGCCCCCTCCACCGCTTCGCGGTCCCGCTCCGCGGGGGAGTATCCTTAACTGGCATCCGCCGCGGTCAGGACGTGTTCCGTGCGTTGGCGCTGGGCGCCGATGTGGTGGCGTGCGGGCGTCCGGTTCTCTACGGGCTGGCGCTTGGCGGCAGTTTGGGCGCGCAGAGCGTGCTCGAATATCTGCGCGACGATCTCTAC